>NZ_CP126084.1:1974642-2632857 GCF_030122845.1 Paenibacillus woosongensis
GGTTCCTTAATCCTGAAAGGGTGACGATGCCGGATATCGATATCGATTTCAGCGATGAGCGGCGGGACGAAGTTATCGCTTATGTGGCAGACAAATACGGCGCCGAGCATGTGGCGCAAATTATTACGTTCGGCACGATGGCAGCGCGGGCTGCGGTGCGGGACGTCGGCCGCGCGCTGAACATCCCGTTCGGCGAAGTAGATAAAGTTGCGAAGCTGATTCCCGGTAGCCTTGGCATGACGATCGAGCGTGCGATCCGGGAGAGCCCTGAGCTGAAGGGACTCTATGAGTCGCAGCAGCGCATTCAGGGCCTGCTGGACATGGCTCGGAAGGTGGAGGGAATGCCGCGCCACGCTTCCACTCATGCTGCCGGCGTCGTCATTTCGCGGGATCCGCTGACGGATACGGTGCCGCTGCAGGCTGGAGGCGAAGGAACGCCGCTTACCCAGTACTCCATGGAGCATCTGGAAGCGATCGGGCTGCTCAAGATGGATTTCCTGGGATTACGGACGCTGTCGATCATCGAGCGCTGTATGAACTGGATCCGCGAGCAGGAAGGGGAGGTGCCCGATTTTCGCCGGGTTTCCGATGACGACCCGCTGACGTATGAAATGCTTGGCCGGGGAGAGACGACGGGCGTATTCCAGCTGGAGTCTGCGGGGATGAGGAGGGTGCTCAAGGATTTGAAGCCCTCCACGTTCGAAGATATCATTTCTGTTCTCGCCTTGTATCGGCCGGGTCCGATGGAGTTCATTCCGAAATTTATCGCAGGCAAGCACGGGCAGACCGCGGTGGAATATCCGCATTCCGATCTGGTCCCGATTTTGAAGGACACGTATGGCATTATCGTTTATCAGGAGCAAATTATGCAGATCGCTTCGAAGATGGCCGGTTTTTCACTCGGCGAAGCCGATTTGCTGCGCCGGGCCGTCTCGAAGAAGAAACGCGAGGTACTGGATGAAGAGCGGGGCCATTTTGTGTCGGGAAGCCTGGCCCAGGGATACCAAGCAGAGGATGCGAACGCGGTCTACGACATGATCGTACGTTTCGCCGACTATGGATTTCCTCGCGCACATGCTGCAGCCTACGGGGTTCTGGCATTCCAGACGGCATATTTGAAGGCGCATTATCCGGTTTATTTCATGGCATCGATGCTGACAGCAGTTATGGGCAGCCACCGCAAGGTGGCCGAGTACATTATCGAATGCCGCCGGATGGGAATCACGGTGCTTCCTCCGGACGTAAATGAGAGCGGTATTTTATTTACGCCGCGGTTAGCCGCAGCCACTGACGGGGAGGCGGTACGGCAAACGGCTCTGGCGGGTGCACCGCTGGAAGCCACCCAGGCAGACAAGCCTTTGGAAGCCGCGGAAACGGCCGCAGCTTATGATGTGGAGGAATCTGGGGCTGCAGAAACGTCCGCTCCTGCTGCCGAAGAGGGATTGCAGGGAGTGATCCGCTTTGGCCTGGCCGCGATCAAGAATGTCGGCACTCAGGCGATGGAGAGTATTTTGCGGGAGCGCCGGGAGCGGCCTTTCGACAGCCTGCTCGATTTTTGCCGGCGGGTCGATCTTCGCACCTGCAACAAGCGCGTGATTGAGTCCCTGATCCAGGGCGGTGCTTTTGATTCGCTGCCGGGCCACCGGGCCCAGCTGCTCGCCATGCTGGACGAGACGGTGGAAGCGGCGCTGAAATGGCGGAAAGAGCGGGAGGATCTGCAAATTCAGCTATTTGATTTTGTGGAGACGCCAAACTGGAACATTGAATACCCCGACATCCCTCCGTTTAGCGCGGGGCAGCAGCTGGATCTGGAGCGGGAGCTGTTAGGCTTGTATCTGTCCGGCCATCCGCTTGACGATTATGACGAGCTGCTTGACGGCGAAGGAATCGACCGGCTGATGGATCTTGCGGAGAGTCCTGACGGCAGCAGGATAATTGTCGCCGGCATGGTCGTATCGGTGAAGGCGATCACGACCAAGCAGGGCAAGGCGATGGCCTTCATGGAGCTGGAGGATCAGGTCGAGCGCTGCGAGGTCGTGCTCTTTCCCGAGGTGTGGCGGCGCAGCGGGGAATTGGTCGCCAAGGGCGCCCTGCTGGCGCTGCGCGCCACCGTCCAGCAGCAGGACGAAGGCTTCAAGCTGCTGGCCGACGAGCTCGCGCCGCTTAGCGCCGCGAGCCTGGCGCAGCTTCGGCGCAGCCGCGGGGCGGCACCCGCGGCGCGGGCGGGGCCAACGCGCAGCCGCAGCCTGCAGCCCGGCGCGGGTCTGACGCCGCATTGGCGGCGGCGTCCCGCACGGCTGCAGCGCAGCGCAGCGAGGCCCCCGGGGCTGCGGCCGGATTGGCCGCGCAGCCCCATGAGCGGGCGGCCGCAGGCGCCCGCGATGCGAAGACGCCGGCGCAGCGCGTCTTCATCAAGATTTCGGCGGCGGCGGAGAACGCCCGCCTGCTGGAGAAGCTGAAGGCGCTGCTTCAGCTTCATCCAGGGCCCGTGGCCACGGTGCTCTATTATGAGAGCACCGGGAAGCTGCTTGCGCTGAGCGAGCGCTACAGCATCAAGCCATCGCCTGAGCTGTTTCAGGAGATGGAGCACATGCTCGGCGCCGGAACGGTCAGAATTAAATAGCAGCGCTTGCCGTACGGGGTCTTCCGCCGCTCGGAATCTATTATCTTCTGATAGGATGCTTAACCTGTATACCGTCTGTTGGCCAGTGTCTGTCAGGACCGCACAGACGCTTCAAGCGTCCCGCCTCTTAATCAAGGAGTAGTTTTATGCCTGAGTCCTGACTGAAGCCGCTAGAAGCACCTTCTGGAGCCTTATAGGCCGCAGTGGACAGGGAAGTGGGGAGAATCGTTTTGAATTAAGTTGGAAGAGCCTTATTCCGCATTTCAGAATAAGGCTCTTTTTAATTTTAATTGCCGAATGACCCGCTTTAACTCTGCCAGCCATTAAATGACGGCGGTGCATGGCGGGCTGCAATTCTCCTGCCTGCTGCTCTATTAACATATTTTCACGACAGTTTTTACGAACATTCTGAGCAGTCCCTGCATACACTTATGAACACAGCATCTGTGTTGTCCCCTATCATCTCTGGCTGAACTCGATCCGCTATTTATCAATCTCAATCATCTTCTGGCAATGATAGACGCGGAGCCGGCGGGAGGTTCGAAAGTTGTTGGGAAGATGGCGAAAGACAGACGGAGACATAAGTACGCGAACTTTGGGAAATGCGGGAGGAATGACGGATGTCGTATGAAATTGCCAAGGCCCAGCTGCTCCGCAGAGGGGTTACTTTGGAGGATATCGCTGAGATCGTATATTCGCTGCAGGCGGTCTATCATGCCGATCTGACGATGGAGAAATGCCTGGACAGCGTGAAGGCCGTCTTGCAGAAACGGGAAGTTCAATATACCTTATATACAGGGATTGCGCTGGATGAACTGGCGGAGAAAAAGCTTTTGCCGGAGCCGCTGCAGGCGATCATGGAGGCCGATGAGCCGCTCTATGGCGTCGATGAGACGATGGCGCTGGGCATTACCAGCGTGTTCGGCATGATCGGGCTGACGAGCTTTGGCTACCTGGACAAGGTTAAGCCCAAAATTATAGGCCAGCTGAATAACAAAAAAGGGGAAAGTATTCACGTTTTTCTTGATGACTTGGTTGCAGGGCTGGCGGCTGCGGCGTCGGCGCGGATTGCCCATAAGAGCGATTCGGCGAATGATTATTCCGCGCCTTGAAGCTCCTTTTAGCATAGTCCACTTGTTCATTGTAAATTAGCTTTGCCCCTTTGTTGCGGGATTTTTGAAAATTATGTTATCATTACTCTATTATACGGGCTCAAAACGAAAGGTTAGGGGGCTTTGGTAAGGACATGTGGACTGTAATGTATATTGCGCCTACCGCCAAAATTGCGGATATGATTAAATCGAGGCTTACGGAAGAAGGCTTTCTCGTCCAAACACGTCCTGTCAATTTATCGAAACAGCAGTTTGAAATATTGGTTCCTTCGGGTGAGCTCGAAGAGGTTCAAGAAGTGCTGAATTCCATTTTGCATCCTTGAGTACAAGGTGAGGGCAAATCAGTAAAGCGATGTATCCTTGACTGTAGGTGCGGCCTAATAAATTAACGGCTGAAGAGGTGTAGTTGTGTTTAAAGATTTGTTCCATAAAAAAAGAAAATACGCGACCATTCCTTCAGGAAGTTTAGGGAATGAAGACAGTGTACAGCCGGAGGAAAGGCCCAAGCGCGAAATTCCAGAAGGCCTGATGAATAAATGCGGCAAGTGCGGGAGTATTCAGTACAGCAAAGAGCTGGAAAAGAACTTGAAGGTATGTCCTTCATGCGGATACCACATGCGGCTGAATGCGCTTGACCGGATTCGCATTACACTGGATGAGGGCAGCTTCGTTGAATATGATGCTGACCTGATTTCCGTGGATCCTTTGGAGTTCCCGGGCTATGCCACGAAGCTGGAGCAGCAGACACTGAAATCGGGCCTCCGCGAGGCGGTGGTCACCGGACAAGGAACGATCGGAGGCTTGCCTGCGGTCGTAGCCGTCATGAGCTTCGATTTCTTTACGGGGAGCATGGGCTCCGTCGTCGGCGAGAAGATTACCCGTGCGATTGAGGCTGCTATAGAGAAACGGCTTCCGCTTATTATTTTCTCCACATCGGGAGGCGCCCGTATGCAGGAGAGTATTCTGAGCCTGATGCAAATGGCCAAGACCAGCGCGGCTCTGGCGCGGCTGAATGAACAAGGCGGACTTTACATTTCGGTCATTACGGACCCGACCACAGGGGGCGTATCGGCTAGTTTTGCCATGCTTGGAGATATTATTATTGCTGAGCCAGGAGCGGTCTTTGGCTTTGCAGGCCGGATCGTCATTGAGCAGACGATTCGCCAGAAGCTGCCGGACGATTTCCAGACAGCGGAATTTAATTTGCAGCATGGGCAGCTGGACATGGTCGTCCATCGCAAAGAGATCAAGGCGACGCTATGCAAACTGCTTGACCTGCACGGCGTGAAGGGAGGAGTATAAGTGGCTGGAGAATTGCCTTTTGAAACGTCCCTGGTAAAGCTTCGCGAGAAGATTCAGGAGCTTGAGCAGTTTGGCAATGAGAAGGGAATCGATTTCACAGAAGAAATCGCCAGACTGGAGGAGCGCTACAAGCAGCTTGAGGACGAGATTTACAGCAATATTTCACCTTCCCAGAAGATGCATTTGGCGCGTCATCATCAGCGCCCTACGTCGCTTGATTTGATAAATCTCATCTTTACCGATTTCATCGAATTGCATGGTGACCGCGTATTTGGCGATGATCTGGCCATTGTTGGCGGATTGGCCAAATTGAACGGTATGCCGGTAACGGTCATCGGGCAGCAGCGGGGCAAGGACACGAAGGATAACATAGCCCGTTTCTTCGGAAGTCCGCATCCGGAAGGGTTCCGCAAGGCGCTGCGATTAATGCAGCAGGCGGACAAGTTCAAACGCCCGATCATTACGTTCATCGATACGAAGGGAGCTTACCCTGGCATTACCGCTGAGGAGCGTGGCCAATCCGAAGCGATTGCCCGCAATCTTCGCGATATGGCGACGCTGCGCGTGCCCGTTGTATGCGTAGTCATTGGCGAAGGCGGCAGCGGAGGCGCTCTTGCGCTAGGCGTCGGAAACCGGGTCGTCATGCTGGAGAACGCGATCTACTCCGTTATTTCTCCGAACGGAGCAGCCTCCATCTTGTGGAAGGACGCCTCCAAAGCGGATCAGGCCGCGGAAGCGATGAAAATTACGGCACAAGACCTGCTGTCGATGGAGGTCATTGAAGAAATCGTGCCTGAGCCCCGCGGGGGAGCCCATCGGGATTACGAGTCTACGGCGGAATCGATCAAGAATGCTCTCTTGCGCCAGCTTGAGGAATTGTCTGTGTTGAATGCGGACGAGCTTCTGGAGGACCGGTACCGTAAATTCCGGAAGATCGGCCGTTTTGCCGAGGCGCGCAAATCCGGCAAGCCTACGGAAGATGCTGCAGCGGATGACCGGCCAAACGCAGGCGACACCGCCCCCGAATCTGCAGCTGAAAGCGAAAAAGACGCAGAAAAGAGCGCCGTAGCAGACGCTGCGACAGTGGGCAAGGAGTAGTATAAAATGCTTCAGATCTTGACGATATGACAAACTTCCTATACAAAATGGGAAAACTGTAGTAAATTTAGATGTTGGAAAAGACGATATAGAGAGAACAAAACAAAACGGAGGAAACCCAAATGCGCAAAACAAAAATCGTATGTACTATCGGTCCTTCAAGCGAATCGTTAGAGAACACCAAGAAATTGATCATGGCCGGAATGAACGTCGCTCGCCTGAACTTCTCCCATGGAGATTTTGAGGAGCATGGCAATCGGATCAAAGTGATTCGCCAAGCGAGCGAAGAGCTGGGGAAATCAGTCGCCATACTGCTAGATACGAAAGGTCCGGAAATCCGCACCGGCAAACTGAAGGAAGAACCGATTGAGCTTGTTCAGGATGAGTTCATTACCTTGACGACAGAGGAGATCCTCGGTGACAAGGATCGCATCTCGATCACTTATCAAAATCTTCCTCATGACGTGGAAGTTGGTTCGACCATTCTAATCGATGACGGATTGATTGGCCTAACCGTAGTTGATATCCAAGGTACGGAAATCAAGTGCCGCGTAATCAACGGCGGTCCGATCAAGAGCAAGAAAGGCGTTAACGTTCCTGGAGTTGACATCTCCCTTCCGGGCATCACTGAGAAAGACGCTAACGATATTCTATTCGGGATTGAACAGGGCATCGATTTCATTGCCGCATCCTTCGTACGTAAAGCTAGCGACGTTCTTGAGATCCGTCAATTGCTCGAGCGTAACAATGCATCCCACATTCAGATCATCTCCAAAATTGAGAACCAGCAAGGGATCGACAATTTGGATGAAATTTTGGAGGTTTCGGACGGCTTGATGGTTGCCCGCGGAGACCTTGGGGTTGAAATTCCAGCGGAGGACGTACCTCTTGCTCAGAAGAAAATGATCGAGAAATGTAACCGGGTAGGCAAGCCGGTTATTACAGCCACGCAAATGCTGGATTCCATGCAGCGCAACCCAAGACCGACACGCGCGGAAGCAAGTGACGTTGCGAATGCTATTTTCGACGGTACCGATGCAATCATGCTGTCTGGCGAGACTGCGGCAGGTAAATATCCGGTTGAGTCTGTCTTGACGATGTCCCGCATCGCGGAGAAAGCGGAATCTGCGCTGGAGTATCGCGAAATTTTCATTAAACAGAGCAATGCGCAGCAAACCACGGTTACAGAAGCGATCAGCCAGGCTGTTGCCAACTCTGCGCTTGAGTTGAACGCCAAGGCGATCATCACCTCGACGGAAACCGGTTATACGGCCCGTATGGTGTCCAAATATCGCCCGAAAGCTCCGATCATCGCGGTGACGACACAGGACAACACCATGCGCCGTCTCGCTTTGAACTGGGGAGTGACGCCTGTTAAAGGCGCCGTGGCTTCTTCCACGGATGAGATGTTCGATAATGCAATGAAGGGCGGACTGGACAGCGGAGTAGTCAAAGAAGGCGATCTTGTCGTAATTACGGCAGGAGTACCGCTAGGACGTTCCGGTTCCACGAACCTGGTTAAAATCGGCCAAGTTCGCAAATAATTTGCGATAGCTTATATACGATTAAGGATAAATGGACAAAGGCAATGGGCATTCGGAGTTACACCGGATACCATTGCTTTTTGTTTCCTGACCAGAAGGAGGAGAAGGCATATGTATGTCAGCAAGCAGGTGATTGTTCCGAAATATTTTGAATTCGATATGATGGGCATTATTTATCACGCCCATTATTTGGGATGGTTTGAGCTTGGGCGAACCAAGCTGTGCGAGGATCTGGGATTCAAATATATCGATATGGAGCGGGCAGGCTATATTTCTCCGGTTCACGAGATGAATGTGAAATATCATAAGGGCATTACGTATGGAGATGAGGTCATTCTTCAGACCCGGATTTTGGATAACGGGGGCGTCAAGACGGTTTACGGCTACGAGCTCTTCAACGGGGAAGGGACGCTGTGCGTTGAAGGGAAGTCTTCGCATTATGTCGTGAGACGTGAGGATTTCAAGCCGGTAGCCTTCAAAAAGGTGTTTCCAGAATGGTACGCGGCATTTGACCGGGCAAGCAAACTTTGAAAAAGCGGGCATGAAGCGGTAAAATACTCTTATTGACCATTCTCATCCGCACCGGATGTTTCATTGTAAAGGAGTTTTTACATGCGCAAATGGATCGCTGTCATTATTGCTCTGGCGTTTGTCGCTGAGTTTTGGGCTTACGTCGAAGTGGGTGAGCGGCTCGGAGTTGGCAAAACGATATTTCTTACCCTAGCTACCTCGATTATCGGGGGATTGATGATGCAGTTCGAAGGACGTAAGGTCATGGCTGACGCAAAGGCGCAAATGACCGGAGGACAGGTTCCCGGCCGAATGATGCTGGATGGCATTTGCGTGTTCGCCGGAGGCATCATGCTGCTTGCCCCGGGCTTTATTACGGATCTCATCGGTTTTACCATGGTATTTCCGTTGACCAGACCGCTTTATCGCCTGCTGCTCATGAAATGGATCGGAAAGAAGATCAAGGAAGGCAAAATTACATTTTTTCGCCGTTAAACCGTACGCAGCCGGACTCCCGAGAGCCCGGCTCTTTCTGTTAATGAAGAGATATTTAAATTTAGCGGAGCCGCCCGCTGACGATATAATTTCGGAGGTCACGAACCACTCCTGCACGAATGGTTGCTCCGATGATGACCAGAGATACAGGGCCGATAATCAAGCCAAGCACGCCGAATAATTTCAATCCGGCAAACGTGGCGATTAATACGGGCAATGGTTCAAGCCCTACGCTAGTGGCTAGCACCTTGGGCTCGATAAGCTGGCGCGAGACGAGAAGCAGGCCGTACAGAATTGACAATCCAATGCCAAGCGACAGGTCACCGCTTACGTAAGCATAAACGAGCCAGGGGATCATGATTGTCCCGACACCAAGATAGGGCAGAAGATCTACGAAACCGATTAAAAGGGCGTAGGTAAAGGCGGACTCGACCCCTAGAATCAATAGTCCGATCAATACGATGACAGCCGTAATTGAAATCATAATAAACTGAGTCTGCAGGTAGCCGAATAAGGCTTTTTGCAGGTCGTTCCAAATCTCCCGGGCTGTTTGCTGAAAAGGCTCCGGGATGAAACGGGTGAGCAGCTGCAAATTTTGATTCCAGTTTTTGCTCATAAAGAACGCGGCAAGCAAAATAACGAGCACGATGATGCCAAGGCTGGGAAGGGAGGTCAGCAAATTGACGACACCGTTTAATAGGCTTGCTACCGCACGGGAAATGGCGCTGCTGATGTTCACGGCTGTGGAATCAAAGTTCTTATGCAGGGTGTTGGAATAACCGGGATGGCTTGCGATAAAGCGGTTGATCTCGTTAAGAATGCTTTGAAGCTTTTCGTTCTGGCTCCACTCCAAGAAGGCGTTTTTCCATTTCTCGATGCTTAGGTCCAGAGACTCTGTAACATGGATTAATTCTTTGACGAGCCGGGTGACTGCGGCAGAGAAGACGATGATTGCGCTCCCGAAATAGACCAGCAGCGCCAGGATGACGGATAACCAGCGGGGAAGGCGGAAATGCCGGTCAAGCCATGAAACGAATGGATTCATCATATAGGCAACAAACCAGGCGATCAGGAAGGGGTACAGCAGAGGAATCAGCCAGTAAGCAAGCAGCAGCAGGGCCACAAGCAATGAGCACACCCAGGCGCCTCGCAGCACGCGTTTAACAAATACGTTGTTCACACGTTCTCCTCCTTCCTAAGATAAATCTATTAATGCGTATGGACGAGTATGAGTATGTCTGTAAAATTTCACTCATTGTGATCAATGTCATTGCAATCTGCAATCGTTTACAAAAAAACTTTTATCACTGTAATAAAACATTTTGATAAACGTGTTTCTCTCAGATTGTTCCCTTGCTTCCGTAAATCCAGTATGATGATTTAGGAGGCATTTTAGAGTAGTGTTGTATCATAAATGGCGTCCTCCGGCCATATTTTAAAAATTTTAATCTTTTAAAATGTAAATGTTTTCATCCGCTAGTTTTATCATAATTCGTAACAAAGGAGAGATATACTATGACAGCTACTAAAGGCCTCGAAGGTATTGTCGCAGCTACATCCTCGATCAGCTCCATTCATGACGGCGTCCTCGCTTACCGCGGGATCAATATCGACGAACTGGCAGAACGTGCAAGTTATGAAGAGACTGCTTATTTACTTTGGTACGGCAAATTGCCTACGAAATCCCAATTGTTGACCCTGCAGCAGCAGCTTAGCGAATACGCAGCAGTACCTCAAGCGGTACTGGAGCAAATGAAGCTCTATCCAAAGGATGCCAATACGATGGCCGTGCTGCGGACCGGCGTGTCGGCTCTTGCTTTGTATGATGAGAATGCAAATGATATCTCCCGGGAGAGCAATCAGTTGAAGGCGATCAAGCTGCAAGCCCAGCTGCCGACGCTGATCGCTGCTTATGCACGCATCCGCGACGGCAAGGATCCGATTGCGCCATTAAAGGATGTATCTCTTGCTTACAATTTCCTTTATATGCTGTCCGGCGAGAAACCGGATGAGGTTGCGGTTCGCGCCTTGGACCAAGCTCTTGTGCTGCATGCCGATCATGAGCTGAATGCTTCGACGTTCTCGGCACGCGTAACCATTGCAACGCTGTCTGATATTTATTCCGGGATTACTTCGGCTATTGGAACGTTGAAAGGGCCTTTGCATGGAGGCGCTAACGAAGCCGTAATGAACATGCTTAGCGAAATCGGAACGCTGGATAAGGCGGAAGGATATATTCAGAATAAGCTGAACAACCGGGAGAAAATTATGGGCTTCGGCCACCGCGTTTATAAAAACGGGGATCCGCGCGCCAAGCATCTGCAGAAGATGTCCCGAGAGCTTAGCGTCTTGAAGGGCGATTCTACGCTGTATGATATTTCCGTGAAGGTCGAAGAGCTTGTTACCGGACAAAAGGGATTGAAGCCGAACGTAGACTTCTATTCCGCGTCCGTATATACGCTGCTGGGCATCCCTAGCGACCTTTTTACGCCGATCTTTGCAATCAGCCGCCTCTCGGGCTGGACGGCTCATATTTTGGAGCAGCTCGATGACAATCGGATCATTCGTCCGCGCGCTGATTATGTTGGTCCGACGAATCAACGTTATATTCCGATCGATATGAGGTAAATTGAATGAAGCATCCGGTCTTCAATCTATGATAGAATGGAGACCGGACAAGTATTACTAATTCACTTGAGGAGGAAACCATCAACATGTTGAAATTAGAAAAGTTTGCACTGCCGACAGAAGGGCAAAAAATTGAAATTCAGGACGGCAAACTGCAGGTTCCTAACAATCCGATCATTCCGTTTATCGAGGGCGATGGCACAGGCCGCGATATCTGGAGAGCTTCCAAGCGTGTTCTGGACTCCGCAGTTGAGAAAGCATACGGCGGCGAGAAGAAAATTGCCTGGTATGAAGTTTTTGCTGGCGAGAAAGCCTACAATACATACGGAGAGTGGCTGCCAGCCGATACGCTGACGGCGATCCGCGAGTATATTGTAGCCATCAAAGGCCCGCTTACGACGCCAATCGGGGGGGGAATCCGTTCCCTGAACGTAGCATTGCGTCAGGAGCTTGACTTGTATGTATGTCTGCGTCCTGTACGTTACTTCGACGGGGTGCCGTCTCCGGTCAAGCATCCTGAACTGGTAGATATGGTTATCTTCCGTGAGAACACAGAAGACATCTACGCGGGCATCGAATATAAAGAAGGTTCTGAAGAAGTGAAGAAGGTGCTTGCGTTCCTGCAAAAGGAAATGGGCGTGAACAAAATCCGCTTCCCGGAAACGTCCGGTATCGGGATCAAGCCGGTATCTGCTGAAGGCTCCAAACGTCTCGTTCGCGCTGCGGTTGAATATGCGATCAAGCATGGCCGCAAGAGCGTAACCCTAGTTCATAAAGGCAATATCATGAAATTTACGGAAGGCGCCTTCAAGAACTGGGGCTATGAAGTAGCGGAAGAGGAATTCGGCGATAAGGTGTTCACTTGGGCCCAATATGACCGGATTAAAGAAGAGTCCGGCACGGAAGCTGCCAACAAGGCGCAGAAGGATGCTCAGGACAGCGGAAAGATCATTATCAAAGACGCCATCGCGGACATCGCTTTGCAGCAGGTCTTGACTCGTCCGACAGATTTCGACGTCATTGCGACGCTGAACCTGAACGGCGACTATCTGTCCGATGCCCTCGCAGCTCAAGTAGGCGGTATTGGTATTGCGCCGGGCGCGAACATCAACTATGTGACAGGACATGCGATTTTTGAAGCTACCCATGGTACGGCTCCTAAATATGCGGATCTGGACGTGGTTAACCCTGGTTCTGTTATCTTGTCCGGCGTCATGCTCCTCGAGCATTTGGGCTGGCAGGAAGCAGCTGACCTCATCTACAAAGGGCTTGAAGCATCGATTAATAATAAGACCGTTACCTATGATTTTGCACGTTTGATGGAAGGCGCAACAGAAGTGAAATGCTCTGAGTTTGCAGATCAAGTCATCAAAAACATGTAATGTAGGAGGTCTTGACTATCGTGGCCATTCATCGTAAGAAAATCACAGTCGTCGGCGCCGGATTTACCGGCGCAACGACTGCGCTGATGCTGGCACAGAAAGAACTCGGCGATATCGTTCTGCTGGATATTCCTCAATTGGAGAATCCAACAAAGGGGAAAGCGCTCGATATGCTGGAAGCAAGCCCGGTGCAGGGCTTCGACAGCAGCATCACAGGCACTTCTTCCTATGAGGATGCCGCGAATTCCGACATCGTGATCATTACGGCGGGAATTGCCCGCAAGCCGGGAATGAGCCGGGATGACCTTGTAAGCACAAATGCGGGTATCGTTCGCTCGGTGTGCGAGAACGTGAAGAAGTATTGCCCGGACTCCACTGTCATCATTTTGAGCAACCCGGTCGATGCTATGACCTATGCCGCTTATCAAGCGTTAGGTTTCCCTAAAAATCGTGTCATTGGCCAATCCGGCGTACTCGATACGGCCCGCTATTGCACGTTTATCGCGCAGGAGCTTAACGTATCCGTCGAGGATGTCCGCGGCTTCGTGCTTGGCGGCCATGGCGACGACATGGTGCCGCTTGTGCGTTATTCCAGTGTCGGAGGCATTCCAGTCGATACGCTGCTTTCCAAAGAGCGCATCGAGGCGATTGTTCAGCGGACCCGCGTAGGCGGCGGGGAAATCGTTAACCTGCTCGGCAGCGGCAGTGCTTACTATGCACCCGCAGCTTCGCTTGTCCAAATGACGGAAGCGATCCTGAAGGACAAGAAACGAGTCCTTCCGGTTATCGCTCTGCTGGAAGGCGAATATGGCTACGATCAATTGTTCATGGGCGTCCCCGTCATCCTAGGCGGCAATGGCATCGAGAGAATTTTCGAGCTGGAGCTGACGGCCGATGAGAAGGCTGCGCTGGATAAATCCGCAGACTCGGTACGCAATGTCATCAAGATTGTTCAAGGCTGAAGTATATTACCCGCTGACGGGTATCAAAAAGCAAACCTCTCCTAGGAGCAGGTTTGTTTTTCTGTACAAGAAGAGAAGGAGACATAAACGTTGTTCTTCTTTTTATAGACGGCTATAATAGGTTTTATATAGTAATCAATCTAATTGACGAATGGAAGGCGGTTTAAGTATGTTTCAAGTTATGCTGTTTCTTCACATTATCGGGGCACTGGCGCTTGGCTTTTATTTGGTTTTGCCGTTTGTATTCGGAGCTATCGGCAAGCTTTCGCTGGCGGCCCAGGAGGGAACCCTCTCGGCGGTTAAATCTTTAAATCGCTTTGCTCAGTTCGGACTTGTGATTCAGTTGTTGACCGGGGGATATTTGGTCGGTCAAGGCGGCTATTCCGTACCATGGATGATTGTGGTGGTCCTCCTGTTTCTTGCAATCGGCGCGCTTGGCGGAGTTATGGCCAAACCACTGAAGCTGGCGATTGGAAGCATTCGCGAGAATAAGAATATTACGGCCGAAGCC
The DNA here is from genome assembly GCF_030122845.1 of Paenibacillus woosongensis. Lineage (NCBI taxonomy): Bacteria > Bacillati > Bacillota > Bacilli > Caryophanales > Paenibacillaceae > Paenibacillus > Paenibacillus woosongensis. The sequence goes on from NZ_CP126084.1 coordinate 1,988,810, forward strand.
GGCAAGCTTCGCACACTAAGCGTACTGCTGTCGGTCAGCGTTATCCTCATTTCCTTCCTGATGGTATTTTCGACGATTATTTGAATGAACTATAAAAACCTCCGCTTTCGAATTTCGAAAAGCGGAGGTTTTTTTCATGTAGTGGCGAAATAATTTAGTATTGGGGAATTTTAGAGGTTGCTGTCATTTTGCATATCGTCCAAGTGAGTAAAAATCATCTTGATGGTGTCCAAAGCTAACTGTTTCTCCTTCGGCGAGCGGTGAATCATAATCTGATTGATTTGGTTCAGGAAATGGTCGTCATTGATTTCGATGGAATCGTGAAGCAAGTAGTCGACGGTTACACCTAATTGATTCGCTAGTTTGACCAGAGTTTCTAACGATAAGCTCCTTTCGCCTCGTTCAATTTGACCTATGTACGCATCGGAAACTTCTATCTTCTCGGCAAGCTTTTCCTGGGTCAAATGCATCTTATGACGTTCTTGGCGCAGCCTTTTGCCCAATGATCTATAATCCATAACACCCCTCCTGTAATTAACCATAGTGAGTATGAGAGGTAAAGATAATATACTATTAGTTTTGTTTGTATTTACTCCAAGCATTAAATGGGTTAATATGTAATCAATGATTAATTTTTTCTGTATTTCCATTCAATATTCTATTATTGCCATTTATAAGGAGAGAAACCATGTCTGCTCAACCTATTCTTGTATCCGTCATTATTTCGGTGCAGAACGAAGGAATTGATTTACAGACAACACTGGAGTCCATGAAGGTATCCCGTGTCGCTCCCCGTTACGAAGTTATTATCGTGGACGAGGGCTCCGTGGACGGCTGTTGTGATTTCCTGATGCACTTCAAATTCGATATGCCGCTTCGCAAATTGAAGACGCAGCGCGGAATATCTTCCCGGCAGCTGGGCGCTTCCCACGCTCTGGGGGAATATTTGATTTTTTGCAGTCCGAGGCTTTATTTCGAGGATGGATGGATGGAGGCTCTGCTGGAGCCGATCCAGCAAGGCAGGGCGGATTGTTCAACGCCTTCGTTTACGTCGCAGGGCCGTCCGGTAAATATCCCGCAATGCAGCAGTCTACCGGGTGGATTATGCGCTTCGATTTACAGTTATCCGGCCGTTACAGAGGAGGGCGACATTCCTTGGCTGTCTTGGGATTGCTTTGCCATAAGACGCCAGACACTAGAGGAATTGGGGGGGCTTGCGGACGGCTTCTATACGAAGGAAATTGAGACTGCTGAGTTTTCCCTGAGGACCTGGTTGTCTGGCCGGGTATGTTATTACGTTCCTCATGTAACTCTGACGATTGTTTTTAGGCATAATTATCCGCCGGATCACCGGCTTGCTTACTGGGGCAGCGATCTCATCGCCTTTACACGAATCCATTTCGAGAAGGAGACCGTTGCCAGGACACGGGAGCTTGTTATAGCCTGTGATGGAGAGCAGCCTGGTGCTCCTGACCGGGAAGGACTTGAAGAAGCGAGGGAGAAGTATTTAGGACTTCGCCAGCATGATCCGCTTTGGTTCGCGAACCGCTTTGACATTACGCTGTAAATTCAGCCAACTTGTTTAAGCCTTTGCTCGCTGTGGTAATTTCCAATTGACCCGACCTTGAGCTGCACATATTTGCAGCTACCGGCATAAGCCGTCTGCCAAAGGTTATTCTAACAAGGGAAGGATATGAAATACATAAGCGAGGAAGGAGAATGCAGCATGTCAGGAAGCGGACAAACCAAGCAAACCATGCCTCCGCAGCATCAGAACCAGCGGCCCGGAATCGAAGAAGAAATGAATCCGCGCCCAAAATACGAAGGGAACTATAAAGCAGCGGGCAAGCTCCAGGGCAAAGTTGCGCTAATTACGGGGGGCGACAGTGGAATCGGAAGAGCCGTAGCTATAGCATATGCCAAAGAGGGCGCCGACGTAGCTATCGTATATTTGAACGAAAATGAGGATGCGAAGCTGACGAAGCAGGAGGTCGAGCAGGAGGGCAGGAAATGCCTGCTTATTTCCGGGGATTTAGGAGACGAATCGTTCGCCAAACAGGCAGTAGAGCAAACGGTCAACGAACTGGGCGGTCTCGATATCCTGATCAACAATGCTGCCGAGCAGCATCCGCAGGAGGACATTACGGACATTACGGCCGAGCAGCTCGAGAGAACATTCCGGACGAATATTTTTGCGATGTTCTTTGTGACGAAGGCAGCGATGGCTCATCTGAAGAAAGGCAGTGCGATCATCAATACGGCCTCCGTAACAGCCTATCGCGGGAATCCGCAGCTGATCGATTATTCCGCAACTAAAGGGGCGATCGTCAGCTTCACGCGGGCGCTGTCCATGAACATTGTCGGCAAGAAAGGAATCCGTGTTAACGCGGTTGCACCCGGTCCGATCTGGACGCCTCTCATACCTTCCACATTTGATAAGGATCAAGTGGCCCAATTCGGAGCGAATACACCGATGCAGCGCCCTGGCCAACCGGAAGAACTGGCTCCAGCCTACGTGTTCTTAGGCTCGGATGATTCATCCTACATTAGCGGGCAGGTATTGCATATCAACGGCGGAGAGATCGTGAACGGATAATTGGCCTTGTACAGCGGCACGGGTTCGTCTTATAAGCAACCCATGGATAATCGCTCTTAAGGAGAGGGGTAGCCCGATCCTTAGAGCGATTTGTTTTTTTACAGATAACTCAGCTTTGCTCGGACAGTTCATCAAGCGTCATGTCAAAGCTTGGCGCCAAATGCTCAAGGAAATAATCGATCTCCGGCAAGCTCAGCCGTTGGAGCTTATCCAGCAGTTGCTCCTTGGCTACAGCAAATTCTCGATTGCCCGATGTAAGCTCCCAGGCACATTTCAAGTACGCATCCAGGCTGTCGGCAGCTTTGACATATTTGAGTAGCTCGTCATCTCCGGTCTTCCGGTTAGCATGGTGATTCGGAGATAACAATGCTCCATACGTCGGCTTTAGCTCTGGAGGGACCATGGAGAGAAGACGTTCTGCGGCTATTTCTTCCATCTCGCGAAAGCTTGATAGCAAGCGAGGATTATGATGCTTTACGGGGGTTGGGATGTCGCCGGTGAATACCTCTGTTGCATCATGGAATAGGGCGAGCGTCGCCGCGCGATCCGAATTCAGACTGCGCCCGTACAGGCTGTTGCCTATTTCGCAGAGGAGGTGGGTCAGCAAGGCGACATGGAAGGAATGCTCGGCAACATTCTCGGTGGCCGTGCTGCGCATAAGGCTCCAGCGTTTGATAGAGCGCAGGCGGTACATGTAGGCAGAAAAATGAAAATGATCGTTCATCAGTGAGATACCTCTCTTCTTGATCGGCAAATTTGAACAGAATATGTCAACGAGTCACTTTGTTTATGTTATTATAAGACTAAAGAACAGGTTAATCCAACAGTAAGATTCACGGCAATATTATGTCCATTAGTCACACGAAGACAAGAGAGGGGATCTTGGATTATGCTGCAGTTTGAACAGAGCGTTTATGAACTCATTGTGGAGACTTCAACGAATTTGCCAGGAGATGTGCGCCGGGCTGTAAAACGTGGGGCACTGGCGGAAAATCGGGATACGAGAGCAGGGCTGGCCCTTTCCACGATCACGACAAATATCAAAATGGCGGAGGATCAAATATCACCAATTTGCCAGGATACGGGGATGCCTACCTTTATCATTCATACTCCTGTAGGCGTAAATCAAATTGAAATGAAGAAGGGTATCCTCGCCGCGATCAAGCGCGCGACCAAGGAAGGCAAGCTGCGGCCTAACTCGGTTGATTCGTTAACCGGGGAGAACAGCGGGGACAATCTCGGAGCGGGAACGCCTGTGATCCATTTTGAGCAGTGGGAAGAGGATTTCATAGATATTCGCCTAATACTCAAAGGCGGCGGTTGCGAGAACAAGAATATCCAGTACAGCCTTCCGGCCGAGCTTGAAGGACTCGGGCGCGCTGGACGGGATCTGGACGGCATTCGCAAGTGTATCCTGCATGCGGTGTATCAAGCCCAGGGCCAGGGCTGCAGCGCCGGGTTTATCGGCGTCGGCATCGGCGGTGACCGGACGACAGGGTATGAGCTGGCAAAGCAGCAGCTGTTCCGTTCTGCAGATGATGTGAATCCGGTAAATGAGCTTAGACTGCTGGAAGAATATATTATGGACAATGCGAACAAGCTGGGGATTGGAACGATGGGCTTCGGCGGCGAAGTGACGCTGCTTGGCTGTAAAGTCGGAGCTGCAAACCGCCTGCCGGCAAGCTTCTTTGTATCGGTAGCGTATAACTGCTGGGCTTTCCGCCGGCAAGGGGTTGCCATAGATCCCGCTAACGGCGAAATCAAGAACTGGCTGTACGAGCGGGGATCCGAGGTAGCGATGGATAATGAGCCGGCCGCTTCAGTGAAAGCGGATGCAGCTCCGCAGGCTAGCCGGGAGGTTGTTCTGCAAACCCCGATTACGGAGGAGCAGATTCGCAGCCTGCGGGTTGGAGATGTCGTCGTTATCAAAGGCGAAATCCACACGGGCCGCGACGCCCTTCATAAATATTTGATGGATCATGATGCTCCAGTCGATTTGAACGGCGCCGTCATTTATCACTGCGGACCAGTCATGCTGAAGGACGAGGATGGCTGGCATGTAAAGGCTGCCGGGCCGACCACAAGTATCCGCGAGGAGCCTTATCAAGGCGATATTATTAAGAAATTCGGCATTCGCGCCGTAATCGGCAAGGGCGGCATGGGCCAGAAGACGCTTGCGGCGCTGAAAGAGCATGGCGGCGTTTATCTGAATGCCATTGGCGGCGCGGCGCAGTATTACGCCGAGTGCATTAAGAAGGTCAACGGGGTGGATTACATGGAGTTTGGCATCCCTGAGGCGATGTGGCATCTGGAGGTCGATGGCTTTGCGGCGATCGTTACGATGGATTCGCATGGAGAGAGCCTGCATGCGGATGTCGAGAAGTCTTCGCTTGAGAAGCTGGCGGCTTTCAAAGAGCCAGTATTCAAATAAGGCATGAAGACGTTTCGAACACGACTGACGCTTATTTTGATGAGCTTGATCGGTATTTCCATGCTTGCCGCTGGGCTATCCATGGTTCGGGTATTCAAGGATTCACATATTCGTGCCCTGGAGGAGAATCTGGTCCGGGAAATCAGTTTGCTTGAGTATACCTTCCCGTTTCGCCCGCTTGATAATAGCCCGCTGATGGTGGAATATTATACCCGGGAAGCGAAGGAGCTGGAGCAGCGCATCAATTCCCGGGTTACCTTCATCGCCTTGGATGGCCAGGTTGTTGGAGATTCGGAGAAAAATGCCGCTGACATGGACAATCACCTGAACCGTGAGGAAATCGTCTCCGCTTCCCAAGGGGAATTCGGAAGCGTAATCCGGTACAGCGAGACGCTTCATGAAGATATGCTCTATGTCGCTCATAAGGTATACTCGGACGAAGGCTTCGATGGATATATTCGTCTGTCGATGAGCCTGAAGGCCATTGACGAAGGAATGAATCGAGGCTGGACCTGGATGGCCGGGGGCCTCGTCATCCTGTTCCTGGCGGCTGGGCTGCTCAGCTACCGGATCGCTGGTGGGCTGACGAAGCCGCTGGAGCATATTACGCGTGTAGCCAACCGAATTTCCCGCCTGGATTATGACGCCCGAGTCAAACTGGAGCGCAAGGACGAGATCGGCCAGCTGGGTTTTGCGATTAATGGCATGGCGGATAGCCTGCAGCAACAGCTCAAGTGGATCAGGGACAACGAGGATTTGATGCAGAGCGTACTTGCGAACATGACCGGGGGAATCGTGATGGTGGATGCTGGAAGCCAGATCGCCTTGGTGAACCGAGAGGCAGAGCGGATTCTGCATATGAGAGCGGATCAGCTCTTAGGCAAGCCCTTCACCGTCCTGAAGCGGAATTATGAATTCATGAAATTCATGGAGGAGGGCATACAGCGCAAGGAGTATTTGCAGGAGGAACGCAGCGTGTACGATCCGGAGGAGAGAATGCTTCATTTCGATGGCGTACCGATGAGTGAAGATGACGGAAGCTACCGGGGTATGCTGTTCCTGCTTCAGGATGTGACCGATATTCGCAGGCTGGAAAGAATGCGCAGTGAATTCGTTGCCAATGTATCCCACGAGCTCAAAACGCCGATTGCAGCCGTTAAAGGCTTCGCCGAGACCCTGCTCGCCGGAGGAGTCAAGGATACGGAGACGATGCGCTCCTTCCTACAAATCATTTACGATGAAGCAGACCGATTGAATCGCCTGATTGGAGACATCCTGGAACTGTCGAAGATCGAATCCAAGCGCGCTCCTCTAGAATACGCTCCGATTCATCTGAAGGAATTGCTTGACAGCGTCGTCGAGGTGTTGCTTCCGGCGGCGAAGAAGAAATCGATCGTACTGTTGCAGGAGGTTCCGGAGCATCTATTTATCGAGGGGGACGAGGATCGGCTGCGGCAGATATTCCTCAATCTCATTTCTAACGCAATAAGTTATACCCTTGAAGGCGGAAGAGTGAGAATTGCTGCTGAAGTGTTGAACGAGGGCGGGGAGCATGAGGCAATTCGCTTTACGGTCAGCGATACAGGGATCGGCATTCCGAAGAAGGATTTGCCGCGCATTTTTGAGCGTTTCTATAGAGTGGACAAAGCCCGTTCCCGCGGGTCGGGTGGTACGGGGCTCGGACTGTCGATCGTCAAGCACTTGGTGGATTTGCATCGGGGGACGATCCGGGTAGAAAGCAAAGTGGGTGAAGGGACATCGTTCATTCTGGAACTGCCGCTGATGCATCCCGTAGAATAATGGTTTGGTTAACAGAAGGAATGAATTATGCAGAGAATGAAAAGCGGCTATTAATTATTTAAAACCAATGTGAAATTTCCTGAAAATTTTACACTACGTTAACAATGCCATGATATGCTGGGCTTGTCATGATTTCGTCGACATCCATTATGCCGGACAAGAAAATGGGGGGTACTATGACGCAACGGCTGTTAGTAATTGAGGATGAGCCAACGCTCTCGCGGCTTCTGTCTTATAACTTGTCACGCGAAGGCTATGAAGTTGTGGTTGAAGAGCATGGACAGTCTGGGTTGGACACGGCATTGAAGAACGATTTCAATTTAATATTGCTGGATTTGATGCTGCCGGGCATGAACGGGTTTGAGATCATGTCCCGGCTTCGAAATGAGGGCGTGAAGACACCCGTTATTATGCTAACGGCAAAAAATGCGGAGGAAGATGTAGTTCAAGGCTTGAAATCGGGTGCAGACGATTACATTACCAAGCCGTTCGGCGTAGCCGAGCTGCTTGCCCGAGTAACGGCCGTGCTAAGAAGATCCTCGGGCGTTGAAGAGCCGGAGAATAGACCGCAGCCCCAAGAGACAAGTTCGCAAATTACGCTAGGCGATCTCGTCATTTACCCGGAGAAATATGAGGTAACTTTAGGGAGCGAGCCGATTACGCTGCGGCCGAAGGAATTCGAAGTGCTGCTGTATTTGGCACGAAAGCCCGGAGTAGTCATGACTCGGGACGACTTGATGAATGCAGTATGGGGATTTGATTATATCGGCGGGCAGAGAACCGTGGATGTGCACGTCAGCTCTCTTCGCAAGAAACTAGAGCTGGATCCCGGATCGGTGTATATTGATTCTATTCGCGGGGTTGGTTATAAGCTCGTCGTGAACAAGAAAAAGGCTTCAATCATTTCGGAGTGAATAACAGGCAAAGAATAAAGCAAGGAGTGACTTCTGATCAATCAGGGGTCTTTTTTTTATGGAAAGCACCGAGTACGGTGCTTTTTTTGATCTTGCTCAAAGCGTTGATGGTGCGCCTAAATTATCATGAAGCCAATCAGGTTAATACATCCAAGTTGGAGGTTATAGGAATGACGACGAAACTATATCAACTGAAGACGGTCTCTTGTCCAAGCTGTATTGCTAAAATTGAAAAAATGCTCATGAAAACAAAAGGGATTCAATTGGCTGAGGTACTGTTCAATAGCTCGCGGGTACGCGCATCTTTCGAGGAAAGGGAAGTAGGATCACAAGAGATCAGGAACCTGATCGAAAAGCTAGGGTATCAGGTCATCGGGGAAAAGTAGGTAGGACATTAATTCATAAAAAGGGGGGGCGTCATGCAACCGCACAAATTGAAACGCGGCTAGCCGCGCTAATGCGGTGACAGCTTCTATATGGCTTGAATTAAATTTGCTGTTTTGTAAAACATTTAACACAGGCCCAAAGTACCGTTAACACTCCCTTAACAAAACTCTTCTATGATGCAGTCAGAGAGAGACAAAAGAGACATAAGCAAGAGAAGAGAAAGTATGGGTCAGGAGTGGTGTGAGTGGTTAATCAGGCCGTCGTTGAGCGGGATGTCTCGTTGTCTTCCCGTAGTGCTGTTAAAGTCTTTGCAAAGCAAGACAAAATAGGCAAGGAAGAAATGCCGTCTGAGAACTTGGGTGAACAGGGCAGTGCGGTGAGGACGGAAGCTTACTGCCGGTTCGTTCCGACGACAGGCCCTGACGAATCGTGCCTGAGCGTTCTCAAGCGATTCCAGGCCGATGCGAAACTCCCATGCATCATTGTGTGCGATCATGCGAATAGGCCGCTGGGACTACTCATGAGGGACACTTTCTATCGTCGATTGGCAGGACGTTTTGCTGCCGATTTGTTCTACGAAAGGCCGGCTTTGATGTTTGCGGAGAAATCGCCCCTGATCACCGAGATCACCACTTCGCCCCGGCAGCTGATCGATGCAGCATTGAATCGGGAGTCGGCAGTATTCTATGACAGCTTGATCTTAACGGAGCAAGGCGAGTTCAAAGGTGTGATGACCGTCCAGGATCTGATGCTGATGTCGAGGGAACTGCAGCGGGAAGCGGATCAAATCCGCGAGAAAATCGTCAGGGAAAGTCATGCGAAAGTGCTGGAAATCGACCGATCTGTTAAAGAAGTGTCCGCCACCTCAGAGCGGAGTCTAAGGCAAACCGTGGAGATGAGCGGATTGGCGACGGCTGGGCGGAACGAACTTGAGGCGGTGCAGGCTTCGTTCAACCGCGTTCTGAAGATGACAAAGTCCCAGGAAGAGCAAGTTGCGGCTTTACTGGGGCATGCTAGTAATATCTCGTCCATCGCGGCTTCGATTCGGGAGCTTGCGGATCAGAGCGGCCTGCTTGCGATGAATGCCTCGATTGAAGCCGCCCACGCCGGGGAGCATGGTAGAGGTTTTGCGGTCGTGGCGAGCGAAATCAGAAAGCTGGCGCTGCAAACGAAAATGTTCTCGGATGATATCGGATCCACCCTGGATATCGTTAGCGGGCTGGTCAAACAAACGGCGGACGCATCCTCTCTGACAACGATAGAAATGCAGCATAGTCACGACAGGGTGAACAGCGCAGACCATACTTTCCAAATGCTCGTCGAATCAGTGCGGACCGTAGAAGCCAGGGGAAGGGATATGTTCCAGACCGCCGGAAATGCAGCAAAGCAGACAGAGATCGTGCTGCAGGAGCTTGAGCAATTGTCATCAAAGAAATGAAGCTGGCGCAGATTAGGGGAACTAAATGTTAATGTCCGGAAAACATTTTACACTGCGTTAACATTCCTGCGTAATATCTTTTACATAGGGAAGGTAAAATGGTTTTATGTCTAAAGTTCGACACACACTAACACTGACCTACAGGTTATTGTCAGGATGCTGCTGAGATATGAAGGAGAAATGACATGGAACCGATCATCCATATTGATAGATTGAATTTATATTACGACCAGTTTCAAGCGCTGAAGAATATGTCCCTCGATATTTCCGAGAAGGCGATCACCGCATTTATCGGTCCTTCAGGCTGCGGCAAATCCACATTGCTGCGAACCTTGAACCGGATGAACGACATGATCCCTGGCACACGGATCGAAGGCTCCGTGCGAATCGGAGGAAAGGATATATACAGCGACGGCGTGGAGGTAGAAACGCTACGCAAGCAGGTGGGGATGGTATTCCAACAGCCGAACCCTTTTCCGAAATCGATTTATGATAATGTTGCATACGGGCCGAGGCTCCACGGCATAAAAGATAAAGCCACGCTGGATCAAATTGTGGAGCAGAGCCTGCGCCAGGCTGTATTGTGGGATGAGGTCAAGGATTTCCTGAGGCGTTCGGCGCTCAGCCTATCCGGCGGCCAGCAGCAGCGGCTTTGCATCGCCCGGGCGATTGCTGTCCAGCCTGACATCCTGCTCATGGATGAAGCGACATCTGCTCTGGACCCGATATCGACGCTAAAGATCGAGGAACTGGCCCAGGAATTAAAAGATAGGTATACCATCGTGATGGTTACTCATAACATGCATCAAGCGGCCCGTATTTCGGACCGCACTGTATTTTTCCTGAATGGTGAAATTGTAGAAGCAGACGATACTAACAAACTGTTCTCAACACCGCAGGATTCGCGTACCGAAGATTATATTTCAGGACGTTTTGGTTAACAGAAGGGAGCAGTGAGGTATGATCCAAAGAAGAGAGTTCGATCAAAATTTGGAGGAGCTGCGGCAGTTGCTGAGGGAAATGGGCGAGCACGTGGAGCATGCCCTCAAAGAATCCATTGTATCGCTGCAGAACTTGGACGTCAGCAGAGCCAAAGGGGTTATTGCCCAGGATTTGAAGCTGAACGAAATGGAAGAAGAAGTAATGGACATCGGCTCCAGATTGATCGTTACGCAGCAGCCTGTTGCCAAGGATCTTCGCCGGATTATCGTCGCCTTTAAAATCTCCAGCGATTTGGAGCGCATGGGCGACCTTGCGGTCGACATCGCCAAGGTGACGCTTCGTTTGGAGGGACAGACGCTGCTGAAGCCGCTTATTGACATTCCAAAAATGGCGGAGCTGGTCGAGGTCATGGTGGAGGAATCTCTCCAATCCTATTTGGATGAAAATACAGATCTGGCCTATAAGATGGCAAAGGATGACGATGAGGTCGACCATCTTTACAGTCAAACGATCAGCGAGCTGTATTCGATCGTCATTAATCACCCCGACTCCCTACAGCAGGTGATGCTGCTTACGCTGGTGGGCAGATACATTGAACGTATCGCCGACCATGCGACGAATATCGGGGAGAGCACCGTTTATCTTGTTACCGGACATCGGCCGGATCTTAATCAATAGTTAATTAAATATCGTTATTTAGAACAGTCAAAGCGCCGGAATGCTCCGGCGCTTTGCTGTTTGTGCGGGCTGCCTGTTCTGAATATCGTTAAATCGCGATTGTTTTTTATATATCGGTGGAGCATGTGTTAGAATAATAGTCAGGAGTATGTTCAGGGAACGAGGTGCTGTATGGAAAAATTAATTCTTATTGACGGAAACAGTATTATTTACCGGGCGTTCTTCGCCATGCCGCCGCTGAACAATTCAAGCGGCCTGCATACGAACGCTGTGTACGGATTTACGAATATGCTGCTAAGACTCATTCAGGATGAGAAGCCGACTCATATTATGGTAGCGTTTGATGCGGGCAAGGTGACGTTCCGCCACGAAGGTTACGAAGATTATAAAGGGGGACGGGAGAAGACGCCTCCGGAATTGAGCGAGCAGTTTCCGCTTACCCGCGAGTTGCTGGAGAGCTTTGGAATATGCTGGTTTGAGCTGCCTGGCTACGAGGCTGACGATATTATTGGAACGATCAGCAAGCAGGCTGAAGCTGCCGGCAAGGACGTGCTTGTCGTCACGGGAGACAAGGACATGCTGCAGGTAGTCAGCGATAAGGTCAAGGTGGCCTTGACGCGGAAGGGAATCAGCGAAGTGGAGCCTTATGGGCCGAAGGAGATCCAAGAGAGATATGGGCTTACCCCGGATCAGATCATTGATCTGAAGGGTCTGATGGGCGATGCTTCGGATAATATTCCCGGCGTCCCGGGAATCGGCGAGAAGACGGCGTTAAAGCTGCTTCACCAGTTCGGCTCCGTGGAGGAAGTGCTTGCCCGGACGGACGAGCTGAAGGGCAAGATGAAGGAAAATCTCATTCAGCATGCTGAGGATGCAAGGCTGAGTAAAAGGCTTGCTACGATTCACCGCGAGGTGCCGGTCGACCGGTCTTTTGACGATATGGTTTTTCGTGGGCTGCAGGAAGAGAAGGCGGGGCCGGTGCTTCGCAAGCTAGAGTTCAAATCATTGCTTGAACGATTGTCATTCGGTGAAGGGGCTGGAACGGCCGAAGCAGGGGAAGCGACCGTCAGGGCGCAGGATGAAGTTGAGGTAACGATCGTGAATGAAACCTCACTGCAAGAACTTGTGCACGAGCTTCCGGGGATCGAGGTTATGTATGTGGAATCTCGCGGCGATAATCCACATCAGTCCGAGGTTATGGGGCTGATCTTCTCTTCAAAGGAGCGTCATTTCTTTGTGTCCTGCGAATTTTTGCTAAGCGCGGAGGCGAAGCCCGTCAAGGATTGGCTTGCTAACCCGCAAATACCAAAACGCGGTTATGATCTTCATCGGGCTGATTTGGCGTTGTACTGGCAAGGAATTACGTTTGCGGGGGCCGAATTTGATATCGAACTAGCCGCGTATTTGCTGGATCCAACGGATAATAATCAGACGATCAGCGGGCTTGCTGCCAAATATCATTTGCCGCAATTGCCTTCGGATGATGAGGTATACGGGAAAGGGGCCAAATTTAAGGCGCCTGATCCTGAAACGCTCAGCCGCCATTTGGCCCGCAAGGCGCTGGCAATGCTGCGCCTGATTCCGCTGCAGAAGGAAGAGCTTGAGAAAAATGAAATGAACCGGTTGTTCTATGAGCTGGAAATGCCGCTGTCCCGCATTTTGGCGGATATGGAGAAGCAGGGGATCTCGGTCAACCGCGACGCGCTGGCGGAGCTCGGCAAGGAGTTCGAGGCGCAGATCAGCAAACTGGAGAAGCGCATTTATGAAATTGCCGGTCTGGAATTCAATTTGAATTCGCCAAAGCAGCTCGGTGAGGTTCTGTTCGATAAACTGGAGCTGCCCGTAGTCAAGAAAACGAAGACGGGATATTCCACCGATGCAGAGGTACTGGAAAAGCTGGCGCCGTATAACGAAATTGTCCAGTTCATTCTGGAATACCGCCAGCTGGCGAAGCTGCAATCGACTTATGTGGAAGGTCTGCTGAAGGAGATTCGCCAGGACACTGGCAAGGTTCATACGTTTTACCGGCAGACGATTGCCGCAACGGGCAGACTTAGCAGCCAATATCCGAATTTGCAGAACATTCCAATCCGTTTGGAGGAAGGACGCAAAATCCGCCAAGTGTTCGTGCCGTCCGAAGAGGGCTGGTCCATTCTTGCCGCGGACTATTCACAGATTGAACTGCGGGTGCTTGCGCATATTTCAGATGATAAGGGATTGCAGGAAGCCTTCCTGCATGATATGGATATTCATACGAAAACAGCTATGGATGTCTTCGGTGTATCCCAGGACCAGGTGGATGCCAATATGCGCCGTTCAGCCAAGGCTGTAAATTTCGGAATCGTCTATGGAATTAGCGATTATGGATTATCACAGAACCTGCATATTACCCGAAAGGAAGCCGCGCAATTCATTGAGCAGTATTTCGAGGCTTTTAAGGGCGTACGCCGGTATATGGATGAGATCGTTCAGGAGGCAAAGCGCAACGGCTACGTTACCACGCTGCTTGAGCGAAGACGATATCTTCCGGAAATCAACGCCTCCAACTTCAACCTGCGCTCCTTCGCCGAGCGAACGGCGATGAATACGCCGATCCAAGGCACCGCTGCGGATATCATTAAGCTGGCGATGGTGATGATGGACGAGACGCTACGTAAGCATGGGCTGAAAAGCCGGATGCTGCTTCAGGTCCATGACGAGCTGGTGTTTGAGGTGCCGCCGGAAGAGTTGGAGACGATGAGCAAGCTTGTGCCTGAGACGATGGAAAGGGCTTTGCAGCTGTCGGTTCCGTTGAAGGCGGAGGTAAGCAGCGGTTCCAACTGGTACGAAGCCAAATAGTTTAGAGGTAGTTCAAAAAGTCACTTTTGATCACGAAGTATTTCGGGAAGGGAATTCGGCGTCGAATCTTGCACTCACCCTTGAAAGCTAATGCTTCCGAAGCATGTTTCTTGCAGAAACATTGCAGGTGCTCATGTAGGCTTCTCCAGATTATGCTTTCGAAGACCGTTTTCTTCGAAAACGTCGAACTCCGCTCCTCCTGAAAGTTTTGCAGGGCAAAACTCGCATCGGAAGCATAGGCAAAGGGTTCATGCAACCGAAGCGTTTCGAAGAAACGCACCCCGGGAGAGTATGCTTCGGTACAGAAAAGCGACTTTTTGAGCCTTTAATGAAGAGGAAGTTCAAGAAGGTCGTTAATCACGAAATGAAGCAGCAACAAATTTAAAGTTTGAGGTGAAAGAACATGCCGGAGCTACCGGAAGTGGAGACCGTTCGGCGGACATTGTCGGCTCTTATCGTCGGGAAGACGATCGAGTCGGTGAAAGTGCTGCTGCCGCGAATTATTCAGCGTCCCGACGATATTAAGCGGTTTGAGACGGAGCTGGCGGGTCATACTATTGTAGATGTTGGCCGGCGCGGCAAGTTTTTGAGGATTATTATGGATCAGCTTGTCCTGGTCTCCCATCTGCGGATGGAAGGCCGATATGGCGTGTACGATCAAAATGAGGAAGTAGAGAAGCACACCCATGTCATTTTCCGGTTTACCGATGGCACGGAGCTCAGATATAAGGATGTACGGCAATTCGGCACGATGCACCTGTTCCTTCCAGGCGAGGAATTCAAGGAGAAGCCGCTCATGAAGCTTGGGCTAGAGCCGCTGGAAGATACTTTTACAGCAGAAGTTCTAAGGGAGCTACTGTTCAAGCGATCGACAAAGATCAAGGTTGCTCTGTTAAATCAGGAATATGTGGTGGGGCTCGGCAATATTTATGTGGATGAAGCACTGTTTCGGGCCGGGATTCATCCGGAGCGTGCGGCGAACACCTTGTCTGCCCAAGAATGGACAACGCTTCATGAAGCGATCGTCTTTACCTTAACCGATGCAGTACAAGCCGGAGGTTCCTCCATTAAATCGTATGTTAACGGCCAAGGCGAGATGGGGATGTTCCAGCACTCGCTGCAAATTTACGGGCGCAAAGGCGAATCGTGCGTAAAATGCGGACACCCGATCGAGAAGAGCGTCGTTGGCGGGCGGGGGACGCATTATTGCCCGATATGCCAGGTTCGTGTTCTGGACAAGCAGTCCCTGGAGAGAATCGGATCGTAATTTCCTCCATGGTTGACCCAGAGCAGGAATTCGGTTCCGAAGCTGGAAGCCCGAAGCGCAAAAGTTATAGAGATAGCGAGGTGAATCCATGAATATCGGGCTGACGGGCGGAATCGCCACGGGCAAAAGCACGGTCTCCCAAATGCTGGTTAAGCGAGGGGCCATATTAATTGATGCCGATGTCATCGCCAGAGAGGTGATGGAGCCCGGGCATCCGGTATTGCAGGCGGTACGGGAGCGGTTCGGTCCAGACGTTATCCATGATGACGGTACATTAAACCGCAAAAGGCTAGGCGAAATCGTCTTTTCCGACCCGGAGAAGCTTAAAGCGCTGAATGGTCTTACCCATCCCGCTATTCGCGCCGAAATGAGGAAACGGATGGCGGCTTATGAGGCTGCGGACCCTGGACGGCTTGTCGTCGTGGATATACCGCTGCTGTATGAATCCGGTTTGGAAACGATGTTTGAACAAGTGATGGTGGTCTATGTGCCACGTGAATTGCAGCTTAAGAGGCTGATGCAGAGAGACGAACTGACCTTAGAGCAGGCAGAGGCGAGAATACGAGCCCAAATGGATATCGAGAAAAAGAAGGAGAGGGCGGATATTTTGATTGATAACAGCCTCGGAATGGACAAGACGGAGTTGCAGATCGCGGAATTTTGGCGGAACAAGGTTTTGCTATGAAATGGCTGCGTAAAAAAAGAGTGCTGCTTTTGTTGTTTCTCGGTTTTACTGTTATTTTATTTTTTAACTCCAAATGGTTAGCCTTATTTTATCCGATTCATTTCAAAGAAGAAATAAAAGTTCATGCTCAGAAATACAATCTTGATCCTTTGATGGTGGCAGCGATCATTCGGGTGGAGAGCAATTACAAGACAGGGTCCGAATCCAAGAAGGGCGCGCTTGGCATCATGCAGATCATGCCGGATACCGCGAAATGGGTTATCGAACAGTCGAAGCTGCCAGACGTATCTTTAGATAAGGTGAAGGAAGAGAGCGATACGAATATCGCGATCGGAACCTG
Source organism: Paenibacillus woosongensis (assembly GCF_030122845.1). Classification (NCBI taxonomy): domain Bacteria; kingdom Bacillati; phylum Bacillota; class Bacilli; order Caryophanales; family Paenibacillaceae; genus Paenibacillus; species Paenibacillus woosongensis. The sequence continues at coordinate 2,005,126 of NZ_CP126084.1, forward strand.
GTATTTGAAATCACTGCACGAACAATTCGACGGTAATGAGATCGCCATGATCGCGGCATATAACGCGGGGCCGACGAATGTCCGGAATTGGTTGCGCAGCGGTAGGTGGGATGGAAAGCTCGAATCGGTCAAAAATATCCCTTTTGGCGAAACGAGGCATTATGTACAAAGAGTTACTCATTACTACGATCAATACTCTGACATTTACGAGCATTTGTAAATTACCGGGCCCATTCCCGTATGATGGAGAAGCATTGGACAGGCTGGGGCCTGCGCCAATGCTTCCTGAGCTTGGTTGATCAAATTATTGGAATTGACCTGCCAGCTGCTGCTCGGCAATTGTTACCAGACGTTTGGTGATGAAACCACCAATCGAACCGTTTTCGTAAGAAGTCAGGTTACCGGCATATCCGTCTTGTGGGAAAGAGATGCCAAGCTCCTGAGCTACTTCATATTTCATTTGCTCCAGAGCGCCGGAAGCTTGTCTAACCACCAGGTCGTTCGAAGAATTATTATTTTGAGCCATGAGATGTTCACCTCCTTGTGGTAAAAGTATTATGTGCTGAAATAGACGACTTCATTACGAATATTTTAGTTATTTATTGGCATTCGTTGATGTATCCGACAACAGCGATCTTAGTTAAATCAAAATTCCTAATAAAAAGGGGGTAAAAGCACGTTGAAATGTCCATATTGTGACTATTCCGGAACAAAGGTGCTGGACTCCAGACCGGCAAACGAGAATCGTTCCATCCGTCGCAGGCGGGAGTGCGAGAAATGCAGCCGCCGGTTCACTACCTTTGAGATGGTGGAGGAAATGCCGCTGATCGTTATCAAAAAGGACGGCAGCCGAGAGGAATTCAATCGGGAGAAGTTGCTCCGGGGTTTGATTCGCGCTTGTGAGAAACGGCCGGTGTCCGTGGAACAGCTGGAATCGATCGTGTCGGCAGCGGAAAGATCGCTGCGTCATACAGCTAACGCTGAGGTAGAGAGCAGGGAAATCGGAGAGCTTATTATGGAGCAATTGTATCCTGTAGATGAGGTCGCATACGTAAGGTTTGCTTCGGTCTATCGCCAATTCAAGGACATCAATATGTTCATGAAGGAGTTAAAGGGGCTGCTCTCGAAGAGCAGCGGCCCGTCGGATTCGGTGTAATCCGCAGGCATACTATGGATACGCTGGAGGTTTGCATTCATGAAATGGAACAGCCAGGCCGGGATGGCGCTAGGGTTTCTAGCCGGCACGACATTTGGCAGCGGGATTGGCTTTCTGCTTCATTGGCATTCTTATGATCTGGTTGCGATCGTGAGCGCCTGCGGCGTTATCGGCACAGCCGCAGGGGTGTGGACGGTGCGTAGAGTTGTTCGCGGCACCCCAAATGCTAACAAATTGTGAAGAGCGAAAGAAAAATTTAAGGAAACTGGAATAATAAATACCCGTTTCATTCACGTTAAGTGATAGAAGCGGGTATTTATTATTTTTTTTACACAGAGTTTACAAAACTCATACATGGGTTTGATATTCGGTTTCTATAATCAGACTATACAAACAAATGAGGGGGAAACCTTAACAATGAAAAAGAGTTTGATGTTAATTTTAACTTTGGTATTGACTTTCACGTTGGCCGCATGCGGACCAAATAACGCGGCAAAGTCCAATAATTCAGCAGAAGCTCCAGGCGCTGCTAACGAAACTCCGGCAAATGAAACGCCAGCATCCGAGCTGTCCGGTTCAATCCTTGCTGTTGGTTCTTCTGCACTTCAACCTCTCGTGGATCAAGCGTCCAAAAAATTCATGGATCAGCATCCGAAGGTTTCTATCCAAGTGCAAGGCGGCGGCAGCGGCACGGGCTTGACTCAAGTATCCGGCGGACAAGCTGACATCGGCAACTCCGACGTATTCGCCGAAGAGAAGCTGGATGCAGCTCAAGCTGGTGAACTGGTTGACCATCAAGTAGCGGTCGTAGCTATGGCAGCAGTCATTAACCCTGAGATCACAGTTGATAACCTGACGAAGGATCAATTGGTAGGCATTTTCACAGGCAAAATCACTAACTGGAAAGAAGTTGGCGGACAGGATCAAAAAATTCAAATCGTAAACAGACCGTCCAGCTCGGGTACGCGCGCGACTTTTGAGAAATATGCACTAGGCACGAAAACGGAAGATCTTCAAGGCTCCATTCAAGAGGATTCCTCGGGTACCGTTAAGAAGCTGGTAAAAGAAACGCCTGGCGCGATCGGCTACCTGGCTCTGTCCTACCTGGATGATTCCATCAAAGTTGTGAAATACGACGGCGTTGAAGCGAACGAAGAGAATGTTGCTAACGGCAGCTACCCTGTATGGGCGTATGAGCACATGTACACCAAAGGCGAAGCAAACGAAGTTGTGAAAGCATTCCTCGAATATATGGTTTCCGATGATGTGCAAAATAACGATGTCGTTGAGCTTGGCTACATTCCAGCCGGAAAAATGCAAGTGAAACGCGACGCTGACGGCAATATTACGAAATAATATATGACATCATTTCGGCAAGACGAGAGGCGGATTCTTCTGCCTCTCTCTGTGCTGTGTAAAGGGAGAGGTCTTATGGCTCATGCCGGCAGAAGACAAAAACCAAAACAACACGTAATCGAAGAATGGACAGGTAAAATATTTACATCGCTATGTATCGTCCTTCTGGTCGTCACTATTTTCTCTATGGTGTATTTCGTGGCGACCAAAGGATTGAGCTCGTTTTTTAAGGACGGAATCAGCGTAGCCGAAATATTTGGCAGCACACAGTGGAAGCCGGATGGGGAGCCCCCGTTCTTCGGCGCTTTGCCATTTATTATCGGATCGTTCAGCACATCCCTGCTCGCTGCTCTGATTTCCGCACCATTAGGTATTTGCGCGGCTCTCTTCATGATTGAAATCATGCCGAAAATCGGCAGAAAATATTTGCAGCCCGTCATCGAGCTTCTGGCGGGAATTCCCTCCGTTGTCTACGGATTTGTGGGCCTGAGTGTCATCGTGCCCTTTTATCGCGACGTCTTTCCGGGTCAAGGGCTTGGGATTGCGGCCGGTGCTACCGTGCTGTCGATCATGATTCTCCCGACGATCACTTCTATTGCTACCGATGCGCTGGCCGCACTTCCTTCAGGCCTGAAGGAAGGCTCTTATGCGCTTGGGGCTACGAGATGGCAAACGCTGTACCGTACGGTGCTGCCTACGACGCTGCCTGCTTTGATGACAGGCGTTGTGCTTGGCATGGCGCGGGCCTTTGGGGAAGCGTTGGCCGTCCAGATGGTTATCGGGAATGCTCCGCATATCCCCGGGTCGCTGTTTGAATCCACATCGACTTTGACAAGTGTCATTACACTGAGCATGGGCAATACCGTTATGGGCACGATGCAGAACAATGTTCTGTGGACACTGGCTCTCATCCTGATGATGATGACCTTTGTTTTCGTCTTCGTAGTACGGTGGCTGGAAAGGAGAGCTAATCGATGAGCGCAAAAACAGCAGATAAAATCGCAACCGCGGTCATTATAACCTTGGCCGGCTTTATCGTCCTGATCTTGGCTGGACTGCTTGGCTTCATTCTGGTCAGAGGACTTGGACATATCAGCTTCGACTTCCTGACTTCCCCTCCGGAAACGATTAAGGAAGGCGGCGGGATTGGGCCGCAGCTGTTCAATTCCCTGTTTCTGCTCGTCCTGACCCTGCTGATCACAGTTCCGCTGGGACTTGGTGCAGGAATCTATATGAGCGAGTACGCCAAGCCGGGAAAAGTGACGGATTTTATACGCTTGATCGTTGAGGTGCTGTCCTCCTTTCCTTCCATTGTGGTTGGTTTGTTCGGCTTGCTGGTTATCGTTAACGTCTTCGGCTTCGGCTTCTCTCTGTTCTCCGGCGCCCTCGCATTGACCGTGTTCAACCTTCCGCTAATGGTGCGGATTACGGAGCAGGGCATGAGAAGTGTTCCGGTAGCACAGAAGGAGGCAAGTCTGGCTCTAGGTCTGTCAAAATGGAAGACGATTCGTTCAATTATGCTGCCGATCGCGATGCCGATTATTTTGACGGGGACGATTCTCGCTGCGGGCCGCGTGTTTGGCGAAGCGGCTGCCCTATTGTTTACCGCGGGGATGAGCAGTCCGAGACTTGACTTCACGGATTGGAATCCGTTCAGCCCGATGTCTCCCTTAAACCCGTTCCGCCCTGCCGAGACACTGGCCGTTCATATCTGGAAGATCAATTCGGAAGGATTGGCTCCGGATGCTCCAGAAATTGCTGCTGGAGCCTCAGCCGTACTCATATTAACCGTGCTGGTGTTCAATCTTCTGGCCCGCTGGCTGGGGCGCGTCATGCACAAGAAATTTACAGCAACGAAATAGGGAGGAGCCTCTATGAGCAATATCGAACTGTCCGTCAAGGATCTGAGCGTATACTATGGGGAGAAGCAAGCGGTAAAAAGTGTCTCTCTAGACTTTGAAGCTAAACAAGTAACGGCGTTAATCGGTCCGTCCGGCTGCGGTAAATCGACATTTCTCCGCAGTTTGAACCGGATGAACGACCTCATTAGCGGTGCGAAAATTACCGGGGAAATATGGATTGGCGACGAGAATATCAATGATCCCAAAACCGACGTAGTGCTGCTGCGCCAAAAAATTGGGATGGTCTGGCAAAAACCAAACCCGTTCCATAAATCGATCTACGAGAATATTGCTTTTGGTCCACGCTATCACGGGATCAAGGATAAGAAGAAGCTGGATCAGATCGTCGAGGAATCTTTGACAAAAGCTGCTCTTTGGGACGAGACGAAGGACAGGCTGCACCGTTCTGCCCTTTCGTTGTCCGGCGGGCAGCAGCAGCGGCTGTGCATCGCCAGATCGATTGCGGTCAGCCCGAGCATCATTCTGATGGATGAGCCGGCCTCCGCGCTTGACCCGGTATCCAGCTCCAAGATCGAAGAGCTGATCGCCGATTTGAAGCAGGAATATTGCATTATTATCGTAACCCATAACATGCACCAAGCGGCACGGGTCTCGGAGAAGACGGCATTTTTCCTTATGGGGGAAGTCGTCGAGTTTGATGATACGGATAAAATTTTCACGAATCCGAAGGAAAAGAGAACAGACGACTACATTTCCGGAAGATTCGGATAATGACCGAGAAAACAAATAAAACGTAAAAAGGCAGGCGGGTAAAGTATCCCGGCCTGTCTTTTTTGAAGCAAATGATGCATGTTCAATTTCCTTTCCTGTCCGGTGTTCATTAACATAAATTGGCGGATCCGGAGTTGTTCGAGTACAATAGATATAAGGTCTAATATTCATCTATTTGTAGGATAGACTAAATAACGGACATTTCCTTATGAGCGAGAACCGGACAGGCCGTCTCATTTCTGCCCGGTTCTTTCTGGTTCATTACTTTCGGCGCTTTGCGGCTACAGCAGGCTGATCACAAGCAGTTCATACAGAACTAAAGGGAGTATGACATTGTTGAAGTAGGAGGCGCCGAACAATCCGCGGCTGTATGGAGTATAGCCGTATTCTCCAGATCCGTAAGGAGTTGGGGGCGGATATCCAGGTGAACCATAAGGGGTTGGGACAGGAGGACCTGGATAGCCTGGTTGTTGGCCATAATTCCAATATTGTTCCGGATACCCCTGCTGGGAGTAGCCCCCGTACTGGCCTTGGCCGTAGTTATACGGTCCGTATGGCGGCGGATCCGGGTCCTTGCCGGTCTGCTGGCCAGGGATGGCGAGGAATAACAGGCCGCCGTCCGTGTGGGACAATACGCCTTCGTATGTGATCCCTTCAACCGTCTGGACGCGAACGGGACGATTCGCATGCTGCTTGCAGATTTTATGCAGATGATCCTTCATGCTTTTCATCGTTTGAACGGCACTCGGATTGGCTTGATAGACCACTTGCTTCGTTTCACTTGACGACATCGTTTTAACCTCCACTAATCATGCAAAGTGCTTTCTGCTGACATCCTATGCTATAGCCCAAACGGAGGTGCGTGATATTTTTCTTGAAACGGATGCAATGGCTTGGTAACATATTTATCGTTCGATATGGAATGGAAGCATTGGTTTGAATTGAGGAGACTTTCTAATGAATGTGCTAGAGTGGATTGAGCTCATGTTCAAGCAGTACGGATATTTGGTATTGCTGATTGGACTTCCTATAGATTTTATCGCCTTGCCGCTGCCGCCGGGTCAGACGACGCTAACCTTTACGGGGTATTTAGCCTATAAAGGCGTGTTCGGATGGATTCCGGCGATGGCGGTGGCTTTTACTGGAGCGGCTATCGGAATCACGATTACCTATTGGATTGGATACAAGGTAGGGGCACCGCTGGTAGAACGCTACGGAAAATGGATATTTCTTAAGCCTTCTCAAATTGAGAAAACGAGACATACCTACGACCGGTATGGCAATAAAATGCTGCTGATTAGCTTTTTTGTGCCGGGGGTCCGGCAATTTTTCGGTTATTTCGTGGGAATTATCCGGATTCCCTTTCCGACATTCGCGATATACGCTTACACTGGGGCAGCGATCTGGGTATTTGTCTTCGTAAGCATCGGTTATATATTCGGCGAGCAGTGGCAGCACATATTCACTCTAGTGGAAAATTACTTGAAGTACATATGCACGGGCGCTGGGGCTTTGCTCATTTTCTGGTTCATTTGGAAGTGGCGGAGGCTGCGTTTAAGGGAGACAAAGCCCGAGAAAGAAACAGGGTAAGTTCCGTCCCGCCGGAATTTCGGGGAACGGTTATAGAAGGCTGTTGTCATCCAAGCCTAGGCAAATAAAGGTGCAAGGTAAATTTACTTTGGCGCCTTTTTTTTCTTGTGGACAAGTTTCTTTGATTCCAAGCCGGGCACTCTGTTATCATATAAAGATATTCGTAGTTGGACGGAATAAAATTTAACTTGATTTTAATAGGAAGGAACAGGGGAATGAGCTTTCAGTTGACGACCAGGGTCATCAAATTGCTTTGCGGCAAGGCTAGTTTTGAGCAAGGGAATATCTACGTTCAAGCTGGACGGGTGTACTTGAACCATACCGATCCTGAAGCTGCAGCGTATACAGCGACGGTACGGGGCAATGAGAGCTACAGCGTCAGGATCGCCATCGATAGCGACGGTGATGTGAAGGCTGACTGCTCATGTCCTGTGTATGGGAATAGCGATCATTATTGCGGCCATGTTGCCGCGGTATTAATTGCAGTTCACGATCTTAAGCATGATGGGGCAAAGCCCGTCCGTACCTACAGCTTAACCGCGAAACTGGACGAGGCCGGCGGACGCGGACTGCGTGCAGGAAATACTGTTGGCGCGAGAATATCAGGGATGGCAAATATGACGCCGAGATTCAGACGCGATTCAATGGCTGTGCGCGATACGGGGATGACCAAGGGCATATTGAAGATATTTGATGACAGGCAGCAGGGACGATTTGTCCGTACGAATCATTTGGCGGATTTGAAGACGCCGCTTGAGGTTGAAATTATTTGTAAACTGCATCCTTACCGCTCTCAGAAGCATTTATTCGGCATAGAGCTCAAGGTTGGTACGAAGCGGTTATATATTGTGCAAAAGATCCGCGAATTCCTCGATTGCGTCGAACGCGGAGAGCCTTATGAATTTTCCAAGCATTTCACTTATGTGCCGGAGCTTCATTACTTTCAGCCACAGGACGATGTCGTCATCCGCCAGCTGCAGCAAATTTGCCGCAACGAGCGGATGTATCAGGAGACGAATTCCAAGCTGGGCTCTTATTCGGCGTACGACAGGCTGATCAGCGATGACCGACTGCTGCTTGTTCCGCCGTTCGCCTGGGATGCGCTGCAGCCCTTGCTGTCGGGGAATTCCGCGGTACACATTATGCGGGAGCAGCAAAGGACGCATGCGTTCGAAATTTCAAACGACAGGATTCCGCTTCAATTCGAGTTCGATGCGTATGAATCGGGAGGATACCAGCTGCGGATCGAAGGGCTGGATGAGCTGATCGTCTTGGAGGCGTATGGGCTTGTGCTGGCCGGCGATAAGCTGATCCCGCTGCCTGCCGAGCAATGCAGCCGTTTGTCCGAGCTGAAGCATATGCTGTATTACTCGCGAAGTCAGGAAATATATATTGCGGCAGAGCAGATGGAGCCGTTCATCGAGAAGGTCGTTCCCGGCCTCAGGAAGCTGGGCGTCGTTCAGATGAGCAAAGCAATTTCGGGGCAAATCGTCCATGCAGCGCTGACGGCCCGGCTTTATTTGGACCGGGTGAGAGATCGGCTGCTGGCTGGACTTGAGTTCCAATACGGAGACATCGTCTTTAATCCGTTAGCGCCTCATGACGAGCGGCGCGGCGAGAGCCGCATCATTATGCGGGACGGCGACAAGGAAGCGCAGATTTTAAGCCTGATGGAGACCGGGTTGTTCGCGCAAACGGAGAGCGGCTATTTTCTGGACGATGAGGATGACGAATACGAGTTTCTGTATCGTGTTCTGCCGGAGCTGGAGAAGCTGGTCCATGTGTATGCGACCTCGGCGGTCAAGGCCAGGCTGTATACGGAGCATGAGCCGCCGCAAATTCGCATCGATGTGGATGAGCGAACGGACTGGCTCGAATTCAAGTTCGAGATGCAGGGCATTCCCGAGGCGGAGATCAAAAATATTCTCAGTGCCCTTGAGGAGAAACGCAAATATTACCGGATGCCGGACGGCGCCCTGCTGCCGCTGGAGAGTAGCGAATTCCAGGAAATGGTTAAGCTCATGAACGAGGTGGGTATCCGTCAGTTCGATTTAAATGGTACGGAAATCCGGTTGCCAGCTGTCCGTGGATTGCATTTCATGAATTATGCGGGAACGGGCAATAACGTAAAGCTGGGCAAGTCGCTGCGGCGCCTGCTGGATCATATGCGGAATCCGGATCATCTGGATTTTCCCGTACCAGAGCAGCTCGATGCCGTTCTGCGGGATTATCAGAAATACGGCTACCAATGGATGAAGACGCTGGCGCATTACCGGTTCGGCGGGATATTGGCCGATGATATGGGGCTGGGCAAAACGCTGCAAAGTATCGCCTTCATCGTCTCGGTGCTCCCGGAAATCCGCCAGCAGGATCTCCCGGCTCTAATTGTTGCGCCGGCTTCCCTTATGTACAATTGGGAGAATGAGCTCAGAAAATTCGCTCCGGACATCAAGGCGGTCATCGTGGACGGCAGCCGGACGGAACGGGGCCGGGCGATGCGAAATTCCTCTAATATCGACGTTATCATTACGTCCTACCCGCTATTGAGGAGAGACGTTGATCTATACGAGGGAAGGTCGTTCCATACGCTCGTACTGGATGAGGCGCAGGCCTTTAAAAATCACACGACCCAGACGGCACAGGCCGTAAAGTCGATTTACGCCAAATACCGGTTTGCGCTGACCGGAACCCCGATCGAGAATTCGCTGGAGGAGCTATGGTCGATTTTTGAGGCGGTGTTTCCGGATCTGTTCCCGGGGCGGAAGGAATTTAATGAATTGTCCCGGGAGACGATAGCCCGCCGAATTCGTCCGTTTCTGCTCCGCCGCCTAAAAAGCGATGTGTTGAAGGAGCTGCCGGAGAAGATCGAGACGCTGCAGGCCTCCGAGCTGCTTCCCGAGCAGAAGAAGCTGTACCTGGCCTATTTGGCCAAGCTGCAGCAGGAGACACTGAAAAATCTGGATCAGGATGATTTCAAGCGGAACCGGATAAAAATTTTGGCCGGCCTGACCCGGCTGCGCCAGCTCTGCTGCCATCCCGGGTTGTTCGTGGAGGACTATAACGGGAGCTCAGCGAAATTTGAGCAGCTGCTCGAAATCGTAGAGGAATGCCGGAGCGCGGGCAAACGGATGCTCATCTTCTCGCAGTTCACGGAAATGCTAGGCATGATCGGCCGGGAACTGGGATATGAAGGCGTACCGTTCTTCTACCTGGATGGCAGTACGCCGGCAGCGGAACGCGTAGAGCTCTGCAACCGGTTCAACGACGGGGAGAAGGACGTGTTCCTGATTTCCCTAAAGGCCGGCGGCACAGGGCTCAATCTGACCGGGGCGGACACTGTTATTTTGTACGATCTGTGGTGGAACCCTGCGGTGGAGGAGCAGGCGGCCGACCGGGCGCACCGGATGGGGCAGAAAAAAGTGGTTCACGTCATTCGCCTGGTCACGCAGGGGACCGTTGAGGATAAAATGTACGAGCTGCAGCAGAAGAAGAAAAATCTGATCGATGAGGTCATTCAGCCGGGGCAGGAGACGCTGTCCTCGTTGACGGAGGAAGAAATTCGCGAGATTCTGATGATCTAGCGAAAATAAAACAACCATGCACCCGCGAGGGAGCATGGTTGTTTGCTTAGTTCAGGTTATTTCTTGGATATGGCTTCACTGGCAGCGACCAGCTCGCTTTGCTCCTGAGTCATATTGTTCACGGCGCTGAACAGCGCTTTGACCGAGGAGGTCATAATATCGACATCGATGCCGCAGCCCCAATGGACTTTGCCATCCGGCGCCGTAATGCCAACATAGGATACCGCTTGGGAGCTGGAGCCCACTTCAAGCGCATGCTCCTTGTAGACCAGGTTGCTGTAGCTGACGCCAAGCTTCGATTGCAGGGCGTTGCTGATCGCGTCGAGCCGCCCGTTGCCGGCACCGTTGATTTCCTGGATTTCACCATTTTGCTTGACTGTAATCGTCGTTTCGTAATCATCGTGCTGCGAGAAGCGGTAGTTCAGGAATTCGACAGGCGACTGGATGTTGACGTAGACCTCTTTAAAAATATCGTAAATTTCGTTCGCCACCAGTTCCTTCGCCAGCCGGTCGGAGACGTTCTTGACCCGGTAGCCGAAATCCTCGCGCATTTTCGGCGGGAGATCCAGGCCGTAGTGCTGCTCCAGCAAATAACCGATGCCGCCCTTGCCGGACTGGCTGTTGATGCGGATGACATCTCCTTCGTATTCGCGCCCGATATCCTTCGGATCGATCGGCAGATAAGGAACCGTCCAATGCTCGCAGTCATGCTCCTCGCGCCATTTCATGCCTTTGGCGATCGCGTCCTGGTGGGATCCGGAGAAAGCGGCGAATACGAGCTTGCCCGCATACGGCTGTCTTTCGTTCACTTTCATTTTGGTCATGCGCTCGTACACTTCGATGATTTCCGGGATGTTCTCGAAATTCAGCTTCGGATCAACCCCGTGGGAGTACATGTTCAAAGCCAGGGTTACAATATCCACGTTCCCTGTCCGCTCCCCGTTGCCGAATAGCGTTCCTTCAACGCGCTGGCCGCCAGCAAGCAGGGCCAGCTCCGTATCGGCGATTCCGGTTCCACGGTCGTTATGGGGATGTAAGGACAGGATGACGTTATCCCGGTATTTCAAATGATCGCTCATGTATTCGATTTGGCTGGCATAGACGTGCGACATCGACATGGAGACTGTCGCCGGCAGGTTGATAATGACCTTGTTGTCTGCGGTCGGCTGCCATACGTCTAGCACGGCATTACAGATCTCAAGCGCAAAATCGATCTCGGTGCCGGTGAAGCTCTCCGGCGAGTACTGGAATTTGAAATTGCCTTCGGTTTCTGCCGCATATTTTTTCAGAAGCTCGGCTCCGGTCACCGCGATATCGATGATTTCCTGCTTGGATTTCCGGAATACCTGCTCGCGCTGGGCTACGGAGGTGGAATTGTACAAATGTACGACCGCTTGTTTTGCACCTTTCAGTGATTCGAACGTTTTCTGAATGATATGCTCTCTGGACTGGGTCAGCACTTGAATTGTTACGTCGTCGGGAATGAGATCCTGCTCGATCAGCGTACGCAGGAAGGTGTATTCCGTCTCGGAGGCTGCAGGGAAGCCAACCTCGATTTCTTTAAAGCCCAGCTTGACGAGCACTTGGAAAAACTCTAGCTTCTCCTCCAGATTCATCGGTACGACCAGAGCTTGGTTTCCGTCGCGCAGGTCGACGCTGCACCAGGTAGGGGCTTCAGTAATGTACTCTTTTTGCGTCCATTTCAGGCTCGTTTGCGGAGGCAAGAAATAACCTCTGGTGTATTTTTTGAAATTTTTCATAGCAATGACCACCTTTCCCTCGTATCGGATCTTCATTAATTTACAACTTGTTTGTATTTGGAATATAAAAAAAGCCTTCCATCTCCATAAATACTTAGAGACGAAAGGCTGTTGTCAGCTTACGCGGTACCACTCTGATTCATACCTTGCGGTATGCACTCTGCCGGATACGGGCTGCGCACTCGAATGAGACACGGCCTTATATCCTCCTACTGTAACGGTTAGGCTCCGGCTCCACCTACTTTAATACAATTTCAGCGAGCTACTTCAAGGTGAGTTCGGATTTGGCTTGCGACTGTTTTGCACCGGCCAACAGCTCTCTGGGCGCCTGCGTCAATCCTACTATTCCTCTTCAACGTATTTGAATATTGACGTTAGTTTACTACAACGCTGCGAGGGAATCAAGATATTTTTTACATGGCTTGGCCATTTTTTTGCTATAGGCTGTTTGGCCGTTCTAATTTATGGGACGAAGGAGCGTACGACTTGAACGGTTGCGGATCTATAGCTCCCTTTGTAATAAGCGTAAATTTTGGTCGTGCCGGCTTTGAGTCCAACGAGATCGCCATTCTCGTCGTAATCGGCAATTTCCGGGTTATCGCTTCTGAACGTGGTCAGATGGGTGATGTCTGTTCTCTTGGAGGTCGAGTAGTCGTAAATATACGTCCTTGTGTCCAGTTTGTCTCCGATAGACAGCGAATATTCGGTGGAGTCCAGATTGAAGTCAGTTGGTTCGAGTTCATCTGAATCCTCGGGCAGTACGATCACCGGCAGGGTCGTTTGAAGGCCTTGATAGCTTGCAACCAGACGCGTACTGCCCGGCTCGATTCCCGTTACCCGGCCCAGGCCGTCAACCGATGCAATCGACGGATCTTCGATCTGATATTGCGCGGCAGCCGAAAGTGTATTCGTATATCCATCCGAATAAACTGCTTGAATAACGGTAGGGGCAGTATGGCCTGCGAGCACTTTTTTCTCGGATTCCACAAAAGAGATCTTTGTCAGCGTCCGCTCTCCGGGCGAAGCAGTTTCCTGCGGCTTAGGCAGCTTGCTCAGTTGGGCTTTGTAAATGTCGCCGCGTTTGATCGTGCCCGTTACGATGAACCCGCCGTCCAGAGCTGCCGCTCCTTCGCCATGACTAGAGAGCGTTGGTCCCTCGTATAGATAATCGCCCAGCACCTGCCCTTCATGGTTGACTGTTAGTATGGCATATTGCCTCCTAACGTTCGGGTAGTCCCCTTTGGTATTAGCTCCGAGCAGGGCGTAGCCGTACTCGGCGGGAACCAGCTTGCTGTACGTCCTGATCCCTAAGGAATATTCCGAGGGATAAGCTTTTTCCCATAACATGCTGCCGCTAGCGTCGATTTTGGCCAGCATATTTGCGGCCTTACCGAATGCCGTTTTGCGATACCCGATCAGATAACCGCCGTCCTTGGCCGGGATAAGGGTGTGGGCGAGAAAGGTTGCCGTCTTATCCTGGTACTGCTTGTTCCATTCCATATTTCCTCGGGGATCCAGCTTGATGATGAGCAGCGCATTCTGGACATCCCCGGTTTCATAGCTCTGTCTCGTAATGCTGCCTACCGCGAGAAAGCCGCCGTCCGAAGTCTGAACGAGATCATATAAATCCTGGTCGTCCCCGAACCCATATTTCTTATACCACAGCTGCTCGCCCTCGGTAGTGGTTCTAAGGACAAAGGCGGAATAAATGCCGGCACTGGTCGCGCCAAACCCGGTAACGGCATACCCGCCGTCCGCTGTCTCTATGACCGAGAGCGGGTTGTTATAGTAGTAAGAGTCATCATAGGTGTTCTCCCATTGAATGCGGCCTTGGGCATCCAGCTTCACCAAGTAGATTACGCTATAAGGCTTGCCGCTGTAATCCGTAATCGTTCCTGCTACCAAGTAACCGCCGTCTTGTGTTTCTATGGCATTTCTTGCCTGATCATTCGAGGAGTAGTTAATTTTCGTCTCCCATTCCGTGCTGCCTTCCGAATCAGTCTTCACGATGTAAGCCAGAGTTTCCAGATACCCCCATGAGCCAGGCTCCGAAATATCGCCCAACAACAAATATCCCCCGTCGGATGTGGCAATGACTCCTTTGCCGGAAGACTGGGCTCCGTAGTCCCTGGACCACTCCATAACGGTCTGTTCCGTACCGGATGCTGCATAACTATGCTGTGTGAAGCCGGGGAGCCCGCCTGCGACGGACAATAACATGACCAGGACAGTAAAACATAAGCTTGAGCTGCGGATCAGAGATTTCAACAATTCTTCCACTCCTCTCATTTTTAAAAAACAAGGTATGTACATTATGATGATAAAACAGAATACAATTAATCCCACAAAGAGCATATATTCCTATGAATATGTATTTATTTTTCTTTTATGGTAGATCGTTAGGTTATGAAACTTTGGGAGGGGGATGAAATGGGACGGAGGAAGAGAGCTTACTTCAGGCATGAGCAGAAGGTCATGTTTAAAATTATTTTTTTATCGGAATATGTCGAAAGGAGTAATCTGATAAAAAGAGCTTGACTTCTAACTAGCAATTTAATATACTTAAATAGTCGTTTGCGGGGTCTTAGCTCAGCTGGGAGAGCGCTTCGCTGGCAGCGAAGAGGTCAGGGGTTCGATCCCCCTAGACTCCATACGAAGAAGAAGGTTAGCCACTTTGGCTAGCCTTTTTTGTTTGTATGGAGTTCGGTTGGGCCGAACCCATGGGTTCAGACCGCGCTCCCTAGACGCCATAACTCAGAGGGCGTTCCGTATGGAGCAGCCTCTTCTGCATGTATAGGTCACTTCATCGTGTAGGCACACCAGACAAGGGCATCATATATATTGATCATCAAATAATAATTAACAGGTGTTGCGGCGTTCCTCAACTATGTTTGCCACATGGATGATTGGATCGGTTTCAGATTGCAAACAAACTCCCTTGTTCCAAGGCGGAATTTAGGAGTTTGTCTGCAAACTGAAGCGCTTTAATAAGCGCTTTTTTTAATACAATTCAATTCACTTAGAGGATAAAAGTGTTTGGATCATTTATTGAAATATAATTGTCTGTCTTTGGTATAGGAATGATTTAAATATATTTGCAGCAATTTGCTCTTCTAATTGAAGTGCATGCCCATAAATATTCATTGTTGTTCTAAATGTTTGCGTGTCCAAGTCGAATTAAAGAGTACGTTATTACTAGCTGGCAAGAAGAAATGTTATGTATTTACGAATTTTGTATTTTAGTATATCAACATCAAAAAAGTCCAAAGGTACCTTTTCTGAACCGGAGAATTCCTTGTCACAAAATAGATCAGATATGCCTTCACCGAAAGGGCCTTGGAATATTAACGTTGAGTTTACAGATTGGCTGCTTTTAAGAACTCTATGTTTTATCTTTTTGGACATGGTATAAAACGAGCCAGAAGTAATAGTTGTATCGAACATTAATTGAAGTGTTTGAGTGCCCATTTTTCTTAAAATGTGACCTGACTCACCTGGATTCGGAGGAAACGTTCGATAATAATGCAATGATTCACCAGTTCCATTTTGAGAGGAAAAAGTTTGGAAAGTGAGTTCACCTGTTAAAACTCTGGAGCTGAAATCCCAGGGATGATTATGAATATGCTCAATATGTGAAATTTTATATTCCGGCCACCAGATGTGAAGCCTTATTTTGTATTCAGGAGATTTAGACTCGATCAATACAATTTTGTCAAAGCCGTTTATATGCGTATAGGATCGTTTGGAAATCTCAAGAAGCATTTGTGGGTCTTCTAGTAAGGAATTGAGTAGCAACAATATTTGTTCCTTTGAACTTATAGGTTCAAGAATGGCTTTAGTTTGTTCTAAGATTTTATTGGTATCGTTATAGTTGTTTGCGATCCATGATTTTACTTCCGTCAAATTGTTAAACATAGCTAACCTCCATTAATTAGGAATAGAATGAGAAAATCCTTTATCTGTTAAATATCTATTTATGCTTGCTTTAGCCACAGGAGTGAACGTAACATCGCTTTTGTTCATTAAATGATGCAGATTTTCTAGGGAGATCCATTGAATATCCTCTGTATTATCACCTTCAGTTAAAAGAGTTCCATCAGCGCTGCATAGAAAAATAATCCCCATTGAATCCACTTTTCCTTTGGTTGTTTGATAAACTATATAGGGAGTCATACATTCAACGGTTACATTATTGTGTGATGTAATTATTTGTTGGTCTAGATTCTGAATAAATGTAACCTTTAGCCCAGTTTCTTCATAGATTTCTCGTTTAAGACCATCAACCATAGATTCAAATTCTTCGAGGCGTCCTCCGGGCAATTCAAAACTTATTTCCTCGTCTGGCTTATTTCTTTTTTGGATAATAATTTCAGTGGTACCGTTTGCCGTCCTTTCAATGATTCCGCGGACATTGACCCACATATCCCATATCTCCCTCTACTTTTTTGAATTTATTTAGTAAACATTTTCTGGTTGATGTTAAACAAATGATGATTCCTGTATTCCTGCGGCGATTGCCCAAAGTGTTTTTTAAATATAACCCCAAATTGTGAAATAGTTAAATATCCAACTTTGATTGTAATGTCCCCGATTGAATAATTTTCGTTGAGTAGCAGTTCTTTCGCTCTATCCATTCTAATTTTTTGCAAGTGCTGCATGGGTGAAATACCTAAAACTTTTTTGTATGTATTACTTAAGTAAACCGGATTGCAGCCAATGAGTTCTGCCAGTGTGTTTAGGGTAATCGGTTGCTCAAAATATTTTCTTATGTACCTGTTAATCTTTATCAGTCTAGGGTCGATTTTATTATTTTTGTTTAATTGTGTTTTTACTAAATGATTGATGCATTCATTATTAATAAGCTCTGCCAGTTGTTGCTCTATTTGCTGATTATTGAAAGGTGGTGTTTGCGAAAAGCAAAAGTCAATTATCTTAGCAGCAAGTAACTGTTGACCCAAATCCTGAAAACTTAAAGGGGTATTGGGTTCGATTAAATAATTCAATTCATTAGAGAAAATAACTGCCCTGACGGATACCTGTTTTTCGCTAGTGTTGATCATCTTGATCTGTCCACGAATCGCTAAACTGTTGCACGAAATGCTCTTTTCTCTATTTTGAAATTCAATAACTTCACTCCCGACCACTAAAATAATTCTGCTGGAATCATTTATGAGTAACGATTGGCCGTGGGGAATGATAATAGAGGAAATGGTAGAAAAGGAAGAAACCAACCATAACACCCCCCCGATAATATTATTTGATATTCAATATAATCAAAATGTAAGCGTAAATCAATTTTCAAAAATACAGTTATTATCAATTATTACATAAAATATTGTTAAAGAATGTCGATGATGATAGATTGTTTTTAGACGTTTTCGGAGTAATCATTTTCTAGTCAAGCGAGTTTCTTTTGGGAGGTTTTTTAGTTGAGCTTAACATTAAAGGACATTGGGGAAAAAAAATTAATCAGTTCTACCATAAAACCATTATTTAACCCAGGAAATAATCCAGACCTGTCTGGAGACGACTGTGCGGTAATCCGTGTTCCAAAGAGCAATCATTCCATAAGCTTGTCAACGGATCGTGTTCCAGCTGATTTAATAAGCTTCAAGCTTGGTATTATTGACTATTATGGGTTGGGATATTACCTAGCGGTGCTCAATATTAGCGATGTGTATGCAAGCGGTTCCAAACCTGTAGGGCTGCTCTTGAATCTGGCATTTCCTGATGATTTCAAAGTCAAAGATTTTGATCAGATTCTATTGGGTATTAAGAATGCTTGTGACGAGTATCGCTGCAATGTCATTGGCGGAGACTTAAGTCATTCTATAGAAATGAGCTTAAGTGCTACTTCAGTGGGGGTTTCTGAAAGTAGCAGGACCATCTATAGATCTGGAGCCAAGGTCGGGCATTTAGTTTATTGTTCAGACTACCTGGGTTTAACGTCAACCGCTTTCCACTATTATTTACAAGCTAAACCGAAGGGATTGAGATTGTCCGAGGAAGAAGAAAGCGTTTTGGCAAATCAGTTTCGAAATCCGAGAGCAAGAGCAACATTTTCGGAAGCGCTATCAAAACATGGTGAGTGCGTAACTGCAATGGATAACACAGACGGGGCTGCGCAAAGTTATCTTGAAATCGCAGAGATTAACAATCTTGGGATTACACTGGATGTTGATCAATTGAAAATTCACGAAATATCATACAAGGTTGCCAACTATATTAATAAAGATATTGTTGAAGTAGCACTCGGTAGCGGGGCTGATTTTCAACTTCTTGGCACCATTGATCCTCAAACTTATGAGGAGCATAAAGATCAATTGGATAGTACAGGGATGGTCATCGTCGGAAGATGCATAGCCGGTGAAGGAATCCATTTGAAAAGAGATGGACAAGTGAATCCGTTTGAAATTAAAG
The DNA here is from genome assembly GCF_030122845.1 of Paenibacillus woosongensis. Classification (NCBI taxonomy): domain Bacteria; kingdom Bacillati; phylum Bacillota; class Bacilli; order Caryophanales; family Paenibacillaceae; genus Paenibacillus; species Paenibacillus woosongensis. The sequence goes on from NZ_CP126084.1 coordinate 2,023,622, forward strand.
GTTGGGATTATTTTAGTAACGGTGTCTTAGGAGAATCATTGTCATGATATTGACGGGAAAAGAAATTGAAAAGCAGGTTTCTCACAAAAATATAATTATTGAACCCTTTGATCCGAGTTGTATTAACCCCAACAGCTATAATTACAAACTAGGTGATCAGATTATTGAATTGAGTAGAGATGTCTCTCTTTTAAATGCAATGAGCCAGGACGATTATCAGGAGATCCCGAAGGAAGGTTTTCTTTTGAAGCCTGGTCAAGTGTATCTTGCAAGCACTCATGAAATCATTGGCAGTAATAAATTTGTAACATCTCTTATCGGGCGATCATCTGTAGGGAGGCTTGGTCTATATTTGCAAATATCAGCAGATCTAGGGAATCTGGGGCCGGCTCATAAGTGGACTCTAGAGTTGGTGTGTGTTCAACCAATTAAGGTGTACCCTCGAATGAAAGTCGGCCAAGTTAGTTTTTGGAAGCCTTATGGAGATATCAATGAATATAATGGTCAGTATACTTCCTACCACAAGCCTCAGATATGTTTATTTGACAGCTTACATAAAATTGGCAGTGATACGCTTGATAATAAAATGAGGGGGAATGACGCTTGATACTTACTGGTCCAGAAATTGAAAAACAATATAAACTAAATAGAATTACCATTAACCCTTTTCACCAATCACATGTGAATCCGAATAGCTATAACTTTCGTTTAGGTCCAGTATTAAAGTGCTATGTCAACGAAGTGCTAGACCCTAAATTCCCCCAAGAAACAATAGATATTCCCGTAGAGGACACTGGTACTATATTACTGCCGAATAAGATCTATTTGGGGCATACATTGGAAGTGATGGGGAGTGACCATTACGTCCCCATTATTAGGGCTAGGTCTTCCGTTGCGAGACTAGGATTATTCGTTCATGTAACTGCTGATTTAATTGACATTGGTTCGCATAACCAATGGACATTGCAGTTGCACGCCGTTCAACCGGTTAAAGTATTTCCAAATATGTTAATTGGACAAGTTACATTTTGGGAACCACTAGGGGAGATAGAATTATATAAAGGCAAATACCAAGGACTTATGGGACCGCAGCCGTCTCAGATTTACCATGATTTTGAAGAGGAAATCGTTGTATGATACTTGCAGATGTCGACATTTTAAAATTAATCCGCAGTAAAGAGCTTATTGTAACTGAATTCCGAGAACAAAACTTGAGACCGAACGGAATTAGAGTTCATTTGTCAAACGAAGTGATTACTTATGCAAGCGATCAAGTAGTAGACTTGAGAAATAGTGTTGAAGTATCAACAATAAAGCTTCAAATTGATGAAGACCAGGGTTACATATTAAAACCTAATGAGTTTATCCTCATGGCCACGAAGGAACAGATTCTAACTCCGAAAAATATCATTGGATACTTAGAAGGCAGGAGCACAATCGCAAGGCTCGGGCTCTCAATCCATTGTACATCCGGAGTTATAGATAATATGTATGGAGAGAAGAGAAGCATTGTGCTTGAGATCAAGAACACAGGTCCTTTATCAGTAAGACTGTACCCGAATGCTCCCATTGGTATGTTGATGTTTCATCAACTCACAAACGACGTTCAACAAGCCGCACAATCTCAGTATAAGAATCAGGATTCAGTTCAGGGGCCAAATTTAAGATTCACAAACGGGGGTTAATTGAATGGATAAAATTATACTCACGGGTGGGGGAACTTCCGGACATGTTACGCCCAACCTCTCCTTGCTGCCGAGTCTGTTGGACAGTGGGTGGGAAATTCATTATTTTGGAACTCAAAACGGGATTGAAAGTAAAATTGTTCCAAGACAATTCGTTACCTATCATTCAATTAAAGCTGGAAAGTGGAGAAGGTATTTTGATTGGAAGAACTTTATTGATCCGATTAATGTTTTGATTGGAATTATGCAGGCCACGGTACAGATAAGGAAAATTAAGCCGAGAGTGATTTTCTCTAAAGGCGGTTATGTGTCAGTGCCTGTTGTCATTGCAGGATGGTTAAATAGAGTGCCTGTAATTGCGCATGAGTCGGATTTAACTCCTGGTTTAGCGAATAGAATATCCACGCCATTTGTACATCAACTTTGTACCTCATTTGAAGAAACGCTTAACTTTCTTCCCTCGACCAAATCACTGCATGTAGGTTCTCCTATCCGGGAAGATCTCCTGAATGGCGACCGTGAAACGGGGCTTAGACTGTGCGGATTTAATGATCAAAAGCCGATCGTTTTGATTCTTGGCGGCAGCCTCGGATCAGTGAAGTTAAATAAATGTGTTCGGGATACTTTGCCTGTTCTGTTAGAAAATTTTCAAATCGTTCACTTATGCGGTAAAGGTAAAATGGACAATGAGTGGATTGGCATAGAAGGATACAAACAATTCGAATATGTGGATAAAGAGATGTCTCACATTTATAAAATTACAGATATTGCAGTCGCACGGTCCGGATCCAATTCCATATTCGAGTTCTTGCGTCTTAGAATCCCCAGCTTGTTAATTCCACTTCCCAAAACCGCTAGCAGAGGTGACCAGATCATCAATGCTGCAACATTTGAAAGATTAGGCTATAGTAAAACATTACTTGAAGAACATATCACGAACGAAATCTTTGTGAAAGAACTTTTTGAGGTGTATAAGAAACGTAACGATTATATTGAAAATATGAAAAAAGCTGCAGTGCCAGATGGCAAGAGTAACATTTTGCATATCTTAAAAAAGTATAAAAGCGAGGTGTGAGCTGATAACAATGAAAAAGTACTTGATTGTAACAGCCCATCCAGACGATGCAGAAATCACAATGGGTGGAACCATTAAAAAATTAACTTCTGAAGGCCATAAGGTTATGACCATTATTGCATCTATCCCAACAAATAATGTTGAAGTGAGAAAGAGCGAGGCTATACGTTCTGCTGATTATTTAGATATGGAAGTAAAGTTTCTAGATACTTCATATCCTTGTACAGTTGAAGACTATACGATGATTGGCCTCATTACACAACTAGATAAAATTATAGAAGATTTTCAACCCGATGCCATTTTTACACATAGTATTGACGATAGCCATCAAGATCACAGAATCATTTCGCAAGCGGTTCAGGCATGTTTCAGAAAATACATGTGTGATGTTTATAATTTTGAACAGACGAATCAAAGTAATCTGATTAACAGCAATCGGTTTATACCTGATTTATATATCGATATTAGCGAACACTTTGAATCGAAACTTAATGCGCTGAGGATGCATGCTTCTCAGTTAGCGGGTTATATGGTCCATTATGTATCGGATATTAAGAAATTGGCTGAGTGGCGAGGGTACCAATATGGAACTAAGTATGCAGAGACATTTAAGACTGTTTTCAAAAAAGAATTATTGTAGCAATACACAAGGAGGTCATTATGTATGGAAAGACTAAAAAAAATAATACAAGACTTATGTTTCCAGACCCAGGAAATAAATGAGAATACCAGTTTGCTGACGGATCTTGGCTTTGATTCTCTTCAAATATTAAGACTTTTGGTTGAGATAGAAAATGAGTATAAATTCAAAATTTCTTATGATTCAATAGATTACGAAATATTTAACAAGTATGGAGAACTTGAGGCTTATGTAACCAGCAAAATCCAAAGTTGAAGGAGGTACTGTAATTGTGGCTCAACAACAAAACGCATTCTATGATTATTATATTGATATAACTGAACCTAATTTTGTCGATAAAGCAAATGATGCCCTCAACAAAAAAGGTATAGTAACTTTTGAACAGAACCTGTCGAGAGATGAATTCGTTTCTTTGTCCAAAGAATTTGGGGAAGTTTATATTCACTCCAAAAGTGATGACGATGGCGCGGACATTATAACGAATGTATACAAGCAGGAATGGTATAGGAATTTTACGGCTAGAAAATTTGAATTTCATACAGATTATAGTAAAAGCAAGGTGCCGCCGTCACTTCTATTCTTTTATTGTCAACAAGCTGCGCCTGAAGGTGGCGAATCCATACTTTTGGATGGACGAAAGCTGTACGAAGTGTTAAAGGAAACAGATCGAAATACACTTCATGAGCTTTGCCGCCCTGGCTCAGTCATTTTTGGTGAAGATCTAATATTAGGCTCCGTATTCGAGAAGTTGCCAAATGGAGAAGTTTTTATTAGATTCCGATATGACAACCTAATCTATTTTTCTGTTCCTGTGTTGAACATCATGCCTAAGTTACAAGAACTATTTGAAGAACTAACTATTACCTTTCGATTAGAAACGAATCAAGGATACATACTAAAGAATGGCCAATGGCTGCATGGAAGGAATTCCTGGAAAGGTGAGAGAACCGGTTTACGCATGATGATCAATTCTGAATCTCCTTACGGAAATGTTCCACTAGGTTTCCGAGTGTAAGCGATTTAATTGGGAAAGGATACTTAATATGACTACGAACAAAAAGAAAAAGATTATGGTTATTTTTGGTACGCGCCCAGAAGCAACAAAGATGGCGCCAGTCATTCAAGAGTTAAGGAGTACTGGTTTAAGCTGGTTTAATACGACAGTTGTAGTTACGGGCCAGCACAAGGAACAATTATATCAAGCTTTGGAGAACTTTAACCTGAAGGCCGACGTTGATTTGAACATCATGAAAGAAAGACAAACGCTTACCTATATTACTACATCTGCAATTTCTGGACTGAGTCAAGTCATCGAGAACGAGAAGCCGGACCTAGTATTGGTGCATGGAGATACTCAAACTGCAATGTGTGGTGCGCTTGCGGCATTTTATAATCAAGTACCAGTTGGGCATGTAGAAGCTGGGCTTCGTTCCTTTAATAAATATTCTCCATATCCTGAGGAAGTGAATCGAAAAGTAGCGGATGTCGTATCAGATATTTTGTTTGCTCCAACAAATAACGGACGTGTAAACCTATTAAGAGAAGCATATCCTGAAAAAGATATTTTCGTAACGGGGCAAACATCAGTGGATGCTGCGTTGTCCATGTATAACAGTAATTACAATTTTATTGACGAGAAAATTCGGGAAATTGATTTTAAGAATAACAGAGTTATAGCGGTAACAGCTCATCGAAGAGAGAATTATGGAGCGCCATTGAGACAAATGTTTAGCGCGATGAGAAGAATTGTTGACGAGTATCCAGATACGTTATTGGTTTATCCAGTACATTTGAGTCCCGTGGTGAGAGAAGTAGCGTTTGAATTGCTATCTGATCATGATCGAATTATGCTAACCGATCCGTTAATCTTTAGCGACATGTTAAATTTAATGGCTCGCTCATATCTTGTGTTAAGTGATTCCGGAGGTTTGCAAGAAGAGTCTTCTGTTTTTAGGACGCCTATGGTGTTAATGCGTGATACGACGGAACGCCCGGAGGCATTGGAAGCCAATACAGTCGTTCTTTCAGGAACGGAAGAAGATAAAATCTACACCATTACCAGCAATTTATTGTCTAACGTCAAAGACTACACCCGAATGAAGAATGCTGTCAATCCTTTTGGGGACGGAAAAGCCTCGCAGCGAATTGTTAAATATCTGGCTTATCATTTCGGTTTGATCCAAGAGAAACCTCAAGAGTTCGAATCGTAGCAAGTACTTAAACTAAATTTTCAGGAGGTATTGTATGCTAAAGGATAAAAAAAAGGGCATGACTCCCCTATCAGTACTGAGTCAGCCTCATGAAGAGTTCGAAGACGATAAAGTTCTATATACAGGAAGAATTCAGAAGTTTAACGGAACATTTAATAGAGAAGAATTTCTCAGAGTAGCACCAGCCCCATGGACAGTGGATTTTCAATTGACCGCTGTTTGTAATCACCATTGTATTTTTTGTTCGTACGACGACCGTAATAAGCATTTGCAGAAAAATAAACTGGATCTTGTACTGAAAACGCACCGTGATTTGATTGATATGGGAGCTAGAGGAATAATTTATACTGGTGGCGGAGAGCCTCTATCTTGGAGAGACGGCGGAGTTGATCTAGCCGATTTAGTTGAAAACATGGATTATGGCGAATACTGCAAGCCTAGCTTAGTAACGAATGCTGTCATGTTACAGAAAATGCTTAAACCGAATATTTTAAGAAAGTTGCATTTTGTTGCAATCAGCGTGTATGCCCATACACCTGAGCTGTATAAAGATGTTGTGAAAGTAAATGCTTTCAAAGCACAGACAGATAATATTCGTAGAATCATTCAAATGAAAAAAGACTTGAATTTAAAATACCCAGAACTTAATTTCAAAATCCTGATCAATAGGGCAAATTACAAGTACCTCCCTGAAATCTACAAGTTCTATAAGGAAATGGGAGTTGAATACATTTTTATGCGCTGCGTCAATAACTTTGAAGAGGGCCAAGACGTGGAATTATCGGATTTACAAAAAGAAGAATTGGAGTCTCTTGTTAGAAGAAAAATGGATATTGGAGAGGAGTATGTTGAGGATTTTCTTAAAAGCTTACTACCGCCAAAGAATATGGAGCCGGCAAGCAACTGTTGGACAGTTAAAATGGGACATAATCTCTTAATATCTACCTTAGGAGAATGTTCTATCGAGATTCCGTACGGTGCAAAAAAAGAATTCTGTATTGGTAACGTTAATAACCAATCTATAAAAGATATATGGGGATCTGAGCAGCATCTTGAGGTCATCAACAAACTGAATCATCAAATGAGAAATCACGGTTGTGATCTGCGCATGTGCAGACATCATAAATATAACAAAATAATGGATCAATATCTGAACAATGAGATAGGAGACCCAGACATGGCTAAATTTGATATGAAGCATGGATATTATTTGTAGTTCGTGGAATATGGGGAAATCTATGAAGAGCGATATCACTGTTTGTATACACCAACCCAATTTTCTACCTTGGATTGGCTTTATACATAAAGTATTTCTTAGCGATGTGTTTGTAATTTTAGACGATGTTATGTTTTCTAAACAAGATTATCAGAATAGAAATACAATACTTACAGCGAATGGACCATTGCAATTAAGTGTCCCCGTTAAAAGCAACCCTGAGAGAAGATATATCAATAATATAGAGATTTCTTATCAAACGAATTGGCGAAAGAAACATTTAGAATCTATTTATTACTCATATAAAAAAGCATCATACTTCCAGCCTTTCTATGAAAGGCTGGAGCATATTTATGACAGCGATTTTGTAAGGTTGTACGATTTGAACGTTGCAATTATCAAATGCATTCTCGATTATTTGAAAATCAACACTAAGATTGTATTGTCATCAAATTTAGGTTCTGCTACCGGGAAAACCATGAGACTCGTGGATATTTGCGAAAAGCTTGGTGCTTCAAACTATATTTACGGCGGTACAGCCGATTATATGGATCGGACATTATTTTACCAGAAGCAAATTAATCTAATCTCGCAAAACTTTAATCATCCTACTTATTCACAGATGCACTCTATCAGCTTTGTCAGTTGCTTGTCAATAGTAGACTGGATATTCCAACATCCTGCAGAGCATATAGTTTCGTATCTTGAAAGTGAAAGGGGGAAATTATCCATTGACAATCAAAAATACAGCTCCTTGGTTCAGTGAGGATCTAAAGGAGCAATATTTGGAGATCAGCCGCGACATTTTAGATTCGGGCGAATTGGTTTGCGGTCCATATACCAGCATGTTGGAAGAAGAGGTTGCGAAGGTTTGCCAAACCAAATTTTCAGTATGCGTATCTTCTGGTACTGCTGCATTAGAGATTATATTTAAATATTTAAATGTTGAAGATCATGAGATCTTGATTCCGAATAATACATTTATTTCGACTCTGTATGCAGTTAAAAATGCTAAGGCAGTTCCGATATTGACAGATATCGATCCGCATACGTTTTGTATTGACATTGAAGATGTACGGAAGAAGATCACCCATCGGACTAAGGTGTTGCTGCTCGTCCATATTGCTGGCTATGTTCCGTCTAACGTTGGGGAATTAAAACGACTTTGCGATGAACATCAGATCTTCTTGGTTGAAGACAGCTCGCATGCTTTTGGGGCAAGCTATGGGGAGCACAAGGCCGGAGGGATAGGTTTGGCTTCGGCTTGCTCGCTATATCCAACCAAAATTGTGACAGGTGGCGTTGGCGGGCTTGTTTCAACGAATGATCGTAAACTATATGAGTTTGCCTTATTACTCCGGTCCCACGGAAACGACTTAAACGGTAAAAACCAGTACATATCATCGAACTGGTTGATGTCTGAATTTAGTGCATTGTTATGCTTATTACAAGTTAGGGATATCAACAATATACTTTCTTATAGAAACCGTATTGCGGCTGCTTACAACGAAATTATTGCCAAATACGAGCATTTTTTTAGTGTTCAGCCATGCGATGATAACCGCATTCACCCATTCTATAAATTTATAGTAAAATGTAAAGATAAGAGGATGAAAACGCAATTATTGGATTTTTTTCAGCGGCAAGGCATTCAATTGGGACATTGCTATGAAGTACTTATAAGTCAGCATCCCAGCACGGTGGAACTATTTGGGGCTGAATCTTTACAGAACTCCTTAAAATTCTCAGAAAGTCATATAACCCTTCCTTGTCATCTAGGAATGGGGCATAGTGATATAAATTTGATTTGTAATACATTTGAGGATTTTTTGGTCCGATATGAACATTCACTTTCATACAAGAGATGCAGTGAAGATAAACTAGAAGTGGGGCCGTGATATGCATATGGTAGAACATATAAAGCCTTTTCAACTGGAGAAAATATCAAATTTACTAACAGAGCTGTACAGAACTAATTCATACTACAAAGAGATTTTTCATCTGCACGATGTGAATGTTGGCAAGTTCTTGTTAAAAGAATTCAAAAAGTTACCTTATTTAACTAAAGAGGATATAAGACACAACTATGAGCAATACTTGTCGTCAACCTCCGAGGAAATATTTCTGGAGATGACTACAGGAACTACAGGAAGACCGATGAAATGCCCGAAAACCAAAACAGAACGTTTGATATCCACACTTGCGATCTGGGATGAAAGGAAAAAGTGGGATCCAGACGTAAATATTAATAATTTTGTCAGTTTGTATGGTAGCAGATTTGGTGATGCTTTCAATTTCGACGTTGCCAACATGCGAAAGATATTCGATTCTATTTTGCAAACCAACCCTAGATGGCTAAGTGCCCCAATTACAGCAATTAAAAAATATGCCAAGTTAGCAGAACAACATTATGCTAACAAATTTCAGATTAAATTCATCGAACTTGTTGGCGAATATGCCGACAGGAGCGAACGGCAATACATTGAGCAAGTATTTGGATGCAAAACGATTGTTCATTATGGATTACGTGAAACTTGGGGTATTGCCTACGAGTGTCCTGAGGGAAACTTGCATGTTAGAGATGATATTTTCTTTATTGAAGAAGCTGCCGCTAACGATAATATGAATGAGCTGATCGTAACAAGCTTTTATAATAAACTAATGCCAATTATTCGTTACCGAACAGGTGATATTGGACGTTGTAAGTTGATAAAATGCAATTGCGGCCAGGAAGGTCAAGTCATAGAGTTGATGGGTGGGCGCGTTGCAGGAGTCATTAAAGGTCCGAACGAATACCTCGGGGATATCTTTTTCAAAAGAGTAATGAGTAATATGCACGAACTTGGTTTTGATTGCATAGATAGTTTTGTGGTGGTGCAATCTAGCATTGATCAATTCGATATTCAGCTTGTCAAAAAGAATAATTTTACTGATGAGTCAGCCAGAGTCTTCCATCAGCTCATTAATAATAGACTAGGACGCGAAATGAAAGTGAACTTGATCTTTATGAAAGAGATTCCTGTCTCTCCAAGCGGGAAATCTCAGATATTTAAATGTGTTTGCTAGTTAGATGGGGTGACATGATATGGTTAATATTTATGATATTCTTGCAGAATCTGTTTCAAATTTCCCCGATAATATCTTCTATTCAGACGAATGCCAAGGTGGGATTACCTACCTGAATTTCTTAGAGATTGTGCATACAAAGGGAGTTGTATTTGACTCTAGGAGATTAAGCCGTTACGAAGTCGTTGTAATTCTGGACGATGATCCGCTTACTATGCTGGCGGAAATGTTCGCCATCTGGTCTAGAGGTGCAATCCCTTGCGTATTACATCCACACATTACAAATGAGGATATGAAACACCTCATAGAATTTATTCGCCCAAAACTCGTTAAAATTCGCGGATCAATGGAGATTTTTGAGCAAGGCGGGATTATTGAGCAAGCAGATCTGAATCCAGCATTGATTACATTTTCGACGGGGACAAGTAATCAACCAAAAGCAATTCTGCACTCTCACCAAGCAATTATCGAAAATGCTAAATTAATTAACGGATACCTTCATTTATCGTCCTTTGATCGATGTTTGAATTTGAAATCTTTACATCAAGTCGCTTCGCTCTCGTCTCTAATACTGCCATCAATACTTGTAGGCGCAGAGGTGCACTTTGTTAAGAAAACCATGTTATTTGCCATTGCGGAATACATAAACAAACATCAAATTACTTTTATCGATGCCGTAGCTACCGTAGTTAGATACATTACTTCTTTTAATGTACAGAATCATTTTTCTGAAAGTCCTCTTCGAATAATTTCGATCAACGGAGAGCATATGTCCGAAAACGATCTATCGTGTGTTGTCCGGGCTTTCCCCAATGCTAAAGTATTCTATTCATACGGATTGTCCGAAGCGGGTCCTAGAGTTACGTACTTAGAAGACTGTCACTTCTTAAATAAAAAGGGAAGTGTGGGCATAGCTTTAGACAAGGTGACAATTAAAATTGTAGAAATGGACCATCAAGATCTTATCAATTATTCAGGAGAATATGCCATTGGAGAAATTGCGGTAAAATCTCCATCGATCATGTTGGGGTACTTTAACAATAAAGAGCGAACTGAAAGGACTATCGTTGATGGGTATTTATATACGGGAGATGTAGGGTTTATTGATAATGAAGGTTATTTGTACGTATTGGGGAGAAAAGATGAAACTATCATTAGAGGGGGCCAGAACATCTACCCTTATGAAATTGAAGATTTTATCAAGAAAATTCCTTCTATTCTCGATTGTGTTGTTATCGGTATTGAGGATATGGACCATGGACAAAAAGTAGTCGCGTTCATTACATCCAATACATTGATTCATCAACAAGAAATCATGAGACATTGCGTAACACATTTGCCCAAGTACCTAGTACCTCAGGACATTATTCTGATTGATGACATACCGAAAAAAAATGGAAAACTAGACCGTAGAGCATTAAGTGATATGGTTAAGAGTACACATTCACATCGTTGAGCCGGAGGAATCTGTAAATGCTGAGGAACTTATTACACACGGTAATTGTACGGACGCCCATAATGAGTTTATGTGTAACTCTACTATTGATTGTTATGTTGTTCTATATGCTGTGCGGTATCACAGTACAAAATCACTACCTGGATGTGCAGGGAAAGGTTGTTGGCAAGCAGCAAAATCGTTTAGTTATCGAAAGCAACATCATTGAAGACGCCAACGGAGCTGATCGATATATGAACAATCAAGCAATTACATGGTACTCCAACAATGTAAACTCTAAATATACTGGGAGAATTGCCGAAGTAAACAAGGAAGAGGGCGGTGCTAAATTAACCGTTGTGACTGAAACGCTACCCATGGATATATTAGATCACCTAATGGAGGAAAACGTCAATTTAATTATTAATCAGGGTGAATCTGATTTATTTACTCTTATATTTAAGTAAGGTGGAGGTATAGTGATTAAAGGGATTTTACATTATAAATTCATTTGGAGATGCGTTAAACCTTATAAATTTAGTTTTATAAATTTATTCTTTTGTGTACTCGTTACTTCGTTCATTGGGATGACTTATCCTTACCTTTTTGGGCTCTTAATTGACGAGGTGTTTTATCATCAGAATAGAGAAATCTTTATGCTGATCATTATTATTTATGGAACTATCTTCGTTGCTGAAATTATTCTTCATTTTATTAATAATTCAACCTGGTCATATTTAATGAACCGGTTTCTATTTGATATAAGGATCAAGCTGTTCGAGAAAACAATGAGAATGAAAGCTTCGCAATTAAAAGATATTCAAACTGGCAATATTCTAACGGTCATCAATAATGACACAAATCATGTTATGGATTTAATCCATCGGAACTTTTTTTTTGGCATTGCGAATGTGATGCGTCTGCTGCTGTCGATCGGATTTGTTGCCTATATTAATTATAAGTTAGTTATATTAATGTTAGTTATTTTACCTGTGTCGGTAACAATTACGATGTATTTTGGCAAAAAAATTAGAAGTAACAATGAAGTATACCGGCAGTCATATGGCAGTTATGTAGGTTTTTTGTTGGAGATGCTCAAAGGACTGCAAGTAATAAAATTGCTCAGAGCTCAAAGAAACGTTTCCAAAAGGCTTCTCGATTTTTGGAAGCGTTTGATTCGTATTCAGGTTGAAAACTCGAAATTCGATTTTTTAGTCCAGAGAATATTAGCCTTTCTAACTTTAACATCCGATTTGATTTTATTTACGATATCGGTTTTCCTGGTCGCTAAGTCACAACTTACTGTCGGTACGTTTATTGCCGTTATGGAATATTTCAGCAGGGCAAATTCCTTGCTTCTAGCCCTAGGGGAAACCAACAAGAGTATTCAGCAGAACATCGTTTCTATTCGTAAAGTAAATGAAATTCTGAATACCTCAACAGAAACAACCGGGAAGCTTCCCGCAATTCAAATTCATAAGGGGGAAATTGAATTTCAGAATGTATTTTTTCACTATCAGAGTGATACTCCATTATTAAAAGGGATTAATTTACATATTCGCAACGGAGAATCCATCTGTGTGGTGGGACATAGCGGGGCAGGTAAGAGTACCTTAATCGATATAATTCTTCGATTTATTGAAGAAAGTGAGGGCCGCATTCTAATAGATGGCCAAAACCTCGCCTCATACGATATTAGGACAATAAGAAGGCAAATTGGTTATGTTCAGCAAGAAGCGTTACTGTTTGAGGGAAGTATTAGATCAAATATACAAATGGCGAAGAGGAATGCCACAGAGGAAGAAATATGGGATGCATGCGAGAAAGCATGTATAGCGGACTTTATTCAGGGGCTTCCTGATCGGTTGGATACACTTATTGGCAATGATGGTATCCAGTTGTCAGGAGGACAAAAGCAAAGAGTGGCCATCGCAAGAATACTTTTAAAGGATCCCAAAATCTTAATCTTTGACGAAGCAACCTCAGCTTTGGACTACGAAACGGAGCATGCTATACAGAAACAATGGAATGAGATACGGACTGGTAGGACAACGATTGTAATTGCTCACCGGTTGGCAAGTATATTGGATTCAGATAGGGTTGCCTTGTTGCATGATGGTTGTATCATAGCGGTAGCTCATCATCAGAAACTTCTGGAGAATAACGAGGTTTATCGCAAGCTATTCTTAGAACAGTATGCTCAGGGGGAAACGCATGCAATTTAACTTTAGCCATCGAAGGCAAATATTTTCAAGTATATACAGTATGATCCGTAAGAGGCAATTAATCAGTTTGCTTGTAGTGAAGCTTATTCTCCAAGCCTTGCCTATGGCAGGCCCTTTTGTATTTATGATTTTAGTTGATTACGTATTGATTAAAGGACAACTTACATATTTCAAATGGGTAGTCACCGGATACTTATTAATTTATATCGTAGACAGCACGTTTCAAGCAGTCCATCTGCAGCAAACAAACAAACTGATCAATGGTTTTACATTTCAACTCAAGCATAAGATCTGGAAGAACATACTGAGGCTTCCGGCTGATGATGAGGAGAGCGGTAGAGTAGGCGAGCTTAAGAATACAATGGAGTCAGATGTTGATGAATTGAAAACTTATTTTAATACCCAGTTCATTGATTATTACATTCAATGGCTTTTAAGTATTGTCTATTGTGTTGTTTTATTATGCATTAATTATAAGTTAGCAATTTTTAGTTATTTGATGATACCGCTCTCCTTCTGGATGACTAAGTGGCTGGGGAAAAGCATGTATTCAACATCCGAGCGATATCGGAAAATATGGGGAGGCTATGAGGAATGGCTTTCGAACTCCATTCAGGGCTGGAAGGAAATTAAGGCATTAAATAATGAAAGGAAACAGCTGGCAACCTTTACTCGGTTTTGGGGTGATCTCAGTGTGCTTTTCTTTCGTAGACAGATGTATTGGTTTGGTAATCGTTCATTTATTTCCTTCAAAGATTTTTTTGTAACTAGAATGAACTTGTATTTTCTCGGTGGCTTACTGATTATGGACGGGGACCTTACAATAGGCAGTTTGATTTTGTTTATGAAATATTATGAGGTGTTTTTCGGGGGCATCCAAAAAATTAATAGTAGTGACATGGACTTCAGTAATCTGCTGCCTTCCCTGCGAAGAACGCTTAATTTAGCAGTCATTCCATCAGCGCAGCCAAAGGGACATAAGATAAGGTCTTTCGAGAGAATTACATTCGAAAGCGTATATTTTAGTTACCGCGGCTCGTCAAGATATGTGTTGGAAGATATCAATTTTCAGTTGCGCAAGAACGAATACGTTGCATTGGTAGGAAAAAGTGGTTCAGGAAAAAGTACATTTATTAATATGTTACTTGGGCAATATCAGCCTTTAAAAGGGAATATCAGCATTAACGGCATTGATTATAAGAACTTAGATATTCAGTGCCTTCAAAAGCTCTTTGGAGTCGTTATACAGGATAGTCTTTTATTTAACATGTCTATTAAAGATAACTTTTATATAGTCAAACCGAATGCAACTATCGAAGAAATGTGGAGAGTATGCAAACAGTCTGGAATAGAAGAGTATATACGCGCGCAACCTAATGGTCTTGATACTATTATTGGTGAGAAAGGCGTTAAGCTATCAGGTGGGCAACGCCAAAGAATTGCTATCGCCAGAACATTACTATTAGACTCTTCTATTCTTGTCTTCGATGAATCAACGTCGCAGCTTGATCATGAAACTGAAAAGATGATCCTAAACACTTTAGAAAAACTCGCCGCGTATAAAACTGTTATTGTAATTGCTCATAGGCACTCTTCCATTCAAGCAGCTCATCGAATTGTTACGTTTGACAACGGGAGAATTGTTAAAGATGTATTTCGTATATCAAGAATTACATAGACTATCCATTTATTTATAATTTATTGTCGTGTTATGTAAAAAATGCTAAAGTATGTGCAACCCCCCGAAGCAGGAACGTCAGTACAACAAAAATTTCAATTTTAGCTAATAAATTGTGAATGGTTTGACAATGGGATAAAATACTAAGCTGTCCGGATTTGTGATTCTTATTCCATGGTTACGATAGACGAAAAGAAAATGAGTAATTCGATTGAGGAGGAGGGTGCATCCTTGAAAACTATTTTGCTTACAGGTGATACCGGAGGCTTAGGAGTTTCGATATTAGATGTCTTACTGAAAAAATCCAATTATAAAGTAATAGGTATTAGCAGATCCGAAAATCAGTTCGTACATATGTACAAGGAAAGATATCCAGAGCAGTATTATCATATCAGTTTTGATTTGAGAAATACCGAGAATATTAAAGAGCTATATACACATCAAATTAAAAAAATTGGTAGTATTTACGGCTTAGTAAATAATTCTGCAATTGCTTATGATGATATTGTTACAAATGCAAATATTTCAAAAATCGAGGATATGTTCCAATTAAATGTTTTTGCACCAATCATGTTAACTAAATATGTTATTAGGGATATGCTCCTTTATAATATAAAAGGTTCAATTGTAAATATTTCCTCAATTAGTGCTCATACTGGATATAAAGGGCTGAGTATGTATGCATCTACAAAGGGAGCGTTAGAGGCCTTTTCCAAGGGCGTTGCTAGAGAGTGGGGGGGAAAGGGGATTAGATCAAACTGTATAGTTCCCGGATTCATGGAAACCAATATGAGTTCTACATTAAGTGGTCAACAAAAAGATAAAATTTTTCGAAGGAATTCACTCAGTTCACCTGTAAGTTTGGAAAGCGTAGCATCTACGGTTGCGTTTCTATTGTCTGAGGAGGCGAGTTCAATAACTGGGGCAATGATTAATGTAGATAATGGAACTATCTAACCAACTTGTATTTGAATGGAGGAATAGAGCTTAGGAGGAGTGCGTGATGGTAGGCAAATGGAAACCACCATTTGGGCCTTATGATTGTGAATTAAACGCTTTAATGTTTTGGTCAAGTCAAAACAATATTTCACTAAATTTATTCTATAAATACAATTGGGCATTTCATTTTGATAATGAACATGATCTATTAAGAGGAAGTCTTTCAATAACTAATGCTTTGAGTTTTTTTCAAGAAATATACAAAGTCAGAGTTTATCAAATATCATTTGAAGAGATTCCAACGGGGAAAATTGTGATTTTACCTCTTAATGCTCGTCTTCTTCCGTATGCAAAAGCTTATTTTCAGAAGACCGATCTTGTGCACTATGTTGCTGCACAAAAACTTAATGATGAATTCTTTTTTTTATGGGATTCTTCTTTAGAATTTAACGATTCGCTTTCGTACAAAATTGTTCAATCATCCTGGAGTAATGTCGGTAGAAAAACATGCTTGCTGGAAAATAGCGGAGAATTTATCAGTGATAAGATTGATGCAATAGTTCCTTTTTATTGTCAAATAGATTTTAAATCAAT
Source organism: Paenibacillus woosongensis (assembly GCF_030122845.1). NCBI lineage: Bacteria > Bacillati > Bacillota > Bacilli > Caryophanales > Paenibacillaceae > Paenibacillus > Paenibacillus woosongensis. The sequence continues at coordinate 2,040,385 of NZ_CP126084.1, forward strand.
TTATAGCTCTTCGATATCTGAATTTACTAATAGATTGCGAGAATTAGTTAATTCTGAAAGAGATTTGATAAATAACGAAAAATACAAGAAATACTTTGGCTATTTAACCAGTATTCTTCATGCGCGAGAACGGCATTTTGAAGCAACTACTTATTCAGAATATAGTTTGAAAATATTAAATGGATGGCGCAAGGTTTTGAAAAATTACATGAAAGTATCAATAAACGGTCAACTAATTAATTTTACGATTGATGCTATATCTGAAATTTGTGAAATTGAAATGAATTATCTGAATAGCAGTTTTGTAACCGAAGTGAAGATTTAAATACGGATATATACCGATTCCAGTCATTCGTCGGGCATCATTTTAATGAAAGGGAATCTTAAGAGCGAAAGAGGACCTCTAAATGAATCAGAATAAGCATGTCCCATATGGAATTTATGATTGTTTAATGAATGCAATAATTTATTGGATGTTAAATAAAGGGCATGACCCACAGAAACTATTTAGATATAATTGGGATTTTTATTACGATAAGAGATATGATCTATTCGGTGGTAGCCTTTCAAAGGATTGTTTAATCAATTTTTTGAGGGCTGAGTACTCTTTACAAGTGATAGACTTAGAATTTAGTGATATCACGAATGATAAGTGCATTTTCATTGCTCTTGATACTTATGATCTGTCATACATTCCAGATTTCTACCAAAAAGTTAATCAATTGCATTATGTTCTTGCGATAAAACATCAAAATCAAATTGGAATTTTTGATCCCTATTATAATGTTAATCAAATGCTGTCAATAGATGAGTGTATAGAAGCATGGGGAAAATTCCAAAAATCAATATTAACTATTGAGGATTTGAAACCAAAAAAAATTACACATAATAGACAAATATATCCTTATATGGCCGAGATTGATTATGAAGAGAGATTTTTTGACGCATTTAAAGATATTCAAGTGAGATTAGAGGAATTTCAGTCAAATACATACAGATTATCCGAAGATTATAATTATAAAAAATATTTCGGTTGTCTTAGAGCGGTATATCTAAATAGAAAAAAGTATTTTGATTGTATAGAGGTTCAAGGTAATATTCAAACTGATATAGTTGATAGTTGGGAGAATGTTTTAAGGGAATATGTCAAGGTCTCCATTCTCGGGGTAAGTCATTTCAAAAATGTGATCATAACATTAGAAAAAGCTTTGTTAAGGGAAATATCGTATTTAAGCAATTTGATATAGGAGGATTAACAGTGGATATTCAAAGATTGTATGATTTTTTACATGAAATTATTATGCGTAAAGAATATAAACTAGAAGAAGGTGTGAATCTTGAACACCTTTCATTACGCAGTGATCTAGCATTTGATTCTTTTGATTTAGCAGAGCTAACCGTGAGAATAGAAGATGAATATTCAATCGATATATTTGAAATGAATGAAAATATCGATACAGTAATAGATATTATTGAAATAATTACCAAAAGATAAGTTGAGTTAATGTTTTAAAAAATGATAGGTGTATATATTTCATCTAGTATTATATTAAAGGTGGAATTGCTATGAAATTATTTTGGGTAGATGAATATAGGAATCAAACCAAAAGTTACTCAGATCTTATTAAGGATTTGAATTCATTAAATTTAGGAAACAGCAGTATTTTTAACTACAATCCTTATCATATTTATTTGCAGATAATACATAGCATATTATGTAATTATAAAGTAACTATAGTTGATAAAATTCCCGAAGAACAATCCAATTCTTTTTTTACAACTCCTTTGGATCTAATTGATGAAACAGACTTGTATAAACGTTTAAACGAACAAATTGACAACTCTTGGAGAATAACAATTCTTACTTCTGGGACAACTAGTAAACCAAAAGCTGTAGAGCATAGCTTAGAAAGCTTAACACGTGCTGTAAAAAAGAGAGCTTCCCATGCAGATGACATTTGGGCATTGGCCTATCATCCTACTCATTTTGCTGCTTTACAAGTATTTTTTCAAGCTTTTTGGAACAAAAACACTATAGTTAACATGTTTGATATTGATAAAAAACATTTTGCTCTAAAGATGAAACAATTTGGTGTAACTCACATATCTGCAACACCAACATTTTACAGGAATACTTTGTTTTTCATAGATGAACCTTTAATGATAGTAAAAAGAGTGGTTTTTGGTGGAGAAGTTTTTGATAAAAATTTGGTTCATAAAATTAAAGGGTATTTTCCAAATGCAAAAATTAAAAATATTTACGCTACGACAGAGGCCGGAAGCTTGTTTTCCTCATGTAACGGTGAATTTATTATTCCGATAGATTTATATAAGTATATTTCTTTCTCCAAAGAAAATGAATTGCTCATACATAAAGCCCTTCTTGGGGAATTTCATCAAGAGAAATCTAATTTTATTGATGAGTGGTTTCCTACGGGTGATATCGTTGAAAAAGTTAATGAAGTTTCTTTCAGGTTTATCGGAAGAAAAACGGAAATGATTAACGTTGGCGGATATAAAGTTAATCCTATGGAAGTAGAAGATGAAATTCGAAAAATTTCAGGAGTAGTTGATGTTATTGTAACTTCCAAGGAAAATAAGTTAATTGGAAATGTATTAATTGCTGAAGTTATTGCACAAGAAGATCAGCATGAAGAAATAATTTCATTTCAAATTAAAAATCTATCTACCATTTCTAAATGGAAAGTTCCACGAGTAGTACGGTTTGTAGAGACTCTAAATACAAGCAGGACTGGTAAATTAATAAGACGTCATCAATAGAATAGACTGATGAACTAAAACTATATCCTTGAGGATAAGGGGTGAGCACCATGGTGCTGTGATTTTCTATAGGTCATTGCTGACCAGTAATTATTTAGTTTTTTCCATCAACACGTATTTTGTACCGCTTCTTCGTATGGCGAGCTGACCATGCTTTGGGTGAAGACATACTCTAGTAAATATTCCAAAGCTGTGATATCTTAGAGTCATAAAAAATGAGACTTAACCTCTCATGCCATGGCATTTAAAGCACCTTGTTCTAAGGCCAGAATGAAAGGGGCGCCCTTTCGGTAATGGATATTTATGGAGGCGGTTACTACTGTTTGTAAGCGCTTCATTCGAGAAAGAATATAATATAATAAGAATTATTGATTTAAATCAATAATTAACTTTAACGATATTGAAAATGAATTAATCCACAATTCCATTTAGGGATTAATAATTTGAATGAGGGGAGAATAATTTTGGTAAATAACAATTTTGTTGAATTAAAAGTTCAAGAAAAACTCATACAAATACTGGGGATAGATAGCGATCAAACTCTACACGAAGTAAATCTAAGTTTATTAGGTCTTGATTCAATGAAATCTGTTCAACTGATTGTTGAATTAGAAGAGCTTTTTGATATCACCTATAATGATGAAGAGTTGATTTTTGATAATTTTTCAACGTTTCAATTGATTGTAGACCGTGTCAAAGAAAAGGTTGGTAATAGTGTAACTGAATAATTCCAAGGTGCAAGTAAGCGGAAAGAATCGATCGAAGAATTACGTTAACAGTATGTAATAAAGAAGACATTAAATTTTAATACACATAAAGAGGTTGATCCATGAGGGTCGGCCTGTTTTTTTGTTGTGGAAGCCTGAGGAAGGTAGCGAAGGATTCTATTCTTGGCTACTCCGAGATTACCTAGTTCTAACGACATGGTTGAGAATTCATTTATTTTAGTTTAAAAATTGCTGACATACAGTTGTCAGTTGGTCCTCCTTAAAATGGAAGATGTAAATGAGAGTTCATGTCACTTTGCAAATACCCATTGAGGAGGTTCCACCATGTATCAATCTATTCAAAGTTTTATTGCGGACTATGGAAATGAGTCCAGGTTTACCCAGAAGCTTTTGAGCTCCTTGACGGATGCGTCATTGAAGCAAGAGTTCGCACCAGATATACGTTCGATTAGAACCTTGGCTGATTCGGCTTCATTTTGCAATTATCAAAATAGTCGAATGAAAACTCAAATATTAAATTAAATGTAATTAATTAGTAATATTTGAATATATCAAAATAGTACGAATTTTTCCTTGATTCATCAACTAATGGGAAAATTCCGAAACATTCTATTATTAAGGAGGAGAAAGAATGTTTAAACGGATCAAAATAGGTATTTCAGTTTTTCTATGTCTCTCTATTGTAGTGTGTTTATCGCTAGGCACTCATATTTCAGAGGGAGTCGGCGCTGCAGCAGCTATAACGATACCTCCTTTCTCATCTCTCCAGGAAAATCCGAAGCTTCCCGATCCTTTTATGTTTTTGGATGGTACACGAATGACCCATAAAGATCAATGGTCGTCCCGCCGTGATGAAATCAAAGCTTTGGCCGAGAACTTCCAGTACGGCGTCAAACCTCCGAAACCGGATTCTGTTACAGGATCGTACGGCAATAACAACATTACCGTAACCAGCAGGCTTGGCTCCAAATCCGTCTCCTTTACGGCTACCATACAATATCCGAGCACAGGGAGCGCGCCTTATCCCGCGGTCATCGGAATAGGCATGTCTAATCTGAATAATGCGGAATTATCCAGACTAGGCGTTGCTGTCATTAATTTGCCTAATGATGATATTGCGAACCAGACCAATGCAAGCTCAAGGGGAAAAGGAAAGTTCTATGATCTATATGGCAGTAATCATTCTGCTGGTTCGATTATGGCATGGGCCTGGGGCGTCAGCCGCCTGATTGATGCACTTGAGACCACTTCAGCAACCCGGATTGACGCGCAAAGACTAGGTGTAACAGGTTGTTCGCGTAATGGAAAAGGGGCTCTGGCAGCAGGTGCGTGGGATGAGCGAATTGCTTTGACTATACCCCAAGAACCTGGCGCAGGGGGATCATCAAGCTGGCGGATAAACGACAGCCTGCTAGCTTCAGGCCAAAACGTACAGACATTGTCACAGATTGTGACGGAAAATACCTGGTTCACTTCTTCATTTGCCCAATTTGGCAATGCAGTCAATAAACTCCCTTTCGATATGCATTCGATTACAGCATTAGTTGCACCTCGTGCACTACTGATCATCGAAAATCCCGACTACGATTGGCTAGGTCCATCCAGTGCTTATCAGTCCGCAATGACTTCGCGAATGGTATGGGATGCGCTCGGTGTATCTGATCGTATGGGCTTTTCGCAGGTAGGGGGTCATGCCCACTGTTCATTTCCAGCATCTCAGCAATCGGAGGTAACCGCTTACATTCAGAAGTTCCTAATTGGCGGGGGCACTGGCAACACCAACATTATGAAAACGGATAGAGGATATACCTTCGATAAAGCAAGATGGGTAGACTGGACGATTCCCTCGCTAACGCAGGCGCCGATACCAACACCAACACCGACGCCGACACCAACACCAACACCGACACCAACACCAACACCGACGCCAAGCGGAAGCCTGGTTGTACAGTATAAGGCTGGTGATACAAATACGAGCGACAATCAGATCAAACCGCATTTCAATATTAAGAATAACGGCACCAGTGCCGTCAATTTGAGCGATCTCAAGCTGCGCTACTATTTTAGCAAGGAAGGCAGCGCGGCGGTGAATGCCTGGATCGACTGGGCACAGATTGGCAGTGCCAATATTACTACTGCCTTTACGGATGCTTATGTTGAATTAGGTTTTGGCTCGGGGGCTGGAGTCATTCCAGCAGGAGGACAGACGGGAGATATTCAACTGCGAATGTCGAAATCGGATTGGTCAAATTTCGATGAGACAAACGATTACTCGTATGATGCAACTAAAAACTCTTATACGGATTGGGATCGTGTCACTCTCTATCAGAATGGAACGCTTGTATGGGGAGTGGAACCCTAGGATTTAACCGGTGTTATTTTCGTATTCATAAGGTTAACCATGATTTGGTTAGCCTTTTTTCGCTTAATATCGTAATTTTTGCCGCGACGATTGGGGATGTAGTCATAGAAAAAAAGGCGGCGACATATCTTGAATTAATTTTGTCGTTCGGGAAAACGATCATAACGATTTTTTTTAAAATGCTGCAAATTCAAAAAAGCTAGGGAAGGAGGTTCTGCTGAATGCCTCTTCAGGAAGAAGGTACGCTCGCGGTTGGGTCCGGTCCCATGCTCCTCGCATTTGCCGAATCATGGTACGAATCCGGTTTATCTAAGCTCACGGTATTCATAAGCGACATGGAGGCCACAGACACGGAAAAATTGACACAACTCCGGGACAACGCGCGTCGCGTTAACCTGGAGGTTTCGCTAAAAATCCTTGCGGCGGTAGAAAACGAGGAACCCGATTGGAGGAGGATCATAGAGCCGTTTCAATTTATTATTTATGCTGCGGAGACGGATGATTGGGGGGAGCTTCGGCAGCTTCAGGAGGCTTGTATAGCAGAAAGGAGACCGATGCTTCCCACCGTTGCCGCTCATGGATTGGGATGGATAGGACCTCTGGCTGAACCCGGCGGGGGCGGAAGCTGGGAATCAGCTTGGCGGCGCATCCATGCCACGGCTGTTCCGAAGAGCCGAGAGCAGGAGCGACTCTCATCAACGGCTGCCGCCGTATTAACGAATGTTGTCGTGCATCAATGGCAAAAAGCAGGAAGAGAAGATGAGGAGCTCGATTGCAGGAATCAAAGCTTTATTCTGGAGCCCGAGACGCTAACCGGATGCTGGCATGTGATTGTTCCACATCCTCTTGTAACCGGGTATGAATTCGCACGGCAGATTCAAACTCCGGAGCTTGGCCGAATCCTTGAAATCAGCGCAGAGCCTGTGGCCCCGGACGAGTGGTTCGCCTATTTTAATAATTTGACTTCAGAGGTGGCAGGCATATTCCATACCTGGGGGGAAGGCGACTTAATTCAAATCCCGCTGGCGCAGTGCCTTGTTCAGCCTGTCGACCCGTTAACGGCAGGTCCCGCGGAGCTTCTCCCTGCGATCGTCCGCAGCGGGCTGACGCATGATGAAGCGCGGCGAGAGTCGGCTCTGGCGGGCTTGGAAGCTCACGCTGCCCGGCTGCTGCCGCTGCAGCTCGCTGGCTTGCCCCAGCATTTGCAGGAGAGCGCGTTCGTCGGAGCGGGGAGCACGGCTGCGGAAGCGGTAGGGCGTGCCCTCAGGCTGTGCCTGGAGCAGAAGCTGGCTGAACGGCTGCAATCTCGGAAACAACACGTAAGGCGCATAACATGGACCGAAGCGGAAGATATCCGCTGCCGTTATTACTTGGAAGCTCTAAATATTACGGGAGGAGAGGTGCTGATTGCTGCGGGCGAACCGCTGCTTGGTTTTTCTGTCGTCTGGGTTTGCTCGGGCACTTCATGGTACGTTAGCGCAGACCTTAGCTTTATGCTGGCACTTCGCAGTTCCCTCCAGAAAGCACTGGAAAAGGCGGAGTCTGTGGAGATAGCGCCTGTGATTGAGGAGGATCAAGGGAACGGGGTGGCCATGATTACTAACGGCGAATCTATGGATTATTCGTCGTTGACACAGGAGGCGGTTCAAAATTTGAAGCAGTCCTCTGCTGCTTTGAAGGTATTCGATCTGCGAAGCGAGTCATTCCTTGGAGAAGGACCCTTTGTATTATATGGAGTTATCCTCAAAGAGGAGGAGGAGGTCCTGTGAGTTCCGTGTTCATCGTTGGGGAGGGAAGGCTTGCGGACACGGTGTGTCAGTATTTGCCCGGTTATACGATCATTCGGAGGCCGGATTTTAGCGAAGGCGTACCGGAAGCAAAGCTCGTTTTGGTGCTGCAGGAAGAGGAGCAGGAGGATTCCTCTCTGTCACGCCAAGCAGAGAGAATTCTACAGCCACTGGGAATCCCTTGGTTATGTGCTTATATATCTTTGGGAGAAGGCGTAATTGGCCCGCTGGTTCGTCCAGGGGAAACCGGCTGCTTTCAATGTGCGGAGGCAAGGCTGTCTATGGCAGGAAGTCATCGGGAAGAAGTAGAGGAAATGCTGATGAAGCTGGTCGATCCCGATTATATTCCTTCCTTCCAGGGCAGGCCGCTAGCGGCAGGATTGACTTACATGGCACATATCGTTGCGAGGGAAGCAGTAAAGATTATGCGGGGCGACAGGACAAATTGCGAGGAGCACGTCTATCTTGTTCATCTCGGCACGCTGGAGTGCACCATTCATTATATTCTCCCTCGCGGAGCATGTCCGGCCTGCGGCCATATGCCGGGTGACACGCCGGAATCGGCCGAAATACAGCTGAAGCCCTGCCGCAAGCTAGGGCAGAGTTACCGTTGCCGATCGATGGATGATTTACAGGACATTTTGACCAAGAATTATTGGGATCGCCGTACCGGTTTTTTTAATGACAAGTACTGGGATATGGCGTCTCCATTTGCCAGCGTCGCCTTTAACCTGCCGGTTGGCTACTATGATGAAGTGACGGGGGGGGCGTTCTGAATCCTATAAGAGCAGCGAGCTTGCAGCCCTGCTAGAGGGGATGGAACGGTATTGCGGCATCGAACCCCGGGGTAAACGAACGGTCGTGTTCGACAGCTATGCTCGTTTGCAGGATGTCGCAATCGACCCTGCCAGGGTGGGCTTCCATGCCGAGGAGCAATATGAGCAGGCGGATTTTTCCTTCAAACGGTTTGATCCGGATTCTTCCATGGAGTGGGTTTGGGGTTACTCGTTCCTGGAGCGGCGTCCCGTTCTGATTCCTAAGCATCTTGCTTATTACAGCATGAGCGACGGAGGGGGATTCGTTTACGAAACCTCAAACGGATGCGCCGTGGGGGGGAGTCTGGAGGAAGCGATTTTGTACGGGATTCTCGAGGTCGTCGAGCGGGACTCCTTCCTGATGACTTGGTATGCAAGGCTTCCGGTGCCGCGACTGCAGCATAGCTCGTCGGGTGACGTCGAGCTCTCCCTGATGATCAGCCGAGTACAGGCGGTTATGGGATACGAAGTACATTTGTACAATACGACGATGGAAAACGGAATCCCGAGCATATGGGCTCTGGCTAAAGGAAGCAGCGAGCAGGGCGTAAATCTGCTATGTGCGGCGGGTGCTCATCTGGACCCGGTCAGGGCAGCCAAGAGCGCTGTCCACGAGCTCGCTAGCCTGCTTCCGTTTGCTGAGAAGAGGCGGCGAGAGCGCGAGGAGGAGGCAGAGGCGATGCTGGATGATTCGTTCCTTGTCGAGCACATGGAAGATCATTCTCTGCTGTACAGCTTGCCGCAAGCGGAGGAAAGGCTGCGGTTTCTGCTGGATGGGCAGCGCCCCCTTCGGACCTTCGCTGAAGAATTCCGTCCCTTCCCGGCTAACGAGGATTTAACGGAGGACTTAAAATCAGTCCTTCAAGTGTTCCGTGATTTACAACTGGATGTTATTGTTGTTGATCAATCGTCGAAGGAGACGCTCCGTCATGGACTGCACTGTGTGAAAGTGCTGATTCCAGGAATGCTGCCGATGACCTTCGGCCATCAGCTTACCCGTCTGAACGGTCTGGATCGGGTTCTGGATGTTCCCATGAAGCTAGGATACGCCAGCCGAAGGCTTACTCCCGAAGATCTCAATCCTTTTCCCCATCCATTCCCGTAGTGTTTGTAACAGAAGCCTTTCTTTTAGGCAAATTGCAAGTTTTTTTTATCTTAGATACCAGTCCATTCCCTGAACGGTACTTCATCATAAAATTTAGAAGAAACCTGGAAGGGAGGATGAACTATGGGAGAACTGGGTGGAATCGGCAGCTGTGGCGGCCTGTTCACTAGCACAGGCGTAATCCTTGTGCTCTTCATTCTGTTGGTTATTGTTTCCCGTGCGTTTGTTATCTAATTAATGCGCTGTGTTCATCTTCATAGTCAATGCCCAAGCCTAACCGGCTTGGGCATTTTTTCTTGCCTGGTCATCCGCTGTTTAAAAATTGACCATGACCATATATGAACGTATATACAATGTTATTTCCGAGTTAGATAAATAACCTCTTCTTGCGGGCTAACACCAGCGATGGCAAAATAAGCAGCAGCGTGATTGAGCCGTACACCCCAAGGATGTAGCTGGTCTTATAAGCAAGGCCAAATGCATGATGGCACAGCAAGGAAATCAGATGAATGAACAGATTCGTAAAACAGAAGGCGTAGCTGCGGAACATCCAGTTACGATGGCGAATCATGTCCCGTTTTTTAATATGATACAGCGCGATCACCGTCATGCCGGGCCAGATCATATTCAGCAGATTGAAGGGAATGCTGGTCAGCTTCCCGCCTGTGGCGAATGGAGCCATATAGCCGGACGTCAAGGAGACGAGAAACACGGATACGAAATAGACGTAACCGTTGATCCTATGAAATTTGCGGGAGCGCTCGAATAAGCTGCTAGAAAAATTGATGCTGCCCGATCCCATGGCTAGACAGGCAAAAATGACATGAATATACATGACATTAAGCCAAACGGGAATTTGGAGAGGCCGTTTAAGATTTGTTTTGTGGCTTAGAAAGCCCGCCGCTTGCGGGTCGTAGACAAAGTTATAATAGACGACATAAATGATAAAGGCTAGTGAAACGACCGAGAGAAGATAGAGCGCTTTCTTGTTCAGCATTGTGATGTAACCCCATAAAATTGTGATGGAGCCCCGCCGCCAAGAACGCGACTCGGGACGGCTACATGATACCCCACCCAGCAAAATTTAACAATAACAAAATACGGGACCGTGCTCGCCAATGACAGCTTGGCCGCACGATCCCGTCACGTTGTCTTATTTATATGGATCGATCGTCTGGATTGTCCCGTCTTCGTTGTATTTCAGTTCCGTGAACTTCACACTGCGCTTGTTGTCGGCTCCTCCGGACAAGGAGCTGTCGTGGTAGAACAAATACCATTTGTCCTTGAATTGCACGATAGAATGGTGGGTGGTCCAGCCGAGAACAGGCGTTAGAATCGTCCCTTTGTAAACGTAAGGACCCATTGGATTTTTGCTCATCGCATAGACGATTTTGTGTGTAGAACCGGTTGAATAGGACAGGTAGTAGTACCCGTTATGTTTATGAACCCATGGTCCTTCGAAAAATCTGCGATCCTCATCGCCGGCAAGCAGCGGATTTCCGTCCTCGTCCACGATGGATATTTCTACAGGCGTGTCTTTGAAGGTCAGCATATCCTCGCTGAGCTCGGCCACTCTTGGCCCAAGCGCAGGCGCGTCTGTAGCAGGCCCCTCTGCGTCAGGCTTGAAGGTGCCGGTTTGCCATTTCTCCAGCTGTCCGCCCCACAGGCCGCCGAAATAAATATATGCTTTGTCGTCCTCATCGACCAGAACGGCAGGATCGATGCTGAAGCTTCCCGGGATATAGTCCGGCTGCGGCGTAAACGGCCCGGCTGGAGAAGAACTGGTTGCTACGCCGAGTCTGAAGATGCCGTCATGATCCCGGGCTGGGAAGAACAAGTAATATGTATTGTTCTTGTAGGCGGCATCGGGAGCCCACAGCTGCTGCTTGGCCCATGGAATGTCGCGAAGATGCAGAACCTCGCCGTGGTCAACGCAAGGGGACTCAGTATCTTCCATGGATAGGACGTGGTAATCCTCCATGTCGTATTGGTCGCCGTTGTCATTGGATTCCATTTCATGATCAAGGTCATGCGAAGGGTAGATGTACAGCTTGCCCTCAAATACGTGGGCAGAAGGGTCTGCGGTATAAATATGAGTAACTAAAGGCTCGTTTTGTTTTACTGGTTTGCTCATTGGGATTCCTCCTTGGTAGCGTCCTTGAAAATATGTCGCTGATTATTCTTTATTTTAGCAAAATTACGGCTGGGATAGACCCATAGAATGTTTTGTTTTTCACCAAAAAACTATATTTATTTCCGAAGATAGCTGAGTCTGGCTGATGTTACGGCGGTCTGATTCAAGCTTGCTTGGAATACGAGGCTGCATAGCTGCTCAAAGCATTCTCGATATAACCCCTTGCTGAAGCTGTGCAAAGCTGTTTTTAACCTTCAAATGATGCAAAAGTGCAGCAATATTTTTAGATTTTGGCTCTATCGAGAAATGATACTGCAATAATACAGGAATTTAAACAGTTTATGTCTAGTTTTTGAGTTTTCCCCCTGGAATGATGCACTTTTACAGAAATTTTACCCGTAGTAGACCAGAAGGTGTACGTGAATACGAAATTTCACCCAGAATTCAATTCCCTTTCATTTTATAGTCTCTGGATACCGCTGGGCTGCATCTCGTATCTTACGATATACTTGCCATTCCGCCCTGTTGCAGTTGTGAAGTATCCTTTGGCGCATAGCGAATGCAGCGTTCTTACAGCCGTTCGATGATTGACGTTCAAATGAGCTTCGTCATCAATAGGACGCAGAGGACGAGCAAGGCTACAGGCAAGGCGGATTATTTCACGTTCCGCTATATGGATAAGGTTGGCAGGTGAAATATCCGGCTGATAACGGCTAAGCACCATGCGCAGCAGCGTAATGCATGGTCCAGGGCGGTGGGCCACGTCGTCATATGCAAAAGAGCTGACCTGGAATCCCATGGCGGATAAGAAGGTTTCACGGTTGAGCTCGTTGCAGTATTTTTGCCTGTCCATATCTCTAACATGGGGGCCGAATCCCTTGATCTCAATGATCAGCTTTGCAGCCAGGTTGAACCAAGCAAAATCACAAAAATAGAAGCGGCCACCATACATTACGGCAAGACAGCGCTTCCGCCTCTCGATGCCCCCTCTCTAAACGCCCCGCCTCCATTCGCTAGGAATAGATCGGGACGTCCTTCGTCTCATCCATTAGTATACTGCCTATTTTTCCGTTACACCAGTTGCTGCAGCAGAAAAGGAGTCTGAGTATGTTCACTTCTGTTATAATCCATATTCCGAAACACATCTATCATAAAATGCGTGTGCAAATTGCCAAAATCTATTAAAATGAGAGTCGTTCCAACAAATTTCGACATAGCAGAGGAGCGTACTCGGTGCCCAGAAGGACATTGGTTGTAGCGTTGATCAGTTTGATCCTCGTTGTTCTTATTCCGTTGTCGATCATGAACGATCATGATTCGCAAAGAGAGGATTTACGGGTTCGGCAGGGGGTTATGGAGCTCTCGGCATGGGACTCGACAAGAGATGCAAGGATTAAGCTTGATGGGGAATGGGAATTTTATTGGGAGGAGTTGTTGCCTCCTGCAGCCTTTCGACAAGTGGGACCGAACAGGCCTTTGCCTAGTGCTTATATGGAGGTGCCTTCCCGATGGAATGGGAAAATCATCAACGGCAGCCCTCTTCCCGCCTATGGCTCAGCTACTTACCGTATGGTATTGAAGGATCTGCCTTTCAGTGGTGTCTTTGCATTGAAAAAAACGAATATACGCTTCTCCAGCGCGATATATGTCAACGGGACCAAGCTGTTCGAGGATGGGCAGCCGTCTGAGCAGCCAGTCAGCTATGAGCCGGGAAATATTCCGCAGTTTGGTGTTTTCTCTGCAGAGAGGGGCGATATCGAGATCATTGTGCAGGTTGCCAATTATGACTATATTAACGGCGGGATTCCGCTATCGTTATATTTTGGCAAGCAGTCGGCCATGACCGGATACCAGGAGAAGAGTATGATGCGCGAATCCGGCACCTTGGCTATTCTCGGCATGCTTGCGCTCATTTATCTCATTTGTTTTGTAGCAGCCGCTATTTATCGTAAGAAGGATTATGCCCTGCTGCTCTCCGCCATGATTTGCCTGCTGTTTGCGCTATATCACGGCTTGGTGGGAGAACGTTCGCTTCTAATATTTTGGCCAGGCCTTCCGTTCGAGGCCCTATATAAATTGAAGGATATGACTTCGTTAGCCTGCTTCATTGCTCTAGCCCTCTTCTTCCATCAATTTCAGAAGAGCATGATTTCATTGAAATTTACGCAAGGCGTGGCGGCCGTGCTGGGACTTTCACTCATTTTAGGGCCGTTTTTGCCTATTCACATTTACACGTCCATCCAATCTTACATTATTGTATTCTACGAGTTGCTGTTAGTTTGGCTGCTTATTCGGGCGGCTGTGCTATATATTAACAGTTCCGCAGAGCAGCGTTTGAAATCGCTGCTCGTATTCATGTCGATTCTCGCGATTAATTTGTATTCCATCGATACTATACTGTTGGCTCTCTCTATTAAGGAAAATCTATGGCTCGGGCAATTTTATATCATTTTCTTCAATATCATCATGATTTTTCTGATTGTGCTGCGTTTTTTCGAGGCTTACCATACGATCGACGAAATGAAGAATCGCCTTCTTCAACTAGATCGGGTCAAGGACGATTTCTTATCCAATACCTCTCATGAGCTGAAGACGCCTTTAAATGCTATTGTGAGCATTACGGACAGTCTGTTAAGGGGAGTTGAGGGCAAGCTTACCGAGCAGCAGGCGCAAAACCTGGCGATTGTCATGGGAAGCGGCAGGAGGCTGACGCATCTCGTTAATGAACTGCTCGATTATTCAAAAATGAAGCATGGGGATATTGCGCTTTATAAGAGCAGGACGGATTTGCAATCCGCTGTTGACTCGGTGATCCGGATTCACTTGTTTTTGCTCGGCGGAAAATCGATCCTGCTGGAGAATACCGTTCCCGCCCATTTTCCCGGTGTAGAAGCGGACGGTAACCGCTTGGCGCAAATCCTGCATAATTTGATCGGGAATGCGGTCAAGTTCACCGAGCAGGGCAAGGTGAGCATCAGCGCTAAAGTGATTGCAGGGATGGCCCAAGTACGGGTAACGGATACAGGCATCGGGATTGATGCCTATATGCAGGAGCGGATTTTTCAGGATTATGAACAGGCGGATGAGGTCCGCAACAGCCGCTATGGCGGAACGGGCCTTGGTCTAAGCATTACGAAGAGGCTGGTCGAGCTTCACGGCGGACATATTGTCGTGGAGTCTGCGCCTGGGCAGGGTTCGTCGTTTATCTTTACGCTTCCGCTCGCCTCTACAGGGGAGAATAAAGCGGACTGGCCGCTAGTCGAAAGGGAGCAGTTAAGACAAGGCATTCGCCCTGCTGCCCAGGAGTACCCTCTCTATATTCATGGGGAAATTGACGAGCCGATTCTAGTCGTGGACGACGACTTTGCCAACCTGCAATCGATGATCAATCTGTTTAAGCTGGAGAAGCATTCGATTGTTGTCGTCAACCGCGGTCAGCTGGCGTTGGATGAAGTCGCCAGACACCCGGGTTTCTTTCTCGTTATCCTCGATATTACGATGCCTGATATGACCGGATACGAGGTGCTGAACCGCATCCGGGAGAGGTACTCTCCCTTCGAGCTCCCGGTGCTGATGCTTACGGCCAAGAACAGTGTGTCGGATATGAAGCTGTCGATGGAGAACGGAGCCAATGATTTCGTCGGCAAGCCGTTTGAAGCGGAGGAGTTAATGGCTCGCGTCAAAAGCCTGACCGGATTGAAATCATCCGTAAAACAAGCCAGAGACGCGGAAATCGCTTTTTTGCGATCCCAGATCAATCCTCATTTTCTCTACAATGCCTTGAATTCCATTGCCGAGTTGTGCGTGGATGATCCTGAGCGGGCCGAGGCATTAACGCTGCATCTCTCACAGTATTTGCGAGGCAGCTTTGATTTCAAGCAGCTGGACTCCCTAACGACACTGGAGAGAGAACTGGAGCTGGTACGGGCCTATGTCCATATCGAAAAGGCGCGTTTTGGCGCAAGGCTGCAGGTGGAATATGATTTGAATGCCGACCCGTATACCCGGATTCCGCCGCTGATTTTGCAGCCGCTGGCAGAAAATGCGATACGGCATGGACTGATGTCCAATTTAAAGGGCGGACAAGTGAAGATATTTGTTAGGAAGGAAGCCGGCGAAATCATCCGTTTTGCCGTTGAAGACAATGGATGCGGCATG
Organism: Paenibacillus woosongensis; assembly: GCF_030122845.1. Taxonomy (NCBI): domain Bacteria; kingdom Bacillati; phylum Bacillota; class Bacilli; order Caryophanales; family Paenibacillaceae; genus Paenibacillus; species Paenibacillus woosongensis. The sequence continues at coordinate 2,056,255 of NZ_CP126084.1, forward strand.
AGCGAACGCAGGCTGAAGGAAGTGCTGAGGCCCGACCCGGATAAGCAGGGTGTAGGACTGTGGAATATCGGCCAGCGCATCAAGCTTCTATATGGCACGGCGATCAGGATAGATAGCACGGAGGGCGCCGGGACGAGGGTTTCCTTTGATATTCCGTCCGAGCCTATGCAGCGGATTGGGGGTTAGCAGCATGCTAAGAGCGATTATCGTGGATGATGAAGAACTATCGGTCAAACGGCTAAGACGGATTCTGGCCGCAAGCAGAGAGATCAGCTCCTGCCATGAGTTCCTTAACCCGCTTGAAGCAATTGAATTCGTTAAAGCGAATCCGGTCGACATTGCTTTTCTCGACATTTCCATGCCGGAGATTCATGGAATGAAGCTGTCTGCCAGCTTGCTTGAGCTGGACGATTCGCTTGAAATCGTATTCGTAACCGGATATGACGAGTATGCGGTTCAAGCTTTTGATATGAGTGCGCTGGATTATTTGCTGAAGCCAGTCACGGCGGAGCGTGTGTCCAGGACGCTGCATAAGTTTAGAAAAATCCAGAACTTGCCCGCGACATCTCCTTCCCCTTCTCCGGCAGCTGCTCTGACGGTTCGCCTGTTCAACGGGCTCAAAGTGTTCCGGGGAGAGAATACTGAGCCCCTTAAGCTCAGAAGCCCGAAGACGGAGGAACTGTTCGCTTATCTTATCTGCAAGCGGGTGGTCAGCCGGGAAGAAATTATCGATACCTTGTGGCATGGATTGGAGCCTGAAAAGGCATGGAAAAATTTAAATTCCACCCTTTATTACATCCGCAAGGCGATAGGACAGAGCAAGGCGGGAGGCTGTATCGTGGCGGACCGGAACGAAATCCGGATCGATGAGCGTGCGCTCGACTGCGATTTATATTCATTCGAACGCTTGCTGAGACAATACAGGCCGTTGTCAGATAAGAACACGGAATGGATAAGAGAGGCTGAGGCGTTGTATGCAGGGCCGCTTTTAAAGGGAAAAGCTTATGAATGGGCAGGTGAAAGGGCACATCAGCTGGAGCACGGCTTCCTTCAACTGCTGGAATTGGCCGCAAGATCCTGCTTGGAGCGAGGGCAGTCTCGACAAGCGCTATATTACTTTAACGAGATATTGAAGATGGATACGCTCAGAGAGGATATTGGCTACGAGGCCATCCGGGTCCTTATCGAGCTTGGCCGGCTGAATGAAGCTTTGAGACAGTATCAAGTGCTGGCGGAGGAGCTGCAAAGGGAGCTGGGCGTGGAGCCGGGGCCGCATATTCAAGAACTTGTTAATGGATTGCGGCCGTAGGCTTCAATTTATATTATTGAACAATGCGGACAAGAAATGGCGGGGTGGCCTCCATACAGCTGCTTCAAAGAGCTTCTGGAATTCTAGAGAGAATCCAGAGGCTTTTTTGTTTATTTTTTGTTTATCGTGTCTTTGTATAATGAGCTCGTAAATTGTCGAAATCAGGAAGGTTATTTTCCTGTTAGAGGGGAAGGAAGGCATGAGAAAGAGCATGAAACGATCCATCTTACAAATAGCTGTAAGCATCACTCTGGCCGCAAGCCTGGTTGTTCCTGGGGCAAACCTGTATCAGCCCTCGGTTGCACAGGCCGCATCCGGCATCGGCTGGGCAGACAATAGTCAGGCAGCGCTGCCGAGTGTTAACGAGGACGATACGAACAGTGCGGGAGCAGCTGTATCCGAGCTGCTGGCTGGAAAGGCATCGAATCTTTCGAGTACAGGCATCGCGATCGTAGGGATGGATAACGCCAACGGAGCTTGGCAGTATTACCACACTGGCGCGCAGCTTTGGTACAATATTGAGCCCGTATCCATGACGAGCTCGTTCCTGCTTCATAATACGGCGAGAATACGTTTTATCCCCGCGCGGGATTGGAATGGCACCGCCACGATGACCTATAAGCTGTGGGATATACCGATGTATGGATACAATTATCAAAAGTATGTCGATACATTGCTATTCCCACCGGCATTTAGCACGGAGACGGGCTCCGCGCAAATTACGGTGAACCCGGTGAATGATGCCCCTTATCTGATAGAGCCGCAAGGCGGGGACTATCTGAGCTTCGACGGGAACAGTGATTATGTAACCATTCCAGATTTCAGACTGTATGGCAGTTCTTTCACTGTGGAAGGAAATCTGAAGGTCGATGCGTTTACGACGTGGATGAGATTTTTTGATTCCTCGATCGGCATGGACAATTACAACGTGTTCGTCGGCTTTAACGGCAAAAAAATGAACTTCGTTGCCAAGGCCGGACCGATTGGAACGGGCGGAGAAGTGCAGGTGCTGGAGGATTTTCCGCAGGACAAGTGGGTACATGTAGCCATTGTCTATGACCAGAGCCAGAACAAGGGCTTGATTTATTGGGACGGCGTCCTCAAGGCTGCGGGAACTATGAAGCTAACGCCGGCTTGGGATGTAGCAAGATCTAATAACTGGCTTGGCAAAAGCACGTGGATGCAGGACGGCGACTTTACCGGAGGGATGAGGGACCTCAGGTTCTGGAGCAAGGCGAAGACCCAGGAAGAGATCGTCCGCGATAAAGAGTTGGACTTGACGGGCGGAGAGCCGAATCTGGTCGCAAATTACAAACTAAACAATCGCAATGACCAGACGATCGCGTACAGCACGCCGTCTGTTCCCGGCAACAAAAATGGGACGATCACAGGGGCAAGCTGGGCGCAGTATGCAGGTTTCTTTGGCATGACGGTAACGGACAAGAACATTCCTGCGACGAGAGAGTTCAAGGTAATAGACCCGGAAGGAGACGCGGTCCTGGTATCCGCAGTTTCCTCGAATACCGCTTTGGTTCCGGACAGCGGCCTGATGATCACCGGCAGCGGCGATACGAGGGAATTGTCCATTACTCCAGTAGTGAACGCTTTTGGTACAACTACGATCACGGTAACGACCAGCGATGGTTTTCTAAGCAATGCTTATTCGTTTATTCTTCTTGTAAGAGATACCGGAGAGATCGTTGTGACAGGCGTGACTTTAAACCAGACCGAATTGAATTTGACGGCGGGCGATGCGCCTGAAACGCTGATCGCGACGGTGGAGCCTGCGGATGCGACGAATCCAAGCGTCATTTGGAGCTCCAGCGACGAGTCCGTGGCGCAGGTTGTAAATGGTATTGTGACCCCGTTAGGTCCTGGAACTGCAATGATTTCCGTAACCACCGTGGATGGAAGCTATACCGCTACTGCTGAGGTTCACGTGGCGGCGGCAGTCACCGTGCCTGCCGCGCCTGCAAATGTGAGGGCAGCCGCAGGCGATGGCCAAGCGACGGTCAGCTTTGATCCCCCTGTTAACGACGGAGGAAGCCCGATTACGGGGTACAAGGTTATCGCCTCTCCGGGCGGATATGAAGCGACCGGTTCGGTTAGTCCGATTATTATCACGGGGCTGGATAATGGCACAGCCTATACTTTTTCGGTCGTGGCCATGAACAGTGCTGGAGATTCCCCGTTATCGGCACCTTCGGCAAGCGTAACGCCAACCGAGCACACGGTTTCTGATGCGCCGCCTGCTCCGATCCTGTCTTTGGCACAAGCTGGCGATGCCCAGGCCGCGCTCCAGTGGAGTCCAGTATTATGCGCTTCTGGCTTCAAGGTCTATCAAAGCGAAGCTTCGGGTCATCCGGGCACTGAAATAGCGACGGTAACGGGTTCGACATACAATTATGTGGCAGCAGGGTTAACAAACGGAAAGACATATTATTTCACGGTCAAAGCGACGAATACAGGGGGAGACAGCCCGGCGTCCAATCAGATCAGCGCTACCCCGGCAACGGTCCCATCCGCACCTAGCAATGTGAGAGCGGCAGCCGGCAACGGCCAGGCAACGGTCAGCTTTATCCCTCCGGCTAGCACGGGAGGCAGGCCGATTACGGGATACGAGGTTATCGCGCAGCCCGGCAATATAGTTACAACTGGAACGTCAAGCCCGATTACGGTGACCGGCCTTCTGAACGGCACGAGTTATACTTTTACCGTCAGGGCGATGAATGCTGCTGGAAGCAGCGTATCTTCGGCGGAATCCAATGCGGTAATTCCGGCTTCTCCGGCCGGCGGCGGAGAGACGCCTTCAGGGCCAAGGCAGCCTGGCGGGTCCAGTGGATCGAGCGGAGGAACGGGAGCTGCGCCTGCCCAGCCTGTACAGCCAAGTACGCCGCAAGCACCAAGCGCAGGCGTGGATATTCTAGTTAATGGCAAGGTGGAAAACGCCGGTATTGCTTCTTCAAGCCAGCGGAATAACCAGACCGTAATTACGGTCATCGTGGATGAGAACAAGCTGGAGAACAAGCTCGCGGCAGAAGGGCAGCATGCGGTAGTCACGATTCCCGTACATGGGGATTCGGATGTGGTCATAGGAGAACTGAACGGCCAAATGGTGAAAAATATGGCGTCGAAGCAGGCGGTGCTGGAGATCAAGACCGACCGTGCGACATATACCCTGCCCGCTGAACAAATCAATATCGATGCTGTTTCCGGGCAGCTCGGAAAATCGGCAGCTCTGCAAGATATTAAGGTACAGGTTGAAATTGCCCTGCCGGATGCCAGCATGCTGAGTGTAGTGGAGAATGCAGCAGCCGAAGGAACTTTTACTGTGCTGGTACGTCCGGTTGAATTTACCGTTCGCGGCGTTTATGGCGATGGAGTCGTTGAAGTAAGCAAATTCAATGCTTATGTGGAACGAACCTTGGCCATTCCGGACGGTGTGGGTGCAAGCAAAATCACGACCGGCGTCGCCGTCGATCCGGATGGTTCCGTCCGGCACGTGCCGACAAGGGTTGTGCAGATTGACGGCAAGTACTATGCGCAGATCAACAGCTTGACCAACAGCACCTATTCGGTAGTGTGGCATCCGGTTGAATTCAAGGATGTTGCCGGGCATTGGGCGAAGGATGCTGTGAATGAAATGGGGTCGCGCATGGTTGTCGAGGGCATCGGCCATGACATGTTCAACCCGAATCAAAATATTACGCGTGCTGAATTCGCGGCGATTGTCGTTCGCGGGTTAGGGCTCAAACCAGAAAGTGGCCCTGCAGCATTCTCGGATGTGACGGCAGCGGACTGGTATAATAATGCGGTAGCCACGGCCTCTGCTTATGGCTTAATCAGCGGCTTTGAAGACGGAACCTTCCGTCCGCAGGAGCAGATTACTCGGGAGCAAGCTATGGTCATGATCGCAAAGGCGATGAACATTACGAATTTGAAAGCCCAGCTTCAGCAGCAGCCAGCCACTGCCGGTTCGGTACTCGGCCCTTATGGGGATGCCCAAGACACATCGGTCTGGGCACAGGCAAGCGTTGTGGACTGCTTGCAGGCAGGCATCGTTTCAGGCAGAAGCAGTACAGAGCTTGCAGCGAAATCGTATATTACACGAGCTGAGGTTGCGGCCATCGTGCAGCGGTTTTTGCAAAAGTCTGATTTAATTTAAATGTAAACCAACGCTATGCGCTCCAAAGGGCTATGGCGTTGGTTTTTTATGCTGTTTATGGCCTAGATTAAGCGGCGGCGTTTCGTATAGTGGTTGTTAACCGTATCCCCGTAAGGAGGAGCTGAAGTTGGCCGCTGGAGCTGAGCAGGGTTCGTCAGACTAAGTAAGACTAAGTTATAGAGTACGAACGAGCACAGCTACACACGAATAAGTATGCGTGAGTACATAACGCTCAAGCCAATCTGGCTTGAGCGTTAGAATTGTGCGCCACTGTGCGAAGGGCCATTAGCTCACCAGCTTCAAACCGATAATGGTGAAGATAATGCCTAGAATACAAATGATTCTTAACGCATTTCGCGGCTCCTTAAAAAACAATATTCCGATCAAAGTAGAGCCAAGCGTACCAATTCCCGTCCAAACTGCATATGCCGTCGATAGAGGGATATCCTTCATCGCATAGGTTAAAAAAGTAAAGCTGATGATAAATCCGGCGATTAATATCAAGTTATTTAGAAAATTGCTCCGTTCAGCGACCCTCTTCACGCCGATGACACCAATAATTTCAAATAGCCCTGCGATAATCAAATAGCCCCATGCCATTTATGCCCCCTCCTTTTTCACGCCGCCATCGGAAATTTTCAAACCAATGATGAATGCTGCCAATAGAAGAATCAACAGGATTTTGACCCATCTAAAAGGCTCTTGAAAATAAAACATGTCAACGAGTATCGTCCCGATCGTACCGATTCCGGTGAAAATGGCATATCCCGTTCCGACTGGAATCATCTTCGTAGCTCTTATTAATAACTCGAAGCTAAGAAGAAGGGCGATTAAGGTGAGAATTCCCAGCGAATTGTTCTTAAGAGCAGCAGCCCAATAAATTTCTATGAGTCCCGCAGCGATCAAAAATAGCCACGCCATCCGCCTTGTTAATGGCTTGCTTTGTTTGAGAATACTGCTTTCTTTATTTTGATTTGAAATCACAGTTCTTTCCTCCTTTTTTTAGCACAGTTGTGTTATTTAAAAACATATTACCACAACTAGCTTATTTGATACAAGTGTATTATTTAATTGCTTATGTTCTCTTTTTTGGTTACACTGAATTTATGCCAAAAATCGTAGATCATGAAGAACGACGGGAGCGCATTGCCAAGGCGATGTGGCAGGTTATTCTGGATAAAGGAATGGAAGGGGCGACAGTGCGTAATATTGCACAGGAGGCGGGGCTCTCGCTTGGGGCATTACGCCACTATTTTCAAAACCAGGATGATCTGCTTGTCTATGCGATGACGCTGGTCAAGGATAGAGTCACTGCTCGCATTGAGGCGATTATGAAGCGGGGTTTGCCGCCGAAGGAAATGGTCATGGCGATGCTTCTTGAAATCGTGCCGATTAATGAGGAAACACGCATTGAAATGGATGTCTGGTTTGTCTTTGTTGCCCATGTGAAGCATCGGAAGGATACGGTCGGACTAATTCATGATGGACTATTTGAAGCGTTCCAAAAAATGGTCGGTTATTTGCATTCCACAGGGTGGTTGAAGGAAGGCTTGAGCCTTGAGTTCGAAATTGAACGGCTGTACGCTTTGATAGATGGGTTAGCCATGCATGCACTACTCGATCCTGAGCGGGTGGACCGAAACCGTGTCATCGACGTGATTCGCTATCATCTCGATTCGATTTGCAGGGCCTGAGGAAGGTTTCGGGCGGGGACATCTTGGCGCAAGCGGCGCTGCCATACTTTATTTTTCTGACAGGGAGTACAGGAGGAGATTCAATTTGCTGTTAAATGATAAAGTAATCGTAACAGGCGCGGCTTCGGGGATCGGAAAAGAAATTGTACAGCATTGCCTGCGTGAAGGGGCTTCAATTATTGCCTGTGACATCAACGAGCATTCGCTCCATGAACTGGAGTCTTCCATGGATGCACCAGGAACTCTCGCAACCTATCAGCTGGATGTCAGCAATTACAGCGAGGTTGCTGCCTTTTTTGCTTATATTGCAGAGAAGCATTGCGATGTCAACGGCTTAGTCAATAATGCGGGCATTTATTTGGCCAAAAGCATTATGGATTACCAGGAGGATGAGATCAGCACGGTGATGGATGTGAATATTAAGGGGGCGGTTTATTTCTCTCAGATGTTCGGCAAGCTGCTGATCGGAAATGAATCCAACAGGCGGAAGGGAACGATTGTGAATATTTCTTCCGTATCGGGGATCGAAGGAAGCTCAGATGCTGTCTATGGGCTATCTAAAGCGGCTTTGCTCGGATTAACGAAAAGCTGCGCAATGAATTTTTCGCCGTACATACGCGTCAATGCGGTTGCACCGACGATGGTAAACACGTCCATGATGGACGTCATCCCTGAATGGAGAAAGCAGGAATATCTCAGCCACCAATTAATCGATTCCCCCGTACTTCCTGAGGATGTGGCTGAAACGGTAATATTCCTATTATCGGAAAAATCCAGACACTATACAGGAGCTACCTTTGATTTAAATAATGGCTGCTATTTGAGGTGACGAGAAATTTCGATTGGAAAACAATCCAGGTCTGGATTATTGGTATGCCATGGATATGGTGCAGGCGCTGGATAGCTGGCAGGAATGCGTTCCAGTTGAACAATACAGCCATAAGGAACAATGTTTTCTCCACGGATACCGATCAGAGCATGCTCATCCAATTACGGGCCAACTTAACCAATCACCTGCAGGAACGCTCGTCCGGTTTTGGGCGGGAGCTGCAGCGAGTAGAGAAGAGGTGAACTTGATGTACAGAGAGATACCGGATGCAAGAACATGGACGAGAATAAAGCAGATTCACGCAGGATGGTCGGATGATAAAAAGTATTATATTCAGACGAACGACGGCAGGGAATTGCTGCTTAGATTGGCGGACATATCTCAGTACGAACGGAAAAAATGGGAATACGAATCTGTTCATCAGCTAATACATATGGATATCTCTATGTCCCGACCAGTGGATTTTGGCATTTGCAATGAAGGCAGGTCCGTCTATATCCTGTTTACATGGGTTGAAGGTGAGGATGCAAGAGAAGCTATTCGTAGGCTTGGTCCCTTAGAACAATATCGGCTTGGCTTGAAGTCGGGAGAAATATTAAGAGCTATGCATGAAATTCCGGCGCAGATTCAGTCTTCATCTTGGGCTGAGCGCTATAATCTGAAAATCGATAAATATATCGCCAATTATAGGACGTGCGGGATTCATTTTAAGGGAGCGGAGCAAGTTCTAAACTATATTGCAGCCCATCGTTATTTATTGGAGAGCAGGCCGGTGACCTTTCAGCATGGCGATTATCATCTCGGAAATATGGTCGTTTCAGGCTCCGGGGAGCTGGGTATCATTGATTTTAATCGCTTAGATGATGGAGACCCTTGGGAGGAGTTCAATCGTATTACTTGGTGCGTCAAGGAAAGCGCGGAATTCGCTTCGGGCCGGATTCACGGGTATTTTCAAGATGAGGTGCCTGAATCGTTTTTTAAATTAATGGCGTTATATATAGCTTGCAATCAGATAGCGTCTGTTCCCTGGGCGATTCCCTATGGTGAAGCAGAAGTGAAATACATGCTGGAACAGGCGGAGCAGGTGCTAGCATGGTATAATGGCTTCGAAACTTCGGTCCCAAGCTGGTATTTGCCAAGTTAGGACATTGAAAAAGTCCCCGTTCAATAGTACAGTTAACAGAAGCGCATTTTGTGGTGATTTATTAGATAGAGATAGCATGGTACGAGTGAGGAGGAAATGTACGCAATGGTTAAAGTGTTATTTGTATGTCTGGGCAATATTTGCAGATCTCCGATGGCAGAAGCGGTATTTCGCAGCCAGGTGAATGAGGCCGGTTTAGCGGATCAGATCGTCGTTGACTCTGCGGGAACGGGGGACTGGCATATCGGCAAGCCGCCGCATGAAGGGACTCGCCAAATTTTAAAGCAATATGGCATCGATGATGCCGGGATGTTCGCCAGACAGGTCAGCAAAAATGACTTTCATGATTTCCAATATATCATTGCTATGGATGATATGAACGTCAAGGATTTGGCGCAGTGGTTTCCGGAGGACCGCAAGGTGGAAGTCAAGAAGATGCTTGATTTCGTGCCGAAGCATGCTGGAGGAAATGTTCCGGATCCTTACTATACAGGCAATTTCCAAGAGGTATACGAGATGATAGACGAAGGCTGCCAGCGTCTGCTGCAGGTTATTCGGGAAGAGCAGGGATTGAACTAATATCCGCTATAACATATAACGGCATGTCTTTCTGTCAGGAAGGATATGCCGTTTTATTGCTGCTGCTGATTGGGGTTAGTCTTATGTAGGGGGAGGGGAAATATACAGTTCATCCTAAAGGTTTAAGGCATTCATAAATAAAGTCAAGACATATCAAAGTTACTGTCATTCCGCAAGGGCGGTTGAACAATTAAGCACTTAACTTTCGCAGCGTGTAATCTGTAAATAATCCCTAATGTAACTGGGTAGTTCCTTGTCTGACCAAACTTCGTCAAGCCGTTCACCTTCCCACCTTAAAACTAACGATACACCTAGCTTTCAAGGTATATTTTATCTGTGAAAATCAAGAAAAAAATGACCCCGGATCGAACATCATCCAGAGGTCATTTTTTGTAACGCATGAAAATTAGGCTCAGCTAAACCAAATATAGCTATCCTAACCCCGGTTCCACTCAAACCCGACTTCCTTCAAGAACGCCCGGGCCAGTACCATATGCCCTGCATAGGAAGGATGGACGCGATCCCAGGCCAGCGTTGCCGGGTACAGCTCCTCAAGCACCACATTAAACGCCGCTTGGGTATCGACGAATACCGCACCAGTATCATCAGCGACCTTTTTCACGATCGCCCCGTATTCATCCATCGTCTTGCGCATTTTATCCTCGGGATTGGGCTCCAAATAAAACGGTGTCATCAATACGAGCCCTTGCAGATGGGGTTTCGTCTTGGCTACGAGATTGCGCAGAGTCTTTTCATATTCCTCGGCATAGACATGATACTCGGTAATCAGCGGCGTATCATATTGGCGCCATACGTCGTTAATGCCGATCATGATCGACAACCAGTCCGGCTTCTGGTCAAGTACATCCTCCTGCCATCTCTCCTGCAGGTCACGCACGGTGTTGCCGCTATTTCCTTTGTTCACTACCCGTATTCCCAGCTCCGGATAGACCGACTGCAGCAGGGCGTCAACGAGAGCAACATAACCTTTTCCTAAAGCGAAAAACAGTCCTTCTCCATTTGGCCGTTGACGCTCGCAATCCGTAATCGAATCTCCAATGAACAGCAGTTTTTGTCCTTTTTCCAACAGCATTCCTGTTTCAATCTCCCTTCGGGTTGTGACTGATGATCAATTCATGAAAACGCTACTAACTTCACATTTCTACCTGGACTTCTTTATTTCCTGCTTATGCTTTATGTTATCATTTAGATTAGGCAGCATGACTTTATAATAAGAAAGGTCGAGAATGATGATGAATTCGCCAACAAATGTGGTGGCCAAATTAAATCTGAACAAATACGAAACGAAGCTGATTCTAAATCAGCCAGAAGATATAGCGTACTTTAATGAGCTGCAATACGACTCCGAAATGACGAAGGAGAAGTATGATCTTATTTTTGTATTCATATTTAATATGGATCAGTTTAAGGAGTATTTGGACCTCATTATTCGTAAGCAGGCCATTCATGAGAATGGATATTTATTTTTTGCCTATCCGAAAAAAAACAACCGCAAATACAAGGAGTATATCGACCGGGACAGCTTTTTTGAACAAAACGCAGTGAATGAGGAAGGATATGTATCCGGCAGTACGTTGAAGTTTTCACGGATGGTCAGCATGGATGATGTCTTTACTGTTATAGGCTTGAAATCGCAAGCTCCAAGGAAGAGTAAACCGACTAACGCAAAGAGCAGCCAGCGGGTTGACGATTACGTGGATTATATCTCCAGCATTCGCGAGTATTTGAACAGCGATCAGGAACTGCTGGAACTATATGATCATTTAACGGCTGGTTATCAGAAAGACTGGGCACGTTATGTATACAGCGCGAAAAAAAGCGAGACCCAGGAGAAGCGTCTGCAGCAGATGAAGGATATTTTGGCTCAGGGCTATAAGTCGCTGGATCTATATAGAAGAAGAGAGCAGTAAGAAATTTATTTTTTATATTAGGGTTGACAGAAAGAGAAAAACGAGATATCTTTGATTCAAGATATTTGAACACAAGATAAATGGGGGGGTGACCGCAATGCCGGATCAAGAACATACCGCTTCGCTGAAATTGTTCGTTGTGCTCTCCAAAGCCTACAAGACGATCATGGATCAGGCGATCAGGGACATGAAGCAGCGGGGCTTATCCCCTTCGGAGTTTACAATTCTGGAGGTGCTGTATACTAAAGGGCGGATTCCGTTGCAGCAGATCGGCGATAAAATACTGATCACCAGCGGAAGTGTGACCTACAATATCGATAAGCTCGTTCAGAAAGGACTCATTCGGCGTGTACCCTGCGAGCAGGACAGAAGAGTGATTTACGCTGAAATTACGGCGGAAGGAACCGAATTGTTCGAACGGATTTTCCCTGATCATTCCGAATTCGTTCATTCGAAGCTGGGCGGACTTAGCCGCGAAGAGAAGCTGCAGGCCATCGAGCTCCTGAAGCGTCTGGGTAAAGGGGCCGAGGGCTCTTAGCAAGTGAGTCTGCAGTCAGTATTTCTTTTTTTTTCATAAATATCTTGAAATAAAGATAATGAAGTTCAAAATAATTTCGGAGGTTGAGAAATCATGTTGGATACAGGACTATTGTTGATCCGTTTAGTGGTAGGGATATTATTTATCGGTCATGGCGCACAGAAATTGTTCGGGATGTTCGGCGGTTACGGGCCAAAGGGCACGGGCGGATGGATGGAATCGATCGGCATCAAACCGGGGGTACTCATGGCGGTGTTGGCAGGGCTCATGGAATTTGTCGGAGGACTGCTCTTCACTTTAGGATTTCTTATGCCGCTGGCCGCTGCCCTCATTGCACTGGCTATGCTGGGAGCGATCGTCAAGGTGCATTTCAAGAACGGTTTGTGGGCAACGGCAAACGGCTATGAATATCCGCTGGTTCTTCTCGTTGTTGCCATCGCCGTCGCTTTGACGGGCGCAGGTGATATTTCGCTGGATGCTCTGTTGTAATAGAAAATAATACGTTAAATGAATGGAGAATTTTATCATGAGTGAATTTACGAATGTGGTAAAAGAGAGAAGGTCTGCGACGAAGTTCCATCCGGAAGCGAAGATTTCCGAGCAAGAGCTGGAGGAGATTTTCAGTCTTGTGAAGTATGCGCCGTCTGCCTTTAATTTACAGCATGCCCACTACGTCGTCGTCCAGGATCCGGAGAAGAAAGACAAAGTGTACGAGGCCGCGAACAAGCAATATAAAATTAAGACCGCCTCCGCAGCCATTCTCGTTCTGGGTGATTTGAATGCCTATGAAAATGTGAGACACCTTAACGAGGGAATGCTGCATTTGGGCATTATAAATAAGCAGGAGCTCGATATGACGGTGGAATCGGTAACTCAGTTCTATGAAAATCGGGGCGATTCTTTCAAACGGGATGAGGCCATTCGCAATGCGAGTTTGTCCGCGATGCTCTTTATGCTGATTGCCAAGGACAGAGGCTGGGATACTTGCCCGATGATCGGTTTCGATCCCGAGCAAATGCGGCAGGAATTGAACATTCCAGACCAGTACGTCCCGGTCATGCTGATTGCGCTAGGCAAGGAAGATGTGTCCGGACAGCGGCTGCGCGGTTATCGCAAGCCGGTCGGCGAGTTCGTTACGTATAACGGCTTCTAATTTTGAATAAAAAAAGGGGTGTATCACTATGAAACTGCAAACAGCGGGCATTCATCATATTACAGCATTCGCGCGGAGTCCACAGGAGAACGTCGATTTCTACGCCGGTATTCTCGGATTAAGATTAGTGAAAAGAACGATCAACTTTGATGCTCCCGAAGTGTACCATCTGTATTTCGGCGATGAGCATGGCAGTCCGGGAACGATCATTACCTTCTTTCCTTGGCCGGGTTCCCGGCGTGGGAAGGTCGGAGGCGGTCAGGTTGGGATCACGGCATACGTCGTACCGCCAGGAGCGCTGGGATTCTGGGAAGAGCGGCTGAAAGGCTTCGGCATTTCGCTGACGAAAACCTCGCGATTCGGCGAAGACTACTTGCAATTCCGGGATAACGAAGGGTTATGGATTGAGCTCGTAGAACGCGAAGCGGGCGCGGACAGCACCTGGTCGTTCGGAGGCATTCCGACAGATAAAGCGGTTAAAGGCTTTGGCGGGGCTGTTTTGTTCAGCGTGAATGCCAAGCAAACGATGCGGGTGCTGGAGGAAGTCCTCGGATTGAGCAAAGTAGCGGAGAATGAATTCTACGCCCGGTTCCAGGCTTCGGGAGAGATCGGCAACATCATCGATGTCCCGCTGAAGGACATGGAATGGGGCAGCGGCGGAGCGGGTACCGTTCACCACATCGCCTGGCGGGCAAAGGACTTCGATGAACACGAAGAGTGGCAGCAAAAGGTCGGCCAAAGCGGGTTTAACCCGACGCAAATCATCGACCGTCAGTACTTCAATGCCATATACTTCCGGGAAGAAGGCGGGATACTTTTTGAAATAGCTACCGATCCTCCGGGTTTTGCCCGAGATGAGGAGCCGGAGGCGCTGGGCGAGAAGCTGATGCTTCCATCATGGTTCGAGCCGGTGCGATCGCAGATCGAGGCTAATCTTGAGCCAATTGAAGTTAGGGTATTAAAGGAGGGGCAGAAGTGATGAGACATCTTTTTGAAAAAGGGATCGATACGAAGGCGCCAACGCTGGTGCTGTTCCACGGGACGGGCGGAACGGAGCGGGATTTGCTGCCGCTGGCCAAGCTAGTATCGCCGAACTCCTCTGTTCTTTCGGTAAGAGGGAACGTGCTAGAGAACGGAATGCCGCGGTTCTTCAGACGGCTCGCGGAAGGGGTCTTTGACGAAGAGGATTTGGTCTTCCGCACAAAGGAACTGCATGATTTTCTGGATCAATCTGCCAAGGAATACGAATTCGACCGGGGGAACCTGGTGGCGATTGGTTACTCGAATGGAGCGAACATTGCCGGCAGCCTGCTGTTCCATTATGAACATGCCTTCAGAGGGGCGATTCTCCATCATCCGATGGTTCCTCTGCGAGGTATCCAGCTTCCGAATCTAGCCGGGGTTCCCGTCTTTATCGGGGCGGGGACCAATGATCCGATTTGTTCTCCTGACGAGACGGAAGAGCTTGAGAAGCTGTTAAGCGGAGCGGGGGCCGACGTAACCGTGCATTGGGAGAATTTCGGGCACCAGCTCACCAGCAGCGAAGTCAATGCCGCGGCAGCCTGGTTTCGTGAAAAAATGGGGAGTGCCTGATGATATCGATTGATCCGTTATTGCAGAGCGAGCGGGACAATTACAAGCTGCTCATCGGCAGCATCATTCCAAGACCTATCGCTTTCGTGACGACCTTGTCCGAGAGCGGGGTGCTCAACGCGGCGCCCTTCAGTTATTTCTCGATCGTCTCGAGCTCGCCTCCGATGCTGTCCATAGCTGTTCAGCGCAGGAACGGAGTGGCGAAGGATACGGCCAGAAATGCGATCGCACGCGGGGAGCTTGTCGTTCACATCGTCGATGAAAGCATGGCCGCAGCCGTCAATGAGACCGCAGCGAATCTGCCGCCGGAGGAAAGCGAGATTGCCTTGACAAGTCTGACGACGATCGCAAGCGAAACCATTGCGGTACCAGGTATCCGGGAAGCGAAAATTAGGATGGAATGCGTGCTTGAAAAGCTTGTGACGCTGGGCGGAACGGAGGAGGCGCCGTCCACGGATCTGCTCATTGCCCGCATCGTACGATTTATCGTGGACGAGGAAATTTATGAAGAGGGCCGGATTGACCCTGTGAAGCTGAATCCGGTCAGCCGGCTGGCCGGCAGCGCCTATGCCGGCCTCGGCAGGTTGTTTGAGATTGAGCGGCCGCAATAAACGAAAGCTACCCCTGGCATCTGATGCCAGGGGTTATTCACATGGTTATGAATGATATCCCTTTGAAATATACTGGAACGGTGTTCGAGCGATTATTTCAGATCCTCGGAGTCCATAGGGTATTTCACGACAGGCCACTTCTCTGTGCGGAGGGCATTCAGCAGTTCGGGTCCGACATGCAGGTTGCTGGCGACAAGGCTCCGGGGGGTGAGAGCCATCCACTGATTTAAGGAAATATCGGCGAAGCGGTCGCTCTTGAATATTTCCAGAAACCATAGCGACTCTGTACCGGTATTTTGAATATAATGGCCATACGCAAACGGAACGTAGCCGACATCGCCCGCCCTGTAATCGAAGGTGCGAGCAACTCCGTTTCCGGCAAACACCGTCATGCGTCCTTGACCTGTAAGGTAATATTGCCACTCGTCATTATTGGGATGCCAGTGGAGCTCCCGCATGGCTCCGGGTTGGATCTCAACCAAGGCGGCAGCGACGGTCTTCGAGACAGGGAAGTTCGAAGAATCCACGATTCTCACGCTTCCGCCTGGGGTTATAAGCGGCCGCTGGGCCAGGAGACGGTGCTTGAAGCTGAGCGGAACGGAGCCGTAAGGGGACTCGGTCTTCTGGCTTTCCAGGGAACCCGGGACTCCGTCCTGGTAAATATATACCTGTCCGGAAGGAATCGAGGCAAAGGCTTTTTCCGAAACGCCGAAGTTGGCGGCCAATACATCCCTGGGCGTGTGGGCAAACCAGTCTGAAATGGACAGTGTGTTCAGGTCAGAGAATTTACCATCATCGAACACGAGCAAAAACTCGCAGCCTGTCTCCAGGCCCTGGATGGAATGCGGAATTCCGGCAGGAAAATACCATAAATCGCCTTCGCCGACGTCAGCGATAAAGTTGCGTCCGTTCTGATCCACTGCGGTAATCCTCGCTTTTCCCCATATCATATACGCCCACTCCGCCTGCTGATGCCAGTGCAATTCCCTTACTCCTCCCGGAGTCAGGCTCATGTTCACGCCAGCCAGCGTCGTGGCGATCGGTAAATCGCGGACGGTAATTTCGCGAGACCAGCCTCCGTGGTTTAACTGCATATGGGTATCGGAAAATGACATTTTCAGATTAGGCACCAAGCCGGCGTCTGTAGGAGGGGGAACGAGGAGATCCGGGTTTTCAAGATCTCTCCATACATCCCGCGGGCCATAGTCCGGCCCTCCCGCGCCGTCGCTTCGGATTGGCTGAGGCACGATAAGGGGCTTGGCATGCCCAGGATAAGCCTCTTTCATGGTAGTTGTCCCTCCAATTGCATCGGATTTACAAGTCCTCAAACTATTTATATGGGGGAATGCTTGGATTATATGAGGGCACAGATAACGCCCAGGTTTATTAGCGGAGATTCTCTATGATATAATTTCGCCTAAAAGGGGACAAGGCGGTGACGGAATATGGTTTATATAGCTCTGCTGCGAGGGATCAACGTAGGAGGCAAAAATATCCTGAAAATGGCGGAGCTCAGGCGCGTATTGAAAGAGGAAGCAGGCCTCGCCCGAGTACAAACGTATATCCAGAGCGGAAATGTCCTGTTCGAATCGAGCGAAGAGAAATCCGTACTGTGCAAACGGATCGAGCAGGTGATCAAGTCTGCCTTCGGAATGTCAGTTAGCGTCATTGTGAGAACGGCTCCGGAGCTGCGCAGCATTGCAGAGCGAAGTCCCTTCACTGAAGAGGAGCTTGCCAAAGCAGCCGAATCATCAGTTGGGGAGAGCCTGTACGTCTCCATTTTGCAGGAGGAATTGCCTGTTGAGCAGGTAGAGAAGCTGCACTCTGCTGATTTTGGTGAAGATAAGTACGTCATACTAGGCAAGGAAATCTATCTGCTGTACAGCAATAGTTCGCGCAATTCAAAGCTGTCCGGCAGACTGGATAAATTAGGCGTTCCAGCAACGGTCCGCAACTTCAAAACGCTGAACAAACTCATTGATCTAGCTACTGAAATGGAGCAGGATATATCATGAATACGGTTAAGTTCATGGAGAGCAGGTCAACAAGGCCTGTTTTTATTTGGAAAAAACTATGATTTTGAAGATATATCCTTTAATTTACACTATATCATTCACAGTAAATTACTATAATATGGAAAATGTAAGCGCTTAATATATCTGCTTTCCTGCAGATGGAGGTGATGCCGTTTCTTGAGACGAATGGAGTCGCGCAAAAGAAAGCTGAATTTTGAAGGAGGTAAATTCATGTTAAAGTCAAAATCGAAATTGGCGGTTTGGCTGACTACAGTTGCAATTATGGCTTCCTTGTTTTCTCCAGCCTTGGTTAAGGACGCTCACGCGGGGATAGCTAACGGCAGCAAGTTTTTGGGCAATATCATTGCAAACAACGTTCCTTCCAGCTTTGCTACGTATTGGGATCAGGTTACGCCTGAGAATTCAACGAAATGGGGTGCGGTAGAGGCGACGCGCAACAGTATGAACTGGAGTGCGGCGGATACAGCGTACAACTATGCGAAAAGCCGAGGAATGCCTTTCAAATTCCATACGCTGGTCTGGGGGAGTCAAGAGCCATCCTGGATTAGCGGCCTCTCCGCCTCCGAGCAAAGGGCAGAGGTGACCCAGTGGATTCAAGCCGCCGCCCAGAGATATGGAAATTCGGAATTTGTGGATGTCGTGAACGAACCGCTGCACGCGAAGCCTTCGTATAGGAATGCCATTGGCGGGGATGGAGCCACGGGCTGGGATTGGGTCATCTGGTCTTTTCAGCAGGCAAGACAAGCCTTCCCGAACTCTAAGCTGCTGATCAATGAATACGGAATTATCAGCGATCCCAACGCAGCGGCCCAGTATCTGCAAATCATTAATTTGCTTAAGGCCAGAGGGCTGGTTGACGGCATAGGAATCCAGTGTCACTATTTTAACATGGATAACGTATCCGTCAACACGATGAACAATGTCTTGAATACGTTGGCGTCGACGGGGCTTCCGATTTACGTATCCGAGCTGGATATAACAGGTGATGACAATACCCAATTGCAGCGGTACCAACAGAAGTTTCCTGTACTGTGGGAGCACCCATCCGTTAAAGGCATCACCTTGTGGGGATATATTCAAGGACAGACCTGGGCGTCCAATACGCATTTGGTGACCAGCTCCGGTGCCGAGCGGCCAGCCATGCAGTGGCTGAAGCAGTATTTAGGCGGAGGAGGAGGCGGCCAGCCAGGAACAGGCACGGGTTCGGGCGCCTATGCAAACTTTGAATCGGGTACGGATGGATGGTCCGCCAGCAACGTCGTATCCGGACCATCTTCCTCGGCCGATTGGAGCTCGAAGGATGCAAGATCGCTGAAGTCGACGATTAACATGTCCAGCGGCAGCGGGCATTACATGTTCAAGAGTGGAAACGCAGATTTCACCGGCTACAACCAGCTTAGAGCAACAGTAAAAGGCGCTAATTCTGGTAATTACGGCTCCGGATTAGGCGTGAAGCTGTATGTGAAATATGGCAACAACTATGCCTGGGCGGACAGCGGCTGGAAGACAATCAGCGCCGGCGGCCAAACCGATCTGACCTTGAATTTATCCGGGGTGGACAAGGCCAATATTAAGGAATACGGTGTTCAATTCATCGGCGCTAGCAATGCGTCCGGCCAAACCTCTGTATATGTGGATAACGTGTATTTGTGGAATTAATGAATTAGAGTTTTTCTCCGAGCGATTTGTGAATAAGTTGCGATTGCAATGCGGTTAGAATGAATAGAGGTGGAGGCACAATGGGGCTTCCACCTTTTTGTTATGCGTCATTCGTGATATTCGGATTAAACACTGACGTGGTCACCAGCCAAATCGTCGCCGAATAGTCCACAGGAATCTTGCCTGCTAAGCATAGGGTCCTGCTCGACGCCGCGGCCGAAGCGGAGTATGCGGTCGATCAACTGGTATTGGGGAGAATATTAAGATAAAGTAGGATTAGGTTTGGATTTAGGTAAGCATGTACTCAGGTACTGCAATTGAGGGGTGTAAGTATGGCAGCAAGCAAAATTTTAGTAATAGGCAGCATTAATATGGATTTGGTGTTAAGAGTGCCATATATTCCGCAGGTGGGCGAAACCTTGCTTGGCAGCTCTGTAGAACGGGTGCCCGGCGGTAAGGGGGCCAACCAGGCGGTAACCGCAGCAAAATTAGGGGCTGACGTCTTCATGTTGGGCAAGGTCGGTGGGGATGAATTCGGCGGCCCGCTTATGGATAATCTGAGACAGGCAGGCGTAAACACAGATCATATCGATCTTGTAACTGCGGCAACCTCGGGGCTCGCCGTCATTCAAGTCAATGATGAGGGAGATAACAGCATCGTTGTGATGCCGGGCGCCAATGATCTGTGTAGCCGAGATTACGTGGCAGCGCATGAGGAGTTAATCAAGGCAGCGGACATCGTTATACTGCAAATGGAAATTCCCTATGAGGCGGTATACGAGGCTGTAGATCTGGCAAACAAGCATAGTAAAACGATCATATTAAATCCGGCCCCTGCACCGGAATCCATTCCTGATGAGGTGCTTGGAAAATTGGATTATTTAATTCCCAACGAGACTGAACTGGAGAAGCTTAGCGGACAGACCGTCAACTCTATAGCGTCCGCAGAGGACGCAGCCAAAGTGCTGCTGGCGAAAGGAGTGAGCAGACTCATCGTTACGCTAGGCAGCAATGGATCCCTGTACGTGGATGCGAATAAAACGGTTCATGTCCCGGCAAGAGTAGTGAAAGCCGTGGATACAACGGCAGCCGGCGACTCGTTTGTAGCAGCCTTTGCCGTCAGCTTGTCCGAGGGGAAGAGTGTGAAGGAGGCCATTTCCTTCGCAACGATAGTATCGTCAATCGTCGTTACCAAGGCAGGCGCGCAAACATCGATCCCAGAGCGGAGCGAGATCGACCTTCTACTGTAGGTTGAAGCAGGTAAGCTTATTTAGAACCGTATATGTTGTTGTTGTTGTTGTTGTTGTTGTTGTTTTGCAGCCCCGCTCGTAGGAGCGGGGTTAGGAAGCTAATCTTAACGGACCTGGATTCCGCTATTTCGGCAAAAAGCTGCAAAATCAGAAGCTAACGGACCGTAGTTCCGCTATTAAGCGTAATTCAGAGAGATTTACATCGTGAATAGGTCAATAGCTGATCCTGTGTCCGTTAGCTTCTAGAAAACGTTTAAAAGTTTGAAATAGAGGATCTGCTGTCCGTTGGCTTTACCGAAATACCTCATCAGACCGTGTCCCTCATTCTTCGAGTTCCCAACTCATCTGTTATAATCTCAGCTTATAGCTTCGCCCTCGCTGCTTCCCGCTAGCAATGCTTAGAATGCTCATGTCAATTAGCCCATGCAGAATCCGTCTGGCATGGCGGTCGCTGACCCGCAAATGATGGGCAAGCTCGGAGGGGGTAAAGGGGCGCAGCATCCGGCGGGCAAAACGTATCGTTTCAGCTTCAAGCCAGGACAATTGGGAAGGGGCATCTATGGAAATAAACCTGCCTATGAAGGATAGAACGAGCTGCTGGCATTCCTCAGGTTCATCTTGAATGGATAAATAAGCGATCGGCAGAAAAATCCAACCATCCAGAGCAAGTAAACAATGCCTTCGGCAAAGATCCTTGAATCTTCTAACATCCAAATCCCTCGCGTGAGGTCCGTACCCCTGAATTTCAATTCCGCCTTTCGCATCCCCAGGCATGTATGCCAAATCCAAATAACGATATCCGCTATGGAAATCGCGTACCTCCCACTCGGGATACAGGTTGTTAAAATTACCGACCGCAGGAAACCAAACTGACCGCAAAAACGCCACTGTCCCATGTCCGAGTCCCTTTTCAAGCAGCTCCAGCCGCCGATGGTTCTTTTCCTCTGAAATATGTTTCTGCATCCAGTTGTCATACTCTTCATTAAAACGCTGCATTGTCTGCTCACCCTTTCATCAATATAAATCGGCAGCAACTGGAACCAAAAAAGCCGCTCTGATCTAGCATCGCCTTTCTTTGGCAAGAAAGGGATGCTTGTATCAAAGCGGCATGTGCTCCATGACCGATTCCATGTTGAAATTAATGACATCTAAGGTAAGTATAGAATGAAACTGTCTTAGTTAGCAAGCTTAACGTCTCAGTAGTGTTGGACACTTAATTCGTTCTATGTATGTTACAGGATAAGGCGGATGATATAATTGCAGAGTCAGGAGGGTTGTACAGATGAATACTCAACAATTTCTGCAGCTCGCGATCGATTTAGCCCGCAGCAACGTGAAGGAGAAGGGCGGCCGTCCGTTCGGGGCCGTCATTGTGAGGAACGGAGAGGTCGTGGCGACCGGCGTCAATACCGTGCTGAAAACGAAGGATCCAACGGATCACGCCGAGATGAGAGCGATTCGGGAGGCCAGCCGCGTATTGGGAAGCGAGCTGCTGTCCGACTGCGAGATTTACGCTAGCGGGGAGCCGTGTCCCATGTGCCAGGGCGCGATTCAGCGGGCTGATCTGAAGGCCGTCTACTACGCAACCCCCAAGGAGGTTGCCATGGAGGCAAAGGTCGTTCCGGCGGGGAGCAACCCGAATATTCCTTTTCAATACGTCGAGATGGCGAATGGATCTGAGCCTTTTGAATTATGGACCAAGCGCAAGGAAAATACGGAGTAGGGCAAACAGAACGCCATGCGCTTCGTCATAACGCTGCGCGGGCAGCAAGAACAGGCCATTCCCAGCAGTTGGGGTGGTTTTTACTTTTATTTTGGAGAAATTAAAGTAAATTGTGCATTGTTCTTATACAAATCAGCTATTTGAATTGCTAATATAATAGGAGAATTTTCGAAGCGCTCGCCTGTAATTACTTGGAAGCGCTATCTTGTTGTCATCGGGGAGTGAACTGTCATAATACGCGTAGCTATTATCGGTACAGGGTCTATTGCACATTCTCATGCGGCCGCTTATGCCTCTTTTTCAGAGCGCTGTAAGGTGGTTGCTTTAGTTAATCGTCATGAAGACAAAGCCATTTTGCTTCGGGACAAATTTCAATTCGACTGCAAAGTCGTGCAGGATTATAAAGAGCTGCTTCATGAGGAGGATATCGACTTGGTGTCCATTTGTACTCCGCCTCAAACGCATGCCGAGATGGCGAGTGATTTGCTGCGGGCAGGGAAGCATGTGCTCGTCGAGAAGCCGATGGCGATGTCGCTTGAGGAATGTGATCAAATGCTGGCAGCTGCCGCTCAATCCGGATGCATTCTGTCCGTCGTGGGCCAGAACCGCTTCCATGAACCCAATTGGAATTTGAAGCATATCCTAGATTCCGGCTTACCGGGGAAAATCGTCCACGCCCAGGTCGATTCATATCATTGGCGCGGCGAGAGTTATTACGATCTATGGTGGCGCGGAACCTGGGAGCAGGAGGGGGGCGGCTGCACGCTCAACCATGGCGTTCACCACATGGACATGCTGTTGTGGATGATGGGGATGCCGCAAAGCGTACAGGCTGTCATGAGCAACACCTCGCACCGAAATTCGGATGTCGAAGATATCTCCATTGCGATCCTATCTTATGCGGATGGGAGCCTGGCGCAAATTACGAGTTCCGTCATCCATCATGGGGAGGAGCGGCAGATGGTATTTCAGGGCGAGCACGCCCGTATTTCTTCTCCCTGGAAAGTGTACGCCTCGACGGCGAAAGACAATGGGTTTCCTGAGCGGAACCCTGCTTTGGAGACGGAAATCGAAGCTTACAGGGATGGGATTGAACCGCTGCTGTATAGCGGGTTCGAAGGGCAGGTTGATAATATTTTGACAGCCATCGAGAATGGATCGCATCAGGTACTTATTGACGGACAGGACGGAAGAAATGTGCTGGAGCTGATTACGGCCGTTTACGAGGCATCCATCACGAAGCAGCCCGTCAGCCTTCCATTGGCGAAAGACAATCCTTTTTATACGCGGGAAGGCTTATTGGCCCGAGCTCCCCGTTTTAACGCCAAAACGAGGCCAGCATTAAATGCGAGTGAAAAGCAATAAGTCGGGAGGAAGACGAGATGAAGCCAGTAAAATTCAGCATTATCGGCGGGGCAGGCTTTCGGGCCCAATATTTTTTGCGTATTGCGGAGGCTCTGCCGGAGATTTTCCAGGTCAGTGGTATAGTCGTCAGGAACGAGTCCAAAGCAAGAGCAATGGAGGAGCGGTGGGGTGTGACGACTTATCGTTCGCTTGAACAGCTTCTGAAGAGCGAAAGTCCCGATTTTATCGTCGTGTCGGTCAACGGAGCAGCAGGGACAGAATATTTGTTCCAGCTGGCTGAGGCGGGCATACCGGCACTGATGGAGACGCCGCCGGCACCGGATCTGGAGGGCCTGGAGCTGATGCATGATC
This sequence comes from Paenibacillus woosongensis, assembly GCF_030122845.1. NCBI lineage: Bacteria > Bacillati > Bacillota > Bacilli > Caryophanales > Paenibacillaceae > Paenibacillus > Paenibacillus woosongensis. The sequence goes on from NZ_CP126084.1 coordinate 2,080,185, forward strand.
GGCTAACGGCAATAGGCGCTCGCGTTCAAGTCGCGGAGCAATATCATTTTCACCCTATCCAAGAAGCGCGTCTCGCTCTTATTCGCTCGGGAAGACTGGGAAGAATTACGGAAACGACCGTTTCTATCTCCCATCTTTATCATGGCGTCAGCTTGATCCGTAAAATGCTGGGCATCACGTTCGAAGAAGTTAAAATCAGAGGTATGCGTTTCCAGTCCGAATGGGTGCAAGGCCCGACGCGCCAAGGCCCGCCGGCCGAAGATGCGATGATTCCTTTGCAGCGGGATTTAGCTTGGCTTGATTTCGGCGACCGGCTCGGCATTTATGATTTTACGAAGGATCAGCATCGTTCCTGGGTGCGTTCGAACCATCTTTCGGTTCGCGGGGAACGCGGAGAAATATTCGACAACCGCATCTTAATCCAGCAGGAATCGACGGTACCGCTGCAAATGGAGCTAAAACGGATAAACAAAGGGGAGCTCGAAAATCAGGAGGGTTACTTCCTGCAGGGCATTTTGTGCGGCGACCAATGGCTCTATGACAATCCGTTTGCTCCGGCAAGGTTGTACGATGATGAAATCGCCATCGCCCGCTGTTTGCAGCGCATGGCTGAGTATGTCCAAGGCGGACCCGAGTTCTATAGTCTTGCGGAAGCGTCACAGGATCATTATTTGGGGATGCTGATCGAGAAGGCGATCCTAACCGGGGAGACGGTTACATCAACGAGACAGCGCTGGGCGCTGGATCGGCCATAACAAGATACAGCCCGACGCCATGGATTGAAGGCGTTTGGGCTGTTTTTTAGAACTCGAGCCTCCTGAACTCCCTGCCCACTGGCCGTAGAAATTAAAGCTTTCAAGCCGTCTTCCTGTTCTGTTAGAGCGGTATCGCTTACGCCTTTGCTTTGCAGGTAGCGATGATCCTCCGTCGCGTTGCTTGTGCGAAATTCGCATACTCTGTGCTGAATGACGCTGACAGGGGACTCCACCACATTTACCGGGATTTCCTTGAAGCAGCGGAAGCGGGCGTTCTCCAGCGAGTCGGTGGGGTGATAAAACGAATATTCGATTTCTGCGTCAAATATGTCCTTATACCACTCGTAGGAGCGGTCAAAAGCGGTCAGACTGATATATCGAGCCTGGCAGGGTATTGATGGCGCTTGGGGACCGCCATATCCGGATCAGGAAATTTGGCAGCGGTTATAAAGTCGTTTGTTCCCAAGGGGAAAAGGTAAGCGGGCATTGTCCCGCAGTTGACGTATTGTTCGAATCCGTCGCCAAGGAAGCCGGCAAAGAGGCGCTAGGTGTAATTCTGACCGGCATGGGTTATGACGGAGCGAGAGGCATGCTCGCCATGCACAGAAAAGGAGCAAGGAGATCGGGCAGAACGAGGAATCGTCAGTTGTTTATGGAATGCCCAGGGCTGCCTATGAACTGGGCGCCGTGGAGAAGCAGGCTGCGCTACAGAACATTCCCAGCCTGATCAACGCCATGCTATAATCGGTTAGAATGAAGGATCGAGCAATGTAATGAAGGAGGACTCCATTTGGCGATTACGATACAGCAGGTTTTGGATCAATTGATGGCGCCAGCGCCCGCTCTGGAGAATACGGTGGACAGGCTGCTAACGGGAGATCCGGGCACCTCCGTAACTGGAATTGGCATTACATTTATGCCGACGCAGCAGGTGATTCAGCAAGCCGCCGATTTGGGCGTCAATTTGTTGATTACTCATGAAGGCCCTTATTACAGCCATCATAGCCAGACGGATTGGCTGCAGGGGGATTCGGTCTATGCACAGAAGCAGGGATTGATCGAAGCATCAGGGCTGGCGATGTTCAGGCTCCATGACTACATTCACAAGTACGAGCCGGACGGAATTACGGCTGGCTTAGTGCAGGCATTGGACTGGGAGGATTGTATTGATCGCATTCACCCGGCCTCAACGATCCTTGATTTACCGGATATGACTGTAGCCGAGATTGCGGATCATTTGAAGCTGAAGCTGAATGTCCCATATATCCGTGTTGCCGGGGATATGACGATGCGCTGCAGACGGACAGGGTTGCTGGTCGGGTATCGCGGCGGTGGCGCCAATGCGATTCCTTTATTTGCCCAAGAGAATCTGGATTTGATTATTGCCGGGGAGGGGCCGGAGTGGGAGACCCCCGAATACGTGCGAGACAGCTGGCAGCAGGGACGGTCTCGTGCCTTAATCATGCTCGGGCATGCCGAGAGCGAGGCGCCTGGCATGAAAGCTTTAGCGAAGCGGCTGGAAACGTGGTTTCCAGCAGTTCCGGTTCATTTCCTGGCGGAACAGCCGCTATATCAAATTGTGTGATCATCCATACGCCTGAATAGCAAAGACGGCGCCCGAGGTTTCCTCGCGGCAGCCGTCTTTGTTTTTGATTGCTGCAAAAATAAATCCGCATGAGTTAACTTATTTGGATTCTACGTAAGTTTCTCCGACGATTTGCGAAAGTGAATACTTGTCCGCAGGGAGGGACTTTTCTAGAAACGTTGCCACTTCATGCTGCTCAAGATCGTACATGATTTCAATTTCTTTGGAGAATAAACGCTGCTCTCTCATCAGTAGGGCTGCTACTTCCGGAACGGCGCGTACTTGCAGGGATTCTGCTTCCAGTACTTGGGACAGGGTCTTCACATAGTCTGCTAATGATCTGGCCCCGACGATTTTCACGCCCTTATTGTCACTATTGACCATAATGATCGTCGGGAAGCCACGTACTCCAAGCGACCGGGACAGCTCGAAATCCTCCTCCAGCAAACTCTGTGCAGCCGGCATGGCGGCTTGGTCTACAATATCGGCTCCATCCAGGCCCATTTGGCTGACGATATCGGCGAGCACTTCGTCGGTACCGATATTTCGATTGAAGGCAAATACCGCTTCTCTTGCCCGCCGCAAAAACGTATCCGCCAGCTGCACATTCTGCTGCTGAATGATTTTATATACGCGAGAGGGAATGTAAGAGGATTGCACAGGATTGTCCAGCCACAGCGAGCCGTCGATCGGCATGCGGGAATGCTCGCCCACTTCGCGCCAGTGGCCGGCTACATCCGCCGGACTTTGAATGCCGTTGCTGACATCGGCAAAGCCGTTCCAGCTCTCCAGCAATCCGCCCATTACCGTGTGGAACTGGAAATAATGTCCGTATTGCTCCTGAAAGCGTCTTAGTACGGGCTCAAGCGCCCAGCAGTGGGAGCAGATGGGATCGGTGACATAGTACAGCTTCACTTTCTTCTCAGGCTCATTCAGATCGATAAGCTCCACCGTATCGTCGCCGGCTTCACCGCATACTCCTGTCTGTAAATCACACATCATATTCTGGTTTGTCATTTGTCTTCTTCCTCTTTTCCATGTAGATTCTCATATTGCTGCGCCCATTTCTGGATAGGCGTTAACGCTGCCGTTAAAGACCGGCCCTTCTCCGTCAATTCGTATGAAATGGTAACCGCGGGGTTTGCCGTAATCTTCTTCTCGATTAAACCGTATTCGATCAGCTCGGCCAGCTTCAAGGACAAGGCCCTTGACGTGATGTCCGCTAGATCCCGCTTGATATCCGAGAAATGAGCGGAACCATTTGCGCATAGGGACAGATAATGAAGGATCAATCCATTCCACTTCTTCCCAAGGATGCGGAAGGAATACTCTAGGTACGGGCAAACTTGAATAATTATCGCCTCCCTATGTGATATGAGGTATATTAATTATATCTAGTGTAAAAAATAAAGCAAGTATAAAAAATATACATAAAATTTATGCAGAATTGTGCTCGCTCCGATAAAATAAGGGGGGATGTCCGAAAAATTTACATTTTCTCAGGAGAGCGTTATGACGGGATTTTTTATGACGATTTGGCAGCAGCTTGGCATTGAGCCTACAAATGATATCAAGGAAATTAAGCGGGCATATGCCAAGCAGCTTCAGATTTATCATCCAGAGGAAGACGCCGAGGGGTATCAGGCGCTCCGTGAGGCATATGACCGGGCAATAAAGCTAGTTAATCAGCGGATGGATCGTTCAGATGATCACATCCCTGTTCAAACCATAGAGCGAGACGAGCCAGAAGGCCAAGAAGATCAAGAAGAACAGGAAGGCGATGAGAACGCGGCCGTTTTCATTTCTAGGCTCTCGCGTGATGCTGGGGTTGTTTTTTCGGAACCGGAGCTTTATGAACTTGGGGATTCCTCTGGAAGTGTCGATGAGTTCATAGCGCAAGCAATCGCCATATATGACCATTTTCCAACCCGGATTTCAAGAGACGCATGGATTGAGCTGCTCAATTCCAAGATAGCTTGGGACATCTTTAGTAAAGATGAAATTAACAGGCGAATGTTCGAGGTACTAAAAAGCCGCCGCTATTTGCCTCAAGAAGTATGGCAGCTGCTGGAGGGATTCTTTGGATGGAGACACGAGTTTACGGCACATTGGAAAGATCAAGAATACGCTGGAGCCGATCCCTTCCTGGAGTACTATGACAAGCAGTTGGCCGAACCTGGGCTAAGTTATGAGTTTTTGTTAGGTGCGGGCGATATCGACTATGACCGATTTTTAAGCTGCCGGTATAAGGGCTTTCAAGCACTATTCGTCAATGATTTGAAGGAAGCAGGGAGATTTCTTGAAGAAGCCTACGGTCTCTTTGCCGATGATCCCGATCTGCTCCGTCTGCTGGGCGAATATTATTTGCGAAAGGGGAACGAGGAACAAGCGCTGCAGGCTTATGGGAGGCAGATCAGAGTCGTGCCGGATGAGATGGAGGGCTACCTTGCTCGGGCTCGCATCCTCTTCCGGCAAGGACAGTATGCCCAAGCTGTAGAGGACTATCAATGGGTGCTGTCTCGTGTACCGCACCTGATGGAAGCCAAGCTGTCGCTGGGCCATTGCTGGCTGAAGCTAGGCCAGGAAGACAGGGCCAGAACATATTATCTGGAGGTGGCAGAGCAGGCAGATCCCGCTTCTCTGGAGGCGGTACAGGCGCTGCAAGGATTGGCTCATGCTCACCCTGAACATGTTAGAAGGCTGTACAATGAACGGAAAGCAGCCCGACGGCAGAAGTTCAAACTGAAATTTTCCTGGCTGCAGATCTGTGTGTTTGTATTGACGCTGCTCAGCTTAGGCTGGTATGTGCATTCTCTGATGATGGAGACAAACATCAAGAAGACCGCTTCGGTTACAAGCCTTGATCAACTGGAGAATGCCCCAAAAAACAGCCATGTGGCCATAACTCTTACGGACGTATTGGACGTTGGTTTAGGCCTGTATGAACTGCAAATGGGCGAAATGAAGGGAACTACAATGATTCAGGGGAGATCCGCATCTGAGAAGAATTTGCAGTATTACGGCTTTGCCAAGCGCTATATTTACATTGGAAGCTTTGAAGGGCAGCACGTCGTATTTCTATCGGAAAAATGGCTTGGGGACAGCGCATCGCTGCTGATGCGCCCCGTGACCATCACCGGGTATGCCCGTATGCTGGAGTCCACGGATGTTGAGTCTGCGGTCTCTTTTTCACTTCGTGGTCTGCCCGCCGGAACCGAGAAGCCGTTAAAGCTTTATCCGAAATATATCGAAGAAGGTCCGCAGCTTCAGAACAAGTCCATGGTCGGCCGGGGCAATTCGATGGCTTTTTATTTATTCCTTTGTTTTGTAACCTGGGGTCTTCGTTTGCATATGAAGAAGAAAAAAGCATCGAAAGCTGCTTATTCGGAAAGGACAAGCCTATGATTAGAGCATTGAGAAGTCGGATTTTTTATTGTGCGATGACTGAAGCACTGTTTTTGAATGACCCGCTGAACGATCGCAGCGTCGGGGGGCTGAATCGGCTCAGCGTGCTGTCCAGCCAATTGCTCGACAATTGGATGTATCATCACTATGGAATAAAGAGTTCAATAACTTGCGATAGAAAACTGAAATGGCTGCTGTACGAGGGATACAGATCAGAGTTCAAGCAGTTGAGGGATAGTCTGGCTGCCCTGCCAATGACGGAGCGCGACCTGTACATTGCCAGTCTTCCAGACTCCGATGAGCGGAAGAGCAAATTGAGGCGGGTTAACCAGCTCATGCCTTATTTGATCCGGCCGGGGATTGCGGCTTATGATTATGCGTTATATCTGGCCGTTGCTCAATCCGGCGTCAGATTGGGTTATTTGGCTTTCAATGAAGCGCGGATCTTTTCCCGAGAAATTGCCAAGCTGGCTCAGAGCCAGTATGAGAGCTGGGACGAATATCATCTGGCCTGCATCGCCGGTATGCATTATCTTAGCGGCAACGATAAACCTCAAAAAGAGGATTACATCACGTATATGCACGCGCGAATGCTGTCCCGAAGGCTCAGTCCCAGCAAGCGGATCAGTTGGCGAGCCAAATTGTAGGGCTCAGCATGAACAAAAGGCCATTAGAGAAGGCTTGATCACTGGATCAAGCCTTCTTCCAAATTATGCTTCGAACCCTATTCCCGCTTGCTTAATGGAACAGCTTGCGGATGTCTTTCATATGCTCCATCGCCAGGTCATAGCCATGCTGGCATGTATCGCGCAGCTTGCCGACGTTCTTCTCGAAGCTGTCCAGCGGCACCTTCGGACGGATGATGACCGCTTGGCCCTCTTGCTCCAATCGCTCGCAATAGGCGACAGTCTCATTATAACGTTCATGCCTCGTCAGCAATATTTCCTCCAGCAGCGGGTATTTTCGTCTTAATAATCTGGCTACCGCTGCATTTTGCTTGCTGAATGTTTTTACGTACCCCTTCGGCTGGGTCAAAATGATTAAATGCTTCTCATTGCCGTCCTCGACGGCCTTGCGGATCGGAATCGGGTCGGTTAACCCGCCGTCATAGTATTTGGCGCCGTCCATTTCGATTGCCGGAAAAAACATGGGGATGGCACAGGTAGCCCTGAGCATGGTCATTGCTTCGTCAATTTGCAGACCGTCCATATATTCCGGCCGGCCGGTCAACGCGTTGGTAACGCCGACAAGCAGCTTGCCCTCATAGCTGTTGAACGTTTCCATATCGAAAGGGATCAGCTGGCCTGGAATTTCGCCAAAGATGAAGTCCAGCCCGAACAGGCTGCGATGACGCAGAAAATTCCGGTATCCAATGTAGCGGGGATCGTTGCGGTACTGCTCCACGATTTCCAGGTTCCTTCGTTTCTGCTTGGATATATAGGAAAATCCATTGCTGATTCCGGCGGATACTCCAATGCAATAAGGGAACATAATTTCCTCGTCCAGCAGCGCATCCATGACGCCCGCGCTGAAAATCGGGCGCAGGGTTCCCCCTTCCAATATTAAGCTTGGCACTTCAGCTCACCTCATTAGGTACATATAGGATGAAATAACAGGAATAGACACTAAACACTTCTATTTATAGTTTAATGTCGGAGCTATTTATTATCAAACGTAACGGATATGATTTTTGCGGCGGGAATGAAGACAAGCCTTCTGTTTGTATCGCGAATTTCAAAATTGTCGCTATGAACAGCAACCAGTGTTCCAGGAATGGTTAAGCTCATTGTCTGAATGGCAAGAGACTCACCGGCGAATTTGCTGAGCCGTTCCACCGTCTCGGAATCGGGGAATGTAGCTGCGGCGAGCAGGCTTTCCAAATGCTCAACCCGCTGCTTCAGCAGCTCTAGCCCAGCATGCAGCAGGCGGAGCTCCAGCTTGCGCCGTTTGAACAATCGGCTGAAGATGCCCATCACGGATTCCTCCTTGCTGAATATGATGTGAATCGCAATATATCGTATGCTCGATAGATTCATAGAGTTTGGACAAGTGTGCTGCCAGCAGGGTAAAGTTATTTTAAGATATTAGTACGTGTAAAAATGCGGTATGATAGATGTACTGATAGTTATTAATTTTTAAGGAGTGAGCAGGCTATGATTAAACATATTGTATTGTTCAAGCTAAAGGATTCTTCGCCGGAGAGCATTGAGAGAACGGCTGGCGTTCTTCGCGATATGGAAGGAAAGATCGAGCAGCTTCGCAGCATCGAGGTAGGGATCGACGTCGTCAAGTCTCCGCGTTCTTATGATATAGCGCTGGTTACCACATTTGATTCCCTTGAGGATCTGCAGGGCTATCAGGTACACCCTGTGCATAAGAAAGTGATCGAGCATATGGCGGAAGCCAGAGAGAGCCAGGTTGCTGTTGATTTTGAATTCTAGAACGGCACGTGGAAGGAGGAGACTTTCGTGTATTACGTTAATCGGGAACAAATCGAGCGCAGATTACATATGCTGCCGGAAATTGTACAGGTTCTGAATTCATCGGATACGTTAGAGGCTCAGAATTCAGGGCTTTTGGAACGTTACGCCATAGAGAGAGCGCTTCATCTGGCGCTGGAAATCGTTACGGACGTAGGGAGCTATTTAATCGATGGCTTTATTATGCGGGATGCAAGCAGTTATGAGGACATCATCGATATTATGCTGGACGAGAAAGTGGTGGACGCGGGCTTGCATGCTGTTTTGATCGAGCTGGTGCGTCTGCGCAAGCCGCTGGTGCAGGAGTATTTTGCCGTCGACCGCGGAGCACTTACAGGGCTCTTGAAGCAATTGAAGGAAGCAGAGGGGCTTACTGTCTTTGCTGAACGCGTTCGTGCATATTTGGATCAGGAAGGAATCGAGAGCTGACCGGCTTGCAGGAAATTATCCAAAATGTCCTCTTCACGTTGTGTCGAAACAAGCATCTGCTGCTTATAATGAATTAACTATATAGGCATTAGCCCTGATGTACGGGCGTGCCGCATAAGGAGAGATGTATCGTGAGCAAAGGAAACAAAGGATGGATATGGGGTGCAGCCATCGGTACGATTGTCGGTTCGGTTACAGCGCTGCTGCTTGCTCCCAAGCCGGGGAAAGAGCTCCGCAAGGATATTGCCGACGGGGCGCGTCAGGTCGGAGAGAAAACAGGCGAGATTGCCGGCAAGGTTACTGAACAGAGCGCTCACTTGGCCGAGATTGTAAAGGAAACCGCCGGAAATCTCATTCATGACATTCAGGCCTGGCGTGAGAGCAAGGGCGAGGAAGAAAGCCCGGACGAAGGCAAGGAAGTGCAGATCTCCGCATTCCCTGGGGAGAACGAAACCGAAGAAGCGGAAGATTTCGCAACTGCAGCTATCGAAGCCGAAGCTAGCGAAGCTGCTGAAATGATCGAAGCTACCGAGCAGACGGCCGTGGTTGAGAATGAGGATAAGGATAAAATCCAAGCATAATCGAATCGCCGAATATGATGAAGAAAAGGACCCTGCAGGGTCTTTTTTCTCGCATTTAGCAGGACAGGCTCCCGTGTTCGTTCCTTGTCACGTTCTCGTGGCATGGGGTAATATTAATTAGTACACTTTAGGATGAACGGTCATAAAGTAACGTAAAGCATCTAAACTATAATAAAAGGAAGCGGTATGTTCGTGCAGCAAGCCATCGCAATATTAGACTCGGGAGTGGGCGGTCTTACCGTGGCCAAAGAAGTCATGAGACAGCTCCCCAGAGAGAAAATCATCTATTTCGGGGATACCGCCCGATCTCCATACGGGCCCCGGTCTCCGGAAGAGGTCACTTTGTTTACCGAGCAGATCGTGGACTATTTGATTCAATTCAATCCGAAAATGATTGTCATCGCGTGCAACACTGCAACAGCAGCTGCACTAGAGCACATTAAGAAAAAGGTGAGCATCCCGGTCATCGGGGTAATACATCCTGGGGCAAGGGCTGCGATCAGCGCCACGAAGACGGGCCGGATCGGGGTGATCGGTACGGTCGGCACGATTAATAGCGGAGCGTATATCACGGCTTTGAAGGAGCTCAATCCCGCGATCGACGTGGAGAGCGAAGCGTGCCCGGATTTCGCTCCCCTGGTGGAGAAGGGGCAGTTCGAGACGCCGGAGGCACATCTGGTCGTGGAGCATTCGCTGCAGGAAATGAAGCAGCATCCAATCGATTGCCTGATCCTCGGATGTACGCACTATCCGTTCCTGAAGCGTTCGATTCAGGCGGTCATGGGGCCGAAGGTGAAGCTGATCAGTTCCGCAGACGAAACCGCTCGCGAGATCAGCACCGTGCTGTATCAGAAAGGGCAGCTGGCCCGGGGCAATGAAATTCCGATTCATCAGTTTTTTTGCAGCGGGGATTCTGAAATGTTCAACAAAATCGCCCACCAGTGGCTGGGGGAGCAGATCGAGCTTACCCCCATCGTATGGCAGGTTTCCACGCCTTCCTAAGCTGGAAAATGCGAACAACCTTTGCCGGCAGGAGTTATCCGGCAAAGGTTGTTTTTGTGTAGCTCGCTCATAGCCAAGCGTAGTGTAAGCCATATTGAAAGAATAGACCATCATCATAATGGATGAAGGAGGATTATGATGCAGCTGCTCGCCATGTTGACGATGCTGATCGATCATGTAGGACTGCTCTTTTTTCCCGATCAGCCCCTCTGGAGAATTATAGGCCGAATCGCATTTCCCCTATATGCTTACGCTTTGGCGCTAGGGCATCGCCATACATCCTCGCACGGCAAATACGTGCTCCGGCTGCTCGGTATCGCGGCGTTGTCGCAAATGCCGTATCAACTGGCTTTCGATACGAATGAATTGAATGTCGTCTTCTCGCTTTGCGCAGCAGCGATCCTGCTTCGTGTGCTCGACGGGCTATCCCCAGGCTGGATCTCCTACGCGCTGATTGCCCTGATTTATGCGATGTTCGAGGTGTTCCCTTTCGAATATGGGGCATATGGACTGCTTCTCATGCTTATATTCAATTATATGAAGCCCGGTCCGATGCTCGTCGGAATGCATTTATTATTGAACTTGGCTGCGCTGTTTGCTTACGGCTGGGTCATCCAGCTCTTTAGCATCATTCCGACGATGATCATTGCGTACGGGCCGAATTTATGGAGAAGGCTGGAGTCGTGGCGGATGCCTCGCTGGCTCTGGAGAACGTTCTACCCGGCGCACTTGGCTGTGCTTGCCGTGATCGTTCACCTTATTGGCGAGTAGCTGCTGGCCGACCCGGCGCTCAATAAAGGAGGAATAGAGGTGTTGGCGTCAGTAAGCAATGGCCAGGAGCCTATCGTGCGCATCCGTAAAGGATACCGCTATGAGGACGGGATAGCCGATATTAGACAGCTGCAAGGACGTTACGGCTGTCTAAGGCGCGTGGAGGTTGGCAAAAGCGTGCTCGGCAAATCCATCGATGCACTCGTGCTAGGAAGCGGGGAGGAGTGCGTTCATGTGAACGCCTCGGTTCATGCCAATGAGTGGATTACGACGCCGCTGCTGCTTCGCTTCATCGAAGAGCTGGCGGCTGAGCTGGAATCTTCGTCCGGCAGGGAAGATGCCGGCAGCCTGACCGAGGATCTGCTGGGCGGGATAACGCTATGGGCGGTGCCGATGGCCAATCCAGACGGTATAAATTTGTCGCAGGATGGTTTATGGCCGGAATGTCCCTATAGGGAGCACTTGTTATCGTGGAACAGCGGTATGGAAGACTTCAGCCGCTGGAAGGCGAATATCCGCGGCGTCGATCTTAACGATCAATTTCCCGCGGGCTGGGAGGAGGAACGAGCCCGGCGCAGTACGGGCGGCCCAGCCTCCCAGGACTACGGGGGAAGCGCGCCGCTAAGCGAGCCGGAAGCCGCCGCGCTCGCCAGCCTGACGCGAAGGCTGCGGTTCAGCAGAGTAGCGTCGCTGCATACCCAGGGGCGTGAAATCTATTGGAATTACCGGGATCTGGAGCCGGATGGCTCCGAAGCTTTAGCCGACAGGTTAGCCGAGGCCAGCGGATATAGGGCGGTGAAGCTTACAGGCAGCGATGCGGGTTATAAAGACTGGTTCATTAGCGAATTTCGCCGTCCCGGATTTACGATCGAAGCGGGGGTTGGCGTCAACCCGCTGCCGGCAGGGCAATTTGAGGCAATTTATGGAGAAATCAAGCCGCTGTTGACCGAGTTTATCCGGGGGTAACCCCCGGATTTGCTTTTTTTAAATAACGTAAATTAGGGTATTGTAATGAATAAGCCATACCGGCCATAATGAATGATAAGGCGATGGCGCAAAGAGGAGGGGAAGCAGCTGTGAAATGGAGAAGATTGTGGTCGCTCCGGCATTGGTCGCATATATTCAACCGCGTTCCAAGGCTGCTTGCCTCATCGCGGGTTCCTGTATTGGACAAGCTGCTGCTGATCGTCCCAGCCCTGGCCTATTGGGTGCTGCCGGACGTATTGCCGTTTATTCCGATCGACGATATGGCCGTGACGATGCTGCTGATGGACTGGTTCGTCGGGAGAGCCGAGCGCAAGCATCCGCTGACATAAACAGGCAGAGGGGATACATGCTTGCGTGAACCGTTGACATTCTTTACAATAGGAATGTTAGGTAGTCATAAGAAGATAGGAGCGATCATATGAGCGTAAAAATTACCCGCAATGCGGCGAAGGTGATAAAGAGGGAATTGGATAAAGAAGAGAACAAGGGTCTTGCGTTGAAAGTGTTCATCACTCATGCTCATGGGGATCACGCCCATTACGGACTCGATTTGGTCAAGCCTGCCGAGACGGACCAAATCGTGGCTACGGACAAAGAAATCGACGTCGTTATTGATCTGAACGAACCGCTTCTTGAAGGCGTGAAGATCGACTATCTATATTTTCCGGAGGAAGGCTTCGTTATTACGAATCCATCCAAAGGAAATCACGGTGATCACTAGCACTTTGAAAGAAGAAGGGATTCAGCATGGCTAATGACATTCGCATATGCGATAAATGCAATCATATACGGATGAAGACGTTTGTGCCCAAGCTGCAGAAGCTGGCGCCGGACGCGGAGATTAAGGTTGGCTGCAAATCTTATTGCGGCCCATGCGGGAAGCGGGCGTTCGTATACATTAACGGACGCTACATCAGCGCTCCGACCGAAGACGAGGTATTGACCAAGGCGGCTCCTTTCGTGAAGAAGCCCAAATAAAGTATTGAAGGAAGCATCCGAATCAAGAAGAGCTGCTTATTTCTCTTGCGAGATAAGCAGCTCTTCTTTGCGTTGCGGCAGGGAGCACAGGATGCAAGGATCAACAAGGATCAACTTAGCGATACTCCCGGAGCAGATTGTACTGGATGACCCGGTCCGATATGGACAGGCGCAGTTTCGCTTCTTCATAGCCTCGACGGCACTGCTCTAAATCCGTCAGCTCTCTAGTGTCCAGGCTGTAGCATTCCCCGTGCTCGAACAGGCCATCGGCGGAAGGAGTGTAGTACACGCGCCCGTCGGTAAATGCCCCCGAGCGCAGCGCGACGAAGCGGTCTCCGCTTCCAAATAAATCGTTGCCCATCATGTAATAGGAATCGGTCTCAATTCCGAGCAGATGAAGAAGAGAGGGCGCCATATCCAGCTGTCCCGCTGGCTCCTGGTACACGCCGGCTTGTCCGTTGTCCGGCAGATGAATAATAAGGGGCACCTGATTCATGATTTGGTGCATGTCGAGCTCTGACAATGATCTGCCCAGGAACTGCTCATAAGGCTTTTTATCCTTAAGCGAATTATCATGATCCCCGTATACATACAGAATCGTATGATCCCATATCCCTTTCTGCTTCATTCCTTCGATGAGCTGTCCTAGGGCTTCATCGGCATAGTGAACGGATTCTAGATAGCTGCCGAAGAGGGTTCCCTGGAATTCGCCAACATCTAGCTTGCGCTCCGAAGCCGGCAGCTGATAGGGGTGATGGCTTGTCAGAGTTACTAGAAAGGCGTAGAATGGCTGCCGGCTGTCCCGCGTCATGAAGTCGAGCGACTGGCGGAAGAAGGATTTGTCCCCGAGCGACCAGCCGAGCGGTTCATCCATCATGTAATGCTGTCTGTGATAGAAATGATCATAGCCCATCGCCTTGTACATGGCATTGCGGTTCCAGAAGCTGCCTTCGTACGCATGGTAAGCCCCTGTCTCATAGCCGTGTTCGCCTAGTATTTGCGGGAGCATATCGTAATTGTGATTCGGAAAGCGGACGAAGACTGAACCCGTAGGCAGCGGGTGCAGGGAGCTGTTTGAGGAAAAATCAGCATCCGAAGTACGTCCTTGTCCTGTCTGATGATAATAGCTCGCAAAGTACATGCTGTCCTTCATGAGCTGGTTGAGATGGGGCGTGATTTCCTCTCCGCCGATCTGTCTCCCAATCACGAAATTCATCAGGGCTTCCACCTGAACGACGATGACATTGCTATCCTTATAAGCGGCAAAAGTATCGTTATGTGCCTTGCGCTTCTCTGCGGCTTCGCGGAACCAGCGCTTGATTTCCTTGTGTTCTTCTGCGGTTAGCGCTGGTTTGCTGCTCAGATGCTCCTTGGCGTAGCGGTACGCATCGTAGTAATGGAACCCGAGCAGTCCGGTGATGTTATACAGGGACAAATTCCACCAGTTGCCCGTAAACAGCTCGCCGGCCCAGGTGTTCTTGTAATGCTGGATCGGCCCCATCGTGAGGACATATCCAAGCATAAAGGCCAGCAGTCCCGTAAGCAGGCGGCCCATCGGACGCTCTTTGCCATGTGCAGCGGAAGCGCCGGTTTCGCGGTCACCGTCCTGCGATAGACGCTCAGATTTGAGCCGCCGGAGAAGCAGCCAGACACCTAGAATGATAGCTGCAATGAGCCAGTCGGCGGCAAGCCACAGGTCCCTTGGGAGGAGCAGAGAGGAGATGCTCTCGCCAAGTTCACCTACCTGGCCCGCCTGAAGCAGGACGGGCACCGTGATAAAGTCACGGAAATACCGATAATACACTAGATCAGCGAAAATAACGCCCGTAAGCAGGACATTGAGCAGCGCGAGGGCTGCCGAACGGGCACGGGTGCTCAGCCACAGCGTCCAGAAGGAGGCAAGGATCAGAGATCCGATCGCGATGAGGTTATCCAGCCGGTTCATATCAATATTGTTCGCATTCAAGTTGTGATGCAGATAGTGGAGCTTCCAGAACAAGGCGAAGACGAATAAAGGATACTCGAGACGGCGATAGCGCAAAATGCCCGGAATCAGCCGCCATAGACGCTTGCAGCCAAATTTCGATGAATGGCCTGGATGCTTCGGCACAGGTCCTCAACTCCTTTCAAAGGGAAACCCCTTCCCGGGCATTAATGCCGCGGAGGAAGGGGACCCAGAAATTGCAGATATTGGCACTCGATTCGGCCGTTGAACAGCTTGCGGCGTTTGTCTGCCTTACGCTGAAAATCATGCTCGAATTGCTTGGTAGGCGTGAGCGCAAAGAACGACCAGGTCGGAAGCCCGGCTGCCACCCGGCCAAGCTGGGAAATCAGCTTGCGGACTTCCTTCTCCTCACCGATCCGCTCACCGTACGGCGGGTTCGTGATCAGGCAGCCGTAGTCGCCCTGGGGCTGTATTCTGGCTGCTGGCAGAACCTCAAAAGCGATCTCCTTGCCGAGCCCGGCGCTCTTGGCGGCAGCCGTGGCTACCTCGATCGCTTTCGGATCAATGTCGCTGCCGGCGATGTTCAGCGGGATATCATCCTGGACCGCGTCGAACGCTTCCTCGCGCGCCTGCTGCCACAGTTCTTCGGGAAGGACTGGCCATCCCTCGGCATTGAAGGAACGGCGCAGCCCAGGGGCGATATTCCAGCCGATCATCGCGGCTTCAATCGGCAGCGTCCCTGATCCGCAGCAAGGGTCATAGAAAGGGCGCGACGGATTTTGATTCCAGCGGCTGAGCAAAATCATGGCGGCAGCCATGGTCTCCTTCAGAGGAGCTTCGGTCGCCAGCTTGCGGTAGCCGCGTTTATGCAATGCCGGTCCGGTCGCATCGAGCGTCAGCAGCGCTATGTCATTCAGCAGATTGATTTCAATGACGTAGCGCGGTCCGGTTTCCTCGAACCATTCGGTGCGGTAGGATTCCTTGAGCTTCTCGACAATCGCTTTTTTGACAATTCCCTGGCACGCGGGAACGCTGCTTAACTGGGATTTGTGGGAACGGCCTTCGACGGGGAACTCGCCATGGGCCGGAATCCAGTCCTGCCAAGGGAGCGCCTTTGTTCCTTCGAACAGCTCATCGAACGTGACCGCAGAGAATTCACCCATTTTGATCAGCACGCGGTCTGACGTGCGCAGCCATAAGTTGCAGCGGCAAATGTCGATGAAATCTCCGGTAAAATTCACTCGCCCGTTCTCAACCTTCGTATCTTCGTACCCCAGTTCTTTAAGTTCCCTAGCCACGACGGCTTCGAGTCCCATAGGGGAGGTCGCGATTAATTGCAGTGGACCTGGCATATGAATATATCACTCCGTTTTGTCAGTTGTAGTCATCGTCTAAAAACCATACAATTCAGTATAGGACAATGTCAATGAAGATACAAACGGATTCGGCAAGAATTCAGCTGAGAGGAGCAATCTGAATTTATGTTAACCCCTGAACAATACAGTGAAAAATTATACGCTGAGGATGAGCAGTTGAATAAAGTGAAGCAATCGATTGAAGACAGCGGGATCAGGGACGTATCAGTCGTCCCGGGCTACGGCAGGCTGCTGACTTTGCTGGTCAAGTCCTCCGGGGCCAAGTCGGCTCTGGAAATCGGCGCGCTGGGCGGATACAGCGGGATTTGCCTGGCGAGAGGGCTTTCCGAGGGCGGCAAGCTGTTGTCTTTAGAGCTAAAGGAGGAGAATGCGGCTATGGCCCGCAGCAATATGGCGGCAGCCGGATACGGGGAGATCGTGGACTACCGGGTCGGTCCGGCCCTGGACAGCCTGATCGAGCTGGAGCGGCAGGGGCAGCGGTTCGACTTCTTTTTTATCGATGCAGACAAAGAGAATTACCCGGTATATTTGGAATATGCGATCAAATTGGCTCTACCCGGGGCGATCATCGCTGGGGACAACACGCTGCTGCGCGGCCGTACCCTGAACCCGGACAAAAACGGCCCTGCCGTACTTGCCATGCGCAAGTTCAATGAAATGATTGCCCGGGACGAACGTCTCCTAAGCACCTTTTTACCGGCCTTTGACGGTCTAGCTCTAGCGCTGGTTAAATAGCAAGTGTTTATTTTGCATACATGGTGAATTTGTAATGTAAAAAGAAATAACCTCGCCAAAGCGGCGAGGTTATTTTGCAGGTAAGTCGAATATCAAGCGGCTGAAAGAATGCGAATATTGTTATGCTGCTAACCCTAATCGAATAGCCAGAATGCCGGACGGGCCGCTTAAGCCCTTCTTCCGGAGCTTCCACACAGGTGAAACACCGCCTTCAGCCTTGCTTCAGAGAGCCCAGCCTTGGCTTCGAGTACAGCTTCAAGCGGACCCAGACGGTGTTGCATAAGAGAAGCACGCCGGAAATGATGAAGATGCCCTCAATGCCAATATAGCCGGACAAAAAGCCTCCGATCAAAGCGCCAAGCATGTTCCCCAACGCGAGCGTGCTGCTGTTGAAGCCGAAAGCCCTGCTCTCCATGCCGTCGGGTGTATAATGCCGGATGAGTGCGTTAACGCTGGGCAGAAGGCCGCCCATGAATATCCCCAACAGGAAGCGGACAATAATCAGCTGCCAGACGCTTTGCACGAAGGCCTGAGGAATCAGCGTTGCGGCGGCTCCGATTAGGCAGTACGTCAAAATGCGGTGCGCCCCGATTTTGTCGCTGACTCTGCCCAGGACGGGCGAGGTAATCATATTCGATATGCCGGTAGCGGCGGTGACCATGCCCGCCCAGAACGGCACGTTAGCGGCGATGCCGTGTAAATGCTCGACATATATCGGCAGGAGCGACATCGGGCTTAACATGGCGAATTGCAGCAGGAAGGTTACTGCGAACAGCGCTGTCAGCTGAGGCGTTTTGTTCAGCTCCATGAACCCCTGCAAAATGGAGATTTGCGGGACATGAGCCGCTTCCTCGCGATCGAAGCTTTCGCGAACAAACAGCATGGCGAGGACAGAGGCAACGAACAGCAGAATGCCCGTAATATAGAATATCGGCCGGAATCCGATCCATTCAGCCAGCAGGCCGCCGATCAGCGGACCGAGTATCGTCCCGGCGACGATGCCGGATTGCACCACGCCCATGGCAAAGCCCATCCGCTCCTTGGGCGCGGTTCCCGAGACGAGTGCGACCGCGGCGGGATTGAATCCCGAAATCGTTCCATTTAGCATGCGCAGAGCCAGTAAATGCCAGGGCTGCGTGGCGAAGCCCATCAATGTGATGACGATCGCCATCCCGAAGCCGGATCGCAGCAGCATGATTTTGCGGCCGTAGCGATCGGCGAGCTTGCCCCAAATCGGCTGGAAAATAAATGCCGTGGCAAAGTTCGCGGCAAAAATCGATCCTGCCCAGAAACCGATGGCTTGCTCGCCCTGCACATTCAAATCCCTTGCGAGGTATAGAGACAGAAACGGAGTGATCATGGTCATGCCTGCGTTGACGAGGAACTGACCGAACCAAAGCACAAGGACGTTCACTTTCCAGGTATTGTCCTTCACTTGTTCTCACATCCTTTCTCTTTCCGTACGGTCTAGTTGCACCTCATTTGCACCTCATTATTGTGTTCAAACTTATTCAATTATATCATAATGACGGCATCGGCCTGATTAAGGATGTCATAGTATTGTCATCGGATGCTGAAGTGTGACAGTTGTTACTTACTTTTAAAAAGGGCATAATGTAATTTAGGGAAATTTTAAATATTGGGGGCTTGCTTACATGAGTTACAATGACCGGTTTATTCGTGCCTGTCTCAGGCAGGAAGTTGATCGTGCTCCTGTTTGGTACATGCGACAGGCGGGAAGATACGATCCGGAGTACCGCAAGATCAAGGAAAAATACAGCTTGCTTGAAATTTGCCTTCAGCCCGAGCTGGCCGCTGAAGTAACGCTTATGCCTGTCAAAAAGCTAGGCGTGGACGCCGCCATTTTATATTCAGATATTATGAATCCAGTTGCTTCTATTGGTATTGATTTTGATATCGTCAAGGATGTCGGTCCGGTTATCCATAATCCGATTCGGACGAAAGCCGATATTGACCGGCTGAAGCCGATTGATGTCGAGAACGATTTGTCCCACATTTTGAAGACGATCTCGATCCTGGACAAAGAGCTGGACGTTCCGCTCATTACGTTTGCCGGAGCGCCGTTTACGCTCGCCAGCTACTTGATCGAAGGCCGTCCTTCCAAAAATTACATCCGTACAAAAAGCCTGATGTACGGCGAGCCGCAGCTTTGGCATAATCTGATGGAGAAGCTCGGCGATATGGTGATCACCTATTTGCGCGCCCATATCAAGAATGGAGGCAAGGCATTCCAGGTGTTCGACAGCTGGGTAGGCGCATTGTCGTCCAAGGATTTTGAAATCTATGTCCTGCCGACGATTAAACGTATTTTTGCCGAGCTTCGGGATCTGGATGTCCCGAAGATTTATTTTCCAGGCGTGAGCTCGGGAGAACTGCTGCCGACATTGCCGGGGCTTGAGGCTGATGTAATCGGCATAGACTGGCGTGTTCCGATTCGCGAAGGCCGCCTTCGGACGGGCGGGAAGTATGCCATCCAAGGCAATTTAGATCCTTTAGTATTAACCGCGCCTATGGAAGTTATTAAGGAATATGCCCGGGAAATCATCGATCAGGGCGTCGAATCGCCAGGATTCATTTTCAATCTGGGTCATGGGCTGTTCCCCGAAGCATCGCTGGACAAGCTCCGCGAGCTGACAGAGTACGTTCATGAATACTCTGCCGAAGTGATCGCCCGTCAGAAACAGCAGACGGTATAATTCCAATTTAGAAGACAAAGACAGAGGTGAAGAGAGTCATGAACAAAATTGGTGTATTGGTAATGTCATACGGAACGCCGGAGAGCCTGGACCACGTAGAGGCCTATTACACGCATATCCGACGGGGGAATCCGCCTACGGAGGAACAGCTGAAAGAGCTTAAAGACCGCTATGAAGCGATCGTGGGAGGGGTGTTCCCTCTTCGGGCCAACACGGACAGCCAGGTCGCAACCCTGCAGGAGACGCTGGATCGGCTCAATCCGGACAAAGAGCAACAATTCGTATGCTATCAAGGCTTGAAGCATGCGCGCCCATTTATCGAGGATGGTGTAGCCAAAATGGCTGAAGACGGAATTACGGAAGCGATCGGCATCGTCCTGGCCCCCCATTATTCCGTGATGAGCGTTGGCGGCTATATCAAGCGTGCCCAGGCCAAGGCCGAGGAATGCGGTCTGAATATGAAGTTCATCGAGAGCTATCACCTTCATCCGAAGCTGATTCAGGCCTTCGCCGAACGCGTATCCGCCAAGCTGGATTTGTTCGAGGAGGCGGGAGCCGAGCGCAGCAAGGTCAAGGTATTGTTCAGCGCGCACAGCCTGCCGGAGAAAATCCTGGCCATGGGCGATCCTTACCAGGATCAGCTTCTGGCGACCTCCGCCGCCGTTGCGGAGAAGGCAGGAGCAGGCTCCTGGCAGTTTACTTGGCAAAGCGCGGGTCGTACCGCTGTGCCTTGGCTGGGGCCGGATATTCTCGATACGCTCCGCACCCTTAGTCAGGAGCAGGTCGAGGATGTGCTCGTAGCGCCGGTCGGTTTCGTATCCGACCACCTCGAGATACTGTACGATCTGGATATCGAAGCGAAGGCCATCGCCAAGGAGCTCGACATCCGGCTGGAACGGATCGATTCTTTAAATACTGATCCGTTATACATGGAGACATTAAGTGAGGTCATCCTTAACACTCAGGTAAAGGAATGAGGAGTATATGAGCGATGCGTCCCGCAAGGTAGTTATTGTCGGCGGGGGCTTGACCGGACTTAGCGCGGCTTTCTATATCCGCAAATTTTATAAGGAAAAGGGATGCAAACCGGAAATAACGATCATCGAAAAGGATAAAGTCCTTGGCGGCAAGATCGAAACTTTGCATCGCGACGGCTTCGTCATCGAGAAAGGGCCGGATTCGTTCCTGGCCCGCAAGACGGCGATGGTCGACCTGGCCAAGGAGCTTGAAATTGATCACGAGCTGGTCACGACAAATCCCGAAGCGAAGAAAACGTATATCGTCAATCAGGGGCGGCTGCACCCGATGCCGTCCGGTCTAGTGCTCGGAGTTCCGACAGAGATCGGCCCCTTTCTGAGATCCGGGCTCGTCAGCTGGAGCGGCAAGCTTCGGGCGCTGATGGATCTCGTGCGAGCGCCACGGAAGAGCACGGAAGACGAGTCGCTAGGGAATTTCATCGAACGCCGCCTGGGAGCGGAAGTGTTAAGCAATATGACGGAGCCGCTGCTCGCGGGCATTTATGCGGGGGATACATATCGTCTTAGCCTGCAATCGACGTTCCCGCAGTTCGGTGAAATGGAGCGTAAGTACGGCAGCCTGATCAAGGGAATGATGACGGGCAAAAAGCCTGTAGAGACGCATACCGGAACGAAGAAAAGCGCCTTCCTGACCTTCCGTCAAGGACTGCAAAGCCTGGTGCATGCTCTTGTCCATGACTTGGACGATGTGGAGCAGCGGCTGGAATCGGCGGTTAGCGCGATTGAGCCGCGCAGCGGCGAGCAGGCAGGCTATGAGGTCGTTCTCGCTTCCGGCGAAAGGGTTGCTGCCGATGACGTGGTTGTGACGACGCCGGCGTTTGCCGCCGCCGATTTGCTGCGGCCGCTCGTTGACGTCACCGAGCTGGACGCCATTAACTACGTTTCCGTAGCGAACGTAGTGCTTGCTTTCGAGCGGGAAGATGTCAGCGGATCGTTTGACGGTTCCGGCTTCCTGGTTCCCCGCAAGGAGGGACGCAATATTACGGCCTGTACGTGGACGGGCGTGAAGTGGCTGCACACCAGCCCCGAGGACAAAATGCTCCTCCGCTGCTATGTCGGACGCTTCGGCGATGAGGAGAAAGTGTCTTATCCGGACGAGGAGCTGATCGCGCTGGTCAGGAAAGACTTGCGGGAGCTGATGAATATTACGGCGGAGCCGCTGTTCGCGGAAATTACCCGCCTGCCGAAGTCCATGCCGCAGTATCCCGTGAATCATTTACGGCATATTGCCGAGTTCAGGTCCCGGCTGGACAGGATGCTGCCCGGCATTTACGCTACGGGCGCTGCCTTTGAAGGCGTCGGCCTGCCGGATTGCATCCGCCAAGCTAAAGAATTGGCCGGACAAATGGCCGACCGGCTTGCCCGCTAGTGATGTCTGAGCAGGAATAACCGCTGGAACAAGAACCCCTCCGCTTGAAAATAGGCGAGGGGTTCTATTTATTTAAGGTTACCTGATATAATAAAATCAATGGTGCAATGAATTTGCTCCTCATTTTTTTTGGCAAGTTAAGAATGAGCATTCAGGCCACCCAGGCTCTGAGCGAGAAATAAAGGAGTTTGCGATGTACCCACCAAGATCAGATAAATACCGTAGGCGAAAACAGGAGAAACAGCGCAGGTACAGCCGCTTCTGGCTTACGCTCAATGTATCGCTGATCATCGCGATCATTGCTTTGGGCGCCTATTACTACGTCGGAGAGATCATTGTTCCGAACACGGAGGGCAGCCAGGATCCGGCTTCTGTTCAGCATCCTGCCGATCACACAGCGGATCCGCCGAACGAGAGCGACGGCCAGTCCAGGACGGATGAAACCAATTCTGGCTATGATACGGATACGGATCCGGCGCAAAGCGTCGATCCGGCTGGAGCCAAGGCAGGCGAGGGGATGGATTCAGGCCAGTCTCCACCGCCTTCCGATGAGGATGACGGCGGGTTACTTGCGCCAGGCGAACAGGAGCCTGAGGAGCTGCTGCATTTACATTTCGCCGGAGACACGATTTTCTCGGGAAGCATTGCATCGAAGCTGGAGA
This sequence comes from Paenibacillus woosongensis, assembly GCF_030122845.1. NCBI lineage: Bacteria > Bacillati > Bacillota > Bacilli > Caryophanales > Paenibacillaceae > Paenibacillus > Paenibacillus woosongensis. Next base: position 2,102,999 of record NZ_CP126084.1, read on the forward strand.
AGGAAGGCTATCATTATCCTTATGAATATATTCGTGAACTGTTTGAAAACGACGACTTAAGCGTGCTGAACCTGGAGACTCCGGTTACGGACCGCGGAACGCCGGCGGAGGATAAATCCTTCGTGTTCAAGGCGCTGCCCAAAGTGCTGTCCCCGATGCGTGAGGCGGGGGTTGACGCTGTTAACCTGGCCAATAACCATTCGCTGGACCAGGGCGTCGAAGGATTGCTTGATACGACGAAGCATTTGCATGACCATGACATCCATTACTTCGGAGCAGGGAAAAATAAACAGGAAGCCTATGCCCCTTTGTATCTGGAACGAAAAGGAATTACAATTGCGCTCTGCGGGTTCAGCCGCGTCATCCCCCATTCAGATTGGGCGGCAGGCAAGAACAAGCCTGGCCTGGCCGTTGCCTATGATTCGGCGGAGGCTGTTAAAGCGGTGCAGAGCGCCAGGCAAAATGCTGACCTAGTTATCGTCGTGGCCCACTGGGGGAAGGAACGGACGACGAAACTGGAGAAGCATCAGACCTCGCTGGCTCACGCATTTATCGATGCCGGGGCGGATCTGATTATCGGCGGCCACCCTCACGTGCTTCAAGGCATGGAGCGTTATAAAGGCAAATGGATTGTTTACAGCACCGGTAATTTTATTTTTACCAAAAAATCATCGGCTCCCGATACTTGGGATACTGCCGTATTTGAAGCCAAATGTTCGAAGAAGGGCGTTTGCCAGATGAAGCTGCTGCCTTTCCGTACGGAAGTCGGCCAGCCGGTTCCGCTGCAGGGCGAGGAAGGGGCGGAGGTTCTCAGAAAGGTGGAGAGCCTGTCTAAAAATATCGCTATTGACGCCAGCGGCGCCGTGCACAGTTTAATTGACGGTTAACGAATGGCTGAAGGAGGCCTCAGGAATGAACAACTTATGCGTGGCACACCGGGGCTTCTCGGGCAAAGCGCCGGAGAATACGATGGCTGCGATGCAAATGGCAATGCAGTTTCCTTTTGTGCAATGGGTTGAAGTTGACGTGCAGCTAAGCAAAGATGGCATTCCGGTACTCATTCACGATTTCACGTTGAATCGGACAACTAACGGACGCGGCCCCGTCAGGGAGAAGACGCTTGCAGAGCTGAAGCAGCTGGACGCCGGCAGCTGGAAATCCAGGGTGTTCAGGGGGGAGCGCCTAATAACGCTCGATGAGTTCTTGAAAACGGTATGCGGGAGGCTGCGGGCAAATATCGAAATCAAGACCCAAGGGACTATGTACCCGGGGATTGAAGAGAAGGTGGTTGCGGAGATCAGGCGCCACCAAATGGAGCATGATGTGGTGCTCACTTCTTTCGAGCCACGGATTTTGGCCAGGATCAAAGAAATCGCGCGCGGCATCCGCACCGGACTCATCATCGAAGGAAGGCCTAAGGATTTGCTGCTGCGGCTGCAATTGCTGCGCTGCTCCTTTCTATCGATCAGCCACCGCCACTTAACCGCCGAGCTTGCTTCCCGCGCGGCAAAGCTGGGAATCACGGTCATGGCTTGGACGATCGATGATGCACGGACAATGCAGCGGGTTGCCGCGCTGCATAAGGACGTTCTTATATGTACGAACCGGCCTGACATCTGGCAAGAGGCCATGCTCTAGTTTAATCAGAAATGAACAATTAGGAGGCGCTTCTTTAGATGAAACAACTAATCAGGAACATATACTGCGTTGGACGCAATTACAGGCTGCATATCGAGGAACTGGGGAATGATGTTCCGTCCGAACCGATGATTTTCATGAAGCCGTCGCACGCGGCAGTCCCGATGGATGGCAGCGCGATTGAGCTGCCGGAGGGACGAGGTGAGGTTCATTATGAGGCTGAGCTCGTCCTGCGCATCGGCCGGGATTATACGCCGGGCATTACCGTTGATGATCTGGTTGATGTCATCGCATTTGGCATCGACTTTACGCTGCGCGACGTTCAGAACAAACTGAAGGACAAAGGGCATCCTTGGACAGCGGCCAAAGCGTTCCTGAATTCGGCGCCAATGACGCCTTACATGGCTTTTCCGGGAGTCGAGGACACCGCGGGGCAGGATTTCGTACTTCGGAAGAACGGCGAGGTCGTTCAGCGTGGAAATATTAGCAACATGATTTTTCCGCTGCAGCAAATCGTTGATTATATCGCGAACCATTATGGGCTCGGCGAAGGCGATCTGATCTTCACAGGCACTCCCGAGGGAGTCGGACCTGTCGCGAGCGGGGACAAACTGGAGCTGGCTTACGGCGGCCAGATTCTTGGCAGCTGCACTGTCCTGCTTGGCTCAGGCTCGAACTCATAAAATGAACTGGATCATTGGAGCGGTATGCGCGCTGGCTGTGTCAGCGGCGGCTTATTGGAAACGGTCGCTCAGCCTGTCGGGGATGGCTGCTGCGGCCGTCATGGGCACGGTGTACTTCGGGGCCGGGAATGTGTTCTGGTTCGGAATATTGCTCTTGTTCTTTATCTCGTCAAGCGCATTCTCCAAGCTGAAGGCGAGCCGGAAGTCGGAGGCGGAGAAGAGCTACGCCAAAACGGGCACAAGGGATGCTGGACAAGTGATGGCCAACGGGGGGCTGGGAATGGCTGCCTGTATAGGCCATGCGCTCTGGCCCAACCCCGGATGGGCCTTGTTTTTTGTCGGGACGATGGCTTCGGTAACAGCGGATACCTGGGCTACGGAATGGGGCAGTCTCAGCAAGAAGCCTCCAAGATCGATTATGAACGGCCAGCCGATAGCCCCGGGCACTTCGGGAGGAGTATCGCTGCTTGGCAGCTCGGCGGCGTTGGCAGGTGCGCTGTTTATCGGCGGGGCGGCCGGCCTGCTTGGACTGTGGAGCGGCCAGACGGCTTACGTCCACCTGCCGCTGCTTGGTTTCATCGTCATCGGCGGCTTGTCGGGCTTTGCCGGAGCCATGGTTGATTCATATTTGGGGGCAACGCTGCAGAGCATGTACCGCTGCCCGGTTTGCGGCCGCAGCGTCGAAACGGCCAGGCACTGCGGGGAGGATACAATGCCTCAGCGGGGCTGGGGCTGGATGAATAATGATATGGTGAACATGATTAGCTCGCTTGCGGCGGGCGGTCTTGCTGTAGTTATGGGGAGCTGGCTGTACTGAAGGTTGTTTAGAGCTACGTATTTCATGCAAAGTAGGGAACGAAATGAATATTTTAACGGTTGAACAAATTTCAAAGAGCTACGGGGAAAAGGTGCTGTTTCAGGACGCGTCTTTTGGAATGGAGGAGCATGACAAAATCGGCGTCATTGGCGTCAACGGGACTGGAAAGTCCACCTTCCTCCGCATTGTGGCCGGACTGGAGCAGCCGGATACTGGCCGGGTGGCGGTAAACAACGATATACGGATCGCCTGTCTGCCCCAGAATCCCGATTTCGACCCGGAGACGACGGTGCTGCGGCAGGTATTTCAGGGCGGCGACCCGATGCTGCAGATTGTATCCGCATATATCGAAGCGGTGGAGCGGCTGGAGCTGCACCCGGCGGATGAACGGCTGCAGGCCGAGGTAACAAGGCTAAGTCAGGAAATGGACCGGCTGCAGGCCTGGAGCCTGGAAAGTGAAGCGAAGAGCGTGCTGTCCAAGCTTGGAATCACGGACTTCGGCGGGAAGGTTGGGGAACTATCGGGCGGGCAGCGCAAGCGGATCGCCTTGGCTTCGGCGCTGATCGTGCCCTCTGAGCTGCTGATTCTTGACGAGCCGACGAACCATATCGATAATGATTCGGTGGCCTGGCTGGAGTCTTACCTGCAAAGACGGCGCGGCGCGCTGCTTCTCATTACGCATGACCGGTATTTCCTGGATCGGGTATGCAATGTCATGCTGGAGCTGGACCACGGGCGATTGTTCCGCTATGAAGCGAACTACAGCCGCTTCCTGGAGCTAAAGAGCGAGCGGGAGGAACGGGAGGCATCGGCGGAGCAGAAGCGGCAGAATCTGCTCCGCACGGAGCTGGCCTGGATTCGCCGAGGTGCAAAGGCAAGGACGACAAAGCAGAAGGCGAGAATTGAACGGTTTGAGAAACTGCAGCAGGAGAGAACCGAATATAAGAGCGAGCAGCTCGATATATCGGTGGCCTCGACGCGGCTGGGGCGCAAAATCGTGGAAATCTTCGAACTAAGCAAGTCGGCCGGGGAACGCGTTCTGATCCGGGAGCTGACCTATACGGCGGTACCCGGCGACCGTGTCGGCATTGTTGGTCCGAACGGCAGCGGCAAATCGACGCTGCTCAACATGATCGCAGGGCGTATTGAGCCGGATCAGGGCTATGTCGAGGTGGGGCCGACGGTGAAGCTGGGCTTCTTCACACAGGAGCATCAGGAGATGGATGACAAGCAGAGGGTCATCGAATACATTAAGGAGGAAGCCGAGGTCGTCACGACGGCAGACGGGTCGCGGATTACCGCGGCGCAGATGCTGGAGCGGTTTCTGTTCCCGCCGGCGATGCAGTGGACGCCGATCGGGAAGCTGTCGGGCGGCGAGAAGCGCCGGCTGTATTTGCTTCGCGTCTTTATGGGCGCGCCCAATGTGCTGCTGCTGGACGAGCCGACGAACGATCTTGACATTCAGACGCTGACCGTCCTGGAAGCTTATTTGGACGAGTTTCCGGGCGCTGTGTTCGTCGTATCCCATGACCGCTATTTCCTCGACCGTACCGTGGATAAAATTATGGCGTTTGAGGGTGAGGGCGTTGTAGCGGTTCATGTCGGCGATTACAGCGATTATGCCGAGCGGGTACAGCAGCTTGGCAAGTCCGCTGATCCGGGAATCGATTCTGCTGGCGGGAAAGGCAAAGGGGCCTCTACGGCGGCTTCAGGAGCAGGAAGCTCCGAAGGCGGGACGACGGGAGGTTCAGGCAGTCAAAGAGATCAATCCCGCGTCGAGCGTGTGAAGTTCAGTTATAATGAGCAGCGGGAGTATGAAGCGATCGATGGTCTCGTTGAAGCAGCGGAGCAGCGGCTTGCCGACATCGCCTCGGCTATGGAGCAGGCGGTCAGCGATGCCTCCAGGCTGCAGGAGCTGATGAAGGAGCAGCAGGAAGCGGAGGCCGAGCTGGAGCGGCTGATGGACCGCTGGACGTATTTGAACGAGCTGGCGGAGAAAATTGAGCAGCAGAAGAGTTAAGAGCAGAAGAGTTAAGCAAAATTTAAGAGCACCCCATTCAGGAGTATCGGCTCCTGATCGGGTGCTCTTTTTAGGTTGTTTAGCGGATGTTTCAGCGTCGTCAGCTCATCACATAAGCGGCCAGCAGCCGGGCCGTGTTCAAGACCGCTTGCTTATGTGTCCTTTCCATGGCATGCGAAGCATGGACTCCCGGACCAATCAGAGCGGCGCGAATGTTGCTGCCCCCGCGCAGTGCCGCAGACGCGTCGGAGACGTAGTGCGGATAGATGTCGACCGCAAAAGGAATGTTGAGGTTCTGGGCGAGCTGGATCAGTTTGCCCGTCATTTCGTAGTCATAGGGCCCGGTCGAATCTTTGGCGCAGATCGACACATCCGTTTCCTTGCAGCTTAGGTCATCGCCGATCGTCCCCATGTCCACGGCAATCATTTCATGGATGCCGCCAGGCATCCATGAGGCGCCGTGACCGACTTCCTCGTAGTTAGAGATCAGCAGCACCACATCGTGCGCCGGCTGCCATCCTTCGCGCCGGCTTGATTCCAGCAGTCCAAACAGAGCCACAACGCTAGCCTTATCATCGAGATGGCGGGATTTCACGTAGCCGCTTGGCGTAATGACTGGACGGGCATCAAACGATATGAAGTCGCCGGGCATGATGCCCAGCTTCATTACGTCTTCTTTGCTGTTTACCAGCTCATCAATGCGAATTTCCATATGCTTCTCCTCGCGCGTGAAATCACGGGCATCGCTATAGACATGGACAGAGGGGCGTGATGTCAGGATCGTTCCGGTGTAGGTCTTGCCGCTCCGTGTATGGATCGTGCAGTATTCGTTCTCAATGCTCTGCATCATGAACCCGCCGATGGAGGTGATGGCCAGCATTCCCTGGGAGGTAATAGAACGAACCATTGCTCCCAAAGTGTCTACATGCGCGCTGAGGGCAATGCGCCGCGAGGAATCCTTCCCTTTCATCGTGATGATGGCCCCGCCTTTTTCGTTTTGGGTAACGGCAAAGCCAAGCGCTTTGGCTTCGGCTTCAATCACTTTCATGATGCGATGGGTGAAGCCGCTGGGGCTTGGTGTGTTAAGAAGCTTGGTCAGCAAGTCCAGCATATATGTTTCATTGGGTTGGATGTTCATGATCAGCCTCCTCTGGTGCGGATTTTTCGTTATCAAGAAATTCGTAGCCAGTAGCTTCCTGGATTTGCGCTAGTTTGGCGCTGAGTATTTTGACTTCCTTCTGCAGCCGGTATCCTCGGTAGATCCCGAAGGAGCCAACGATAATTCCGCCGAGCAGGGTCGAACCCAGAATAAGTAGAATGAGCGGAATATGTACGGAATTGAACAGCAGGTTGACTTGAACCGGCTCCACGTTAATGACGGCAAATAACGCCGTGATGAGTGCGAAGACGAGAGCAAGAATGAGAGACCATTGTAGCTTCATGTTTGTGCACCTTCCTTCTTGTATACAGTGTAAAATCCCTTACCCCAAAAGGGCAAGGGATTTCTCAATGAACCGGTTATTTCGTCAAGTTCTCCATTTGCTCGACCAACTCACCGAATACGCTCATCGCTTCGCGAATCGGCTCCGGCGAAGACATATCGACGCCGGCCTTTTTCAGGATGTTGATCGAATAGTCGCTGCCCCCGCTCTTGAGGAAGCCAAGATAGCGGTCAACGGCAGGCTGGCCTTCCTCCAGAATCTGTTTGGAGAAGCTCGTCGCCGCGCTGAAGCCGGTCGCGTATTTGTACACGTAGAAGCTGGTGTAGAAATGCGGAATCCGCGCCCATTCCATCTCGATGTCTTGATCGACGGCCATCTCTTTGCCATGATACTTCACGTTGAGGTCATAGTAGATCTTGGACAGTTCCTGCGGCGTCAAGGACTCGCCGGATTCCGCGCGTTCATGAATCTGCTTCTCAAATTCCGCAAACATCGTTTGACGGAACACCGTGGTCCGGAATTGATCGGCATAGTAGGTAAGCAGGTACAGCTTTTGCTTTGGATCGGTCGATTTTTTCAATAAATAATCCATGAGCAGCGCTTCATTTGTCGTTGAGGCTACTTCAGCCAGGAAGATCGTATATTGGGCATCCCGGTATTTCAGATTCTCATCCGAGAAATAGGAGTGCAGGGCATGGCCCATTTCATGCGCCAGCGTGAACATGCTGTTCAGGTTGTTCTTATGGTTCAGGAGCACGTATGGATGCGTGCCGTAGGCCCCCCAGCTGTAAGCTCCCGTACGTTTGCCTTCATTCTCGTACACGTCAATCCAGCGATTGTCGAGGCCCTCGCGCAGCACATTCAGATAATTCTCGCCAAGCGGCTTCAAGCCCTCGAGCAGCATCTCCTTGGCTTCCTCATACGAGATGTCCCATTTGTATTCCTCCACAAGCGGCGCGAAGAGGTCGTACATATGCAGCTCATCGACGCCAAGCAGCTTCTTCCGCAGCTGCAAATAACGGTGAAGCAGCGGGAGGCTCTCGTGGATCGTATCGATCAGATTCGTGTAAACCTCTTTTGGAATGTTATCGCCGTACAGGGACATCTCCAAAACGGAAGGATATTTGCGAACCCGGGAGTAGAACATGTTCTTGTTAATGTTGGCGCTAAGCGTAGCGGCAATCGTATTCTTCTGTTTGCCGTAGGTTTCGTATACGGCCTTAAAGGCCCGCTCCCGGACCTCCCGATTCGGATTTTCGAGAAATTGAATATAGCTGCCGTGGGTCAGTTCCACTTCCTTGCCGTGCTCGTCTTTAATTTTTGGGAACTTCATGTCGGCATTGTTGATCATTCCGAAAATTTGCTGCGGCGCCTGCGACAGATTGCCGACCTGGGCCAGCAGAGCTTCTTCGGTTTTACTGAGGACGTGCGCCTTCTCGCGCTTGATTTCCTGCAAAGTAAATTTGTAGTCGGCAAGCTGCGGATCGCTAATGTAGCTGTCCAGCTGCTCCTCAGGCAGAGCCAGAATTTCCGGCGTAATGAACGACAGGGCTTCGCTGACTTCGACGCTAAGCTTTTTGGCTTTCTGGACAAGAGCTTGATATGTAGGATTTGTCGTGTCCTGATCATGGCTCAGGTGGGCGTAAACATACAGGCGTTCAATACGCAGGGAAAGATCGTCCTCCAAAGCGAATACCGCTTTGACGCTATCAGGCGTACTCAGCTTGCCTTCGAATTCGGCCGCCTTATTCTTCAACTGCTTCAGCTCTTCAAATGCGGCGTCCCAGTCTTTCTGGCTCGGGAACAAATCTTCTAATTGCCAGCATTTCTCTGGCTGAACTTCAGAACGTTTCGGTAATGTGGTCATGGGTATCCTCCTTTGAATTGGATAAGCCTTCGGCCGGGTGTTTGCGCCGGCCATATCGCCGGGTATAGCCGCTATCAGCAGGGAGGAGGACAGCAGGAGGGGGAGCAGGGAAATGCTTTTTATTTTCATAGGAACCTCCCTCGGAATCACTTGTGGAGATTGCTCTAGTATGTCCTTCTGTCCCGGAATCTACTCCGCAAAGAGCGAATGAGGAATAGATGGTCCCCGTCACATCCTCTCCAGAGTAGGCGCGCTATACCAGAAAACTGTAAATGATAAGACCGAATGCAAAGGCAATCATCAGGCTGGCAAAAATGGCAAGCCAGCGCCGGATTTTGGGCTGGACTTGATTCTTGCTCAGAATCAGCACGATACCAAGAGCGAACGCGGAAATGATAAAGATCAAATGGTTTGAACTGTCCATGGTCTTGATAGGTTCTCCTTTATATAAGGTAATCAGGCGGTTTAAATTTGCTTGAAGGCGTTCATGATGTCGTTCCATTCCTCTTCCCTGCCAGCGAATTCTTCTTTGGGGAAGCGGCTTTCGGCCCAGTTCATCAGTGCAGGCCGGCTAAGAAACGTATGGCATTCCTCGCCCCATTGATCGGAAATTTCCCGAAGGACGATATACTTGCCTTGAACTTCTACCGTCATCATATTCCATTTGTCTCGTTTGTATATTTCGTGTTTTTTGATCATCTTTGTCGTTCTCCGATCATCGTTTATTGGCGGTTGTATTTTTTATGTAAAATGATAACTCACGCCCGGTACGAAAGCAAATAAAAACACCGGAAGCGGTTCATTAAAAAAATGCTTGTCTGCATGGCAAATGATACGTTGCATTGTATCAAACCATGGAGTATAATATGGATATTCGTCAATGATGGCGATTATTTTTAGGAGGTTGTTCATTTGAAAGGTACAGTTAAATGGTTTAACGCAGAAAAAGGCTATGGCTTCATCCAAGTTGAAGGCGGCGAAGACGTATTCGTGCATTTCTCCGCAATTCAAGGCGAAGGATTCAAAACACTAGAAGAAGGCCAAGCCGTTGAGTTCGAAATCACCGACGGTAACCGTGGTCCTCAAGCCGCTAACGTAATCAAATTATAAGATTTCTTCCGCACTAGCGGATCACTTATAAGGTTTGGTTTCAAGAAGGCTTAAATATGAAAGACACAGCTCTTAACGGGCTGTGTTTTTTTGTTGTCTTCTTTTTAACTTGTATATCATGGGGACAATAAAATGGCTGAAATGAACATCAATTCTGAACAGGGGGACTTCGAGAGGTATTGCACTAAAGATGAACAAGAATATTGACAAGCTTCCCGAAAGGATCTCGTACAAAAAAACGCCGAACCTGCCACGGTTCATCAACGGGTCCATGCTCAATTGGAATCCCCGCCTTTGTTATGCGAGTTAAAATATCTTCAAGGTCATCAACTTCATTTTCACATTCTCCTAAATTTTTATTCTGGTGACCAGGTATTCTTTCCATTTGTGTTAACTCTCCCCAAATATATTATATAATTAAGATGGATTTTATCTTTACTTCTTAACTTCCGAATACAACATTTAAAAAATCGGAAGCGCCTAGCTATTGAAATGAGCGCTAAATTTAGGAGGGCTTTGGATGAAAAAGCGTTAGTAATCATACTTGCTGTGCCGATTTTTCTTGCACTCTGGTCATGTTCAAACCAACACAACTTACAAAGCTGGGCATTTGATGTTGTGACATGGAACCATGAAGTATATAAAATTACAAATGAAGCTGTTACTGAAATTGATGATGAAATTGGTACAATAAAAAAACATTTCACAAATGAATCCAGTGAGCTGCCGAATCTGTTTTCTAATAAATACAAAGGTACAAAATTGTTTAAAATTAAAAATGTCGAAACGAATGATTATATTGCAGTTCAAGATGATGGTTTATATTATAAAGCAGAGAAAATGGAAGGGATGAAAATCGAGACGGCGCAAGCCTAGGCCGACAAATTCGAGGTATCCAGGCGAACAATGCTGCGATATGGTGGCGCTATCTGAAAGGAGGAGGCCGGTTATGAGCAGGCGGTTGAATGGCGGTGAAACAGTAGAACTTGCCAGAAGCTTTATCTATAACAGCGCCCGGCTGCTGGATCGAATGCGCTTTGCTTATCATTTTGAGCATGGCTCCAAACAGAAGGTTATTCAAGCACTCAAATCGTATCAAAATGAGGACGGCGGGTTTGGCCATGCCCTTGAACCGGATATGCGCTGTCCGGACAGTCAGCCGGTGACTACGGAAATGGCTCTTTCGCTGATCGATGAAATGGACGGCTGGGATTCCGAGCTTTTGCCCCCGCTCCTGTCTTATTTGCAAGAGCTTACTCTCCCCGGCGGAGGTTTGCCGCGGGCAACGACTGCAGTTAATCGTTATGGCCATGCTCCGTGGTGGGAGACGGAAAGGGATGGCATACCTTCCTTGAACCCTACGGGCAAGATTATCGGCCTGTTATTGAAGAGTCCGTTTCGGGAGCCGCTGCTGAAGAAGGAGTGGTTCCAAACCAACATATCGTTTATTTGGAGCTCCCTGGAGAATGGGCCTCCCGGCGATTATCATGAGGGAGAGCAGTGGAGCGTGTTTTTGGCTAACGCACCGGATGCTGATCGGGCAGCCAGGTATTATGGCGTGCTTGATGAATGGCTGGGCTCTCCCGGTGTTATTGAGCGCGATCCGCTTGCCGAGGGGTATGTCCAGAAGGTGCTTGATTATGCTCCTACACCGGCAAGTTATGCCTATCGCTTTGTTACATCGGACGAGGTGAATCTGCATTTGGAGGAGCTTCTGCGCCAGCAGCAGTCTGACGGAGGGTGGCCGATTTCCTGGCCGGCCGTAAGTACTGCTTCAGAGCAGGAGTGGCGGGGATACGTGACGATAAATCATCTCATGACGCTTCGCGCATATGGGCGATTGTAAGAAAATACAGGTTGGGAATAAAAACGGACTGGTCAAAGGATGCATCCCTGATCAGTCCGTCGTTATTTCTCTTATTCCACAATGCGCAGGATTTCCGCGACTTCCTTGCGGGGCGTCGCTTTCGGCGAGATAGCGGGATGGCCTAGCGCAATGACCATGTTCACACCGCGGTCTTCCGGAATTTCGAGGTATTCCCGAAGCTTGTCCTCTGCCAGCAGAACAGGTCCTGTCATCGGGCAGGTCGCCAGTCCCTTCGCGTGGGCTGCGAGCATTAAGTTCTGCGTAGCCAGACAGCTGCTCTTCAAGCCTTCCTCCGTCCAAACCTCCGGTTCTACGAATGCGATAGGATCGAAGATCCGCTCCCTGAACTTAGACGTATACGGGGTAGAGAGGCATACGATCAGCACAGGGGCTCCCGCGAAAGCGGTGGCGTACGGTCCAAAGGATTTGACGAGCAGCTTGGCTTCCCTTGCCAATCCATTTCCTTCGGCACGCGCGGCAATTTCATGCAGCCTCTCCCAGGTGAAGTCCTCAATATGCTTGATTTTCTCCTTATTGACTACGGCGATGAATTCCCAAGTCTGCGAGTTCGTATCGCTAGGGGCAAAGCGGGCACAATCGATGATTTCTTCGATATCCGAAATGGCAACAGGCTCCTCCGTAAAGTCCCGTATGCTTCGGCGGGTCGTGATGATGTCCCGGAATTGATAAAAATCCATAATATCCCACCTTCGTTTCGTTTAACAGTAGGTACTATAATCTGCTCTTAATTATAACGTATGAGGCGGGCTTTGAACAGAAGACGGTTTATTTGGCGTATTTATTATAGGTCATGATGAGTAGCCGAGTGACTGCTGTGCACCTTTGCTTTGGATCTGTAAAAATAACGGCTGGCAAAGCCGATAAAAGCCAGTAAAGAGGTGCCCATGGCCGCAAAATAGAAATTCTCCCTGCCAAAATGCTCAAATACCATGCCGCCGAATGCCCCGCTGCATAGTCCCGACAAGCTTGACCACATGACCGTAAACAGGGCAAGTCCGGTAGCCTGAAATTGGGCCGGAATGAGGCGGGAGAGCATGCGTATGGCCGTAACATAGAAAATGCCGAAGGAGACTCCATGCATGAATTGAATGAGCAGTATGTTGGTTGCCGAATCTGATAATCCTACCAGCATGAATCTTAAGGCGAACATCAGGCTTGCTAAAAGCAACAGAGGAAGCTCCTTGAATTTCGCACCATATTTGGTGAGCAGCAAAAAGATCGGAATTTCCGAGAAGGCCGACAGGAGCATGGCCCAGCCGACTAGTTCTTGTCCGGCTCCGAGGTCATGCAGCGAGATGGACAGGAAAGCATCGTTCATCCGCATGCCAAGAGCAAGGCAAAATACGCAGCCCAGGAACCAGAGCAGCTCTTTTTGCTTCAGGATCGATAAGACGCCGGAGAAGTTAACCCTCGCTACGCTGGTTGCCTGATCTTTGACGAATAGCGTCAGGAACAACGCCGTACCCGCTATAATCATCGATACCCCCATGGTTGTGATGGAAGGTATGGTTGACAGGACATAACCGATCAGCAGTGCAAAAATCGCAAAGCCGATCGAACCGAAAATGCGGATTGACACAAAGTTCTTCTTGTGGCGGTTTGCTGTCGAGATTGCGATCGAGTCGGATAGCGGAAGCACGGGATAGAAGAAGGAATAGTACAATGTAATAATGAGCATAATGACCGCAAATTTCGTCGTCATCGAAAGGAAAAAGGACATTAGCAGCTGGCCTGCCAGCAGGATGAGGAGTATTTTCTTAATGGTGCGGAAGCGATCGCTTGCATAGCTCCACAGCAGATTGGATATTAACGAGATCATCGGGCCGACGGCGTAGATGTAGCCGATCTGTGTTCTGGAAAATCCCAGGTCTGCATAAAACAGAGGGAAATAAGAAGCTACCAGCGCACTGGTTCCATAAATCGTAAAAATAAGGGCTCTGAGCCAGGATACTTCTGAGCGGGCCAAGTGTTGTGATTTCATCTTTAGATCCGTACTCCGTTCCGGTAATTTAAGTCATACATCTCTTGGGTTGACATGCAACATGGATAGTATATCATAACCGTAACTAAATAAGTTTTGTAAACCTATTAAATTCGTTATAATATAGTTTAGCAATATACAACCTCGGGTAGGGGAGGATCAGCGTGTATCAATCCTGCTTTGTGTACGACGAAAGATTGGATATTCATGTACCGTCTCTTGATCGGCCTTTTGAAGATTACGGCGTTGAGGAAAGGCTGGCGATGATCGAAAGCTGGGAGAACATTCGGGGACGGATACCGACCAAGGTCATGGCGCTGGAGCGTCTGATCGAGCGGAAACTGTCCGAGATGGGGAATGAGAACGATTTTGAGAAGAGCTGTCAAATCAATGGAGAAATCGCGGAATTGGCCAGCCAGATTCACGATCTCCAGATATGGTACCGGGTCTCTCAGGATGAGCCGACGGCCAGAACGCATCTGTGATTTAGTTAATTTGTACAAAGAGAGGGATCATATTATAATATAGACTGGTTTAAAACTCGCTATATCTAAACAACCTAGTGGAGGCAGGCCATTGATTGAACTTAAGCAAAGTCGAAACCAGTTTCCTAGAGAGCCGATCAGGCTGATGAGCCGGGTATACAAGTTCATTTTGCCCGATGTTCGCCAGGAGCTTAACGGCTGGAGGAAGGAAGCGGGACTGATCCCCGACCCTGAGCTAAGAAGACAAGCGCTTGCTAGTATTGAGACGAAGGAGTTCCACTGTCAGGGGGGCGCGGTTTATGCGGCTGCCAATTTGCCGAAGCGCCATATACTGATCCCCTTAATCGTAGCCTTTCAGACGATCAGTGATTATTTGGATAATCTTTGTGACCGCAGTACATCGATGGATGAGGGGGACTTTCGCCTTCTTCATCAAAGCATGCTGGACGCCATTGACCCGCAGGCAGAGCTAACCGATTATTACGCGCTTCGGGAGGAACGCGAGGACGGAGGGTATTTGCACCGCCTTGTCTTAACCTGCCAAGACCGGATTAGGGAACTGCCCGGATATCATGCAGCCCAGCCATTCGTTGCCGAGCTGGTGCAGCTGTACACGGACCTACAGGTGTACAAGCATATTGATCCCAGCCTCCGCGAGGCTGCACTCCTTTCATGGTGGGAGCTTCACCAGTCGCGGGCGCCCCAGTTGAAATGGAACGAGTTTGCTGCGGCAACGGGCTCAACCCTAGGCGTATTTATGCTGTTTCTGTCGGCAAGCGACGAGCATCTCAGCGAGACGAGCGCACAGAAGATCCAGGATGCTTATTTTCCTTATGTATGCGGAGTACATATAATGCTTGACTATTTGATAGACCAGGCAGAGGATGAAATTGGCGGAGATTTGAATTTCTGCAGCTATTACGATAATAAAGAAACTATGCTTCAACGCATTGTATTTATGGTCGATGAGGCCCGGAGGGATGTCGCCGTCCTGCCGGCTTCGTCGTTTCACGTGATGATTATCGAAGGACTGCTGGCTTTGTATCTATCCGACCCCAAAGTCAGTGAGCAGCAAGAAATTCGAGGGGTTTCCAGGCAATTGATGAGACGAAGCTCGCTCATGCGATTGTTTTTCTTCGTGAACAGCCGCTGGATCCGCAAACGTTTGAAATAGCTTGTTTTTACATTACAAAACTAAGCGAGAGCTTACGAAGCAGTTTTGCTTCACAAAACTAAGCGGATGCTTACGAGGCAAGTTTTGCTTCACAAAACTATTAGGAGGAATCATTATGTCAGCAGTAAAAAAAATCGCAGTTCTCACCAGTGGCGGTGACTCCCAAGGCATGAACGCCGCCGTACGCGCAGTCGTACGCAGCGGATTGTACTACGGGCTTGAGGTATTCGGAGTGCAACGGGGGTATCAGGGGCTGCTCAATAATGACATCTTCTCCATGGATCTAAGAAGCGTAGGCGATATTATCCAGCGCGGAGGTACGATTCTTCAATCGGCACGCTGCGTGGAATTCAAAACGCCCGAAGGCCAGCAGAAGGGTGCTCAAATTTTGCGGGATCGCGGCATTGACGGCCTGGTCGTCATTGGCGGCGACGGCTCTTACCATGGCGCTGCGAAGCTTAGCCAACTGGGAATCAAAACGATGGGCCTTCCAGGCACGATCGACAACGATATTTCCTTTACCGATTACACCATCGGCTTCGATACTGCGGTTGGCATCGTAGTTGACGCCGTTAATAAGCTGCGGGATACGATGTCTTCCCATGAACGGGCATCGGTCGTTGAAGTGATGGGACGCCACTCCGGAGACATTGCCCTGCATGCGGGATTGGCCGCTGGCGCGGAGACGATTCTTGTTCCAGAGGTACCGTTTGATTTGAACGAGGTTGCGGACCGGATGAGATCGAATTTCGATAACGGCAAGAGACATAGCATCGTTATCGTAGCGGAAGGCGTAGGAACGGGAGAGGAAGTCGTCAAGGCTATCAAGGAGCGCCAGCCGTCCCTGGAGCCTCGCGCTACGGTTCTCGGCCATATTCAGCGCGGCGGGTCTCCGACTCCGTTTGACCGTAATCTGGCGAGCCGCCTTGGAGACTTTGCAGTACGCAAGTTGATTGAAGGCGAATCGAACAAGGCCTGCGGCATGATCGGCGGCGAAATGATCCTGACCGATATTGAGAAGGTCGTATCGACCAAGAAATCGTTTGATATGAGCCTGTATGAGCTGGCATCCCGTCTGTCCCAGTAATGGGCTGGCGGTTGCATGCTGATTGCATAACCGAGAAATACCAAAAGGGAAATCCATGTGAGTCAAGTCACTCACTGAATTTCCCTTTTTGTATTTCTCATCATGCGATTCATGCGATAGCGGCTCGGCTAAATCACTCACAAATGGAGGGCGGGTTATTGTCTGTAAAAGCAGCGGAATGCATTTTATACATCTAGTTAAGCTGTTTTATAAAAAAACCATACGCTAAATGTAAAACATGCAGTTAGTTTACCTGAATGGAGCGAATTCGTCGAAATCACTTAAAACTACATGTAGGATTTGCAGTTTGTTCCCTCTAACACGACCAAAACCGATGAACTAACTGCATGAATTACATCTAGCTACCTGATCCTGACCACCTAGGAAAGTCAAAAATCAGCAGTCGAATTCAATACCGAGGGAATGATTCCACTTTTATTAAATGGCAGAGCCGAAGGTGCAGCAACAACTCCTAATGTGTTAGACACTAGCGTAAGATTGAGGAAGTATAGTGCATTTTCGCAACAAAACACGTCGAGAGCTGGCCCCAATGCCCCAAACGCTGCCTTATTGCCGCACTCTGCATGAATGACTAGACAACTAGGCATGCCCCTCTCGCCAGGCTAATCCGTTACTGTCCATTACTTCGACTCAGGCAGAAGCGCCCGCCTCGCGAATTTGCGCTGGACGGCCAGAAGGCGGCCGGTGAGCAGCACAGCGGCTACGGCCAGTCCGGATATGAGCCCAACCCAGTAACCATAGGCGCCTTGATTCGCATAATTAGCCAACACGTGGCCCAGCGGCAAGCCGATAATCCAGAAGGCGAGCAGGGTGATCCAGAACGCAGGATTCACATCCTTGTAACCGCGCAGCGCGCCTTGAATTGGTGTGGCAATAGCATCGGACAGCTGGAAGAAAACCGCGTAGATCAGGAAATGCATGATCAGCTGCACGACCTCCGGCTCGCTGGCATAAATCTGCGCTACATTTTGACGGAACAGCATAATGATCAAGGCGGTGGCTACCGATAAAGCGGCTGCTGATCCTATGCCAATGTATGAATACTGCTTGGCATCCTTTAAACGTGATGCACCGGTTTCGTAGCCGACCAGAATCGTCAGGGCCATGCAGATGCTGAGCGGAATCATGTACAATGTGCTGGCAAAGTTAAGGGCAGCCTGGTGCGCGGCGATGGTGAGCGTATCGAAACGGCTCATCAGCAGGGTTACCGCTGCAAAGACGGCGGTTTCGAAGAAAATCGCGAATCCGATCGGCACGCCTAGCTTCATAAGCTCCTTCCACTTCGCAAGCGATAAGCCGTACCATTTGCGGAACACGCCATAGGAGGCAAAAGGCTCTGCCTTATGGACGATCAGAACCGATATTAAAAAGATGCACCAGTAAGCAAAAGCAGTGGCAATCCCGGAGCCTATCCCTCCTAGTCTTGGGAAACCGAGTTTTCCGAAAACAAGCACATACCCGGCTCCGACGTTTAGCGGCAGGGAAATCAGCGTAATGATCATCGATATTTTGGTCTGGCCGAGTGCGTCAATAAACGAACGCATGACGATGTAGCCAAACAGCGGGAAGATGCCGGTCGATATCGCCACGAGGAAATATTGGGCGATATTATGCACCTTAGGTTCCAACGCCATCCCATTAAGCACCGGTGTTACGGTGAACATGCCAACGAGCGCGACGGCCGCGGCGATGGCAATCGAGAGCCAAAGCGCTTGAATGACATGATACGCTACTTTGTCTTTGTGCCCGGCGCCGATCAATTGCGATATGATCGGAATCAGCCCCATCAAAATTCCGCTGAGACCGGTTTGGACAGGGACCCACAGGCTGGAGCCGATCGCAACGCCAGCCAAATCGGCAGGACTGGCATGGCCCGACATCATCGTGTCAAAAAAGGTCATGAGGGACATCGTAATTTGCGTTACTAGAATGGGAATAAGTATGATAATAAACTGGGCATATTTTTGCCTAAGATTGATGGTTTCTTTCAAGCCTGATTTCTCCTTAGTCCACCCAAACCAAAACCCGGGCGGGTCGCCCGGGCCATGTTGGATGGCATTTATTTATAGGTTACGCCGGATGTATACCGGTTGGATGCATTCCATAGCAGATATTCATCGACGTTCAATTCCTTGAGTGCGCGGATTTGTTCTTCCACTTCATGCTTGCCGTACTTGGTGTAGTTGCCTTTGCCGAGCCAGCTAGCCGTAAAGTCCTGAATCCATGGCCGAATTACAGGCTGTTTGTCGCCTAGCGGCTCCAGCTTCTTCTGCGTATCGATCGTTGCTCCACGTATCGTTTGATAGGGGGCCATGTCTGGATCCTTGGCATTGAACCAGCCGGTCGTATAATGGCTAGGATATATCATTGGGCAGATGATGTCTACATTTTCCGATATTTTCACGAAATCCTGGCCGATCCCCTCGGCAGCAGGCACGGAAGCCGCATAACCGAAAATATCGACGGATACCTTGACGCCGAGCGGGTGGAGCTCTTGTTTTGCATACTTTACAAAGGAGGTTACCGCGTCCACGCGGCTGCGCTCATCCTTGTGATATTTTAAAGTGTCCGCTCTTTTCTCGAACCCTTCGGGGAACCGCACGTAATCAAACTGTACCTCCTTAAAGCCCAACTTGGCAGCTTCTTTGGCGATCTCCACATTATAATCCCATACTTCCTTGCTGTACGGATTGACGAAGGCTTCCCCCTTGCCATTGGCCCAGACGGAGCCGTCACTATGTACAAACGATAATTCTGGATGTTTCTTCGCAAGCACGCTGTCTTTAAACACGACAACGCGAGCTATAGGGTAAATTTCATGTTTATCGAGACGCTCCATCAGCGCCCCCATGTCACGAATGAAGGGCTGGGGCTGACCTAGCTCTTGAAGCTTGGTATTGTCCGTCTTATAAGTAATGTAGCCATGATCATCCTTGAGGTCGATAACCATGGAATTCAATTCGGTTCTGTCCAGCAAGTCGATCAGCTGGTCCATGCGGGAACCGCCGGCACTGTAAGCCGTTACGTAAATCCCCTTTACGACTGGAGCGGCTGTTTGAGGCTGCACTGCCAGCATGGTAGGTGAAAGCGGAGCGTCCAGCCGTCCCTCGGCGGCATTGGCCAGGAAGGTATGATAGGCTGATTGCATAATGCCCGGCATTTTGCTGTTTGAAGCGTCTGTGTGAGCCGGGGAAACATCCCCGCCGGTACCCGCGCTCAGAGCCAGCAGTAAAATCGTCCAAAAGATGTTCATCGTCTTCTCTCCCCATAAGATACACGTTCTAAGATGATTATAATGGATGTTTGTTGCTCATAATAAACAGTTTTGTTATTGTTTGCGAAAAAATAACCGCGGCTTTACTCATTAACACGGCAATGCCTGGTTGAAACCGATATCCAGAAATGCACCCAAGGAGATCCTCATAAGTACAAGCTCAATATTCCAAAAAAAAGGCCGCTTCTTCTGCCAAGACAAAAGAAAGCGGCCTGGGTATTGCTATAAGGCTGAAGCTCGCTGAAACTAATATTTAATGAAGCAAATTAGTATCTTGAAGCTCGCAGATGCTAAATTGAATAATCTCCATCGCATCATTCGGTTCCAATAAGTTCATACCGTCCCGAAGGATGATCATGGAGTCAAGCTCCTTCTCGTTAAAGAAAGGAAGCATATCGGGGAACCACTTCATGACGATTTGTGCCAGTTTTACCGTTTCCATTTCCACATCAATCACCCTTTCCTTCTAGAATCATTCGTGTAGAGAATCATTCTTAAATGGAAAAGCACAAAGCCTGTGAAATCGGGTAAAGCTGAAATCTTATGAAATTGACGAAGGAACCGCGCATAATTCATTATATCATATCAAATATCTTTTGGCATCGAGTACAGGCCTGTGGGAAAATTTACCTTTTTCTGAACGAACCCATAACGCCCACGGTTTCTACAATGTTCACGAACGCTGCGGGGTCGGTCTGTTTAATAATATTTCTAAGCTCGGTCAGTTCGTAGCGGGTCGTTACGGTCATCAGCATATCCTTTTCTTTGTGCGAGAATGCGCCTTGTGTCTTAATGAGAGTAACCCCGCGCGGTAGCTTCAAAAGTCTGCTTAGCAATTCGTCGGTTTTGTCCGTTATAATGAACAGGGTAACTTTAATATGGCTGACATGAAGGAGATCGACCACTTTGCCGCTGAGGTAAATCGATACCATGGAAGCAAGGGCCAGATTCCAGTCCCCTTCGATATACCCCATGGCCAAAATGACGATGGCGTTCATCGAGACGAGCACGCTGCCGACCGGGAAGTCGCGGTATCTCGTAATGATCGAGCCTATGATATCAAAGCCGCCGGAGGATCCTCCCGCCCGAAACGATATTCCGCTGCCAATGCCGACGAGCACGCCCCCGACGACCGCGGACAGGAATGCATCGGTCGTAACCGGAATTTCCTGAACAGGGATCAGTGCGATGAACCAGGTTACCGCAGCGACGGAAAGAATGCTCAGCAGGATGAAGCGCCTTCCAAGCAGAAACAGTCCTGCTATGAGAATAGGAATATTGTACACGAGATACATCGTCCCGATGCTTAAGGGCGTAAAGTAACCGGTCAGCATGGATAATCCGGAGACCCCGCCGCTAAGCAGGTGGTGCGGGACGAGGAATAGATTGAAGCCGGCTGCGATCAATGCCGCTCCGAACACGATGACTAGACTGTTCCAGATTGTTTTGAGCATCGTAAAATCACCTCTTATGGTTGTGAAAATGGTTGTGAAAATAAGCCAGGCAGCTTGCTGGTGTTCTTTTCATGTTTTGTGCTATAATGTTTGAGATATTCTTGAGTAGGTATCCTTTTCCATGTTAAATGGGAAAGAATGTATTAGTGATCTGAACCGAATATTCCGAAGATCCGTATGCTATGTAAAATTTATGGGCTGATGGGACAGCCTATAAACGTTCCAATGCTACTTAAGAATACAGTCAAGATGGTGGGAAGTCCACTATATAGAAGGAGTATGAATATTTTGAGCACATTTGCAGATTTCGGCCTAGAGCCTAAAGTTCTACAGGCTATAACAGAACTCGGATTTGAAGAAGCCACCCCGATTCAAACCAAATCAATTCCTATTGCGATGACAGGTCGCGACCTCATCGGACAAGCACAAACGGGAACAGGCAAGACGGCGGCGTTCGGTCTTCCGCTGATCAGCAAAATTCCGGCCAGTGAGGATCGGATCGTAGCGCTGATTATGACCCCGACCCGGGAGCTTGCTATTCAGGTAGCCGAAGAAATCGGGAAGCTGTCCCGTTTCAAAGGCATCCGTTCCCTGCCGATTTATGGGGGACAGGATATCGTCCGCCAAATTCGCGCATTGAAGAAGAAGCCTCAAATGATTATCGGCACCCCTGGCCGCTTGCTCGATCACATTAATCGCAAAACGATTAAGCTTGACGACGTACAGACTGTCGTACTGGATGAAGCCGATGAAATGCTGGATATGGGCTTCATGGACGATATTCAGTCGATTCTGAAGCTTGTCCCCGAAGAGCGCCAAACAATGCTATTTTCCGCTACAATGCCAGCAAATATCCAGAAGCTTGCCCAGCAATTTCTTAAAAACCCGGAGCATGTTTCCGTTATTCCAAAGCAAGTTAGCGCACCGTTAATCGATCAGGCATATATCGAAGTGCATGAACGCCAGAAATTCGACGCGCTTACGCGTTTGCTGGATATGGAATCACCGGAGCTGGCTATCGTATTCGGACGGACAAAACGCCGCGTAGACGAATTGGCGGAAGCTTTGCAGAAACGGGGCTATTCCGCGGACGGCCTTCATGGCGATTTGTCTCAGAACCAGCGTGATAACGTCATGCGCAAGTTCCGGGATGGCAGCATCGACGTGCTTGTGGCTACTGACGTAGCAGCACGTGGCTTGGATGTATCCGGCGTAACCCATGTCGTCAACTTCGACCTGCCGCAGGATCCGGAGAGCTATGTGCACCGCATCGGCCGTACGGGACGGGCGGGCAAGGAAGGCGTAGCCTGGTCTTTCGTTACGCCGCGCGAAATCGACCATCTTCACTTCATCGAGCGGATCACCCGCCAGAAGATCGCCCGCAAGCCGCTGCCTTCCATTGCCGAGGCGATCGAAGGGAAACAGCGAATTACGGCAGAACGCCTGATTGAGCTTGTGGAAGCAGCCGAACTGAACGAATACAAAGGAATCGCCATTTCGCTGCTGGAGCAATATGATTCGGTTAACCTGCTGGCAGCCGCGTTTAAGCTCATTACCGGAGACAAAGGGGATAACACGAATATCGAGCTGACTCCAGAGGAGCCGATTCGAGTAAAACGCCGCAAGCCGGACATCCGTTCCAGCGGACGCAAGCCGTATGGATATGGCAACCGCAGCGGCAGCGGATACCGCAGAGATAACCGCGATGGCGGTGGCCGTGGAGGTTACGGCAGCAAAGGCGGTTATAACAGAGACGGGGGAAGGGATTACCAGTCTTCCTCGGATCGCAAGCCGCGTCCTGCAAGCAACGGTGGGGACCGTAGACCGCCAAGACGCAACGACAATCCTTCGTACGACGCTTAATGAGTATATAGCAAAGAAGACGGAGACGCCTGCTGGCGCTCCGTCTTCTTGCTTATAGGAGATTAGAACAGGATGGAACGGCTCACAATAACGAGCAGAATGAACAACACCAGAATTGTACCTGTGGAAGTCCAGAAACCGCCACAAGAATGACCTACACCCGACATGAGATAACCTCCTTTAAAGATGTTTGATTAGAAGTTACGGTATATACTATGGCGTATTCGTTCATATAGTTTAGACGCTTACCTAGAACATGTTAAAATAGGCGCTGGATAGTGCTCATTTAATCATGTATAGTATTATTAATAGACATAAACCTTACTGGAGGGAGATTTTTTTTTGGAATACAAAGGACTAATGAGCGGTTTCTACAAAGTAACCGAGTGGATCATGAGAATATCGGGAAGCAATTTGCTCTGGCTTCTCTGTTCGTCGCCTTTTTGGTTTTTCGTGCTAACGGGATTGTTAACCCCGGACATCGAAATGTGGATTCAAATCGCTTGGATTTTAGCCGTGTTGGCACCGTTTACATTGTTCCCGGCTACAGCGGCGCTATTCTCGGTGACGCGTAAATGGGTCATGGGCGATACGGATGTGAGCGTTGTTAAAGTGTACTTCAAAGGGTACAAAGAGAACTACAAGCAGAGCATGATCGGTGGAATCTTCTACACTTTGTTGATCATTGTCATGATCGTCGACTATAACGTATATATGAAGCAATTCGCCAACATGCAGATTATCGGCATCATCATGTTGATTTTCTTGATCTTGCTGTCGGTTTCCTTATTCAATTTCTTTTCATTGGTTGCCCACTATCATTTGAAAACTTCGCTTCTTATTAAGAATGCGATCCTGCTGACCATCCTCCGTCCGTTCCGCGTGTTATCGACGGTGCTTTGCGTCATTGCGCTGGGATTCATTACGATGCAGTTCACATGGCTGATCTTGTTCGGCTTCGGTACGCTTGCCGCATTCGTTGCCTTCTATAATTTCAATGTCAGTTATAACAAGCTTCAGGAGAAGGTTGAGAAGATGCGCGTAGTGGAGGAAGGCTCGAAAGACGGCGAAGAAGACAGCAGCGACGCTGAAGGAAACGAAGGAGCCGGGAATGACCGCGAAGACCGTGAGCATGCCGGAAATGCAGAAGAGCCAACGGCTGAACTGCCGGATGACAGCAGTAAGGATCAGACAAAATCCTAGGCCGAATTTACAAATTTTACAAACTGCCTATATTAGGTTTACATTTAGAAATAGAAGGACTATAATAGGTTTACGTCCTGCGATGTGCGTTTCGGTTCCATGTTGTTTTGAACCAATGACAATGTCCAGGGAGACTTAAATTGCTTCGCTGCTGAAAGGCCCTATCTATTAGATCAGGGGACTTCAAAGGCGCTGCTGCGGTCACCCACCTGCTGATGCAGGTTCGAGACAGTGTAACCGGACGGCATAGGCGGGTCTACATATTCAATGATGACAGCACCCTGTCCCTTTATGGAATAAAGGTACCAGGGTGCTTTTGTTTGTTACGCAACAATGTTAAACTAGATACAAATGTAGTACATACACCCTATGTCTCGTGACGAGTAACGAAGGAGGAAGTAGAGTGTCAATCAAAAGAACCCTCATCGGCATATTCCGCAGCCAGGAAGGTACGAGCGACCGTGCGAAAGTGCCCGAAATGAAAACAAGGTATTATCAGCTATCCAAGGATAGAATTTGGGAGGAAGTCTCCTCGACGTTAAAGAAAATTCCAGGGTATAAAGTGCTGCACGAGGTGCAGTCTGTCGGCGAAATTACGCTGGAGAAGAAAACCGCGTTGGGCCGCACGATGGATATTACCGTATCGATCGTGTCGACAGGGCCGCTTCGCAGTGCGGTGGACATCTACTCGGCGACGAGGGGGTCGTTGGGGGATTTGGGCAGCAACTATCGCAATATCCTCAATCTTTATGCGGCGCTGGACAAGAAGCTCGGGGCTTATAAAGTAACTTCATAATTAAACAAAAGCGAGCAGGGAGGTTTTATCCTCCTACTCGCTTTTCTTGTTCAATAGGGTTATTGCAACTGCAACTTATTACAGAAGGGCTTTAACTGCAGCAATTGCATTTTCATAGTTCGGATGTTCGGTCATTTCACTTAAGTATTCGACATAGGTAATTTTGTTGTCTTTGTCGATCACGAATACGGAGCGTTGATCCAATTTGAATTCCTTAATCAATACACCATAGGCTTGACCAAAGGAATTGTCTTTATAGTCGGACAGGGTTACTACGCGGTCAACGCCTGCGGCACCGCACCAGCGGGCTTGAGCGAAAGGCAGATCCGCGCTGACCGTCAGGATAACGACGTCGTCGCCAAGGCTGGCAGCTTCTTCGTTGAAGCGGCGAGTTTGCGCATCGCATACGCCTGTGTCCAGGGAGGGGACGACACTGATGAGCTTGATTTTACCTGCAAAGTCCTGAAGAGTTGCTTCTTCGAGCAAATTTTTACTTAAACGGAATTCTGGAGCCGTATCGCCAACTTTCAGCTCAGGACCTACCAGAGTAATCGGATTGCCTTTAAATGTTGCCGCATTAGTACGTTCTTGTGCCAAATGTATCTCCTCCTAACAATTTTGTGAAAGCACCTAATTTTAATTATAATCTTTTTAGAAAGAGATTGTCCAACATTAGGAAGAAAGGTTCGGATCGTATGATATTTATTCGCTATGAGAATTGGAGAACGTATCTGAAATCGTACCCTGTTACCTGCTTCATTCTAGCAATTAATATTGTGATGTTTGTTCTAACTGCTGCGGGGCCGGAGGGGGTCATCCTTGATTATGGGGCTATGGTGAATAAAGAACCCTATGCCAGTGAATGGTGGCGGTATGTCGCCGCGGTATTCCTGCATTTCAACTTCGGGCATTTGTTCTCTAACAGCTTCGGGATACTGATCTTTACGCCCCCGATGGAGCGGCTGCTCGGCTCCTGGCGTTATGTCCTGTTATATTTAGGGAGCGGTGTCGTCGGCAATCTGATCACGGCGGGAATCTATCAGCATTCGTCTATTCCGCATATTTCTGCAGGGGCATCAGGCGCCATTTACGGTATTTACGGGGCATTCCTTTATGTTGCGCTATTTCAGCGTCAATTCATGGACGAAGCATCCCGCAAGACGCTGTACAGCCTGCTTATCGTCGGGATTATCTTCTCGTTCCTCGTGCCTCAGGTCAACTGGATCGCCCACTTAGGCGGATTTATCGGCGGCTTCTTCATCTATGGATTGATCATTCGCCTGTTAAAACGACGTTGAACCCCTTGAAGGTAAATGGTAAAGTTATGTTAGAGCAAAAATGATGGCAAGTTACCCATATGGGTTATGACAGGAATCGAAATGGAGCGATCAGATTCGTGGAATTAAGACAACTGCAATACTTTGTGAAGGTGGCGAAGAAGGAGCATGTTACACAGGCAGCCGAAGAGCTTCATGTGGCCCAGTCTGCGGTAAGCAGGCAAATCCACCAGCTGGAGCAGGAGCTTGGCGTTGACTTGTTCATGCAAAAGGGAAGAAATCTGCATTTGACTGCGGTAGGACAGCTATTTTGCAGCCGGGTGGAGACGATCCTCAAAGATTTGGATCGCGCCGTAAATGAAGTTCACGAGTTTATTGATCCTGAGCAAGGCGAAATTCGTCTCGGATTTCCACATAGCCTCGGTGTTCATGTTATTCCTAGTGTAGTTGCCGAATTCCGTAAGTTGTATCCGAATGTAAAGTTCAGATTCAAGCAAGGAATGTACCCGACACTCATTCGTGATGTCGTATCAGCCGAAGTGGATTTGGCCTTCATCTCTCCTTTTCCAGAGAACCATAATCAGGTTGCGGGCAACGTCGTACTGACGGAGGATTTAGTGGCGATTCTGCCTCCAGGCCATCCGCTCGCCAACGAGCAGAGCATCAAGCTCAACCAGTTGAAAGACGATAAATTCATCTTGTTCAGCAAAGGTTATTCTTTAAGACCTATCGTGTGGCATGCTTGTCTGGAAGCCGGATTCACGCCGAAAATCGCCTTTGAAGGCGAGGAGACGGATACGATCCGCGGCTTAGTCGCGGCCGGGATGGGCGTCAGTCTCCTGCCTGAAGTGGCGTTATTCCAGAGCTTCACGCTGCAGCCGGCCCGGGTTCGCATTTCTACGCCGAAAGTAACGAGAACGATCGGGCTGATTCACCGAGCCGACGATAAACTCCCGCTGGTCGCGCAATCCTTCCGCATATTTCTGCTAGAATATTTCGGACTACAACCGGACACGCCGCCAAGTTAATAACTGGCGGCGTTTGTTCTTGTAATATCGAAAAAGGTCGATGGACATGCTGTCCAGCCGGTTCAAACCGTCTAGCGCTTCTTTCGGGGCATTGCAGCCCGGAAGGCATGATCCCAAATTATTAACCATAATAAAGCCCAGCCTATACGGAAATAGCCGTATGGCTGGGCTTTTTCCGCAGCTTGAGCGGGTTTGTTGTTGACTCCGTGCATTTTAAGTTAGATTTGCTCTTATTTTACTATACTTTTATTTTCGCACAGTATACTAGGGTTCAAGATCTGAAAGCAATGATTGTGCAAATAACAAATAAGGCGTGGTGAAGAGTAGCAATGGAGTTGAAAATTGAGCATGTAACCAAATCCTATGGCTCAAAACAAGTGCTTAACCAGGTCACCCTGCATCTAAAGCCGGGTATTCTGGGACTGCTGGGACCGAATGGGGCAGGTAAATCAACCTTGATGAGAATGCTGTCGACATTAGAAAAGCCTACTTCCGGAGTGATTACTTGGAACAGTGTGGATATCGCGCAGCATCCAGATGAATTGCGCGCCGAACTCGGCTATTTGCCGCAGGACTTCGGCGTGTATCCGAATATGAACCCCGTGGAGTTTCTGGAGTATATGGCCGCGATGAAGGGGTTAACGCTAAAATCGGCAAGGAAGAGGATCGATGAATTGCTCGAAATTTTAAATTTATCTAATGACCGCAAGAAGCTATTGGGGGGATTTTCCGGGGGGATGAAGCAGCGCGTAGGTATCGCCCAGGCACTGTTAAATGATCCTTCGCTGCTCATCGTCGATGAGCCGACCGTGGGACTTGATCCTGAGGAGCGCATCCGCTTCAGAAATCTGCTATCGACGATGTCCTCCAATCGGATCGTCATTCTCTCTACGCATATCGTTACGGATATCGAGTCGATTGCTCCGAATATCGCAATCCTTTTCAGAGGCAGACTCGTGAATTTAACGACGCCGGAAAGTTTGATCCAGAGGGCAGATATCAAGGTGTGGCTGAGCATTTTCCCTTCCTCCGAGCTGCAGGACATGCAGGAGAAGTATATTATTAGCAGCGCCATACACCGTAGCGACGGGGTGCATGCCCGGATCGTTTCTGATTTCCGCCCTTCCCAGAATGCTGTTCTGCTTCCTTCTACGCTGGAGGATGCCTACCTGTACGCCGTCTCTCCATTAGGAGGGGCGTCATGAGCAATGCATGGAGAACCTACTACTGTCTGATCAAGAACAACCTGATCAAGCAAATGAGAAGCTACTCCTTCCTCATCGTCGTCCTGCTAACGTTGTTCCTGGGATATGCCTGCGTGCCATCCCCCTCCAGCGGGTATCAGGTGTTCTATATTGGCGGGGTACGAGGCATTTACAATTCCGCATGGTTAGGCGGGATGGTCACGATGATGTCCACGCTGCTGTTGTGGCTGTTTGCCTTCTTTATGCTGCGCAGCCAGGTTTCCGAGGATCAGAGGCTGAAGGTCGGGCAGATCATCGCTTCGACGCCGATTTCTAATTTTCGCTACATTTTTAGCAAAGTGATCTCCAACTATGTTGTACTGCTTGTGATCGAGCTGCTGTTGTTTCTGGCGTTTATGGGAATGCAGTTGATCCGCGGGGAAGACTATTATATTCATATCGCCGATTACTTGCAGCCATTCGCCTTCATAGTCATGCCTTCGCTGCTCGTTCTGGCAGCATTGACTGTATTGTTCGACGTGATGCCTGGTTTAAAGGGTGTCGTGGGGAATATCATCTTTTTTGCTCTATGGGTATGCTGTAGTATCGTGTCGATCGCTACGCCGAATAGTCTACTGGATGTATTCGGGCTTGATATCATTCGTTCGGATATGGTAAGGGAAGCTACGCTGAAATATGCGTTCCTGTCTGCGAGCGAGGAGGGCGGAAGCTTCGGATATTATCCGGTGGAAGGCACCAGCCCTACGTTTGTCTGGCATGGCGTAGAATGGAGCTCAAGCCTGCTTATTTACCGATTGGCCTGGGTAGGCATCGCAGTGCTGCTTATTCTTGTTTCTTCCCTCGTATTCAACCGCTTCAGGACAAAAGAGAATGCCAAACTTAGTCACATCCAGGTTATCTATGAACCGAAGAATGGTGTTGCTGCCAAACCGGATCATAGCCATGAGTATAGGCTGTCTCCTGTCGAGAAAGAGAAGAGAGTCCGCATGATGAGACTAGTTCGAGCGGAGATATGCATTATGCTGAAAGATTGTTCCATTTGGTGGTATCTGCTTGTGCTGGGCAGTATGGCCGCGAGCCTTCTCATCCCGATGGAAAACGTACAGAGCTGGCTGCCCGTACTAGCGTTATGGCCGATTGCCATCTGGTCGCAAATGGGCACACGGGAGAAATATTATTTTACCCGGGAATTGTTGATGTCCAGCTGTTCTCCGCTCAACAGATTTTTTGCGGTTTGGGTTTCAGGAATTCTCATTACCCTGCTCGTATTCTCGGGAGCGTTAGTCCACTTCATTCTGGATGGACAATGGGCGCACTTGACGGCTTGGCTGGTGAGCGTTCTATTCGTTCCGACGCTGGCCATGGCTTTGGGAACGCTCAGCGGGACGAGGAAAATGTTTGAAGTCGTCTATATGTTGTGGTGGTATATGGGAGCGGTTAACAACCTTCCTGGTCTTAACTTCCTGGGCGCCGGGACAAGCCAATCCCTACTATACGGCATATTGACATGCCTCCTGCTGATCGTGGCTCTTGTTGGCCAGCAGATCAAAGCAGGAGTGCTGGGAGGTAGCGCTGCGAAAGGAAATAACTCGAAGCACTACGATAAAGGAGGAGTATCATGAATTTGATAATTAACCGTAATATAAAAATGATTACTACGGCGTTGGCTGTGGTCTTGGCCCTGTCTTTTTCAGGCTGCGATTCCAAACCAAGCGTAAATAGTGCGGGCAAGACCTTCGATGGGACGCAAGTGGAGGAAATCATCCTAAATACGGACGGCCAAAATATTGAAATACGGTCTGCAGGCAGCTCTGAAATTAAGGTCAGCACAAAAGGCGGTAAAGAAGCCATCGCCGAGTTGAACGGCGGTGTGCTGGATGTTAACTATGGCAGCTCCTCGAGTCTGGTTAACTTTAAGACAGACACTTTGCAGGTTGAGCTGCCGGATAAGCAATTCCGCAAAATCAGTCTGACGGCGTTTGCTGGGCAAATTAAAGGCGAAGGTTTGAAAGCCGATGAGCTTGTTTTTATAGGAGATTCGGGAAGGCTTGAAATTAACGGCTTTGAGGGAAATCATATTCAAGGCAAAGTTGCTTCGGGAGACATTGAGCTTACCGGGATTACCGGTGACTTCCACATCGAGAATGATGCAGGGAATGTGAAGGTATCCCATAACGGGCAACTGGGTCAAGGAAGCAGTATTAGAACTGGAACGGGAAAAGTCGAGATGGCTTTCGAGAATGCACCTGGCGCCCTGGAGATTGACGCTTCGACAGAATCCGGCAGGATCGAGTCGTCCCTGACTTCGGCGTCCGAAGTGAACGCTGTAGGAGCAGGGCAGGAATTAAAGGCTAAGATCGGTTCTGCTGCCGACGCGCCGAATCTAACCATCAAATCATCTTCAGGAAGTATTTATATTAAATAAAACATCCCGCCCTGCTCCATCGTTGACTGTTGACGGAGAAGGGCGGGTATTGTTATTTGGCAAAGGGGATGGTGATGTAGAAGGTAGTCCCCTTCTCCGGGATGCTGTTTACGGAAATATGCCCCCGATGGGCGAGTATCAAATCTTTAACGATCGACAGGCCAAGGCCCATGGAATGATGGGCGGAAGACGAGTCCGGCGTTGCTCCGCGATAGTATTTCTTGAACAAATTCTCCACAGTAGTGCGGTCCATTCCAACCCCGTTATCCTCAATCGTAACTTTAATGAATTCGTTCTGTACATTCGTTAGCTGTACCGAAATTGCCGTGCCCGGGGGATTGTGCATGACTGCATTGATAAGCAGGTTCTGGATCGCCCGGTACAGCAAGCGCCGGTCAAAAGAGAACGGAATCAAATCCTCTTCGCAGTGAAAGCTTAAATCATACTCCTGTAGATGGGGGTCGTTCCAGGTATCCGCCAGCAGGCTCTTCAGGAACTCCACCAGGTTCGCCTCTTCCAGCCGCAGAGGGATCTGCGCCTTTGTTTCCTGGAGCCGGAGAGACAGGTTAAAATCCTGAATCAGGGCTTCCATATGCTTGCTTTTTTTGAGAATTTCCTGCATGAAGGAATGCTTCTCTTCCTCGCTCCAGGCATATTCCTCGTTCAGGAGCAGGGCAGAATAGCCGGATATGTAGGTAAGCGGTGTTTTTAAATCATGGGAGATGCCGGCGATCCAGTCCTTCTTTAACTGCTCCAGCTTCTCTCTTTCCTGCTGGGATTTTCGGAGTTGGTCGGATAATTCATAAATGTTGGTTATGATTTCGCGGAATAGCCGGTAGGGTCTTTTGAGCTTATTCCGCTTCGTATACATTTTATCGCTGTCGGCAGGCTCTTGATAAATACCCTGCGATAAGCGGGATATCCAGGAGATGATCAACCAGATTGGGCGGCTGAAATACCAGCTGAAGATCAGGCTCGAAACGATGATGCTGACCGCGAAAAGAATAATCAGGATCAGGTCGTAGCCGGGCATCCCTTCATAAAGTCCCAGCATGGGCAGAATGCCGTCGATGATCAGCATGACGACGATTCCCATGCTTAATATCCAGGCAAATAATCCGGCGATAAAATGAATGCTGAAGCGCAGCTTAATATTCATGATACGTTACCTTTCTTTAGGGGGCACGAATTTGTATCCAATTCCTTTTAGATTAATGATGACTTCAGGGGACTTCGGCTTGCTTTCGAGCTTCTTTCTGATTTTGGAAATATGCATGGCCACGGTTTTCTCTTCGCCATAGTTTGGCTCCTCTCCCCATACGAGCTGGTAGATTTGCGTAGCGGTATAGAGGCGATTCGGATTTTTGAAGAAAAATTGAAGTAACTCCAGCTCCTTAGCCGTACATTCAATAACTCGTTCGTCGACAACAAGCCGTGCCTCGGCAGGTTTTAAGGCAAGGTTGCCATAACGGTATTCTTTAGACTGCTCATGGTTCTCACGCAGCATGGCTCGGGTAAGGTTCTGTCTTCGCAGCAGGCTATGTATTCTAGCAACTACCTCAAGGGGATTGAAAGGCTTCGTAATGTAATCGTCACCGCCGATTCCGAGGCCTGTTAATTTGTCAAAATCGCTGGAGCACGAACTGATGAAAATAATAGGGGTGTTTGTGATGCTCCTGATTTTATGGCATAAGTCGAATCCATGGGTATCGGGGAGCATGATATCCAGCAAAATGACATCAAACGTATGCTGACTTAGCAAATTCAATACCTCTTCCCCCGTGGTACAGGAATATATCTCATGGAACCTTTCTTTTTTGAGAATAATCTCCAGCAGGTTCAAAATACCTTCCTCATCATCGACCATCAGTATTTTCTCATTTCTGAGCAAAATCGAATTCCTCCTAGGCAATGAAATTTCAACGTAAAAATACCACTCTATTTTACCCCGTTCATCCTAATAATTTCAATAAATGGCGGATTATACTAAGGTGCATGGAAGCACAAAAAACGGAGAGATTACTGGTTGCAATCTCTCCGTGGTTTGAATAATTAGTCCCGGCTTTGGAAGAACATCATGATAAAACGAAGAAGTTCAATAAGGGAGATAAGGGCTGCCGCTACATAAGTCAATGCGGCTGCGTTAAGAACTTTGCCTACGCCGCGTTCGTCATTCTGCGAAACTAAGCCCATGCTTAGCATGCCTCTGCGGGCCCGGTTGGATGCGTCGAATTCTACGGGCAAGGTGACAAGCTGGAACAGCACGGCCAATGAGAAGAACACGATGCCTACGCCCAGAAGGTTCAGTGAACCGAACAGAAAGCCTGCAAGAATTAAAAACGGCGATACTTGGGACGTTATATTGACGATCGGGAACATCTTGTGGCGCAGAACCAGCATGGAGTAAGATTCCTTATGCTGAATGGCGTGCCCGACTTCATGGCAGGCTACCGCTACGGCCGATACCGAATTCTCGTAATAGACCGGCTCGGAGAGGCGGACGACGCGTTTGGTCGGGTCGTAATGGTCCGTCAGGCTGCCGCGTACAGGTTCGATCGGTACGTCGTACAGACCGTTTGCATCCAGCATGCGGCGGGCTGCGTCATGGCCGGTTAGGCCGTACATATTATGAACATTGGCGTATTTGTTAAAGGTTCCCTTTACTTTGAACTGGGCCCATATCGATAGGCCGATGGCAAATAATAATGGAATAAACATAATATTTGAGCTCATTTTTCTTCTCCATCCCCCTGTTGTTAATGATTGTTCAGAACTTTACGTAAATGGCCCTTGATTAATTAGAAGATACAGCGCATCGATGCAGGCGAGGCTCTGGGGCATGAGACTGGAGAACATTTTTCTTGCTTGGCCAGGCTTCAATTTAGAAATAAGCGGCTCCAGCTCCTTGACCTCCCGTTCCAATCTTTGCATATGGATTTCGAGGGAAGTAAGCTTCTCCGTAACCTGTTCCTCGTGGCTTACTTTATTCCACAGCTCCAGCTTCGAGCGAATTTCCTCTAATGTATACTTCTCCTGTTTTAATTCATTAATACGTTTCAAACGGTTTAAGGTTTCAGCACTGTATAGGCGGTAATTTTTCTGTGTGCGTGCCTCCGGCGCAATGAGCTTCAGCTTGGTATAATAGTCGATCGTTCTCTCGCTTACGCTGGCAGCCTTGGCTAGTTCGCCGATTCTGTATAGTTTCATCCTGCTAGGCTCACCTCACTCCTAAGGATATTTTTAGTATATATTTATTTTTCTAAAATAATGATACCTGATCGGCAACTATACAGTCAAACGTTATGCTTTCCAATCTATAGTTACTATCGCTGCTTATAATTTCATACCCTTGCAGCGAAAAGCTAGGCTGATTGTTCCCCGGAGTTTGTCCGGCTGCCGGCTCGGTATTGCAGCAAGAACCGATGACATACAATTTAAGCAGGCTGGCAAATAAGGGCAGCTCCCGCAAATCCGTCGCTGAAGGGACCGGGGGAGCAGTAGGGTGGCTGTGAAACAGTCCCAACAGCTTCGGATGATAGCTGTGTTTGACCCATTCCTGCGGTTCCAGCGAGAAGTGCCGGTCCGGTTGGGCAGAAGCATTGGTTACCGGAACGTAGCCATCTATGATGACCGCTCCAGCCGCTATTTCACCCAGCAGAATCCCGCATGCCTCATGGGGATAACGGGTCAGGCTATCTTGCTCCAGCTGCTTATATACAGATGGAAGGATGATCCGTTTCGGCTCGGAAACATGCTTCCAGAAGTAATCGTTCATAGATGATGTTCACCTCATTCCTCAGTTTGTAACAAAACGGGTAAACAGGGTACAATAACATATACAAATAGCAAAGGAAGAATACACATGAGAAAAAACATACCGATTCTTGCGCTCTTGATCGTCCTGCTTGGCATCGCCTTGTACCAAAATTACGGAAACGAGGTGCGCTCTTTCCTAGGCGCAGGGAGTGATAAAAAAACCTTGGGCGCCGCGCTCGCAGAAGGTGCCCCGAAGCCGGGTTCTTCATCTCCGGCCTTTGCATTGCAAGGACTGGATGGAAACACCTATAAGGTAGGGGGAGAACGAGACAAGCCGGTACTGGTTAATTTCTGGGCTTCCTGGTGTGATCCCTGCAAGGACGAAGCTCCTGATCTCGTTAAGCTGTACGAGAAATACGGCGAGCGGCTGGACATTTACGGAGTCAATGTCACGGCTTATGACACGGTTGAAAAAGCCGAAGCCTTCGTTAAGGAATATGGGATAGAATTCCCGGTACTGCTGGACAAGAAGGAAGAGGCCTACAAGAAATTCAACGGCATGGCCTTTCCAACGAACGTGTTAATTGACAAGGATGGCGTAATCCAGGATTTAATCGTGGGCATACTCCCGCCGAAGGATTTGGAGGCCAAGATCAAGAAGCTGCTGCAGTCCTCGTAATTCACTGTAAAAAATGGAATGCGGAAGGCCCGGAGTCCTTTAATTTACGGACTCCGGGCCTTCCGGCGTTAAACATCGGCATTGCCGATGTAGATCATCATGGATTAATGGTTAACTAGCCCTTGGCTTGCCGACACTACCTCTTCATGCTCCATTTTGGTTTGGCCAAGCAGAGCGTAACGCAAGCTGTCGACAAGCGCCTCCCAGCTCGCTTCAATAACGTTGCCGGATACGCCGACTGTACTCCACGAATTGGCAGCGTCTTTCGATTCAATCAGAACTCTGACCTTGGAGGCCGTCGCATCTTTATCGTCGAGAACTCTGACCTTATAGTCCGACAAGTGAATGTTCTTTAATGCAGGATAATAAGATATCAGCGCTTTGCGCAGGGCATTGTCGAGCGCGTTCACCGGGCCATTGCCTTCCGCAGCTGTGTACAGGCTGTTTCCATCGATATTCAGCTTGATGAAGGCTTCCGAGACAACCGGCTTGCCTGCGGACTTCTCGACGAGCATTTTGAAAGATTCAAAGACGAACAGCTCTTTCATTTCTCCGTTAGCCTGACGAAGCAGCAGCTCCAGGGACGCGTCTGCACCCTCGAACTGGTAGCCTTGGTGCTCCAAATCCTTGATTTTGGAGATGACTTGGCGTGTCTCTTCGTTTTCCGGGTCAAATTTGATGCCCATTTCCTGCGCCTTGGACAGAATATTGCTCTGTCCAGCAAGCTCGGATACGAGAACACGCTGCCGGTTGCCGACGGTTTCCGGAGCAATATGCTCATAGGTCCGGGAATCGCGCAGAATGGCCGAGACGTGGATGCCGCCTTTATGGGCAAATGCCGCTGTGCCGACGAACGGCTGTCCCACAGGCATATGGACGTTTGCAATTTCGCCGACATAACGGGCCGTATTGGTCAACTGCTGGAGCTGCTCTGACTCGATAACATCATAGCCCAGCTTCAGCTGCAGGTTCGGGATGATGGAGCACAGGTTGGCATTGCCGCAGCGCTCTCCGTAACCGTTCATGGTGCCTTGGACTTGCTCCGCACCAGCTCGTACAGCATTTAATGCATTCGCTACGGCCAATTCACAGTCGTTATGGGTATGGATGCCAAGTCGGGCTGTCGTTACGCGTCCAGCAAGGACAGAGACGATGTCATGTACCTCATGCGGCATCGTGCCGCCGTTCGTATCGCACATGACGAGCCAGTCAGCGCCGGCTTCCTCCGCTTTGCGCATGACGGCGAGAGCGTACTCTGGATTGTTCTTGTAACCGTCAAAGAAATGCTCGGCATCAAACAGCACTTCCATGCCTTCCCGCTTCAAATAGGCGATGGAATCGTAAATCATGGCCAGGTTCTCTTCCAATGTTGTCTGGAGCGCAGTATGCACGTGGAAATCCCATGATTTCCCAACGAGCGATGTGGCTCTGGCACCGGATTCAAGGATGCGTTTCAAGTTAGGATCATGCTCGGCGATGCTGTCTTTGCGCCGGGTGCTGCCGAAAGCGGTGACTGTCGCGGATAATCCGAGTTCCTGTACTCGCTTGAAGAACTCGATATCTTTGCTGTTGCTGCCAGGAATGCCGCCTTCGATATAATGAACACCCAGTTGATCCAGCTTCTTGGCTATCTTCAACTTATCGTCCGCAGACAGGCTAATGCCTTCTCCCTGAGTGCCGTCACGTAATGTTGTGTCGAAGATGGTTACAGCCTTTGACATGATGAAAATGTCCCCCTTTGGATATCGTCTGAGTGTGAGCTCTGATTAGTATAATTTCTAATTATAGCATCTGCAATTTAAATGTAACACCGTTTTTATGAAATTGCACAAGGGTTGTTGACCCGATTTGGCTCAAAAGGTATGCTTTTTTTAGATCATGATCATCGAGTGCAAGGCGTAAAAATTCATGTTGTAGTATAAATAAAATGAGGGAACGCTAGTGAGGAATATCGACGAATATTATCCTGTGAACGGCAGGGTTGTGCTGCACATCGATATGAACGCATTTTATTGCTCTGTTCATGAGGCCGAGGAGCCGGAGAAATACCGGAACAAACCGACAGCCGTGGCAGGAAGCGTGGAATTGCGCAAAGGCGTGATCGTTACTTGCTCGTATGCGGCGAGGGCGATGGGAATCCGAACAGGAATGACCGTGAGGGAGGGGTTAAAGAAATATCCCAAACTTATTCTGATCGCCCCGGATTTCCACCTGTACCGCCGTTACTCCCGGGCATTCATGGACATCGCTTACCGGTATACCCCGCTGCTGCAGGCGACCTCGATTGATGAGTGCTATCTGGATATCACCGGCTCGAAGCAGTTTGGCACTCCGCTCGAAATCGCGGCGGAAATCCAGTCCCGCATTGCCAAGGAGCTGGGATTGCCCTGCTCCATCGGCATTGCTCCGAACAAGCTGCTGGCCAAGATGGCCTCGGATATGAAGAAGCCAAACGGCATTACGGTGCTTCGGTTGCGCGATGTTCCCGAACTGCTATGGGATAAGCCGTGCAGCGAACTGTTTGGCATCGGCCGCAAGACGGGGGAGAAGCTGAAGAAGATGGGCATATACACGCTTGGCCAGCTGGCGGCGGCCGACGAGCGGCTGTTGTCGGAGCGCTTCGGCGTTGTCGGCCTATGGATGAAGCAGGCTGCGCACGGCATTGACCATTCGCCGGTACAGGAGGAGCGGGAGAAGAATAAATCCATCGGGCATACGACGACGCTGCCGAAAGACCTGACCGAGCTGGAGGACGTGAAGCGGGTCATGCTTAATTTGGCCGATCAGGTGGCAAGGCGCCTGCGCCGCCAGAAGCTGATGGCGCAAACGGTGCAAATCACGATCAGGACGCCGGATATGAAGACAATAACCCGGTCCCAGACATTAGGAAACGTGACGGAGCAGGCCGATGAAATATACAAGGAGGCCTGCGAGCTGTATCTTCGTCACTGGAGCCACGGCAAGCCGGTTCGGCTGCTCGGCATTACGCTGCAAAATTTGATTCCCAGGGAGAACTCGGCCCTGCAGCTAGATTTGTTTGATTACGAGCAGCAGCCGAAGAAAGAATCGCTGACCAGGACAATGGATTTGCTCCGGGACAAGTTTGGTGAAGATGCCATACTGACGGCTGGTATGCTCAGCGATGATCCTTCCGCGCTGATCCGGAATCATAAAATCCGCGGCACTTCGCTGCAAACGGATTTTCTCCGGGAAAATCGGGAGGAATGATAATAATTATCAATGGAAATTGGTAACAAATGATTTGAAATTGCTTTCTTTTTATATTATATTGGTCATGGTGGTAGCAATTCACCGCACTTGTACCGTTTATCAGGAGGCAGATAAAGATGGCGAAATATACTTGGGTAGAGAAAGATACTTGTATCGCTTGCGGCGCTTGCGGCGCTACGGCACCGGATATCTACGATTATGACGATGAGGGCTTGGCCGAAGTTATCTACAATAATGATGGTAACCGCGGTGTAACAGAAATTCCGGAAGACTTGCATGACGACCTTCAGGATGCGTCTGACGGATGCCCAACCGATTCCATCAAGATTGCAGATACTCCGTTCAATATGGAAGGTTAAACAGAACAGAAAGACCAGTCTACATCACGCTTTTGGAGAAGCATCCCGCCGCTTCCGGCACGGGATGCTTTTTGCTGTTCTTTTGCCCATCCCAATCCAGGTCATCCTGGCTGCGATATAGTTAGGTATTAGGTCATGAATTTGACAATTTCAAAAGAATGGTTTGAAACAAGCGCTCCGCAGCCGATATATTAAGTAAAGAAGTTGTTCATGCAATCCATACACAAGTTGATTCCAATGGAGGTTTACGATGAAAAATTCGGCTTACCTCAAAAAATACGTAGAGAACCACCCAAACAATAAAATGGCTTGGTATTTGCTTGGCAAAGAATATGAACAAAGCGGCCAGGAAGGCAAAGCCCATTATTGTTACATTCAGGCAGGAAGCGTGTACGAAGCGTTCGAGGCCAGCAAAATACCCGATGATTTATGGATGGGGTATGAGGCTGGCATCCTTCAGGAGTCGCGCAGGCAGGAGCAGCGCAGCCGTTTGCTTCGAAAGGCAGGCTTTATTTTGCTGCTTTTGCTGTTTCTGTGGCTTCCTTCCGCGCAGTCTCCCGGCAAAATAGCAGCAACAGTTCCGGAGATTCCTGCTCCCGGGCATGCGGATAGCGTTTCTGAGGAGGGCAAGCCAGGTCAGCTTATAACGGAAGCGGAACCATCGCCAGCCCTTGCGGAGCCGGTGAAGGATAGCCCGAAATTTACGGCGATCGGTTATGTTCCCGGAGGCAGGGGAGTAACGGGCGATATCGGCGGGCTGCTGCAGGGAAGCGCTACGGCTGGCGGCTATCAGGTCGTGCTGGGCATGGGCAAACAAGGAAAATGGCTGAACTGGTCTCATAAAATGCCGATCGTTTATGGCATCCAATCGCTTGGCCACGGCCAAACCAGCGTGCAGTCCTACGACCCGGCGGCGTGTTTCTGTAAGCCGCCCGAATCGAGACATCTGAAGGCGGAGGCGGGGGAGTGGATCAAACGGCAGGAATCCCTGGCCGTACTCTCTTCGGCTATGCTGCGATATAAGGAGAAAAACGGGAAATGGCCGGTCAGTCTGGACGAACTCACACAGCCGTTTCCGGACAACTGGCTGGCAGGAACCAATGATCATATGAAAGAAGCATTCGGGCCGCTGAAGCGGGAGTTCGCACAGCGGGAACAACAGGCAGGCGGCAGCGAGGCGGGTTCAGGCGAATCCCGCGGTACGAAGGGGAAGAAAGCCAATGATGGCGACCGGTTTTTTACCCAGCCGCTGGAGGTGATCGTCGATACGAGCAATTATCGTTTGGCAGTAGTAAGCGGCTCGGTCATACTCAGAAGCTACCGGGTTGGGTTGGGCGGCGATAAGACGCCGGAAGGGACGTTTCATATTTCTGACAAGGTCATAAATCCGAACGGCAAGTCGGACGGGGAGTTCGGCAGCAGAGGAATGCAGCTGTCCGATACGAATTATGCGATTCATGGCACGAACGAGCCGGACAGTATCGGCGTCGATGAATCGCTGGGCTGTGTCCGGATGGGGAAAAAGGACGTGGAGGAGCTGTTCGACCTTCTTCCGGTCGGAACGAAGGTGACGATAGGCAAGGGAGGACTGCCCGATCAGGACCTTACCCCGGCAGAGCGGTTCACGCTTGGGGACAGGCAGGATCAGAGCAATCCTCACCGGACGTATCGCTGGCTGCATTAGCCATTATTTGAATACGAGTGCTAGCGTGAACAGAATAATGAGTCCAGCAACGATAGAAATGGCCCAGATGAGCCCTTTTTTGTTGACTTCCTCTTTCTTTTGCTGGAGCGTCGGCGGTTTGCGTTTGGCAGCCATGACAACAATCATTCCCTTCTAAATTGTTCAAAGAGCTACATATTTATTGTAATAGCTTTCATTTTAAAATGCTATCACCTCCGGGAGACGAAATCGTTACGTTTGCAAGAAGGTTAAACTTTTCTTTTGAGCGAGAAAACGATAAACTAAAAAGCGAGGCATTGTATGGCATAAGTGATGAACGGAGTGAAGATAGACGTGTTGTATCGCAATATTGGCAAGCATTTATTCTTCCGATTGGATGCTGAGAAGGCTCACCATCTCATGATTGGAGGATTACATAAGGCAGCTAGAGTGCCGGGGTTCATACCTCTACTGCACGGAATGTACGGAGTTAAAGAGGTTCCGGAGCTGGCTGTCGATTTATTTGATATTCATTTTCCTACTCCGGTAGGGCTGGCAGCAGGGCTGGATAAAAATGCGGAAGCGGTAGAGGCGTTTTCGGCTGTCGGCTTCGGATTCATGGAGGTCGGTACGGTCACGCCGAAGGCCCAGCCGGGAAATGATCAGCCGAGGCTGTTTCGCCTTAAACCGCAGGAAGCGCTGATCAACCGCATGGGGTTCAACAACCAGGGCACCGCTTATATGGCCCGGCAGCTGGCGGCGCTGCGGAGCAGGCGGATTCCGGTCGCTGTCAATATCGGCAAGAACAAGGTCACTCCCAATGAAGAGGCCCATCTTGATTATGAGAAATGCATTGCGGAACTTTATCCGCATGCGGACTTCTTTGTCGTGAACATCAGTTCGCCGAATACGCCCGACCTGCGCAATTTGCAGCACGGCAGCGAGCTGGCGTCCCTGCTGGAGGCCGTGCAAAGCGAGATGGCGGAGCAGGCGGAGAAGCATGGCAAGAAGAAGCATGTTCTCGTGAAAATCGCCCCGGACGTCAGCATGACGGAGCTGGAATTCATGGTGCAGACGATCACGAATAGCGGCGTATCGGGAATTATAGCTACCAATACGACGATATCGCGTGAAGGCATTACGCATCAGCACGCGCAGGAGACCGGCGGTCTCAGCGGAAAGCCGCTGAAGGACAGATCAACGGAGGTTATTTCCCATGTCTATCGACTGACGGAAGGGAAGCTTCCGATCATCGGTTCCGGCGGAATTTTTAATGCTGAAGATGCCTATGAGAAAATTCGTGCCGGCGCCAGTCTGGTAGAAATATATACCGCTCTAATTTATGAAGGTCCCGAGCTGAATCGGGAAGTGCATCGCGGTTTGTTGGACCTGCTGCATCGCGACGGATTTAGCCACATTTCCGAAGCAGTAGGAGCAGATCATCGCTAACCGGGCCACAGAAGACAGGAGGCACAGTGGAATGGATAGTAGAGACTGGGGAGCATTTTTGCTGCCGTATGAGCAAACGGTGGAAGAGTTGAAGGTCAAGTTCAAAACGATGCGCTCCGAGCTCAAGAAGCTGGAGGAATATGCCCCGATTGAATTCGTTACCGGAAGAGTCAAGAAAATATCAAGCATTCTCGATAAAGCCAAGCGACTGAACGTGCCGATGGATCAGCTGGAGCAGGGGATCGAGGATATTGCCGGCATTCGAATCATGTGCCAGTTTGTTGAGGACATTCGCAGAGTAGCCGAGTATATCCGGGCCCGCAAGGATCTCAGAGTAATTTACGAGAAGGATTATATTACCAATTATAAGGAAAGCGGCTATCGCAGCTTCCATATGATTATCGAATATCCGGTTCAGACTGCCCTGGGACTCAAAAACGTGCTGGCCGAAATTCAGATTCGCACGCTAGCCATGAATTTCTGGGCCACGATCGAGCACTCCCTGAATTACAAATACCGGGAGAGCCTGCCCGATGAAATGCGCAGCAGGCTGAAGAAGGCCGCAGAGGCCGCTTTTGTCCTCGATAATGAGATGTCCAGCATTCGCGAGGAGATTCTGCTGGCACAAAAGAGCTTCGAGGACGAATCCAGCATCGTGAACCATTTGTTGACGGCGATTCATCAGCTCTATTTTTACCATATGGTATCAGAGGCCATCGAGGCTCAGCAGCGTTTCAACGAGCTGTGGGAGGCCCGGGATATGGAAGGGCTGAAGGAGATGCATACTGAAGTCACGCAAAAGATCAAAGCGGCCAAAAAAGCGTTGGAGTCCGGCGATGACAGCGTATGATCCTCTGTACGTAGCCTTCCTGATCTATTTTAATCGCGACCAGGATTACTTCGAATGCCATGAAGTCATGGAGGAGCTGTGGCTGAAGCAGGATAAGGACCCGTTATACAAGGGGCTGCTTCAGGTTGCGGTCGGTTTGTACCATTTTCGTAACGGGAATGTGACTGGCGGGAGGAAAATGATGGAGTCCGCTGCGCAGAGGCTCACCCCCTATCCGCCGGATTCCCTTGGCATCAATCTTGCCAAGCTGCTTGACGAGACCAGAGCATATGCTGCTCAGTTGGCGGAATATGAGCAATCCCCCTTTTCTTATTACGATTTGACCATCGAAATACAGGATGAGCACTTATCAGAGCTTGTGAAGCAGGCGTTATCGGCAGTAACCCCCAACATTCCGCAGCGCAGAGGGCCTCAGCGA
Source organism: Paenibacillus woosongensis (assembly GCF_030122845.1). Classification (NCBI taxonomy): domain Bacteria; kingdom Bacillati; phylum Bacillota; class Bacilli; order Caryophanales; family Paenibacillaceae; genus Paenibacillus; species Paenibacillus woosongensis. The sequence goes on from NZ_CP126084.1 coordinate 2,146,142, forward strand.
GGCGCCAAGCATGACCTACGGATGCAGGGCAAGTCCAAATGAATAATAAAGCCCTTTCATGCGAAGTATGGTGGAAGGGCTTTTTGGTATGTGCGGAATGCGATTAATTCGGTTAAGGCTGGACGGGGATGGCGGATTGCTTTACAATCTGATGATACTGGTATGTTACAATAGATATATTCTTGGATAAGGATGGATGGTTCAATATATGGCAGTACATGTACCGATGGCTTTTCTGGAAAAGATGCAGCAGCTGCTGGGCAGCGATTACAGCGCTTATCTATCGTCTTATGACAATCCCCGTTACGCCGGTATCCGGGTTAATACGCTTAAAATAAGCGTTGAGTCGTTCTTGCGCCTCTCTCCGTTTGAACTGAAGCCCGTACCTTGGTGTCCCACCGGATTCTATGTTCAGGAAGGACAGAAGCCGGGAAAACACCCGTATTATCATGCGGGGCTGTATTATATCCAAGAGCCCAGCGCGATGGCGCCTGTGGAAATGCTTGATGTGTCACCTGGCCAGAGAGTGCTGGATTTATGTGCCGCGCCCGGAGGCAAAACGACGCAAATCGCGGCCAAGCTGCAAGGGGAAGGCGTACTTGTAGCCAACGACATTCACGCAGATCGGACGAAGGCACTGGCCAAAAACGTCGAACTGTACGGCGTCCGGAACGCCGTGGTGCTGAATGAGTCGCCGGAGCGTATCGCTGATGCCTTCCCGGCTTATTTCGATAAAATTCTGATCGATGCCCCCTGCTCTGGAGAAGGCATGTTCCGCAAGGACGAGGACATGGCGCGGCAGTGGGAGGTTCATTCAACCTCCAAGTGCACCGTAATGCAGAAGGACATCCTGAAATCCGCCGCGGCCATGCTGGCGTCGGGCGGCAGAATCGTGTATTCAACCTGTACATTTGCTCCTGAAGAGAATGAGGCAGTGATTGCCTGGTTCCTGGATCGGCACCCGGATTTTGAGCTTGTTCCGCTGCCGAAGGAACCCGGTTTCTCGCCAGGTCGTCCGGAGTGGCTGTACCGGTTGAATGCGGAAGGCGGTGATGCTGCCTTCTCCTCGGAATCCGCTAGCCTGACCGCACAGTGCGGCAGGCTGTGGCCGCACCAGGTTGAAGGCGAGGGGCATTTCCTGGCCGTGCTGCAGCACAAGGGCCCGGCAGTAAGCCGGGACAATGGGGCCGAGGGGCAGCTAGCGCGTGGCGGACAGATGTCCGTACGCGGCAGAGAGCCGCAACAGACAAGCCCCGGCAGCAAGCCGGGCAAAACGAACCGGAGGCCTGTGGGCCATTCTCATACGGGGAAGGCCTCCAAAGGGCGGGAGAGTGCTGGGAAAGTGCCCGGCGAACGGGAGCTTCTGGACTGCTGGAAGCAATTTGCAAGCGAGCATGTAACTGCGAAGCTCCCCGGGCAGCCGTTGTTGTTCGGCGGCCATGTCTACCAGTCCCCGCTGCCGAAGGAACGGCTTGCCGGACTGAAAACCGTTCGTCCCGGGTGGTATGCCGGCACCGTAAAGAATGGCCGGTTTGCCCCGGGGCATCCGCTTGCGACCGCCTTATCCGCAGGGGAAGCAAACCGGGTATTGAATTTATCCCAGGAGAACGGCGAAGCGGTCAGGTATCTTAAAGGGGAAACCCTGAATGTCCCGGCATCGAGAATCGAATGCCGGGGTATCCAGGGTTTCCCTAAAGGATACGTACTGGTTTGCGTTGACGGCGTATCGCTGGGCTGGGGGAAATGGATAGACGGGATGCTCAAGAACGAATATCCCGCAGGGTGGAGGTGGACATAGGAAACGTGGGCAAAGGCAAAAAAACGCAAAGGCTGGATAAAATACTCGGCCATCTTGGTTATGGATCGAGATCGGATATCAAAAAAATGGTGAAGCAGGGGAGAGTTATGCTGAATGGCACTGTTCCCAAGGATAGCGGGATTCAGGCCGATCCTTACGAGGATAGCATCTCCGTAGACGGAAAGGGCATTGATTACCGCGAGTTCATATATTTGATGCTGAACAAACCGCAAGACGTCATTTCCGCGACCGAGGATTACCGGGAGCGGACGGTGCTGGATTTGATTCCGGCGGAGCTGCGCGTGTTCTCTCCGTTTCCGGTGGGACGCCTGGATAAGGATACGGAAGGCTTTCTGCTGCTGACGAATGACGGGCAGCTGGCCCATGATCTGTTATCGCCGCGCAAGCATGTGCCCAAGACGTACGAGGCTCATGTGCTGGGCGAGATCGGGGAGCGGGAAATCGCGCTGTTCCGTGAAGGGGTTACTCTCGATGACGGCTACGTCACCTTGCCGGCTGAGCTGGAGGTGCTTGGGCACGAGCGCCTGGAAGAGGGCGTGATATCCCGTGTCCGGCTGACCATTTCCGAAGGCAAGTTCCATCAGGTAAAGCGGATGTTCATGGCCGCCGGATCAAAGGTTGTATATTTGAAGCGCATCAGCATGGGACCGCTCACGCTGGATGACTCCCTGGCGCTCGGTTCATACCGCGAGCTGACGGAGGCCGAGGTGGAGCTGCTTAAGACGTACAAGAAATAGTTATAGATAAACAAAGGAGACATGGAGATGAGATACAAACTGATCGCTTTGGACGTAGACGGTACATTGCTGAACGATGATCACGAGCTGACGCCAGGAACGGCGGAGACGATCAAGAAAATTGCGGATCAGGGCACGGAATTCGTGCTCTGCACCGGCCGTGCTCCGGGGAACTCTATACCGTTCATGAAGCAAATGGGTCTGAGTGGTTACGTCATTACGCATAACGGGGCGGCAACGGTCAACATTGAGACTTTGGAGATCGTCCATGAATTCGAAATCAGCCCGCTGCCCCTGGCTCCTTATTTGGACTATTGCCGGGATAACGGCGTTCACTTTGACGTGAACACGACATTCGCGCTCTATGTTCAGGGGGCGGCCAGCCTAAGCCAGGAGGCCCTGGATATGTACAAACAGTTCATGATGGTGCCTAAGGAGCTGCCGCGCTGGGCCGACCTGAGCGAGCCCATCGTGAAAGTGACTGTGTCCGGCCATAAGGACGAGTTGGATAAAGTGTACGCCGACTGGAGCAAATGGGATAACTCGGAATTTAATGTGCTGCGCAGCGGCGACTTCTTCATCGACATCACCCACAAGGATTCCTCCAAGGGCGCAGCCTTGCGGAAGCTGGCGGAGAAGCGGGGGATTCCTGCGGAGAACGTCATGGCCGTCGGCAATTACTACAACGACATATCGATGCTTACTTATGCCGGGCTCAGCATCGCGATGGACAACTCGCCGCTGGAGGTCAAGGCGGCCGCCCAAGCGGTTACTGCTTCGAACAACGAGGAAGGCGTGAAGCTGGCGCTTGAGAAATACTGCTTGGAAGAATCTGTGCGTTAATTTTATCAAAACAGCTGTCGGTTGACGCCGGTTACGAAAGAAGGGGCTGTCCCAAGTCATCAAAGATGACGGAGGGGCGCCCCTTTTTTCTTGCACGAAGTTGTCGCTCTCTAAATGCACACCAAACCACGGACGAAACCACGCACTAAACTAATCGCACACCAAGTCGGATCCAAGGACGCCATACACAAGCTGTGTCGTACACTAAATGGAATTCATGTATCTAATTATGCTCTAAACGAATGTTGCAGGAGAATAGATGGACTTCATGTACTTAAAATCAAGATTCCAGTCCATAATGGCTATCTCCCTTCTTTTAACGACATGAAATCCATTTAATTCTACCTTTCTTTCTTTGTTGAAAAATCTAACTACTATAAATCCATTTAAATTAGTTGACCTAATAAAGTGGGTGTAAGGTAAGTAGGTAAAGTGTTGCTGCGGGCGCTGTTGCTCCTGGATTTCTTGATGAAAGAGGTTCTAATGGGATGATATAGGTTCAGTCTGGACAAGGTGCATGCGGAGTTTGGGATAGCTGCATTAAAGTTGTTAATGTTGAAAAATTTGCTTAGAGTTGCATTAGAGATGCTTATTAAAGTTGAAAAAGTTGCTTAGAGTTGCCTAAAGTTGAAAAGGTTACTTAAAGTTGCATAAGAGTCGCTTAGGGTCGCTTTAGAGTTGCTTAAAGTACCATAGAGTCGCCTAGAGTTGCATTTCTGCCGGTCGTATTACAATGTTATTTCAGTCTTGTTATTTCAGTCTTATCACTTCAGTCGTATCACAGTGGTATTTCGGTGGTATTAGAATGGCATTAGCCCACAATTGCTAAGAATAGCAGGCAGTAGTAGGCACACGGTTTCTAATTTTTTTCATAAACAAATGTGTAAAAAAGCCGGACAGAAAGCATCGCGTTTTTCCATCCGGCTTATATTTGGGGGATTCCCTGGCTAGAAGGCCATTTTTACCATTCACTGATATATCGTCTGCCGGCTACACGGACAGCTGGCGCAGCCCTTTGGGCAGATGGTTCTTAAGCTGGCCGCCGCTTGCTTTGCCCCAGCCGAGGGGGAAGCCGCCGCCGCCGCCGCATTCCATCGTAACGAGACACCAGCCGCGGTAATCGGCGGGAACCGCCAAAGTATCTCCATGCAAATAAGCCGCCAGTTCAGGCGAGTCCGGCTTCAGCGTCCAGGTTAGAGCGGCATCCGCAGGGCGGATGGCCATAGCCAGCGCGTGGGCCGGCTGGAAGCGCCCTTTTTTATAGTCGCCCAGATGGAGGCCGGCACGGGGGATTTTCAGCCCGGCAAGGATGTCAGGGGTCAATTGCAGTTCTGTGCTGAACGGCAGCAAATACAATAATTCCCCAAATAAAATAGGGATTCCTTCTCCTGCGCGATCCCCAAGCCATCCTCCGAAGCCGGGAAGCTCGCTTTCCGCCCAGTCGGTGAAAGCCTCATAGGCGGCTGCTGTATTTTTTTCGCTGTTCTTCCCATTGCTGCGTTTTTTACCGTGCGGTTTGCTCTTGGGACGGGCTTTATCTGGTTCAGCGCGGAATGCTGGAGAGGAAGCCGCTAGCGCTCCCATCTTCTCGTCCCCCCCGCTCTTGCGCTGCAGCAAGGCGACGTAATGCCCTTCACCTTTGTGCCGATGCGGCCAAATCCGTTTCTCTGCCACCAGCGTCATATCGGGATAATGCGCCAGCAGCCGGGCGATGGTCTCCTCGTTCTCCTCCCGGTTGAAGGTGCAGGTCGAGTAGGCAAGCTGGCCTCCCGGCTTCAGCATCGCAACGGCATCCTGCAGAATGTCCCATTGCCTTGCCGCGCAAAACTCCACCGATTGCTCCGACCATTCGGCTATCGCATCCGGGTCCTTGCGGAACATGCCTTCGCCGGAGCACGGCGCATCGAGCATGATCCGGTCAAAGGCGAGCGGGAATCGTGAGGACAGCTCGCCCGGAGCAGCCTGCGTAACGACCGCGTTGCGCACGCCGAAGCGCTCGACGTTCTCCGCTAGTATTTTTGCGCGCTGGGGGTGGATCTCGTTGCTGATCAGCAGGCCTTTGCCGTTCATTTTCATCGCGATCTGCGTCGTTTTGCCTCCCGGCGCGGCGGCCAGATCCAGCACGGCCTCTCCGGGCTGAGGGTCCAGCAGCTCAACGGCAGACATGGCGGACGGTTCTTGAATATAATATAATCCCGCGGCATGGTAAGCATGTTTGCCCGGGCGTTTGTCTTCATCGTAATAAAAGCCTTCCTCGCACCAAGGGATGCCCTCCAGTCCGAAGCGCTGTATGATGTCGCGTTGTGCTGGTGATCCGGGCTTGATTTTCAGCGTGTTGATTCGCAGTCCGTACGTTCGCGGCATCGCATAGCTGTTAAGGAACGTTTGCCCTTCCTTCTCTCCGAGCATCGCAATCATGCGTTCACAGAAGGAATCCGGCAATGCTGTCATGGACATATGCTTCTGAAAACTCCTTTTTTCATAGTATAAAAATGTACATCGGAAATTTTACCATAACCGGATTTAATCTCAAAAGGGGAATGGATGTTCCTTCTTCGTTGTGTCATAATTGAAGAGGATTGATTTGTCTTTAGATACCGGAAACCTCAGATAAGTACGTCTATGGACGTTATTCTTATGCGTTATGATGAGGAACAAATACAGAGAATACAGCATGTAAAGGAGAACGAGTATGAAATTGCTGCAGGCTTTATTTTTCCCCCCAGAGCAGCCTGGGGGCGTATCTTCGATGATTCCCTACCTGCAAGACAAGTTCGAGCCTCCCGAGTGGGAAATGGAGTTGTTCTCCCTGCCGAAGCGGATCCGGGGCAAGGGCACGGATGAAATTAAGTTCCATACTTTTGACTGGCGCCAGTACGAGCACAGCGCAATCGTCCAGAAATATATGCAAACCTATCGCGATTATCTATGGTGGACCAAGCTGCGGCTGCAGCAGTCCTACGATTTGATTCATGCGCATCATCCGATCGCCGGGCTAGCCATGAAGGAGGTCTACCCGGACACGCCCGTCATCCAGAGCATTCACTCCAGTTACGAGCGGGAGCTGATTCTTAACAGAAAAATTAAAGAGGGCGGGCCGGAGCACCGCTTCCTCTGTTCTTTGTACAAGGAGATGGAGTACCGTGCTGACCGGATGTTTACGGTATCTGAATCTTTTCGCGGATATTTGTCACCCCATGTTGACCATCCCGAGCAAATCGGGGTCATTCGCAACGGCTTCGATAATAAGAGATTCAAGCCTATCCCGCACCATAACGATGTCGTCCAATTGGTGACGGTCTGCCGGCTGGTGCCTGCGAAAGGGCTGGATGTGCTGCTGCGGGCCTGTGCTGAACTGAAAAGGCGGGGAATCAGCTATGTGCTGCATATTATCGGCGACGGTCCGATCCGCGAGGAACTGGAGCAGCTGGCTATGGAGCTGGGGATTTACGATGAAACGATTTTTTACGGCTACACCCTCCATCCCGAAGAATTCATGCCGTTTTTCGACATTTTTGTGCTGCCGTCGCGGGCAGAGGCGTTTGGTTCGGTGTTTGCTGAGGCCGCCTTGTGCAATTTGGCGCTGGTGGGCACGAAGATCGGCGGAATTGCCGAGCAAATCGAGGACGGTGTGAACGGCCTGCTCGTCCAGCCCGAGGATCATTTGGCTCTGGCCGGGGCTTTGGAGAAGCTGATTGCCGACGAGGAATATCGTTCCCGGCTCGCCGGATCCGGGCTGGATAAAGCGAAGAACTGCTATTCGCTGGACAGGGTTGTGCATGAGCTGAAAAATATTTATTTGCAATTCAAGCAATCAAGCGAGTGAGGGCGTATGATTCCATTTCGATTTATTCATGCGGCGGATCTGCATCTGGATAGCCCCTTTGCCGGCATGACCGGCATCCCGGACGTACTGCGCCGCCATTTGCAAGAGTCCACGTTTGCCGCATTAGATCATTTGGTCGAGCTGGCGATAACGGAGCAGGCGGATTTCCTCGTCGTGAGCGGGGATGTATACGACGCTTCCGATTCTTCGCTGCGGGCGCAGCTCCGGCTGCGGGAAGCCTGGGACCGGCTTGGACATCATGGCATCCCGGTCTATGTGATTCACGGCAACCATGACCCGCTGAATGCGGGCAGGCTCCGTCTGGCGCATCCCAAGCATGTTACGGTGTTTGGGCCTGTGGTGGAGAGCGTCACAGCGAGGCGGCGCAGCGACGGCCAGCCTGTAGCGGTCGTCAGCGGCATATCGTATCCGATCGCTGCGGTGACGGAGAATACGGCATTGCAATTTCGCAGAGACCCTGCGTCCGACCTGTTTCATATCGGGCTGCTTCATGCCAATGTGGACGGGCAGGAGGGTCATGATGCCTATTCTCCTTGCTCGCTTCGGGATTTGCAGCAAAGCGGATACGATTATTGGGCGCTGGGCCACATTCATAAGCGTCAGATTCTGCACGAATCCCCTTGGATTGTCTACCCGGGCAATCTGCAGGGACGCAGTATGAAGGAGACTGGCCCGAAGGGCTGTTACCTCGTGAACGTCGATGAGCATGGAGGAGCCAAGCTCTCGTTCCGGGCGCTCGATTATGTCCGCTGGCTGGAGGCGGAGCTATCTATCGACGGCTTAAGCAGCGAGGAGCAATTGCGGGATCTGGCCGAAGAGCTGCTGGAGGAGCTGAGGGAGCAATCCGAGGGGAAGCTTCAGGTCGTACGCCTCGTATTAACCGGCAGGGGGCCACTGCATGGCATGCTGCAATCGGGAACCGAGGGCGAGGAGCTGCTCCAGGAATTGCGGCGCAGGGAAAGCCAGCGGCTTCAGGGCGATGGAATTGGCCTTGACCTTGACCCGGCGGTTTCCATCGTTTGGCCGACAGGCTTGAAGATAAAGACGGGGGCAGATGCAGACCTCGCGGCGCTGAAGCAGGAGGACAGCTTTCTCGGCGAACTGCTGCGCATGGCGGATCTGGCTGAGCAGGAGGAAGAGCTGCTGGAGCAGATCGTCGGCTCCGCTCTTGCTTCGGTCGCTGAGGATCGCAGGCTTCGCCGGCTCGTACGAGAGCTCGGGGCTGAAGAAAAGGCTGCTCTCGTTCGTCAAGCGGCGGAGATGGCAGTGACCCTGCTGACCGAACAAGAGGCGAAGGGAGGTGCCCAGCGATGAGGCTGGACAAGCTGCAGGTAAGCGGGTTTGGACATTTGAGCGGCCTGGAGCTGGATTTGCAAGGGCCGGTTACCGTCCTGTACGGACCAAATGAGGCCGGCAAGAGCACATTGCTGGGCTTCGTGCGAGCCATGCTGTTTGGCATACCCTCGCGGACGTATGGGCCCATGCGGTATGAGCCGACCCGGGGCGGCGCCCATGGCGGTCAACTGATCCTGTCTGGCGAGGAAGGCGACCGCTGGGTCATCGAGCGTTACGCGCAGCAAGGCGACGGCAGGACGGCGGGCTCGCGGGGCGAGCGGCTGCGGATTACGCGGACTGATTCCGGGGGCAGGCTGTTTGAAGCAGCTCAGGAGGAGATGCAGCGCGAACTGCTGGGAGGCCTCTCCAGCGATATGTTCAAGCAGCTGTTTGCCATCTCGCTGACCGAGCTGCAGGAGGTGGCCGCGCTTCAGTCGGAAGAGCTGAGCCGCTTCCTGTTCCACGCCGGTATCGGCGGCGGGGCCGCTGTGCTGCGCGGAGAGAAGAGGCTTGGCCAGGAGATGGACAAGCTCTACAGGCCCCGCGGGCGCACGCAGGAGCTGGCTCAGCTGCTGCAGGGCTATGAGCGGCTTGCGCAGGAGGCCGAGGCTGCAAGAAAGCTGCTGCCGCGCTACAATGAGGCGCTCGCCGAGCTGGAGCGGGTCGTGAGCGAGCTGGCCGTCTGCGAGGAGGAGCGCGACATTTGCAGCCGGGAGCTGGCGAAGCTGAGCAAAGCGTCACTGATCCGTGAGGACTGGCTCGCCCGCGAGAGGCTAAGGGCTGAACTGCAGGCACTGCCCGAATACGAGGGGTTTCCCGAGGAAGGCTTCTCGCGCTGGAATGCCCTGCAGGAGGAGAAGGAGCGGCTGCTGCTCGATCAGGCCGAGATGAGGCGCAAGATGGAGGCAATGACGGCGGAAATCAGCATGCTTGCTCCGAACCTGACACTGCTGGCCAAGGCGGAGGCCGTACGGGCTCTGCATGGGCAATTGACAGGATATGAGGCGCGCAAGACTGAAATCGCAGAGCTGCAGGCGGAGATCCGCATGCTGCGCCAGCGTCTTGAAGGCGAATGTCTTCGCAGCATCGATGCGCATTGGACGGAGGCGGAGCTTGCTTCGTTCGCCGGGACGGTTGGCGAGCGGGAAACCGTCCGTCAATTCGGCGCGCGCTTTGCCGCTTACGAGAAAGAGATGGAGCTCATGTACAGCGAGCAGCATAAGCTGGCGAAGGAGGCTGCGGCAGCGAAGGAGGCCTATTCGGCGGCGATGTCCCGCCTGGAGGAGAGCGCGGAAGCCGGCCGGAGGGAGTTCGCCATGCTCGTGCCGAAGCGCCCCGCCGAAATTCGCCAGGCCTGGAGCGAGTTAAGCCGGGAACTGGAGCGCTGGCATGAAGATGCTTCATCCCGGCTGCGGGAGACGCGGGCCAAGGAAGCCGAGGTTTTGGCCGGGCAGCGGATTCAGGGACTGTACCGCAAGCTGCTGATAGGCAGTGCTGCCTTAACGGTAATTGTGCCCGGGGTGATCTGGCTGTCCTCCCGCTCGGTTTGGGGGCTGATTGCGGCTTTTGCGCTTTTTGCCGGGCTCGATATGAACTTATGGCTTGGTATGGTCCGGAGAACTCACTCGAATCGCCGCGGCGGAACCCGCCGCTATCCTGGAGAGGATGACTCTTCCCGGGCTGAAGCCAGGCTCCGCACCCTGCTGGACAGGCTTGTCTCCGATCCGCTGACAGCGGCTGGGCGCACGGATGGAGCCGCCGCGCCGCTGCATCCCGAGGAGTGGGATCGGCGGGAGCGGGAGCTGCGCCAGCTGATGGAACGCTGGCAGCTATGGGAACAGCGCCATGCCGCGCTCGGGGAGGAAATCGCCCTGCTCCGCCAGCGGGCAGCCGCTGCGCTGGAGCGCTGCGAGCATGCAGAGCGGGAGCTGGCCAAGCGGGAAGCCGAATTCGGGGAGCTGGCCCGGGAATGGGAGCTGTGGCTGCGCGAGCGCAAGCTTTCAGCCGAGCTGTCCCCCGAGGCCGCGCTTGACGTGTTCCGCCTTGCTCAGCAAGGCAGGGAGTGGCAGAACCGGCTTGAGCAATTGGCGGTAAGATCGGCCATGTTATCGGCAGCCAATGAGGCCTATGAACATGAAGTGAAGGTGATCGGCAGCGATTTGGACGGCGAGACGGCGGCGCAGGCAGGACTAAGTGTTGCCGACAATGAACCAGGGGCTTCTCTTAACAGTCATGCGCCTGAACCAGAAGCGGGAGCCCGGGCGGAGCTCGCGGATTTGCCTAAGGCTTCGTTAGGGCGAGTCGTCATCGAAGCGATTTCTCAGCTCTCTGTCACGGAGAAAATTTACGCCCAGCGCGAGCTGCTTGCCTCCAAGCTCGAGACGTTCAGCGAAGAGCTGGAGCGGCTGAATGACCGCCTGGGCCGGATCGAAATTCGAGAGCAGGCGCTGCTGAAGGAAGGAAACGCCGCGAACGGGGAGGACTTTCTGCGCCGCAGCGCGGAGGCTAGCCGCCGCGCCGAGCTGGAGAGGGAAATCCGGCAGCTGGAAACGGTCATGTTCTCCGGGCTTGCCGCCGATCAGCAGAGCCGGCTTGAAGCGCTGCTTGGCAGCTGTTCCAAGGAAGAACTGCAGGAACGGCTGCTGGCAGCGGAAGAGGCCGCTACAGCGAAGGAGAGAACCTGGAGGGAGCTGCAGGAGCGCAGGGGACGGCTCCTGCAGGAGCAGGAAGCGTTAGAGCGGAGAGGCAGGCAGGAGGAGGTCAGCCAGAAGCTTGCGGATCAGCAAGCGGCACTTCGCGATGCGCTGGATCAGTATGCGGTGAGGGCTGTATGCCAGGAGCTGATTTCCAGGGCCCGGCGCGTATATGAAGAAGAGCGTCAGCCTGAGGTGCTGCGGCTGGCTTCGGCTTACTTGCGGAAGATGACGAACGGGCGGTATGAGCGAATTGTTCTCAAGATGGGTAGTCAGGAGCTGCAGGCGGAGCATCGCGATCATGGAGCGATTGGCAGCGCAGCGCTAAGCCGGGGGACGGCGGAGCAGCTGTATTTGTCCATGCGCCTGGCGCTTGCCGAAGCGGTCTCCCATCAGCGCAGCATTCCGATTCTGCTGGATGATCTTTTCGTTAATTTCGATGCGGAGCGCCTGCAAGGAGCCATTGTGGTACTTAAGGAGATTGCTTCCAAACGCCAGATGATTATGATGACCTGCCACGCTCACGTCGTTCAAGGCATTCAGGCGCAAATCCCGGAAGCGCAAATCGTGAATTTGGGTTAATTCGGCTTTCGTTTGTAGACGGCAAGCGCGTAGATCCAGAGCAGGGAGAAGAAGCCGAAGGCCGGGTAAAGAACCGATACAAGCGAGCTGAATCCGAATTGGCTCGTTACATAGCAAATCATAAGCACGGCGATGAAAATGAGGTAGGGGCGAACTTGAAAATGCTGCCTGAGCTGAAGGGTTACGCCGTACACGTCGGCCACGAAGGTGCTGAATATTTCCATGAAAATCAACAGGATATAGATGAGCTGGACGGCGCTGCCCAATTGCGCGGCAATGCTGCCCATCGGGACCTCGTACTGGTTGATTCCCGGCATGTGGGCCGATAACGCAAAATGGGCCGCCATCAGCATGAAGCCGATACCCACGCCGCCTAGGATTCCGCCCCATATAATCGTGCGGCGGTCCGAGGTGTGTCCTCCGATAGGAACGAGCACGGCTTGAGCCATAGAGAGGTTGAAGGCGGTATATAACAAGGGAGAGGCCCAGGCCATGAACCAGCCTTTATCGGTAGTCAGGGTGACGAAGCGCATGGCGGTTGGCGAGCTTGCCGTCGAGGCGATAATGGCCATGGAGAGGATCAGCATCATGGGTACGACGATCGTGTTGAGCTGCATGACGCCTTCGATCCCTTTTCTGAGCAGGATAAAGGTTCCAATCAGGGTAAACCAGAGGCCGATTTGGTAGTTCAGTCCAAGGTACTCCACGAACACGGATCCCGCTCCGGCCAGCATAACGCTGTTGACACCGATCAGAACGATCATGGTAAAAAAACTAAGCCACCGGCCGAAGCCGTCCCCGAACAGGTGGCGGTTTAAATCTTCATAGGAAGCGGCTTTGATGGATTGGGCCAGCAGCATCATTTTTGCGCCTAGCCATATGAATAATGATGTCGCCAGCAGGATCGTCAGCACTCCCCATTTGCCATATTGGGTGAAGAACTGCAATATTTCACGGCCGGTGGCGAAACCGGCGCCCACGACGGTACCGACATAAGTGAAGGCGATTTTAAGTGCATTCAAGGCATTTTTCATAGTTTTCCCCCTGGGTGATGTGCTATATATAGTACAAGGTATGTTGCAGGGGAATGGGACATGACTATTCTTGTCCGGCGGCTCCAGCAAATCCGTGCTTGAAGCGAAGAATTGAATGTGTTAATTTGTTACAAACAAGATGACCCGGGAGGAAATAGTATGGAGAAACTAAAACAACGGATTGCCGAGGAAGGCGTTATTGTCTCGGAGCAGGTACTTAAGCTGGACGCTCTGCTCAATCACCAGGTCGATCCCGAGCTGACGATGGAAATGGGCAAGGAATTCGCCAGACGTTTCAAGGAGGATAACGTCACCCGCGTAGTCACGGTGGAATCCTCCGGGATCGCCGTGGCATTCGCTACCGCCTATGAGCTTGGGGTTCCTCTGGTGTTCGCGCGTCGGAAGAAGACGCTGCTCGCCGAGAACAATATGCTCTGTGAACGGGTTCCTTCGTTTACGAAAGGAATTGTGACGGACATTCTGATCTCGCGTGATTTCATTTCGGAAAATGATCGAATTCTGTTCATTGATGACATCATTGCAAACGGCGATGCCGCACGGGGGCTGATCAAAATTGTACAGCGGGCCGGCGCCGAGCTGGTTGGGGCGGGGATCGTTGTCGAGAAGACGTTCCAGGCCGGCGGCAAAGCGATTCGCGAGCAGGGTATCCGGCTGGAATCGCTCGTGCAAATCGGCTCGCTTGCGGGCGGAAAAATCACTTTTGCCGAATAAAAATTGTACCAATTTTGCAACACTCCTTTGCAGGTCTTCTTTTTTTCGATATAATGGGAGCACTAGGGAGAGGAGGCAAAAACGATGGGGGATCAAAATCAATCTGTTGTAGACGCGAATTTCTTTATTTCCAAATTGTCTGATGCCAAGGTTATTTTTGAACGTGCCCTGGATTGCAAACATACGGAATTTGACGACCTTTATCCCTATATGCTTGAGCATCCCCAGTTCTTCTGGTACAAACGCTATGTAGCCTGGTCCCAGCTTCTGACGATCGCGGGTCTGTGCAAGGAGCTGTCCATACCTTGGAAGGATCAGTTCAGCCCGCAGCAGGTGGCTTATCTGGAGCAGCGGGTAATGTCGGCGAAGGTACTTGATTTCTGGTTTGAGAAGAACGACAGCCGGGAGCATGCGCAGCGTTAAATCAGGGATAATTTGCTGGTTTTGTTCGTAGCTTGGTCATAAGGTGAACGATATAATGAGACTCCGCCATGCGGCGGGGTCTTTTTCTGCGCTGTAAGAGATGTACGATCTTGCTGTGCGGGCAGAAATCTGTATTTAGACCGTGACTTCTTATAGGACTTGTAAGGTTGTGGTAAGATTAAGAAGAAGGAGGTGATTGTCCCGTGATTTCGGATGAACAATTGGATGCTTACCGATTATCCGGCGAGAAAGTGCGAGTGGTGCGGGATGCCATTCCGGAGAATGACATTCGGGGCATCGTCGTGGCTTGGGACGATACGCATGTGCTGATTCGCAGGCCAAACCGCAATGTCGTCAAGCTGGATCGGAGCTATATCATTCAACCTTCCCGCGAACCGCGAATTTCCCCGGAGGGATAGCATATTTTTGGCTGGACGGGACAACGTAGTAAATGGAAACTTCACTTTACTAAGGAAAGGATGTCCGTCCATGTCGCTGGTGAGCGATAAAATAAGCGCATATAAGCAGGAAATCCACCATTACGGCGAAACGATGCCCGGAGTGACGGAGGCATACCACGCTTTTACGGGCGAGTGCTTCGGGGATGGTGCGCTCGATGCCAAGACGAAGCAATTGATCGCCGTGGGCATTGCATTGTCTATGAATCAAGAAGTCTGCACGTTCTATCATGTTAACGAGGCCCGGGCCAAGGGAGCGTCCGACGAGGAAATTTTGGAGACCGTCGCCGTCGCCTCGGCTGCGCTTGCGGGTAACGCCCTGTCACAGGGTGTTACCCGTGTCCAGCAGGCTTTGGCGGCAGAATCGGCGCTGCAATAGTGTTGATGCTAGCGTGTGTAGCGCGTATTGCAATTCAATCAGCTGTCCTTGAGGCTTTGCAGGCCCCGAGGACAGCTTTTTTTGCAGGGCAAGGCTTAGTGGAGGTCAACCTGGATCAAGAGGCGATGTCCCTATTCCCGGCCCTCTGCCAATATGCCGGGGATAAGATGTGCTTGGCCTGGTATAGCACGATTGCTCCGATAACGATCGTGATGATAAAGCAGCCGCAGGCTAGCGAAGGAAGCCAGGACCATTCCTAAATCGATTTCCCGAGCGCAGTCTGCCAACCGATACATATAACCCCTAGAAAGTATAGGATACCGGAAAGGTGAATGACCTTTCGTCGTATTGCTATAGTAATCGTGGAATGTTCAGTTAACCAAGCGATAAGCGGAAGTACCTGAAGGCCATGGAAGCCGAGACCGTGCAGCCAAATGAGATTTCCCTCAAGGCCCGTAAACCGGCTTTGATTCAAGGAAATCCAGATGCCCGCTGCAAAAGAAAGCATCGTGGCCAGCAGCGCGTAACGGATCGCCAGCACGATTTCTGGACGGGTTTGCGAGGCTTTTGGGCGAAAGAAGGGGATGGAGAAGAAGATATATACGATCACCAGCAGGAGGGCAACCAGACCGAAGCCAATACCAACGAAATGATCAAAGAAGGAGCCATCCTCAACAAAACGCGGGTTGACGCCGCGAAAATTTTGGATGGTCTCTGCTCCATAGGAATAAAGCGATAGGATAACGAAGGCCCAGCGGAAGAACGCTCGTTTTTTGGGGCTCATTCCGGAAAGAGGGCTAATCGCCGCGGTAGAAATGAGAAAAATACCTAACGCGGCATCAAAGGAAATGGCTCTGGACACATCACCGTCCGGTGATGTTGCGCCTCCATACAGCAACACCCAAATACCGCAAGCTGCTGCCAGCACAAAGCCCAGTAGACCGATGCAGACAAGCACCCGCTCTCCTTCGAGCAATTTTACGGTAGTGCTTTTGCTTACGCCAGTAAATTGTTGATTCATCATTCAACCTCCAGACCATAGTTATTCCCACTGTATAGGAAGACAAGATCAGACTGCATCGGTCTGAGGTATTATTTGCCAGCTGGTCCGGGGGATGAGGGGCAAGCTGTTAGCAGCCTGGAGATTGCGGCAGATCTGAATGTTGCAACCTGGTCAAAAAAATAAAAAAAGGTTGTTGACTCTCTTAGCCCAGCATGATATTATATATCTTGTCGCTGCGGAAAACACTCTGCAAGACAAGACAACATGCGGTCGTGGCGGAATTGGCAGACGCGCACGGTTCAGGTCCGTGTGGGCTTACCCCCGTGGAGGTTCGAGTCCTCTCGACCGCATCAGGTTATACAGGAAGGTTTCTGATTTGCTTATCTCAGCAGATTGGGAACCTTTTTTTGTTATCCGAGACAGCACTATCTTTGTACCGACTGCGGAAAGTCTTTTGCCATATGACAAATATGCCCTTTTCAGGTTGCTAGGAATTATTAAACACAGGATAAGAGGTGTTTCTTTCTGAGGTATATAGAATTTGGAATAGGCAACAAGTGGCTCATTAGGACCGAAACAGAATTAAATGACGGCACGGAATTTGAGGTAAGAGGAATAGTCCGTCCTATCCAATTTCAATCCGCATACATACGAATTTGGATAAGAAAAACCGTACTGATTATTGATTTGAAACAAGGTTTGAAAGTGACAAAAAAGAACCGAAACGAATTTAAAATCATCTTTGGTATAGTAAGCCTATAAGTATGCTTAAAAACATTGATATTGCGAAAACAGCCTTAATAAAAACCCCTCTCGTAAATATACATTTAAGTGAGGGGTTTGAAGTCCATTTAGACTTTAGCTGCCCATACTTCTATTTCTATTTTAATAACATACAGCTCAGAATTTCTTGGGATTTTGGTAATATGAGTGTAGTTGCCTACTGGGCTATACATACCTTCAGGATTTTTTCTAGTAATTTTGGAATTCTCCATTAAAAAAGCACCTCCGTAAAAATAAGGATGCTTCTGCCGTTTTATTCATTCATTTTATGACACACTTCACCCGCGAGAATGGATTCTAGAAAAAACAGTAGTAGAGTATCCATAACCAGAAGATATAAAAGTTCAAAAATATTAAAAATTAATATAAAGGAACTGAAATTTGGTGTCAATTTCAGTCATTCCCAGATTATTTTGAGGTACGATGCACTGCATCTAAGGTTTTTTAAGAACGTTTCTTGTTGATATAATACTTGCTAGAAAAGCATGCGAGGAGAAGTTCATGATCAAAATACTTGTGGTGGATGACGAGAGCAGCATCCGAGCGGCTGTTGCTTATGCGCTGCGCAGGGAAGGGTATGAGGTGGAGATGGCTGCGGACGGCCAGGAGGCCCTGGACAAGGTCGATACGTTCCGGCCTACGGTTATGGTGCTCGATGTCATGATGCCTCGTGTAAGCGGTTATGATGTATGCCGCAGGCTAGATGGCCAGCCGCGGCCGGCGATTCTGTTGCTCACTGTCAAAGATGATATTGTTGATAAAGTGCTGGGACTGGAGCTGGGCGCTGACGATTACATGACTAAACCTTTTGATATGCGAGAGCTGCTGGCCAGAGTTAAGGCTCTATTACGCCGGGGAGGGTATGTACAGCAAATGCAGCAGGAGCAGGAGGATGTACTGAGACTAGGGGATTTGACCGCAGAGATATTCAGCCGCACGGTGTCGATTCGAGGTGAGCTGCTCGAGTTAACACCTAAGGAATTTGATCTGCTAGTCTTGCTAATGCGCAATCCAGGTCGGGTCTATTCACGGGAAGTGCTGCTGGAGAAGGTATGGGCTATGGATTTTGCGGGTGGCACCCGCACGGTGGACATCCATGTACAGCGTTTGCGTAAAAAGCTGGGCAGTCACTACGGCATCATTCAGACCGTTCACGGGATCGGCTATAAAAGTACGGAGTTACCGAGATGATCGGCGAATTTCGGCTAGGCCTGAAGGGGAAAATATCTTTGCTGCTCGCCCTATTGCTCGTTTTTGTCGTGACCTGCCTGAGTGTGCTGGTGCTGAGCGGCATCCGGGAGAACCAGCGAACCTTGCTGGAGCAGTCTTTTACCCGGCAAGCAGAAGCCACCAATCTGCACGTGCGTGAGGAATATCTGACCGGAGACAGGATGCAGCCGGATCAGTTTATGAAGCAGTGGGGTCAACGGCTGGCTGTGGATTTGGGCGCACAAAGCGGTATGGCAGTGACGCTGTATACGGTGGACGGCACCTTTGCCGCTACCTCGCTGCCGTTTCAGTCCCAGGCTGATGTGCAGGATGCTCTGCATTTTACAGCCCAAGGGCAGTCAGCGTACATCACCGAAGGGGATCAGTTGTTGTTTCTCGCTCCTCTCTACAATGCCGAGCAGCGTTTGGGCACGGTGCAGTTTCATGCTTCACTTGCTGGGCAAAATGCTTTTTACGCCCGAATCCGCGGGTTGTTTCTTCTTGCTGGAGCCACCGTGCTTGGTGCCGGCTTCCTCATCGGTTACGTCTATGTCCGGCGCCAGGTTAATGTCATTGACCGATTGAACAGGGCGGCATCACAAATTGGGCAAGGCGATTATCTGTCCGCCCCTTCGGTCATCAGAAAGGATGAGCTGGGTGAGCTCGCCCAAGGAATCTATGAAATGAGCCGCAGTATCTCCACGTCAGTCAGTGCTTTGCATGAAGAAAAGCAGAAGCTGATTGATACGGTGGCGCGACTGCGAGAACTGGAGCAGCAGCAGAAACAGTTCATCAGCAATATCAGCCATGAGCTGAAGACGCCGTTAACCTCGATCCTCGCGTACGCCGACCTCTTGAATATGTACAGCGATGATCCTGCTCTGCTGGACGATGCCGGAAGGCGTATCCATGTGGAGGCGCAGCGGCTGTATGGTCTTGTAGAGAAGGCGCTGCAGTTGTCGGCGATGGATGTTTACGAGTTTGAGACACGAGCGGAGGCGGTTCCACTGCGAACTTTGCTGGAGGAAGCTGTGGCCCGGCTGCAAGGAAAGGCGGACAACTGCGGGGTCACCATCCATACTTCGCTTGCTGCAGGAGAGGTATGGGCCGATCCTGAGAATGTGATGCATATCATGCTTAATTTACTGGACAATGCGGTGAAATATAACCGGCCAGGCGGACAAGTCCACCTACTTAACTACATAACAGCACAAGCAGATGGGACACAGCGAATGATCATCGAAGTTGCGGATACGGGAATCGGTATTCCAGAGGAAGCCGTACTACGTATTTTCGACCCGTTTTATACAGTCAGCAAAGATCGTTCAAGAGCCAGCGGTGGAACAGGACTTGGGTTAGCTCTGGTTCGTAATCTTGCCGAGAAGCAAGGAGGAATGGTACAGCTTGTCGAGACGGGGCCGGACGGGTCGTGTTTCATGGTAGAGCTTCCACTGCATGCCTCTGGTTCGGAAGGAATAAAATATACACAAACTAACAAAGGCGAAGCTCGGAATGAATAAGATCATCCGGGCTTTTCGACATGATCGAGCCCCAATAGTGATTTACGGATTGTTTACAAGTTCGTTACAAGCCAGATATTTTTACGAAATATTGTCTCTCTATACTAAGGGTGATGGAGGAGCTTGCAGCAGATGAAGCAGACCACAACCGCACAACCGGATCAAACGGCCGGGGTATGAATTACATTTTGAGAAGGAGGGCCTTGATGAAGATGAACAGAAGGAACTATATCGCCGGACTGCTTGCAGCGACCTTGCTGTCAGCCGGCATGATATCGGGTTGTAATGCAGCGCAGGAGGGAAGAACAGCACCGGTTCGCAGTACGCCCGATGTAGGAAGCCTCAGCAGCGCCGAGACGGGAGGAGGAAAACGTGAACTGACTGTAGTCAAAGAGGGCAAACCGCCTGCTGAGCAGGGAATTGCCGTGCAGCGTATACACCGGATTGAAGGTGCAAATATAGAAAAATGGCTTTCAGACGATGAACTGGAGATCGAAGTGACCGCATTGGAGAAGGAGGCGACTGCTACGGAGGGAGCGCAATATAGCCACCGTCAGTTCCGTTTGGATCTGGAGTCAGGACAGCGACAGAGCATTGCGAAGCAACCAGGAGCGAGTCCCGGTGAAGTTATCAAATCATTCTTATCGCCGGATGGGAAATACAGCTTCATTCAGACCTGGAAGAACAAATATACGGTCGAGAATGCGATCGAAAATATGGCTACAGGTGAACGGCGTGAAGTCACGGTTGATAATTATATAGAAGTGGGCGGTTGGCTCAATAATGACTCCTATATTCTGGCCGCCGGCTCGGTGGAGGACTTAGGGGTGATATGGAAGATTTCCGTGGACGGTACCCGGACAAAGATCAAGTTACAGGATTCCGAAGTAGATTACTTCATCCAATCCCAATTTGCTGTGGGTAATGGGAAAATATATTACACAGATGCCAAAAACCGCCTGAAAAGCTTCACCCCCACACAAGCTCGGCCAACCGTGCTAGCCAAGGATATCTCTGCCATGAGCCTGTCTCCTGACAGTCAGCGGATTGCCGTTACCTCAAGACGCGACGGGCAGGAAGAAGAGAACCTGCTCATCTATGATACGAGTGGTCATGTGCAAGGCTTACAGATCGGTAAAGGTGATGTAGTGTCGGATCAATCCTGGTCCCCCGATTCTTCCAAGCTAGCCTTCGCGGTCTATACCGAGGATCAGGGCGGCATGAATGGTATCTATATTTTTGATACTGTCTCCGGCAAGGTATCGCCGCTAGGATTATCGTACTACCCGACGTATCCGCTAAGCTGGAACCCTTCTGGTACAAGGCTCGGCATCACTGTGGATGACAATGAGAAGCTTGTCGTAACATATATTGTCGATTTCAAACCATGATTATGTTCGGAAAAAAAGAGAAGAAAAAGGAGAGATCGTTATGAAAAAAAAGCTTATCTCCCTCATTGTATTGGGAATGACTTTATCGGGAACCGCCGGTGTATATGCCGGAAGCAAGCTGGAGAAGATCAGCGCTTATCTGAATCACGGAATTAGCTTTAAAGTAAACGGAGCCGTACAATCTTTAACAGACAGTAATGGCAAAAAGCTGTTGCCCATCACCTATCAAAATACGACGTATTTGCCGGTGCGGGCCATTTCCAACATAGCTGGAATCAATGTAGAGTTCGATGCCGCCAGCCAGCAAATTCGGTTGGAAACGAAACAAGGCGGGGATAATCAGCCAGCAAGTGAATTGATAACTATCAATTATAGTGAAGCACAGATTAAGGTGATCAAAAAGGCTTACGCCACTTTCGAATCCTTCGAGACAGCCTATGCTCCTAAGCAAATGACCGCAAACGACAGCTACGTTAAAGCGGCAGCTACCGATGATGGAGTCCATTTGATCTTTGAGCATATGACTGTTGTTGTGTCGCCACGGGATTATTCCACCGACTATGCATCCAAGGAGGTCAAGTTATCCAATGGCGTCATCGCGAAGTGGTATTCACCTTCCGGTACGCCGATGCTGGGTTTTCAACTGGATGACCGGACGGTGACGATTAGCTCCCCAGACGGTTCCCTGAGCAGCAGCCAAATCGAGCAGGTCGCTGTGAGTGTGGGTAAACTGGATTAAGGAACAACTAATAATAAAGAAGATGCCCCCTGATGAACTTGTGATCAGGGGGCATTCTGGCGATTATATGTGAGAAGATACATTCAATAACAATCTCAATACAATTTCTTTACTTGTTCGGGATCAAAAGGAACCCAGTCGTCAATTCTGCCTTCGCGGAGCTTACTGGCCCAAGCAGGGTCAGCTAATAATCCCCTCCCTACGGCTACCAGATCGAATTCTTCGCGTTCAAGTCTTTCGATTAATTCGTCGACTCGACTAAGACTGGCTCCCTTTCCTTCAGTAAAGAAGCTCGTCACATCACGATCCAGACCAATCGAGCCTACGGTAATTGTCGGTTTCCCCGTCAGTTTTTTTGTCCAGCCAGCAAGGTTCAGATTAGAATTTTCGAATTCAGGTTCCCAGAATCGGCGAGTGGAGCAGTGGAATATGTCAACGCCTGCGTCAACCAAGGGGGCTAAGAACCTTTCCAGCTCATTTGGCGTCTTCACTAATTTGGCAGTGTAATCCGTTCCTTTCCACTGCGAGAACCGCAGCACGATCGGAAAATCGGGGCCCACAGCAAGACGGCAAGCTGAGATGACCTCTGCCCCAAACCGGGTACGTTCTACAAAGTCCCCTCCGTACTGATCCGTACGCTGATTCGTTTCCTCCCAGAAAAATTGGTCTATTAAATATCCGTGCGCGCCGTGAAGTTCGATACCGTCAAATCCCAAACGCTTCGCTTCAAATGCTGCCTGAGAGAAGGCTTGGATCATCGCCTCAATATCTGATTCGGAGTAATCATTGACGTGGCCTCGGGCCCCCATATGCCAGATCTGAGGTATAATCTTTCCGCCTGCGTTATGTACCTCAGTCACTACGTTTGCCCAACCGTCCAAGGCATCTGCGCCAAAAAAATGCGGCACGTTGCTTTGATTGGATGAGTCTGGATGATTAATCACTGTCCCTTCGGTAATGATAAGCCCTACAGCGTTTTCAGCCCTGCGGCGATAATAAGCAGCCACATCCGAGCCCGGAATCCCACCGGGAGAAAATTGTCTTGTCATCGGTGCCATCACGATGCGATTCGATAGTGTCGTACCCCCAAAGGGAAATGGCTCAAATAACGATTGAACGGACTGCATATCATTCATACTATTACCTCCAACAGTAATATTAATGAGAAACTTTATGACTTAACCTTCCGATTTATTATTGACTATACGGTCAAAACTAAACAAAAAATTATTGCTCCAGTAAAGCAAATGCAGTGCGGAAATTATGGGGTTGACTTAACTGCGGGAGTGATATTTGCACATGCTGATTTTTCATTCACAACTGATGTAAATGGCAATCAGATTTTTACTATTTCCAGTTCCCAAAAAGTACAACAGTTTAAAATTACTACCGATGGTAGATTAATTGATCTAATGACAAATAAGGAAGTGGATATTAATACTGTGGAATTTACTCAATTAGCAGGAGTACAAGATCAAAAATCGACATCGACGATAACCAGCTTGGCTTCATGCCGAGAATACGTTGGAACAATGTGTGGTTTGATGAGCGGTTATGGCATGGCTGAGCTTTGCGCACTAGCTGCACTGGCTGGCGGGCTTCCTGGTCTTGGTTGCGCTATAATTTATGCAGCCATTGCTACTTGGGGTTGTAGTTCTGCAATGGACTTGTTCTGTTAAATTGCTGGAAGAGAGGGGATCCCTCTCTTCTTAACGTTTTGATAAAAACGCACCTACGCTTAGTGAGAGTATAAGCAGTAACAGAAACAACCAGATGTTGTAGGGTATCGTGGCCAAGTAATGTGTAAATACCCAAAGCTAATACGCCAATTATGCTGATAATACATACAATGAACAGTGTGAATTTTTGAAACTGATGGAGAACCCGTTCATCCGTTTCTGGGAGGCCTGTTTTTTTGCGCAGTCTCCGTTTAAAAAAATATGGCACAAGTGCCGCAACAATAAAAGCAATTGCCATAAAAAGATATTCAGTTTGCATTCTCATTCCTCCTTCGTATAAGTGAAAATTTCTTCAATAGGCTGATTAAAAAACTTAGATATTTTAAATGCTAGTTCCAAGCTGGGATTAAATTTGTTATTTTCTATGGCAACAATGGTCTGGCGAGTTACATTGAGGGCTCTTGCTAGTTCCTCTTGAATTAACCCGAATTCTTTACGATATTCTTGTACTTTGTTTGTAATCAAATAGTGCCCTCCCTTCAAATAAAGTAAAGTTTTATATACATTTATTATAACCACAACTAACCAAAAAAGTAAAGTTAACTTTACTTTTTTGGTTATTGATTTTTTTGTAAGTTTATTCTTGCCAAATGGATACAGCCCCTAGTTTCGCACCTTCGGTAATTTCGATGAAAAAAATTGTATCACTCTGACCTTGGGGCAGATCAAGTATCAGGGTGATTTTTTATTATTATGGGTGCCGCTATTCATGTCCCTTTTCCTGTTGCTTAAGTGTTATACAGTAGATAGAGAGGAGGGCCGGTTAATGGAGTTTGTGGAAAAATGCGTCATGGAAGTCAAAGCGGGCGAAATTAATCAATATGTACATATCGTTGAAGCATTCCAGGCACCGATTTTTCGCTATTGCAGCCGTATGCTGGGGAATCGGCAAGAAGCGGAGGATGCGGTGCAGGACATTCTGGTCAAAGGGTTCGAAAAAATTGGAATGTATGAGCCCAGCGGCAGCTTTTCATCCTGGCTGTATAAGATCGCCCATAACCATTGTCTAAATCTGCTTCGCAAGCGCAGTGTCCAGCATAAATTTCAGAGCTGGTTCCGGCAGAATACGGTTGCCGAAAGCGCGGAACAAACGATAACCAGCCGATTATTCGGAGAGCCGCTTGCGTCCGCCATAACATCCTTAAGCGCGGAGGAGCGCAGTTTGCTAATATTACGGGCGCTTGAAGAGAAGTCATTTGCCGAGATTGGAGAAATTTCAGGAAAAAGCACGGAAGCGGTCAAGAAAAAATACGGCCGGTTGAAGGTGAAGCTGCAGAGGCTGATGGAGCAGAAAGGGGGAGCGGGGTATGATGCGAAAGAGCGGCACTATTCTTCAAGATGAAACGCTAAAGGAGCTTCTGACCGCAGAGGCTCAGGATACCATCGATGTACGCCTGAGCGTTATGAACCGGGTTCGGGAAATCCATGAACGGAGCAGCGGCCAAAAAACAGTTCGGCGTAAGACGGGAGCCGTAGTCATGCTCGCCAGCCTCATTATTGTGCTGACCTCTTTAACAGGCCTCGCGGCTTCCCGGTATGTGCAAATATTGAACCCCAAAGGCGAAGTGATTGTTGAAACCAAGGAAATCAGGGAAGATGCGTTTACTCCCCATGCCAAGACTTATCATGAAATGAGGTCTGCCTATAGAGAGCATGTCTTAGGGATGCTTAAGCCAGGTGAACTCGTGGCCTACTATGTCCATGACGATACGCTGAATGCTTACGACAGCGGAAATAAGGTTCAAACCGTATATAAGCCGTTGGAGCACAGCAGTTATGAGGCATTTGAGAAGCAGCTTGAAATGACAAAGGGACCGCTTTTCTTGAAACCCAAATACTTGCCGCAAGGGTTCTCCTTCGAAGCGGGGAATGTATTTCCCAGTGTGATGGAAGGGGAGGCCAGTCTAGAAAATCTGAAAAGGCTGGAGCCGGAATTTATCCGTATGGCTGAGACCTCCACCAGTGACTCCAAATTGTTCATCAAACCGCTGTCCTGGAATACAGCCGGCAGTGCAAATGCGAGATACGCCAATGGGGAGGATACAATCAATATCAATGCTTATGTGCGGAAGAAGAGCCCATCTTCGGTAACAACGATGCATCCCGAAGGCGTGTTCGTGGAGAAGCTGACAGCAGGCGGACAAGAGATGGTTTATATGGAAGCGAAGACGGAGGAGGTAGCGGAAGCCCACTATAAGCACAAATTGGAATGGCTGGATGAGGAGGCTGAGGTCTTTTATTCCATTTACGATAACCAAAGAAGCACTCTGTCCAAATCTGAATTTGTCCGCATTGTAGAGAGCGCGTTGAAATGACTTTGTTCCGGAGTGTCCCTTTCCAGAAGGTTCGGGCGTTATACAAGTAAACAAACCATGTGCCTGTCTGGCCGAAAGGAGATTTACTCATGAACCTTACGACAAAAACGATGATCGCCACTGTAAGCATCCTGCTAGCGCTAAGCTCAGCAAGTGGAATCCATGCGGAAGCTGCTGCCAAACCGGTGAAGAAACCTGCGACAAAGGCAGCTTCGAGCAAAAACAATCTTGAGCTGCAGAAAAAAGAGGCGGAAGCAATATTCAACAAAGTGGATGAGCAAGGCGGTTTAAGGGTCATGTATGACGGTGTTAACAATATATTAAATTATACGTACCGCTCCATAACGAGTTTAGATCACGAAGAATATACACAGCTGTCAATCAAACACAAAGCGCCGGATTTACAGCAGCCGGAATGGCTTCCGGAAGGATATGTTTTTCAATCGGGGGAAATCATACCTCCATACTTTCACTTTCTTAGTGAAGGGTATCAAATTTTGTTAGATGAACTCAAAGCGGAAGCAAAAGGGAAAAAATATTACGCTAAAAAGGTAAATTGGAGCGAAGCCGGGGAAGCGGCCATTGTCTTCGCGAAAGGGAAGGATATCATTCGAATCAGCGCCAAAAGAATTCAGCCGCTAATTACAGAAAGTACGCGCGTACCAGGGAAGGGCGAGAAATTTGAAAAGCTGCATATAGACGGAATCGAGGCGATCTATTCTACGGGTTCAAATGCTGTCTACTCGACCAAGCTCATCTGGGAGGATGCGGAAAACCAGCTGGAGTACGAGATTGCTACCTATAAGAAAAGCCCTCTGGCGAAAGAAGATCTCGTCACGATTGCGGAAAGTATTCTGCAGGAATAGAGCGATAGGATCGTACCCCACCATCTATACAAAACAAATGAATCGGCCCAGTTAAATGACTGCTATTGGAGCCATTTCTTGGAGAATAGGTCCAATAGCAGTCCCAAATACATGATTGCTTTAATAGCAGGCAAACTTCTCTGTTTCTTCAAAAATGAGCCTACTGCGCCGAGACATGTATGCTATCGATGTTCGGGCCTTCCGTACCGGTAGTGACTACTTTTAAAGTATTGGTTCCGGCATTCATAGGGACATGGATCGTTTTCTCGCCCCAGGTTGCCCAATTTCCAGTCGCTGCAAAGGCAGTATTACTCACTACTTTTGTTCCGTTAACGTAGACATCTAGATTTCTTGATCCGCTTTCGAGTGCGTATCTGAACTTCACGTTTTTAGTTCCTGCAACAGCACAGTAGATACTATTCCACTGAATGCTCGCATCGGTAGATGCATTAAAGTTGACATACCCTGCACCGTTATAACCTGAATAAAGAGTCTCTACGACCGCGTTGGATAATGTTGCGTTTGTTTCCGCTTCATAGGTGGTGCCGCCGTTACCGCTGCCGCTGCCGAGTTCAGCTACAAAGGTTGTAATGCTCTGGGCAGGAAGATGGGCGAAAAAGGAGCCGCTTGAGGCATCCAGTGGTGTTCCGGCTGTCAGATTGCTGCTGCTGCTCGTAATCCATCTTGATACGCTCGAAGCCGTCCCATTTTGCAAGACAAAGTTTTGGTTTACCGCTGTAGTGCCTCTGTTAACCGCAACAATAACAAGCTTGTTGTCGCCTTTGTAGGCAGAAGTGAAAACATGGGTATCAGGGTTCTTGGTTGCATCAACCCTTACATAACCGGGGCGAATGAATTTCGAGTAATGAGCCATCGCATATCCGCGCTTGCTGATATTACCATCCTCTTTCATAGGGCCGTATTGCCTGCGAATGTACCACCAGATATAGGCCTGGAATTCTGCGTCAACCATATTGTGGTGGATATGATATGCCACGTCCAATGCCTCGGGCCAGCGATCCGCCGAATTATTGTCACTATTCGGGTAATAGACTTCCGTCATCCAAAGCTCTTTTCCCGCTCCTTTTTGCTTGAAAAGAGGATAAGGGAAATTGCTGAACGGAGTGCCATAAGTGTGGGCGCCAAGAATATCCATATTAGCAAGAGCCTGTGGATCGTTCAAAATCGGGTCTGACATGTTCTTAAGATAAGAAAAAGACTCGGGTGCGATAATTCGGGCATTAATGGATCCGGCATTTTCTTTCATAAAGCGAAGCATTTCTTGTGGCGTCCACCATGTCCAATCATGCGCGTAATCCGGCTCATTTTGAACAGAAATAGCATAGAGATCGACGCCGTTATTCTTCATGTATGAAACGAAATCGTTAAGGTGCTGCGCGTATGCCGCGTACTTATCGTATTTCAGTCGTTTTGCATTTGTATTCCCATTGCGGTTGAAGGTCTCAACCATGTCACTTGGAGGATTCCATGGCGAAGCAATGACTAATGCGCCATGTTCAATCGCTCTTTTTGCAGTCGCTACTTCTCTGTTCCAATTATTTCGATTGTCGTCTACATAGATTCTTACTATCGAAAAACCTAATTGATTCGGTCCATTACCAAAAGCGGTTTCTCTTTGCGCCGCTGTCAAATCTCCAATCCATGCCGGGTGGTTCATGCCTCCAAAACCGCGAATCGTTTGTTTTTCTGCTGATAAATTAATGACTGCGTCACTTGCTGCCGAAACTTCAGTAATCGCTGGCAGGGTTAACATCAGCGGCAGCGTAATTACGAATGCCAAGAATACATGAATTGACTTTTTTACACGTGAAAACATGATCTTCGTCTCCTCTCAAAATAATATGGTTTGTCGGTATTCGGCTGTATTCGTGTTCTGACGACCTCCTTTTCCATTGGCAAAATCAATAATATATGCCTGATTACTTTATTAGTGATAAATTTACATTTTCCTGCTAATATGGTAATTTAATATTAAATATCTTAAAAGACGGCCTTCACATTTGTAGCACTTCACAGCCTATTTTTCATAAATGGGTTTACGTAAGGGCAGTTATTTGGTAATATAATCGCAATATTTAAATGCGATGATGAGACGAGTAGATAAATGAAATCTTTTACAGAGAGCTCCGATTGCTGGAAAGGAGCAAAGCATTTCTTTATTGAAAAAAGACTCTGAGCAGCACATCGGAACGATGATTGTCAGGATGGTGTGCCAGGAGCTCCTGTTACAGAGCTAGAGTATAAGCGTGCAAATGGGCATGTTGTACTTGAAGAGGTTAATATGGCGACATATTAACGAATTTGGGGTGGTACCGCGGGCATACAAATCTCGCCCCCAAGACGGATCGAATCGTCTTGGGGGTGGGATTTTTTTAAATTCTCGGGAGAAATAGGATAGGATCGTTCCGGGTACAGATCAAACGCATATGGAAAGGAATGGATATCAGATGGGAGAAAAATTAAAAGTAGGCATTGTTGGCGGTACGGGGATGGTTGGTCAGCGGTTTGTTCAGCTGCTGGATGGGCATCCTTGGTTTACGGTGACGGCGATTGCGGCTAGCGCAAATTCCGCAGGGAAAACCTATGAAGAATCCGTGCAAAGCAGATGGAAGCTGTCCACGCCAATACCTGACAGCGTAAAAAACATCGTTGTTCAGGACGCAGCGAAAGTAGAAGAGGTTACTTCTGGGGTCGATTTTGTATTTTGCGCGGTGGATATGAAGAAGGAAGAGATTCAAGCTCTGGAAGAGGCTTATGCGAAGACGGGAACCCCTGTCATTTCCAATAACTCGGCTCACCGCTGGACACCTGACGTGCCGATGGTCATTCCTGAAGTGAATCCGCAGCATCTTGAAGTCATTGCTGCACAGCGCAAACGGCTTGGAACGGAAACCGGGTTTATCGCCGTTAAGCCGAATTGTTCCATCCAGAGTTATGTGCCTGCTCTGCATGCCCTGCTGGATTTTGAACCGACAACTGTGGTCGCGTCGACGTATCAGGCGATTTCTGGAGCCGGCAAAAATTTTGCCGATTGGCCGGAAATGCTGGACAACGTCATTCCTTATATCGGTGGGGAAGAGGAAAAGAGCGAGCAGGAGCCGCTGCGCATCTGGGGCCGGGTTGACGATGGTCAAATCGTTAAAGCTAGCGCTCCCCTGATCACGACGCAATGTATCCGCGTGCCCGTAACGGACGGACATTTGGCAACGGTGTTTGTATCGTTCAAAAACAAGCCTTCCAAAGAGGAAATCATTGCGCGCTGGCAGCAATACAAAGGGAGAGCGCAGGAGCTTGACCTGCCAAGCGCACCGAAGCAGTTCATCACTTATTTTGAAGAAGAAAACAGACCGCAAACCGGACTCGACCGCGACATCGAGCAGGGCATGGGCGTTTCAACGGGCAGATTGCGCGAGGATTCGCTCTACGATTATAAATTTGTAGGCTTATCACACAATACGTTGCGCGGAGCGGCCGGGGGCGCTGTACTGATCGCAGAGCTGCTTAAAGCCGAAGGCTATATTCAGCCGAAGTAATTAATTTGCCCGTCCTTTTGGAAAAATGGGCCCATTGAGCTTCGGTGAAGCGTAGGGGCTGTCCCCTAAATGGGTTGGTTGTATTTAAAACCACGTTCGACGTTTGAATATACAATTAGCTGGATTTCATGTCATTAAACTGAGGCTTCTAGGCTAACAAAGCTGAAAACCAAGTTTTAGATACATGAAATCCAGCTTTTTTCGTGATTTGCCTCAATTGAGCTAGAATAGATACTAGAATTACAAAATTTACACATTTACCTCAAACAAAAGGAAGTTGTTGCATGCAAAAGTTTATCGTGATCGGCGGGGGGATTTTAGGCGCTTCTACGGCGTACCAATTGGCTAAAAGCGGAGCGGAGGTGACCATTGTCGACCGGAAAGACCTGGGACAGGCAACGGACGCCGCAGCCGGCATCATTTGCCCGTGGATTTCCCAGCGGCGCAACCAGGCCTGGTATAAATTGGCCAGGGAAGGGGCACGTTTCTATCCGGCCCTGATCGAGGAGCTGGAGAGAGACGGAGAGACCGAAACCGGCTATGCGCGTGTCGGGGCGCTTCGCATCCATAAGGAACAGGACAAGCTGGTTGAATTGCAAAAACGTGCCGAGCTGCGCAAGCATGATGCCCCCGAGATGGGCGACATTACGCTGCTCACCCCTAATGAGGTGAAGCGTTTATTTCCGCCGCTCGCCGATGACTACGCCGCGCTGCATATCGGCGGGGCCGCCCGCGTCGATGGACGCGCGCTCCGGGATGCGCTGCTCCGCGCTGCGATCAGAAAGGGCGCCGTACTGCTGAACGGGGAAGCGGAGCTTTGCTTTGCCGGCGGCTTGGTTACAGGAGTACGAATCCGGGATGGCCGGGATGAGCTGATCCATGCCGACGCCGTCGTCGTATGTGCCGGCGCGTGGATTAATCCGCTGCTCGAACCGTTAGGGGTAGAATTCAAAGCGACCTTCCAAAAAGCGCAGATCGTTCACTTGGCATATCCGGATATGGATACGGGCAGCTGGCCGGTTGTCATGCCGCCCGGAGATCAGTATATCCTGGCCTTTGACAATAACCGGATTGTAATTGGTGCAACCCATGAAAACGACCCGCAAGGCTTCGACACCCGTATTACGGCAGGTGGTCTGCAAGAGGTGTTCAGTAAAGCGCTGGCGTATGCGCCGGGGTTGGCTGACAGCACCTATATGGAGGCAAGAGTCGGTTTTCGTCCGTTCACTCCGGGATTTCTGCCAGTGATTGGCGCTTTGCCCGGCTGGCGGGGCATCTTCGTGGCCAACGGCTTGGGCGCATCGGGCTTAACGATGGGGCCTTATATCGGATACCAATTGGCCAAGCTGGTTCTCGGACTGGATACCGATATTGCTCTGGAGAATTACAAGGTAGAAGGGGCCATTGGCCAATAACCCGCTTGGGTATATATGAAGAAATTCGCACAATTATTTCCAAGTATTCACAGACGGTCAGAGGCGTGGTAAACTAGCGCTATGCCTCGTTAAAGCGTCAAGGCGGTGCAAATTATATACTCATCATGCATACCCGGAGGAATAACAATGAAGACACTTATGCTCAGGTGGAATAAACTAAGTCTCGTAAAACGAATCTTTGCGGGGATTATACTCGGGGTTATTTTGGCCTTATCCGTTCCAAAGGCTGCAGGAATCGCTATGTTTGGTACCTTGTTTATTTCCGCGCTTAAGGCGGTTGCACCCATATTGGTGCTGCTGCTGGTGATGTCTGCGATAGCCAATCATCAAAAAGGGCGCCAGACGAACATGAAGAAGATTATCGCTCTATATGGTTTAAGTACTTTTTTGGCAGGGGTTACCGCTGTCGGGGCTAGTTTTATTTTTCCGGTAAAGCTGTCTCTAGTAACGGATGCGTTAGAGCTGACTCCCCCCGGAGGTATTGTTGAAGTACTGAACAATTTGCTCTTTCAGATTGTAGACAACCCGGTCAATGCTCTGATGAGCGCTAACTATATCGGTATTCTAGCTTGGGCGATCCTGCTTGGGGCTGCTTTAAAAGGGGCCAATGATCACACGAAAAGCATGCTCACGCATTTATCGGATGCCGTAACGCAAATCGTCAGATGGGTTATACAATTTGCGCCGCTTGGGATCATGGGCCTTGTGTTTGAATCCATTACAACCAGCGGGCTTTCGTCCTTGCTTAGTTACGGGAAATTACTGCTCGTGCTTATTGGATGTATGCTCTTTGTAGCGCTTGTCGTTAATCCATTGATCGTATATGTGAACACGCGTGAAAATCCCTATCCTCTCGTGTTAAGCTGTCTGAAGGAAAGCGGGATAACGGCATTCTTCACCCGGAGTTCTGCGGCAAACATTCCTATTAATATGCGCTTATGCGAAAAATTAAAGCTGGATCCGGACACATATTCGGTGTCCATCCCATTAGGGGCTACGATTAATATGGCGGGGGCGGCAGTTACAATTTCCGTCTTAACGCTAGCGGCCGTCCAGACGCTTGGCATTCCTGTGGACTTCAGCACAGCGCTGATTCTCAGCGTCCTGTCCGCCGTATCCGCTGCGGGGGCTTCGGGCGTTGCCGGCGGGTCGCTGCTGCTCATTCCTTTGGCCTGCAGCCTGTTCGGCATATCCAATGACATCGCTATGCAGGTCGTGGGTGTAGGCTTCATCATCGGCGTTTTGCAGGATTCCTTTGAGACGGCGTTGAACTCATCCTCTGACGTACTATTTACGGCTACGGCCGAATATGCCAAAAAACGAAAAGAAGCCAATAGTGCTAGTATTAGTGCCTAGATAAAGCAGGGGCGTATGTGCCCCTGCTTCTTTGTTGCAGAAATTAGGGGATGCGAAAATAATAATTGACTCGAGTTCAGTAACATGGTAACATTTATTTTGTTGCTCGGGAGATTGGCTCCCGCGGTGACTATCTTAAGCGGTCGTGGCGGAATTGGCAGACGCGCACGGTTCAGGTCCGTGTGGGCTTACCCCCGTGGAGGTTCGAGTCCTCTCGACCGCACCAACCTAACAATGAAACAAGCTCTTGATTTTCTTCTGTGGAGAATCAGGAGCTTTTTTGTATATTTGGGATTTGCAAAGTCCATTCGCAGCGTTCTCTGCTTTGGCCGATTGCCTTCGACCTGCTAGCCTCTGAATATTAGCTTCATCATGGATGCAACGATTTGCCAGCAGAGAAACAATATGCATGCGGCGAATAATCGGGACATGGACAGTCATAATAGGAAAGACGTTAAGGAAACGGAGCGATCACGGCAAGTGAAAATGCTAAGGAGGGTGAACATGGATCGAAATACGGCAAATTGGCGGGTTTTCGGGAAAATATGTTGTTGTTTATTGCTAAGCTTAAGTTCCCTCAATATGTTGCCTGGGCTTGCAGCGGCAGGGCAGATCGCATCAATTTCCAAACCTGCGGCTCAGCTTATAAAGGATGAGGGCAGACAATCGGCAAAAGGTAAAAAGCTGGCGGTCATTATCGATGATCTGGGCAACGGAATGCAGGGTACCGAGGAAATAATGGCCCTGCCAGTCAAGGTAACCGTAGCAGTTATGCCTTTTCTGCCAACGACGGAAGCGGATGCGCGAAAGGCTCACGAAGTCGGGCATGATGTGCTGATTCACCTTCCATTGGAGCCGAAGCAGGGACCAACGAGATGGCTGGGCCCCGGAGCGATTCTCACTGAAATGAGCGACGAGGCAGTACGGAAGAACGTGGAAGCCGCCATCGACAACGTTCCTTATGCGATCGGAATCAACAATCATATGGGATCTAAAGTAACCGGGGATGAGCGCGTAATGTCCATCATCCTGGATGTATGCCGCGAGCGGGGGTTATTTTTCGTCGATAGCCGTACGAATTATCGATCCATCATTTTTAAATTATGCAAGCAGAAAGGCATGCCGCAAATCAAGAACGATATTTTTCTTGATGATGTGCATACAGAGGCTCATATTTCCCGGCAGATGGACAAAGTCGCAGAGCAGGTGCATGCCGAAGGAAAATGCGTAACGATCGGCCATGTAGGAACCAAAGGGAAGAAGACGGCCGCGGTGATAAAAAAATATATTCCCAAGCTTCAAGGGCAGGGCATTGAATTCGTAGGTATTTCGGAAATGGCCCGCGATGTAAAAACTCCCGGACAATGGCCGGGAGGCGGGATCATATTGCCGTAAAATATTGGACGATTCCGCCATAAATGGCCTCGGCAATTTTCTGTTGACCGCGTGTGCTGATAAGCATGGCGCGGTCTTCGGCGTTGCTGAGAAAGCCAGTTTCCACGATGACGGCGGGGCAATCCACATGATTCAGCAGATAAAAAGGCTTGCCGACTTGAGGTAAGGATGAAGCGGCATACAGGCTGTCCAGGGAGTTCTGGATTGAGAATGCTAGTATGGCACTGCGGCCTTCGTTCTGGTGAAGTACAATTGGCCCGCGTTTTGCTCTGTTTCTGCCCCAGTTTACGTGAAGGCTGACGACGATTTCCGACGGAAGCTCTTCGCTTAACTGCTTGCGCTGGGCCAAATCACGGATGTGACGCGAACGATTTCGCAGCCAGCGGTTATCGTCGCTTAGCGCATAATCGCCAGTCCTATTTAGAATCGCTCGATATCCATGGCTGCGAAGTATGACATAAAGGCGGCGGCCAATTTCTAAATTGATGTCCTTCTCCAGGATGTCGCCATATGAAGTGCCGCCGTCGATTCCGCCATGTCCTGCATCGATGAGAATGACGGGCTGGGGAAAAGCGTACCGGAAGGTATGATCCCCAGCGATTACGCTTGTGCCGTACAAACTGCTGAAAGCAAAAATTATTGCAAGCAGGGAAAGGCATTTGCGTCTCATGGATTCACCTCCACCGGGATGTTTGTAATTTAGAATGAGCCATAATATGAAAAAACATACATTCCGTGGTGGAGAAGGTTTATGGTGAAGATAAACGGTGCAGACTAATCGTAAACAGAAATATGCCGACGATTCCCATAACAAAGGAGAGCTGCAACATGGCTAAGGGCGACGAACTGGTCAAATACATTACCGAACGAGTCGTAAATTATATGGAGACACCGAAGGATGTCCGGCGCAGTCAGGCCAAGGGGAAGGAGCCTTGGAGCCGCAGGTGGTTCGGGATGATTCCATTCAGTCTTGGCATGTGGTGGGGACAGACGGCGCATATCGGCAGAAAAGGGAAAGGCGTGCGAACCCGTAATAAAAATTGAAAAGCCTGGAGCTTAAGCGAATGAAGCTAAGTTCCAGGCTTTATTGTACTGAGCTACTGTTTAGCGGTTCTGCAGCTTTTACTGGCCAGTGCTGTTGTAAAATTGCCCTGTTCTCGCTAGTTCATCGAAAGCAATAAAGCGGGGGGAGGCGGCCGAGCCGGTCATGACATATACATGTTCAATAGCGGCGGTATCGTCTCCTTGTTCCCAGGTCTGATAGCCATAAACGGGCAATGGCAGAGTATAATTGCGGTCTTCGCTGCGGGCTGCGAAGATGAGAGCTTTGTGCTGGCGGAGCTCCTGGGTTAAGGAGGAAGCTGTGAGCTTAAGCTGGTCGCTTGCCAGCCATAGCAGATTGTCGTTCGGGTCAAAGCTGTCAGCCGTTATTGTCGGCGGGTCAGGAATGGCTGCCGAAGATCCGCTGGCAACGATGGCCGAGGACAGTTGGGGCAGCGAGGCCAGCAGCCTCCGCCATACGGATTCATTATCCGGCAGCGGATCAGCGTTGCGGGCATCCCGGTACTGCAGGGGCAGCGAATCGCCACGGGTCGCTGCTTGTACTTGCAGGCCCGCGGCCTGGCCCGCCCTGTCGATGATGCGCCATTCGGCGAGCGTTGGCCCGGCGTAGAGCTGTTCGACCTGGAGCGCTGCTGAATGCGACGGGAGCGAGGCGGAGTGAGCGGACACGCCGCTCTCTGCTGTCAGCGACCGCTGCAGTGCTACCGTGTCGAACAGCGGCTCCGGCCCGGCGCCGTATTCGATCAGGGCGTAGCCGCCCGACGGCTTGGCGCCGAGGATGAGATAGCCTAGGGGCTTGCCATCCTGGATTAGCGTCACAAGCCACGCGTGCATGCCAGGCCCCAGAGGCTGAAATTCCGGGCGGGCTTCCTTCCAAGCCGTGAACGGCTTGCTCGCGGAGAGCTTGCCGATCAATTGCTCGGCGAACCGGACGGCCTCCTCTGGAGCCGGTGCTGCCTGAGCAATGACAAACGAGTCCGGCGGAATGAGCAAGCCCTCCTGAGCGTGGGCTTGTACATGTTGCAGGCTTGGCAAGGGAGCAGCAAGGATAGTCAGGCCCAGCAGCAAAACCAGGCTTATTTTATAAGAAAAGCGGAACATGGACAAGCGATCACCAGCTTTCATATAATTTATCACGTTTGACTTGCCTCTATCTTAAAAGAGCGCCGCCAAGAAGGCTGTCTCAACCTGTCGCGGGGGCTTGGCCGAGACGGCTTCTATTTTTGCGGTCTTTTAGCGAGAAGGGTCAATTATTCGTCATCGCCGCAGACGCAAATGGAAGATGCCGCAGTTTATTGCGGATACGACAATCCTCGGCTCGTACTGCCAGCGGATTTCACCACGGCGCGATTCGTATTGCTCCTGAACTAGCTTCTTCTTCTCCTTGTCCGGATCGCGAAGCAGGTCCGTATAGTAGCTGTCGATGAGCAGCAGCTCCTCCTGAAGCCGCTCGTTGGCTTCTTCGGCCCAGGTCTGGTCATAAGCCTCGATTGCTGTCCGGATGATTTGCTCGAGCATATCGCGGCCCTCCGCTAAGGATAGCCTAGTTGGCTCGATATGGACGTTCTCTGGTACCCGGGGGACGAGGGAGAGGGACTGCAGCCTGGAGCTGAAGGAGGTGTCGATGTGCCCGGTCAGCAGGGAAATGCCCAGCGTGCGGATCTCTTCTCTTTTCATATCACAGCAAAACTCAATTTTGAAATTGACACCAAGCCATGGTTCGTAAGCCGCAGGCAGCAGGGTCATCCGCTGCTTTGGTGAGGCGCTCTCGAACAGGTAGACGCAGCGGCCCCGCCGAAGCGCGGCGTCGAATATTTGCTTCAGGCGCGGGCTGCCGAAGGCCAGATCCTCGCGCTGAATCCGTGCCGGGCCAAGCACGGGCAGAGGGCGGATGGCCCCGTAATGGCGTCCGAGGATTTGATCCTCCTGCGGCTTGGGCACATCCTGCTCCGCTGCGGCTAGTTCGGCATCATGGCGCTCTGCATCAAAGACGAATTTGAAGGACATCGTCTGCGGTTCGGCTCCCGTACGTTCGATGAAGCTCCAGTAGTAAGGACGGTTGGTCAAGTCCTTGTCCGCTTGAAGAGACAGTTTGACGGTTACGTGATGCGGCGATTTCTCCATGATCTGGCACTCGGTAATGTCGAGATAAGCCAGCACATACTGCTGGATTTGCTCCATGGTCATGGTCATTGTTCATCAGCCTCCCGTAAGTTCTGTAAGATTGGCGCCTGAAGAATCGTCCACAGGGTTCTTGCCCAGCTCATCCTTGATTTGATGCAAGGAATTGCCAAGGGAAGCAACACGGCTGGCAATTTCCTCGTCGTTTTGCGATTCCAGCAGAATTTTGTAGATGCTCTTCTCCAAGGAATGCTCCTTCTCGAAACGCTCCAAAATGACATCAAGACTGCCGATGACCATTTCGAACATATTGATTTTCTCGTGCAGCAGGTTAAGAATATGCTCTTCAATTGTGCCTTTGGTCGATAGATTGTATATTTTTACATCGTTTTTCTGGCCCAGACGATGCACCCTGCCGATCCGCTGCTCGACCCGCATCGGATTCCAAGGCAAATCAAAATTAATCATCTGGTGGCAG
The DNA here is from genome assembly GCF_030122845.1 of Paenibacillus woosongensis. Taxonomy (NCBI): domain Bacteria; kingdom Bacillati; phylum Bacillota; class Bacilli; order Caryophanales; family Paenibacillaceae; genus Paenibacillus; species Paenibacillus woosongensis. Next base: position 2,183,991 of record NZ_CP126084.1, read on the forward strand.
AACTGCAGATTGATTCCCTCGCCGCCGGCTTCGGTAGCGATCATGACCTGGGCCCGGCCGCGGAACAGGTCCATCATCCAGTCCTTCTTGCCGCGGTTCATGCCGCCCCGGTAGGGCACGGCCGTCATGTTGCGCTCGCGGAAATATTTCAGCAGATATTCCTGGGTCGCCCGGTATTCGGTAAACAGGATGACTTTGTCATTCATTTCCCGGATGAGCTCCATCGCCTTCTCAGCCTTGCTATTCGCCTGGATCGTCTTGATGATGCCGACCAAATCCCAGATGCGGTCGCGAAGCGGGGAATCGGGGGCAAGCTTCTTCGATAAATTGACAAGCGTAACGAACACGGCGTCCCGGCTGCTGCACACCTCCCTCTGCAACGTGACGAGCGAGAGCATGCTGCTCAGGTCTCCACCCGCTGCATGATATTGGTCTTTGACAAAGGAAGTAACGCCATCGTATAATTGCTTCTCCTCGGGCGAGAGCTCGACGTGAATGTTGCGGACGATCCGCTTTGTGAACTCTAGGTCGCCATCGCTGCGGCGGTTGCGGATCATGACCTTGGAGAGCTCTTCCTTGAGCTTCTCCTCATTTTTGGGGATCCGCTTATCGACGACGAAGTTGGCGGCAAAATCGCCTTGCCCGCCGAGCTGGCCCGGCTTGAGCAGATTGATCAGATTGAACAGCTCGCTGAGGTCATTCTGAACCGGCGTGGCGGTGAGCAGAAGACAGTATTTTTTGCGCAGTTGGATCATGAATTGGTAGTTGGTCGTTTTTTTATTTTTCAGCTTGTGCGCTTCGTCGACGATGACCATATCGTATTCGTTGTTCAGCAGAATTTCCTTATGCGGATCGCGCTTGGCCGTATCCATGGAGGCGACGACGATATCGTTATCCCAGGAATGCTGTTTTTTCTGGGCTATGGCGGGGATGGCGAATTTCTGGTTAAGCTCGCGCACCCATTGCAGCACCAAAGAGGCCGGAACGAGGATCAGCGCTTTGCGGACCAGTCCGCGAATCATGTACTCTTTGAGAATCAGTCCGGCTTCGATCGTCTTGCCAAGTCCCACTTCATCGGCCAAGATCGCCCGGCCGCGCATTTCGAACAGCACCTTACGGGCGGTCTCTGTCTGATGCGGGAGCGGCTTTACTCCGTGGATGTGAGAGAGGCAGAGAATCTCTTCAAAGCTCGATACGAGGGAGGCATTCTCTGCCTCCATGGCGAGGTTAAACAGCTTCCAGTCGTCCCAAGGCCCGCCCTTGTCCAGGCGGCTGTTCAAATCCTCGTACCAGGAGCGGTTGAATTCGATGGGGGGACCGGCCTGCAAGGAAGAATGCAGGGAATTTGGAGGGTGCGGATTCATGATGTAAACCTCCCTTTTCTGTCATCTTCTAAATTTTGTGTAGATGTAGTATGGACGAATAAGTAGAAATTCATAACTGCGAGAGAGGTTGTGTATCTTGGCATTCTGTCGGAATATGTCACAATCTGGCTCCGGAGCAATTCTGATTTTGAAAGAACGGGCTGGCTGAAATTCTGGCGTCAGGTCTGGCTTGAGATAAGGATGATATGTCAGGAAATAGGCAACGCTAAGGCCATAGCGGCTGGCGGGAGGATGCAGGTATGGCATGGAATGGTTTTCAGTTCTTTTTCAAAGGAAGAAACGAAATATAAAGGGATTCAAAGGAAAGAGGAGATCATGGGGGATAAACGCCATTAATCTGCCTTAATTTTCAGGGAAGCCAAGCTGTAATATCGAGATGTTGTATAGTATAATGGTACTCGCCCACTACATATTGTGATTTATACATATAAAGATCGTTTATGTGATGTGGATGAGGGTAATGAATAAATAAGAAAAAGGTTAGAGAACAGACAGGAATCGGCGGTATTTGTGCAGGTGTGGCATCTGCGCAGCTACCGACATTTTTTTGCGTCCAGCAGGAGGAAAGATGCGGTGATAAACACTGCGACAAGAAACAACAATTAGTCTGCGGTGATGTAGAATTAGGGCGCGAATCATCATTTTGAGGAGGGTGTTTTCTTTGAAAACAGAGCAGAAACAACGTCTGGAGGGACTTAGTGAAAAAATCTTTTTGGATCGGTACGCATGGAAAAATCCTGATCCGAGCCATGCGAAGGTCGGCGACGTGGTCCTTGTACTGACGAAGGATGATCCGAAGTTCCCTACGAAAGAAGTAGGCGAGGTCGTAGCGCGAGAGGGGCGGACGGTTACGGTGAAGACCCGGTCCGGCGAGCTCGTGCAGTCCGATGTTGAGAAGCTGACGCTGAATATCGAGAAAACACCGGAAGAAATGTGGGATCGCCTGGCTTCCGCCATGGCCTCGGTGGAGGTTACGCCGGAGCTGCAGCAGGAATGGGAGGAGAAATTCCGTTATGTGCTGGACGATTGGAAGCTGGTGCCGGGCGGACGTATTGCTGCTGGCGCCGGAGCCAGCGATGAGTTGACGCTGTTCAACTGTTACGTGATTCCATCGCCGAAGGACAGCCGAGGCGGCATTATGGAGACGCTGTCCGAAATGACCGAAATTATGGCGCGCGGGGGCGGCGTCGGAATCAACCTGAGCTCGCTGCGTCCGAGAAGGGCTGTTGTCAAAGGCGTAAATGGCTCATCCAGCGGTGCTGTATCTTGGGGCGGACTGTTCAGCTATACGACAGGTTTAATCGAGCAGGGCGGCAGCCGGCGTGGTGCGCTGATGCTAATGATTAACGACTGGCATCCGGATTTGCTGGATTTCATTACGGTAAAGCAAACGATGGGCCAAGTGACGAACGCGAATCTGTCGGTTTGTGTCAGCAATGACTTCATGAAGGCCGTGAAGGAAGATCTGGATTGGGAGCTTGTCTTCCCGGATACGACTTATGAAGATTACAATGAGGTGTGGGACGGCGACCTGGACAAATGGAAAGCTGCCGGACGGAGAGTGAATCACTTCCGTACGGTGAAGGCGCGGGAGATCTGGCATACGATCATTGAATCGGCCTGGAAATCGGCCGAGCCGGGCGTCGTATTTATGGAATACTACAATCAAATGTCGAACAGCTGGTATTTCAATCCGATCATTTGTACGAATCCGTGCGGGGAGCAAGGGCTGCCTGCTTGGGGAGTGTGCAATCTGTCGGCGATAAATCTGTCCAAATTCTATGATGAGGACAAGCATGACGTCGCTTGGGACGATCTGGCGCTGACAACGCGTTATTCGGTGCGGTTTCTGGACAATGTCATCAATAAAACACCTTATCATTTCGAAGAGAACGAGAAGAACCAGAAGAATGAGCGCCGCGTAGGCCTCGGCACGATGGGGCTGGCCGAGCTGATGATCAAGCTTAACGTCCGTTACGGCAGTCCGGAATCGCTGGAGTTTCTTGATAAATTATATGGCTTCATTGCGAAGGAGGCTTACCTTGCCTCGGCGGATATCGCAGGGGAGAAGGGCTCATTCCCGGCATTCGAGGCCGACAAATATCTGCAAAGCGGATTCATGAAAGTGATGACCGAGGTATATCCTGAGGTCGGTGAAGCGGTTCGCGAGAAAGGCATTCGCAACGTTACGATCATTACCCAGGCTCCTACGGGCAGTACGGGTACAATGGTTGGTACGTCCACAGGGATCGAGCCTTACTTCGCGTTCAAATATTACCGTCAGAGCCGGCTGGGCTTTGACGAGCAGTTCGTTCCGATTGCGCAGGAATGGATGGATGCTCATCCGGGCGAGAAGCTGCCAGATTATTTCGTAACGGCGATGGATCTGTCCGCCGAGGATCATATTCGCACGCAAGCGGCCATCCAGCGCTGGGTAGACAGCTCAATTTCGAAGACAGCGAACTGTCCGGCCGACTTTACAGTAGAAGAGACGAAACGCCTGTATGAGCTAGCTTTCGATCTCGGCTGCAAGGGCGTAACGATTTACCGTGACGGCAGCCGCGATGTGCAGGTTCTGCAGACGGAGAAGAAAGACGATAAAGCGGAAGCAAATGCAAATGCAAACTCTTCGGAAAGCGGCGATGCTGCCGGTGCTTCGGCTGGCGCTGAAGGTTCGGCAACGGGCGCGGAGCAAAATGCGTTAAACGGACTGGATCAAACGCTGTCCGCCGGGGTGGACCCAAGCGAGAAGACGGTGTTCGATAAGCAGTACAAGAAGCGTCCGCAGGTCCTGCATGGGGCAACGTATAAAATCAATACGCCATTTGGCATGGCGTACATTACGATTAACGATTTGAACGGCATTCCGAGCGAAATCTTCCTCAATGTCGGCAAAGCGGGCTCAGACGTGTTCGCGATGGCCGAGGCTCTGGGCCGCGTATGCTCCCTGTTCCTGCGCTACGGCGACCATGGACAGAAGGTAGAGCTGCTGATCAAGCATTTGAAAGGCATTGGCGGTTCCGGCGCTATCGGCTTTGGTCCGAATCGGGTTGAGTCGATCGCCGATGCCGTTGCCAAAGCACTGGAAATCCACGTGCAGCATGGCCCGTATGACGATCATGATCCGGCTCCGGTAGCTGCGACCGTGGCTCACCACGAAGAGCAAGCAGGTGTGGGCTCTGCGGGGAGCATAACGGCTGGTGTCCAGTCTGCCGGCAACGGCCATCATGGCGGCGCGCCGGCGTCCTCGCGGGACTTGTGCCCGTCCTGCGGGTCGGCCTCGCTGCTGAACGTGGAAGGCTGCAAAACCTGCGCGAACTGCGGGTACAGCAAGTGTTCGTAAGCTAGAAAGAAAATAAACGGTCAGGCAGCAATCTGTGCGCCTGACCGTTTTTTTTGGATCGATCATTCTCTATTCCTGTTGAATTTCTATATCCTGTTCTTTCCGTTCCACTTTCTCATGAATCTTAGACTCCAATACCTCTAAAACTTCGTCCTCAAATTTCTGATGAGGCTGAGGATGGAACCAGTGAACCTCTCCTTTATGAACAAACCCTTTGTATTCATTTCCCTGCATCTGCAAAGAAAATTGCTTGCGCTCATGAGGGGTATCTTCAAATAAAGGTTTTATTTTTTCAAAGTTCTGAATATCATCCGAGACTCCATGATGTCTTATTAATGAGTATATGGCAGATTCAATTCGCTTTACTCTACTTTCATCCATCGTTTGCTTGGGGTAAGGTTAAACCAGATAATCTCATCGCCATGAAAATGTCCCTTGAATTCTTCGCCATCGACTTTAAAAGTGAATTCAAGCAGCTGATAGTGGTTTAACAGCCCGGTGATCGAAGCATCAACCGGGCTGCTAGTTCATTTTCAAATCCCTAATTAGTCCAAAACCGCGGTTATATGCGCCTTTGTAACCGACCAGTGGGAGGTGGTCCAGTATTTGGACTTATCCTTGATAAATATAATTTGCGGCGATTCGTGTTTGACATTCAAATCCTCGGCAATTTGGTTGGACACCGGACGGGATTCGATTACTTTCACTAGCGTATAATCCAAATCTGGATTAGGAGCATCCTGCAAATATTGTTCATATTCCTGAAGCGCGTTGGAGCTTACAGGACATGTCGTACTATGTTTTAGAATAATCTGGCCGCGCTCTGTTGATTTAGCCAACATTTCATTCCACTCTTCAAGTGTCGTAATTTCTCTCCAGTTCATACAGCACACTCTCCTCATTAGTTGTAGTTAACCATAAGTATTCATCGAATGATTGAATTTTAACATGATCCTGCCCGTAGTCAAGTTGGTGCAGAAACGAGTAGAATAGTAGAATAAACAGCAGGCATGGCTGAAAGCCAGTACAATACATAGGAGGCACAAATGATGAGTGAGGAAGCAAATACATCCGGCTGGGATGCGATTGACCAGGAGTTGTCCAAAATATACGGGGAGCAGGAGCCCAAGCATTATGGAACCCTTATATCCTATGCGCTTGGAGGTCAGGATCCGCTGGATGGGATTAGCGTTTACAAGAGCGAGACGCCGGTTCCGCACTGGCATTTTGTAACTTATGGATTTTCTGAATTGTATGAAAAAGAATCGGAGAATGACGAGTACAGCGGGTTCGGGTTTGAATTGACATTGCGGCTGACGCGGAATGATGGCGAAGAGGAGCCGCCGGCCTGGGCACTGAATTTGCTGCAAAACATGGGAAGATACGTGTTTAATAGCGGTAATGTGTTCAAACCCGGCGATTATTTAGATGCGAATGGCCCGATCTGCCTGGGCGAAGACACGCTATTGACAGCTCTTGCTTTCACATTGGATCCTGAGCTGCCGCCGATCTATACGCCCAATGGCCTGGTGGAGTTTATTCAAATGGTAGGGATCACGAGAGATGAGCTTGAGGCGATGCAGACCTGGAATACATTAGGGTTGCTAAGGGAAGGTGCGGCGCAAATTCCGGGTTATGTTACCGATTTATCCCGGGATTCTCTTTTGCAGATTCCATCGATTATGGAGGCAGTTGAACAAGGGATGGAGCAGGAAGGCTCTAATACCGGCTTTTTATATGTCGATCAATTGGCCTGGGAGCCGGGCAAAAAAGGATGGTTCAGCAAACGTCCGGACACAGTAAAACTAGGTGCGAAGCAAGCTGAAATTGTCGGGAAGCTGCTGCGCGGACGGATACTCAAAGGCAAAAGCCTTGTCCTTGCCGGCCAAGAGATCCGCATTGTGTTCGAGCCTGGGGAACAGCCCGGTTGCAGTACCGAGGATGACGAAATCAGCATCGTCTTGAATGAGGCCGCTGCTGCCGAACTTAGCCAAAGCCTGGTGCCGAAGGCTGGGGCATTTGAATTAACTGCTATGCCAGGGCTTGCGATCCAAATCGTACAAACTCACATTAAAGACCAGGAAGGAAATGTCGTCGAAACGATTGGCTGATGTGGATATAGTGATGCCAACATTTGCTATTATTCTGCATTGTATGAGTTGGTAGTCAGATGTATAATCGTGGGAAGAAGCCCAGACAACAAACGACCCAGCCTAAGATAAGAGATCTCTAGGGCTGGGTCGTTTCGTGAATACGGGAACGTATCGGAAATCAACGCATTAAAGCAAGGAGGTTATTGATGAACCGTGATAAAGCTATAGAAATTATCAATTTGTATTTCGAGTCTTGGATGGAGAAGGATTTTCACAAATTTATTAAGGTTATGCATAATGAAGCCATCGTAAGAGAATGCACAGGCGCAGTTATTGCAGGTAAAGATGAATTAAGACGATGGTTTTAAAAAACCCCAATAATAAAATCATAATTAAAAAGGAGACTTAAATTTCATGTCGACTCCATATTTCTGGGAATTTATAGATCAATCAAAAAAACAGGGTTCAGAACAAGTAGGGTGGCTGGCTCGAGAATTGTCAAAAAAAGAGCTTAAAGAAATTATAGATTTTGAAGTTGAACTTCAGAAGATGATGGATCAGTCCTACACAAGTTCGCTATGGGGCGCTGCATTTGTGATCATGGGGGGCTGCTCGGATGACGGATTTGATTATTTCAGAGGATGGCTAATTTCAAGAGGGGAAGAAGTATACAACGGAGCAATAAACAACCCTGAATTTTTAGCAGGATATTTTACAGAAGAAAACTTGATGGAGGATGAATATGCTCCTCAAATGGAAGAAATATTATCGGTAGGATTAGATGCGTACATATATAAAAAAACAGGTGAATTTGAATATAATGATGAAATTCATACCGAATTTTTGCATGAATTAGAAAATAGGGGTTATCAAATTGAGCCCGCAGAATTGGATTTAGACTGGGAGGAAGAGGATTTAGAGGTACGATATCCTTTGTTATGGAGTAGATTCGGAGAGAACCCATTAACTTAACTTGAAATATAGCTTCGAAGGTGGGTGAAAGCATATTAATAATTACAAACCGATATTAAGTCTCATTGGATTAGTTCTTTTTATAACAACAGTTGTATTCCATCTATGTTATAAATTCATAAAAATAGCGGATATAGGAGTAGGGATGTTACTCTCTCTTGTTAATGCACTATTATTAGTATTTACTTTGTTATGGAGTCTGATGGGTATAATTGAATTTGGGATACTATTAAAGTCATACAAGGATATAAAAATGAATATATCACTGAATCAAGAAAACATAATTATAAATTAAGTATAAATATCAGTTATTTAATTGCGGTCTTATGCCAGTTGGGATTTGCGTCTTTTCTTTAGCAGAAGTATTACAAGTTCAACACCAGAACCTATATTAATTGGAGACAAAAATATTGGGGATGGTTATACCGTTACAAATGACGAAAAATCACCTGTAATTAAAATTGAATTTAATAGCTATATTGGCTATCCGGTGAGAAACTCGAGGTATTTAGATTTTATTCGTGCCGGGACGATAGCTTCGGAAGACTATCCAGGATCTTTCAAATATTATAGTGTATCTTGCCTAAATCATATCGTTGACGTTGTCTCAACGGAGGAACCAGTAGTTATAGAAGTAGGTAGGGAATAAGCTGCTCAGTATCCGGCAGGAGTTAGATTAGGATTCGAGGAAGTAATAGGCAGTAGTAATGAAGCAGATTCTACGGTCACATTGATTGCGGTTTGCTTTTGACCAGGATCAAAATATAATTAAACCAGCCTAATTACAAGAATATTCACATGTTCAAGGCTTCCATTGAATATATATTACAGAATTTTTCTTGTAACAGGGGGGTTAATGATATGGATCACTTTCATTTGGTTTGCGAACAATTTGCTAATATTCTTAGAGGAAAAAGCAACATTAACGAAGATATTTGTTCTGTATCGCTGCATCGCAATTTTAAGGTAAATGTGCAAGGGCGCATGAGCAGGTCTGTTGTGCCAGCAGACGTCTTATTTGAATCCCTGGATCAAGGCGGTAATGCGTTATGTTTGGCTGAAATTGCAATTTTAGAAGAAGAGATTCCTCGCTTTATGCATGCGATTATCCAACAAGGAATGATTGTTAGTGCCTTGCATAATCACTGGTTATATACAAGGCCCCAAATTATGTATATTCATATCCAGTCTGTTGAGCCTCCGTTACATTTTGCAAAGAAAATAGCGTATGCTTTTTCAACCTTAAGCAGTTATCCAGTAGCTTAATTTTTTACTAACTGAAGCGAGGGACATATGAAGTGCCGAATCATGACTTTTTTGTTGGACGAGTAGATCATCCAGATATTACTTGGACTGAAAACGGTATAGTACTTAATGGGAATCCAGTTAATTTTCATGTGTCAATCGATGATGAGCTAATCAATTATCTTAGTGATGCATTGAATTGGATCGAAGGATGGTATCCCAATGGGTCGCATGAAAGAGGATTAGATCGATATGGGTACACAATCATCAAAGAGAAGGAACAGCTGAGGAAATTTAGAGATATTATCATATCTTGGAGAAATCTTTTTATTCATGGGCCGGAATACATTATTTTAACTGGAGATTATTGCCGGGATTTAGGATCTAATAAGGGCTATTATGAGAAAAATAAATTCAAAAAGGTGGATGTTATTGACCAAATGGATGAGTTAGTAGAAATAATTGAGGAAGCATTAATCTCAAGTCATTATGTTATTCACTGCGGCATATAGCATACGATAAATAAGGTTATAACACCGTATTCACTCGGGACTATCGTCCCTCGGCAGTCAGATGTATAATGATGGAAGATGCTCAGACAACAAACGATCCAGCCAGGATAAGAGCTATCTAGGGCTGGGTCGTTTCGTGTATATAAGAAACGTGATCTGAAATTAGGACAAAAATAAAACAGAGTAGGTGGGGGCATGAAGTCTTTTTTTGACTTTGATACAGAAGAAACACGAAAAAGTTTACTCTCGAGAGCAAGGAATGTTGCATTGAGTGCGATTCAACAGTATGAAGTGGAATGGAACTGTATTCGTTTTATTCATTTGTCAGATACCGTTACATACAAAATAGAAACCGATACGATGGGAAATTACCTGCTTCGTATTCATTCCGAAAGAGTCAACAAAGAAGAAATTTTGTCTGAACTTGTTTTTCTAAATGAATTAAGGAAAGTAAAGGATTTGGTAGTGCCAGAAGGGATTCAAAGCCGCTGTGGCTCTTATATTTTAGAGTGTGAAACAGAAGAAGGGTATCGGAAACCATACGTCACGTTAATGAGGTGGGTTGAGGGAGAGCACTGGAATAGTGAGTTCACAGACAGCCATGTATATAACATAGGGGCCATGATTGGTAGAATTCATAAAGCTTCAGCTAGTTTGGAAACACCCGTTGATTTTGTCCGACCTCATTGGGGGAGTGATAGCTTCAGGCAGGAAGTAGCTAAACTGGAACTTTATTATTCACGATTTCTACCGGACGAGTCATGGAAACGTTATCAGAAAGCTGTAGATAAGATCATTCATCAATTTGATCGCATGCAGCGAGATGCTCGAAACTATGGGTTAATCCATGCAGATTTACACTTTGGAAACGTCGTGTTTAACAACGGGCTTCCATGCCCCATTGATTTTGGCAGATGCGGTTATGGATACTATTTGTATGATTTAGCAGGAGCACTATTGGAGCTTAACCCTCAACATCGAAGGTTACTAATTCAAGGATATGAGAGTGTTGTTGAACTAAATACAGACGACTATCTCCGTGACCTGGAGTGTTTTTTCATCATGGTGATGATTGAAAATTATTGTCATCACTCGTCTAATATGAAAGAAATTCCTAGTTTAATTGACGAGCAAAAATACGCTTTGGCTTACATCCATGAGTACATTAATGACAGGTCATTCCTATTTGAAATGATAGCCCCTATTATAAATGGTTATTTTGAGGAGGATTAATGGATGTTGGTACTACAGCTTTATTTAAACGGCGCTTGTTCTGAAGCTATCGAGCTTTATAAAAAGACCTTTGGATCAGAAGTTGACAATATTATGTATGACCCTGAGGCTTATCAAATTATAAATGTAGAAAGTAAAACGATAACTCCAATTGGTCCCATATTTTTCAGCCCCTGTTTAGTATCCTTTATTGATAAGTTTGGAGTTAGATGGTGTTTTATGGTGTAAGGAAGTGTGAATTAGAAGATCAATCACATTGAAATATATCCGACATTACTTTGACATGCAAAGACCAAAGGAGGTATGAATTTGAGTAGAATATTCATAACTGATCTAGATGGAACTTTATTAAGATCCGATCAAACGATGTCGGACTTTACCGTTGACGTTCTCAATTCCGCTATTCAAGAAGGCTGCATTATTAGTTTTGCTACCGCCAGAGGGTTGATAAGTGCATATAGTGTAGTTTCTGACATCGCGTGGAAGCATCCAGTCATTCTATATAATGGTGCACTACTATTTGATGTTATTCATAATCGGGTGATCGATGGATACTTTTTAGATGCTGGTTTGACAAATGAGATCATACAAAGAGGCAAGAAACATGGGTGTACACCTTTTTATTTTTTATTGGATCCTTCGAATAAAGAACGGGTATATCACGAGAAATTAACTTCCTTTGGCATGACAGAATTCCTAAAGAGCCGGATCAATGATCCAAGATTCATTGAAGTGAATACACTTGAATCGTCCGATCATGAAAAGACATTAGCCTTGACATTTATTGGCGAGCTGGATGATTTACTACCACTTAAAGAAGAAGTAAGCTCTGTATTAGGGGATAAGGTCAACCACCATATCATGAAAGACTATTATATAGAAAATCAATACTTCCTTGAATTCAGTCATCCGCTTGCTGCAAAATGCGAAGGTTTAAAGATGTGGGCAAGACATATGAATGTAGAAACCAAGGATATTTGCATATTTGGCGACAATTTAAATGATCTAGGATTATTTGAGGTTGGTGGCAAGAAAATAGCAGTGGCTAATTCGCATGCAGACATCTTGAGAATTGCAGATACGGTCATCGAGAGTAATAACGAAGATGGCGTAGCCAAATTTATTAAAACATGCATAAAGTAATTTGGATGGATATAGTTCTAAAGTTAAGAGGTGAGTCATGAACGCAGATATTATTCATACAGCTCAAGAAGTGGCAGTGAAATTAATAAAACAAGCTGGACTTATTGCCAAAGAAAGATTTGATAACTTTGAACATATTAAGTCAAAGGATAGCTTTGGTGATGTTGTAACTGAAGTAGATCATATGGCTGAGGCCATCATACTTCAAGGTATAAGCAGTACTTTTCCAGATCATCAAATACATAGCGAGGAAGCGGGGGACAATGGAAAAAGCTCGGATTGGCTATGGCTAATTGATCCATTGGATGGGACAAACAACTTCGCCATTGGTCTCCCGGTGTTCACTACCTCAATTACTCTGATGTATAAAAAGGAACCGGTTCTTGGTGTAGTATACGAGCCGATGACCGATAGATTATTTGAATCTTGCCTGAATAAAGGTGCTTATTGCAACGGTAGAGAAATGAAAGTGAAACGAAGCAATCATTTCAAAAGAGGGAACATTGGCTGGATCCAAGGACATAAAGTTCAAAATGATCCGAAAGCAGTCCAATTAAGGAAACATATGGATTTGAATGTTAAGAGAATGATGAGGTTATGGGCGCCGACATTACAATGGTGCATGCTTGCTAAAGGCGATATCGATGGGACTGTCCTTTATAATTCCGAAGGGGATGATCTCTATTCTGGAGTTTTAATGGTAAAAGAAGCAGGAGGAGTAGTTATTGATTTTGATGGCAATCCGTTTACAGGAATGAATGAAGAACCCTATTTAATTGCATGTCATCCTGACCATAAAGATGAATTGATCAAGGTTGTTAAGGAGGGGATGGGACTATTCGAGGTATGATGGACTATCTTAAATCACTTAAAATCAATACGAAAATTGTTGGAGTTATATACTCAAATGAATCTAAATTCGTTCGATGAAATAAGCTCACGATATAACTTAGTCGAAGGATATATATCGGGGCCTGCAAATACAATTGTTGAAGCGAATGATATCGCTAAAAGTTTTGTAGAGATCACTAAGTGAAGATTCAATAAGGGAAACGTCAGTTTGATTCATGAAGTGAGGGGAGAATGAAATTGAGTAAAAAAATAGATTATAAGAAAGATTTTAAACATCTCTACATGCCAAAAACATCACCAGAGATTGTAGAGGTGCCTAGTATTCCGTTTATTATGATTAATGGTTCAGGGGATCCTAACGGAAAGGATTTTGCAATGGCTACTGAGGCTTTATACAGTTTAAGTTATGCGGTGAGAATGTCCTATAAGAGCGATGATGTGCCGGTTGGCTATTATGAATATACGGTTTTTCCACTTGAAGGCGTATGGGATTTACTTGATCGGACTAAGCCGGCAACAGACAAAACCAATTTTAAGTACACTATAATGATACGCCAACCAGATTTTTTGACTGAAAGTTTATTCAAACGATTTTTAGAACATACAAGGAACAAAAAGCAAAATCCTTACCTCGAGAAGGTCCGGTTTGAGCATGCTGAGGATGGATTAAGTTGTCAATCATTGCATCTTGGCAGCTATGATAATGAGTCGGAAAGTTTCGCTATCATGGAAGAGTTTTGTTCAGAACATGGATATATCCGTACAAGCAAAATTCATCGTGAGATCTATTTGTCTGATCCTCGAAGAACTGAACCATCCAAGTTAAAAACGGTGTTAAGATTCCCTGTAAAAAAGTTGTGATTAACAGTATCTATCTATGGCCGGGTTGTTTTGGAAGGTGATTTAAAGGAGGCATAGACATGACTGATCGCGAGGAAATCTTGACCGGCGGGAATATTAATCAAGTCGTAAAGGTAGGTGAGACAGTACGCCGAGAATCTAAACCCAATCCATATGTGAGTGATTTGCTTAAGTACCTTGAGAAGGTGGGTTGCCCGTCTGTCCCTCGATATTTAGGGGTAGATGAAAAGGGAAGAGAAATCTTATCTTACATCGATGGGGTGGTGCCTGGAAACGATTACCCTGAAATTGAAGGCTATATGTGGTCGGATTTGGTGCTAGTTGAATTGGCAAAGCTTTTAAGAAACTTCCATGATGCGACTGCAGGATTTACAACATCTGAAATGTCCCTTCATAATTTCCCGGAAAAATCCCTGCATGAAGTAGTCTGTCATAACGATGTTGCGCTTTATAACGTTGTGTTCAAGAACAGGCTCCCAGTAGGGATTATTGATTTTGATATGGCAGGTCCAGGACCACGAATATGGGATATTGCTTACACGTTGTACACTTCAGTTCCTCTTGCAGGGTTCTCGCCAGGTGGGGAAGATTATGCGGTGGTTGAATATAACAAAGTAGATCATGCCTCCATACGGAGGGAACGAATACAAATTTTTTTTGATTCCTATGGCATGGATGTGCCGGTCGATCTCAAGGAATGGGTTATTTCTCGCATAAATTTTATGTGTACCACACTGTCAGAGCGGGCGACATCCGGAGATCCGGCCTTTATAAGACTAGTTGAAGAAGGACATTTAGCTCATTATAAGAAGGAGTTAAACTTTCTTGAGAAGCATTTTGATGATTGGAGTTAGTGTGATATCACAGGTTCGTCTGGTTTGCATGTTTGTATGTTGAAGAAGAGTATAGAAGAAAACAGAAGAGTATAGAGAAAAAATATAGGAGTAAAGTTACTTTTATCTGAGGTGATCCAGAAATGTTCTTTGTAAATGCAAGGGCATTCATTGAACGTATAAGAAATAACAGGTTGCAACTTGTAATACAAACAAGAAATAAGGCCGGTGAACTTGAGCTTTTGGAGCTTCCTGGAGGAAGACTTGAATTATTTGAACCAATATTAGAAGGATTAAAAAGAGAAGTATTCGAAGAGACTGGATTGAAGGTAACTCAGGTCGATGGCGAAGAGACTAGAATTGACACCAAAGGAATCAATCATAGTTTTGAAGTGGAATGTATAAGGCCTTTTTGTGTCTATCAGACAGTGAAAGGACCTATTGACTCTACTGGAATGTACTTTATATGTTCATCAGAAGGAGAACTGCTAGAAGCGGGCGACGATACGAAGAGAGTACATTGGAGAGATATAGAAGAGATTAAAGAGATGTTAGAAGAGAATCCCCTGTATTTCTCAGATGTTGATCGAGCAGGGTTAATTTATTATTTTAAACATCGATTTTTTAGTGGGGCAGCCGACAGCTGAAGTAAGTCTTTCGGGTTTGGAGAAACCAGTGAGAGGGTGTTAACACCAAAAATGAACAAGATATATGGGATTAAGTTATCCGTTTCTATCAGAGACGGGTATAAACACGGTCCAAGATAAATTTTTGGAACATGGTGGTATGCAAACGCTCCAAAGTTATTGTCATGTTGTTACTGACAATATGAATGAGGAATTGTTTAAACAAGCTAGAGAGTATATACGAGTAAATTTTAGTAGCCATATAGATTTTCTAGAATCTTTACCTCTTTATTATGAAGATTTACACCATATCTATGTTCATGCTGGACTCAATCCGAAGTATATAAATTGGCGAGAACAACCTGAGCATGACTTTATGTATAATAAGGAAGAGTTTCATCAGTCGGAACCAAAAACCGATAAACTAGTCATATTCGGTCATACTAGAACTATTGAACTTCATGATTCCTCGGATATTAGGTTTGGTCGGGGTAAGATTGGGATAGATGGTGGATGCGCATATGGAATGCAGTTAAATTGTTTAATATTCGACGAAGGTATTTATACTACGACGAGTATAAAGAATTTATGGAATGGAGATTGATCAGTGAGATTATATACAGACCCTAGAGGTGAAGCTTATGAGCAGGTTATCGATTTGGCTATACAGAATTCGGAGTTTTTTGTGCTAGGGGAGAAAATTCCGGTTGATCCGGCCCAGATTCCGTATACAAGTGCCCTGGAAGCGATGGAGCCTTACCTGATGAAGACCATCGTAATTCAAGGCGATTCTATAGATGAAGTAACACAAATAAGTAATATGTATCGCAGTAGCGCTTTTTATACGGAAGGAACCTATTACTTGTATAGATGCTGCGAAGAAAGTGGAAATCTGCTGAAGCAATTAGCAAACCGTCTGTCAGATTGGATTTATCCGAACCTGCCGGAAGACCTGTGCTTTTTGAAAGAAGGCGGGGGAGACTTCCTTTATTCCGTTGTGCATGAACAAATGTATGGGTTGGATGTAACGGAGGAAGAAGCCATTGAACTGATGGATCGTATTCCTGGGCTGTTTATAGAATTAAAGGCTCACCGCGATCTGGATCGATTGCTAGATGATGCCATTAAGCATAAGACTGATCGGCTGTATATAAGTGGACATAGGCTGACAGAGCTGCCTGAGAAAATCCGATACCTTACAGAGCTGCGTGAGCTAGAAATTTTTGAACAGGATCTTTACCGTCTGCCCGAAGAGCTGTTCGAGTTAAGCAAGCTTGAGCGCTTGAAAATCCTGACGGCTGATTTGGAGAGTATTCCCGCATCCATATCTAAACTTAAGAATCTGAAAGAGCTGTGCATTCAATGTGGGAGCTCAGATCGGCCCACCCCCGGGTATCGGGTTAAGCCCAAGGAAGAAATCAGTCTTAATCGCATCCCAGCAGAGATTGGAGAGCTAGAAAAACTGGAGCAGCTTACAATTCAGTACACCTCGATCCATGAACTGCCTCTCGAGCTAGAGAAGCTGAAGCATTTACGAGTCTTGAACTTGGGAATGTGTATGATCAAACAGAAGCCTGATTTCCTGTATGGAATGAAGCAACTGGAATACATTAACATTTCGCGGGATTCGTTATGGGAAACAGATGAATCGCAACAGTAGCTTCGAGAGCTATTCTACGGTTGGATGATAGATACGTAGAACCTAGTTTTTAGAAAGAAACGACTGTAGAAAAATTTGACTGGTATGATATTCCGGCAGTAAGTATTTTCGATTTAGGAAAGCTTCGAGATAAGGTGACAAAATGGATGGAGGTTTTCTAGGACATGTACATTGGCAGACTTTGGGAAAAAATAAATACCTACTGCCCTTTAGTTGTTCGTTGTATAATCGTGGAAGAACGCTCCGACAACAAATGATGACCCAGCCTAAGATATGAGCTATCATAGGCTGGGTCGTTTTATATCATTATGAGCATTAACAAACTTCTGAGAAGTGGGCTTAAGCAACAATCCGGTTACATCAACCGCGGTGCTAAAAATAATAACAATCAGTGGTGATCACACTTGAAACGTATATACCTCATTAGACATTGTAAGGCTACAGGTCAAGAACCAGATGCGCAATTAACTAGCGAGGGTCAGCTGCAGGCTGATCAACTAGCTGAGTATTTCATTGGAAAGCAGATTGACTATATCATATCCAGTCCATACGAAAGAGCTATCTCGACCATACGTCCGCTTGCTGAAACTTTAAATTTGACGATCCATAAGGATAACCGGCTGTGCGAAAGGGTTTTGTCTGCAGAAGAAATCGACGATTGGATGGAGAAGTTAAAAGAATCATTTGAAGACTTGGATATGAAGTTACCAGGCGGAGAATCATCACGTGAGGCCATGATGCGCGGCATTTCTGTGATTAAGGAAATAATTGATCGTCCTGAGATGAATATTGCAGTAGTCACGCATGGAAATCTTTTGTCATTACTATTGAAATATAATGATCATGAAATTGGATTTAATGATTGGAGAAAACTTAGCAATCCGGATGTATTTGAGCTTGCTCTAAATCGTAAAGGGGAAAGACGTATCACCCGAATTTGGAAGTAATAACAAACTAAAGGAGTCATGTGCGGTGGGATATATTATGGATTTAAGAGCAATTGTAGGGTCTAGGCCTTTAATTATGGCGGGGGCCTGCGTGTTAATTTTCAATGAGGATAGAGAGCTGCTTCTTCAAAGGAGAACAGATACAAATGATTGGGGAACCATAGGCGGTGCACTAGAGCTTGGAGAATCTTTGGAAGAAGCTGCAGCTCGGGAACTTTTTGAAGAAGCAGGTCTAACCGCAAAATCGTTCGAATTTATAACCATTTTATCTGGTAAAGATATGTATTTCAAATACCCTCATGGAGATGAGATCTACAATGTCATGGCGATTTATGAGGCTCATGAGATTGAAGGGAGCCCGAGAGTAAATGACAATGAGAGTCATGAACTGAAATATTTTTCTTTGAGCGAGCCGATCGTGAATTTAAATCCATTTACCGAACATTATCTTAGAAAAGCAGGATATATCACGGAATGGTAAGGTAATGTTTTTTACTTAAAGAAAGGAAGTGCAATAAAATGAAGATCTTCCAATCGATTGAGAATGTAATCCAGAAGCATCATGAGGTACTACCATTTTCGGGGGCGGTTTTAGTCCAACAAGAAGGCACAGGCACAAGCTTTGAAATTAGGGGGTGATATGAATCCTTAGAATGAAACTGTTTATCTCAATAATTGCACTGGCGATTACGGGAATGATTGTAGTGATATTCCTCAATCAAAATCCTTTAACTGTTGATGGATTTTCTGAATACGATGGAAAAAGGAAATTAGATATATCTCTAATCAATACAGGGAATCATGATATTGTCATATCAGAAGTTACAGTTAACGGTAGAGCTCCTGAAAAGGCTCAATTGGTCATTAGTTATTCCGGACATCTAGTTGGTAGCGGTATTGATTTTGAAAATTCCGTTAAATTCCTCGAAGTGAATGAGGAACCAATACACCCCACACAATCACCTCAAGAAATTAATCAGACAACACAGAATTCTAGTTCACCCCTTCATTATGGAATAAGATTATTAGATGACGAGGATATAAAGACAGTAAAGATCGAGTATAAATACTGGGGGATTCCATTTGAACGAGATATTCATCTTGATACTTGGCCAGACATGAAATAGTGTGGGAGGAGAGGGGATAAGATCGATGGGGAAAGAATGGGTATCACCCCTTCTTGTGGCCGTACTCATATTGATGGTAGCAGGGTGTACGGGGAAACACAATCCAGCCGAACAATCGCTGGAGAATGGGTCCCCAACGAATCAGTATGCTTCCCAGGAAGCGCCTGGCGAGGTCGGCGAAGCAGAAGCAAAACATACGCCTGATCCGGACACACGCGCATCTGACGCGGCGAAGTTATCGGTTGTGGTCGGTGGCGAAGTCAAGTTGGAAACCTCATTGGAGCATGAAACCGCGACGTTCGATGGAACAGAGTACACGATCGAACCTTTTGGAGTGACCTTCGCGGTGCGTACGGATATGGGCGAACCAGTGGTAGAGGGCGATAGTATCGTGTTTGTGCGTGATTTATCGGGAAAAGCCACGATATCCTATGAAGTGATGGAGAATACCTCATTATATGAAGCGGTGGCCAGGGAGCAGCAAGATCACGATGGCTCCTTTTCCGGTGAGTTTATCGAGACTACTTCCAAAGGCGGATTGAGGGGTAAACACAATCAATATAAAGAGGATTCGGTCTTTTCCGGTGTTTTTTTCTACGAGTTCGATCGACATGTACTCCGGATCGAGTACCAATGTCCGATCGCTGCCGTCGATGCTATGATTCGAATTGTAAATGAAACTGTGGACTCGGTAAGGTGGGAAGACAATAACTAGTATAGATAAGAGGGGGTAACATGGAGGATAAGAAAAGCAAACTAACTGAAGTGGTATCGAAATGGATTGAAGTGACTAGGGATATTTAAACTCATGTTAAACAGAAATTAGTAATAAAGCGAGGTGAAGGTAAATGACAAATCAAAAAGGGGTGCGCATTTTCGACCGACAGGCCAAATCGTATGAAAGGCGGCGAAGGAAACTACAAATGGCAGGCGAACGAAGCCGACTATTGAGACATGCCGCAGGCAAGGTCTTGGAAGTATCGGTGGGGGCTGGTAACAATTTTCCGTTCTACCCCAAAGGCGTTCATGTGACGGCGGTAGATTTCAGCCCAAAGATGATTGAAAAGGCGAAAGAGGCCGCGGCAGAATACGGCATTAACTGCGAGTTGCTGGTTTCCGATGTGGAGAGGCTGGAACTCCCAGAGAACTCTTTTGATACCGTCGTATCCACGTTGTCGTTATGCGCGTACCAGAATCCAGAAGTGGTTTTAGACAAAATGAAGGCATGGGTAAAAGACCGAGGGAATATTCTATTGTTCGAACACGGTATAAGTACGAATTCGACCTACGCATGGTTCCAGAACCGATTTGATGGACTATCTGTAAAATTAGTCGGCTGCCATCAAAATAGGGACATTCTGCAGATGGTAGATGATGCGGGAATTGAAATCGAACACTTGGAACGAATGATGATAAATTCTGTGTTTCTGATTCGCGGAACAGTTCGAAAAGGTTTGTAAGAAATGCCAACCGGTCTAGATAGAGTTTCAAGAAACTATGAGGGCGTATCTCAAAACTAGGTAAACGGCAGATGGCATCTTGAAGTGGATGAGAACACAAGTGAGATTTTTGCCCTCTGGGAATATGATTCTTTTGAACAGTACGAAGAGATTGAAACAAAGATTAAAGCGGATGAAGAACATGTACAAAGAGTTCAGAAACGTTTTGATCAGATTGGCAGAGAGCGTTTTAAAGAGGTACTAAAACAAGAAATCAAACAGGAATTTATAACATCAACTGTAGATCGAGACAAAACGATATTAAAGCCGAGAGTCTAACCATTTTAAGAGAGCAGGTGATGGAGGTTGGTTTTAATCCGTAAATATAATTCAAGCGACCTAGAAGCGGTAACTGATTTGATGGCTGATTTAGGTTATCCAACCGATGTGGATAGCATGAAGCAGAGAATGAAACTGATCGAGAATAATCCGGGGTATTTTACATTCGTGGCAATTCAAGATCATGAAGTCGTTGGTATGATAGGTACTCGCTTAGTACACTACTACGAAGGGGATGGAGTTACAGTACAAATCTCAATTGTAGTTGTTAGGGAGGATCTTCAAGGGATGGGAATAGGAAAGGAACTACTTGGATTTATAGAAAATTGGGCTAAGGAGAAGGGGGCAAATAGCCTTTATCTAACCAGCGGTATAAAACCTGAACGAATGAAAGCACACGAATTCTATAAGAAAAATGGTTTTGATATAAATGGATATAGATTCGTTAAGAGGTTTGAAATGGTTCATATATAGGAGGCAAACTATGATACTCAAATTTCATCATGCACAGATTACAATTCCAAAGGGCCAAGAAGAAGAGGCGCGGAAGTTCTATTGTGGAGTTTTACAGCTGAAAGAAATACAAAAACCAGAAAGTTTGCTTGACAGAGGCGGATTTTGGGTTGAAGTTGGCGACCAACAGTTGCATATTGGTACTGAAGCAGGAGTGGATCGTTTATTAACAAAAGCTCATCTCGCCTATGAAGTAGAAGATATCAAGCTAATGGAGACCCGGCTAAAAGAAAATGGAATTGAAACACTAGAGTCAATACCTATTCCAGGGTTTGAAAGATTTGAATTTAGAGATCCATTTGGAAACAGAGTAGAATGTATAAAGCCAGTAAAATAGAAATTTCAGCTGGAGCACAATATTCCTAAGATAATTGGGGTAAAATGGTTTAATTGTAAGATATTATTTAGCATTCTGATCATTTATACTAGAGACACCTGGCAAAAAGCGGCTTTCATTATGAAAAGGTAGCAGCAGCAATCTTTTTATTTGAAAGCGCTTTTTTGTTGGGATACTGAAATCACAAGGAGATGAGGCCAAATCTCTAATTTCATAGAGAGAGTTGCAGCGACCAGGAGTGAAGGGAGTAACTATACTCGTATTTAATGACGAGGAGGTACTATTTTATGTTCAAAGCAAAACTAGTAAAAGGGGCGCTAGCTCTTGCGCTCTTCGGTTCATTGTTCTCTCTTCCGATGATGCCCGCCGCCACTGCTGCCGATGCCAACTGCCCGAATGGCTACGTTGGCCTGACGTTCGACGATGGCCCTAATCCCGGTAACACGACAAACCTGCTTAATGCACTGAAGCAGTCTGGTCTGCGTGCAACGATGTTCAATACGGGACAAAACGCACAGAATTACCCTTCTTTGGTGCGGGACCAAGTGAGCGCAGGCATGTGGGTTGGCAACCACTCTTATACACATCCGCATATGACTACTCTGAGCAGTTCGCAGATGTCTTCGGAAATTACGCGGACACAGCAGGCGATCCAGTCGGCTACCGGGTCTGCACCGAAGCTGTTCCGTCCGCCGTACGGCGAGACCAATGCCACTTTGAAGTCTATCTTGTCCCAGAACGGTCTTACCGAAGTGCTCTGGAATGTTGACTCCCAGGATTGGAACGGCGCCAGCACCGCCCAAATCGTAGCGGCAGCAGGCAGACTGCAAAACGGTGATGTGATCCTGATGCATGACCAGTACCAAGCAACGCTCCAGGCGATCCCGCAGATTGCGCAAAATCTCAAGAACCGTGGCCTTTGCTCCGGGATGATCTCGCCAAGCACCGGCCGGGCAGTTGCCCCTGACGGCGGGGGCACAACCCCTCCTCCTGTCACAGGTACAAAAATAGAAGCCGAGAGTATGACCAAGAGCGGTCAGTATACCGGAAATATCAGCTCGCCATTCAATGGAGTCGCTTTATATGCCAACAACGATTCGGTGAAGTTCACGCATAATTTCACGACCGGTACCCATAATTTTTCACTCCGCGGGGCTTCGAACAACTCCAACATGGCCAGAGTCGATTTGAAAATCGGCGGGCAAACGAAGGGGACCTTCTATTTCGGCGGGAGCAGTCCTGCGGTCTATACCTTAAACAATGTTAGCCATGGAACAGGTAACCAAGTAGTTGAGCTCGTGGTTACAGCCGATAACGGAACCTGGGATGCGTTCCTTGATTACCTGGAGATCCAATAACATTCTGAAGCACACAATCATTATTTTAAATTGAATAGAGGTTCCGCTTGGCACATCCCGGTTGGATCCTTCCAACCGGGATGTCATGTGTATATGAATGAGATTTATGGGCAAAAACTAAAGTTTTGACGATAGAAGCTTTATTTTATTACAAGAAAAAGGAAGGAGGCCTCTGTTAAAATAAAAATGCAAACGCTTTCAATACCAATAATGGAAGGAAGTGATAACCGAGATCTGCTAGGGTCTGCACAGCATCATAGGATGACGAGATGCAGTTTAAACTAAAAGGGAGGAATTACGATGAAACAAAGAAAAATGAAGTTGATTGCCGCTTTGTTGCTCTGCTTCACGTTAACATTACCCGGAGCAGTAAGTGCGCAAACGGTTACCAGCAATTCGGTTGGAACCCATGACGGTTACGACTACGAATACTGGAAGGATAGCGGAAATGGAACAATGGTTCTCGGCAGTGGAGGCACGTTCAGTGCGGAGTGGAGCAACATCAATAATATTTTATTCCGAAAAGGCAAGAAGTTTAATGAGACACAAACGCATCAGCAGATTGGAAATATCTCGATAACCTATGGGGCCACTTATCAGCCAAACGGCAACTCATATTTAACGGTCTATGGCTGGACGGTTGATCCGCTGGTAGAATATTATATCGTTGATAGCTGGGGCAGCTGGCGTCCGCCTGGAGCTTCGCCAAAGGGCACCGTTACTGTTGACGGGGGAACTTATGACATATATGAGACGACTCGAGTAAACCAGCCATCCATTAAAGGCACGGCTACTTTCAAGCAGTATTGGAGTGTGCGGACGTCTAAGCGCACAAGTGGGACCATCTCGGTAAGCGAGCACTTTAAAGCTTGGGAAAGATTGGGCATGACAATGGGTAAGATGTATGAAGTTGCTCTTACAGTAGAGGGCTATCAAAGTAGTGGAAGTGCTAATGTATACAGCCACACATTGAACATTGGCGGCGGGGGAACAACGCCTCAGCCAGGTACAGGTTCGAAGGTCGAGGCCGAGAGTATGACCAAAAGCGGACCGTACGCTGGGAATATCAACTCGCCGTTCAACGGAGTGGCTCTATACGCGAACGGTGATTCGGTGAAATTTACTCACAATTTCACGACCGGCACGCATAATTTCTCACTCCGCGGTGCTTCGAACAATTCCAACATGGCTAGAGTTGATTTGAAAATCGGCGGACAAACGAAGGGAACCTTCTACTTCGGCGGAAGCAGTCCTGCGGTGTATACCCTAAATAATGTCAGCCATGGAACCGGAAATCAAGAGGTTGAGCTTGTAGTTACAGCCGATAACGGAACATGGGATGCTTTCCTCGATTATTTGGAGATCAACTAAATATCGGAAGCAATAACATAAACGTCTCTCAACAAAATCCCGGTGGGTTTTCCCTGCCGGGATTTTTGGGGTTCCCCTAATTTCTTTTTACATAGAAAAACATCAACTCGTCTGGTAAAGTGAGAATATAGTGAAAATAATGCCAGCGCTGCTAAAACTATCAATTCAAAGTTGACAGTTGGAGCAAAGCTATTTTGGAATATGGGCATTTTTGTGGATGAGTATGGATTGAGTCCCAGTATTGTGAATGGCGGCGACTTTTGGCTTTTAATGGATTGGTTAAGATTATTATTCTTGTTTTTATTATGTATTATTTCTGGTGTGAATTTATTAAATGAAGATAAAGAGTAAGTGAGGATGGGAACTATGAGTTCAAAGTACGATGTCTATCAAGCAACGTTCAAAGATTTAGATGAATTATCAAATCTGTTTAATGAATATCGCCTATTTAACGGACAGCAGTCAAATTTGGAATGCGCACATCAATTTTTATTTGAACGCTTTGAACATCGGGAATCTATCATTTTTGTAGTAAAAGATATTAGCAAAAATATGATTAGTGGATTTACACAATTATATCCTGTTTTTTCTTCTATTTCTTTGGAAAGATCTCTAATATTAAACGACTTATTTGTGCTCAGAGAATATAGGAAGCAGGGATTAGGACAACTATTGTTAGAAGAAGCAAGAAGGTACGCCGTACAAATAAAAGCTAAAGGAATAGAACTGTCGACAGCGGTTAATAACTTACAAGCTCAGCGACTATATGAACGAAACGGATATGTGAAAGATCAGGATTTTTATCATTATTTTTTAAGTACAAAGAATAATTAACAAGAAGGGGGGAAATGATGTTGCATCTAATCATTGTCGAAGGAATACCCGGATCAGGCAAGTCAACAACTGCAAGATTCATATCTTTACAAACTGAAAGAAATGGAATGAAAACAAAGCTTTTTCATGAATCTGCTTTTCAGCATCCGATTTTTCTTGATTGTGAGATTACTGATCCTACAGATTGGAGAAATATTTATCTTGCTAACTTGGACCGCTTTCTGGATGCTCTACCTGAGGATAATTCCGTCATTGTCATGGAGTCGGTCCTGTTCCAAAATCCCAATCATTGAACAACTTCATTTGGATGTAGATAGAGACGATATCATCCGTTTTATAAAAGAAATATACGCACGATTGGCAGAATTAAATTGCACCTTAATTTATCTTTATCAAGAAGATCCCGCTGTTGGAATTCATAGAATGATGGTAGCACGGGGCGGCGAAAATTGGCTTAAGCATACTTATGAGAAATATAAACATGAGCCTTATTACGTGAATCGCGGCCAACAAAGCGAGGATTTGCACCTGAATTTTTTGCATGAATATGCTGTTTTAGCTCGCGATGCTTATGCAAAATGCAGGATGAATACGTTAGCGATTGATAATACGGCGTGGGAATGGCCTCAATATTACAATAACATTTTGGATTTTCTAAACCTGACTTATATGCCTGATCCAATTCTGAGTTCACAAGAATTAGTGCAACATGCGGGGAGCTTCCAAAATGTTGAGTTAGGGGTCAGCATCCATATTGAGATGCAAGATGAACAGTTAATTATTTTTGGTAATCTGCAATTAAAAACGAGAGACGTTCATACATTTTATTTGGATCATATAAGCATGTCATTGGAATTCATACCGAATGATGCTGGAGGCTTCTCCTCATTTATTATGACTGAGAAAGATCTAATTGGGAATCAGAAAGATGAAGGAACGATACGCAACTTAGTTGCGGGTATTGTTTATGGTTTGACCTTTGGGATCGGTGTATTAATCAGTGCATTCATGGTTGGGCTTAGAGAAGATAAAAGAGCGATTCATGATTTCATCGCCGGAACGGAAGTCGTATATAATGATTAATTCGTATTCTCTTTATTAATAGGAGTGGTAATCCATTGTTGCACGTGGAGATAAGAAGACCAAGCAGTAGAGACACCGAAGAACTAGGTTGTTTTTTAGAATTGTCATTACAGATACGTTTATGAAGGATGGCATTGGAGAACTGCTGGATGATATGGAAGACGAAATCAACTCGAAAATAATTCACTTAGAAAATGATGACCCTCATTACCAAAGGAACGGGGTGGGCAATGTACTTTTGAAAGCAATGTATTCCGCAATGCGTCAAAAGGGGATAAAGGAATTTGTTTTAGATAGCGGATATAAGACTGCGCAACAAATCTGGACAAAAAAGTTTGGAGAACCTCAATATTTATTAAAAGATTATTGGGGCAAGGCAAATGACCACATGATTTGGAAAGTTAACATCGATGACGTCGCTGACTGTAACAATACAATTAGGAGCATACGAGCCAAAGAAAGCTTGAGGGGGCCAGAGGATGACTGTTAAACCGCAGCTTGTATTAGATTTAGCCGGTGTGTTAGTTAGCAACTTTTCACCGACCTGTTGGCTTAATCTATCCGAGGGTTCGCAAATTTTGTTTCAGAGTTTCAGGGAACAATTTGAGGAAATCCGTAAAGACCTTTGGATGGGAAAGATGAAGGAAGAGCATTTTTGGACTTGGTTGAGCCACCGAATAAATCCAATCAATAAACAAGAAGCTCGGGAAATGCTGATTCATTCGCTTGAACCGCTTCCTGCCATCAATTGCTTGCCGAAGTGGAGTCAAATCGCTGATATCCATATTCTCAGTAATCATTGCCAGGAATGGCTGGAGCCGATTTTATCAAAGATTGAACCCTTTATAAAGAGCATCACGATATCAAATCAAGTTGGCCTATGTAAACCTGATATTCAAATTTATAAATATGTAGAAAAACATTTTGACCATAATGATGCAAACCAACTCATTCTTTTCATAGATGATCAAGAAAAGAACTTTAAACCAGTAAGTGATCTCGGATGGAGAACCTTACTTGCAGATCAAGACCATAAATGGATAGAGAAAGTTGAGCCAATCATATTATCGGATGTATAATCATGGAAGAAGCTCACGCATAAACGCCCTAGCCTAAGATCAGAGCTATCTAAGGCTGGGGCATTTTATTTAGTTCAGGCTGACTGTTGCGGCGAAGGAGGATTATATGTCTAGAACCCCAAGGATCCTAATAGGGACAAGTGAAGATGCAAATTATGTTAGAAACAAACTAATTGAATTTAATTCCAAACATGTACCAAACGGTATCTACGAAGAAATTATCTTATGTTCACAGGATGATCAGGGCGAAATTATAGCTGGGCTTAATAGTGCAATCTGTTGGAATTGGAACGCCTGAATTCTATAAGAAGTATGGGTATAAAGAAATGGCCATTATCGAGGATGCTCCACGGGGAAATAGACATTACTACCTCAAGAAGGACTTGATTTAAATCTAATACAATTCAAAATCATGAGAATGGAGAAATCAATGAAAGTAAAGTTAACTAAACAAGATTTTTAGAATACGCAATTAAGCTGGTTATGTATCCAACCTATGCTGCTAGCTGTTCGTGGAAAGGATATCACCACAAAAACAGAAATGTATCAGCAGTTAAATGAAGGGCAGAAAGGTCTATATTTGTTTTATTCGTTTCATAATCACGCCAAGACAATCGAAGAGTTTTACTGGTTTTCAAGCTACTACATATTGGAGATTCAATCTTGGAGCGGAATAAAAAGCGGAGTTCAATATTTTAAGGATTTTGAAATGGTTGATTTGTTAGAACAAATGGAAGACCTAATTATGCAGCGAAGTGAAGACATGAACAAAGGGCAACAGGTGAGTCCAACGGATTTAGAAAAAGATAAGGGTTTATTGAATGCTGTAACAGAATATTTCGCTAAATATAACGAATTATCCGAAAAAACAATAAATCGGATGAATGAATGGATTATAGATCATCAGGAAGATTTTTTAGAAATGGATTGAGGTACTCGAGGGAATTCAAAATGGTGTATGTAATACTGGAGGGCTCTATTATGAATTTGAATGAGATTGTAGAAACTTATAATTGTAAGCGTAAAGCTTTTATACTTATTGGGTTTAGTGGCCAGAGCATGGAGGAAGAGAAACATCTGTTTAGAAAACTTAACGAACGAATGAATGAAATAACTAATTCAACAAATAAGCTTCAATATCTTGTAGTGTCCGGTAAATATCCAACGCCCTTCGTTGGAGCTGAAGTCACGGACTCACAGAATGTCCCTGAAGGGATGAATGCTTTAACTATACCGGCAGAAGAATATGTCGCATTCAAATTTAAGAAAGAGCATGTTGGTGATTTCTGGGAGAACGTATGTACAATCGATAATCAAGAAAGATATCAAATTGATCTTTCTAAACCTAGATTTGAGATATTTAAGCCTGATCAACAAAATACTGAACTTCTTGAGTGGTTTATACCCACAAACACAAATAGCATAATTAGAGACTAACATTAAGGACGAGGGATAAATCAATGAAGCATAGATATTACATCCTATTTCCGATTTTTCAATTATGTCTCGTAATCACATCAACATTAATTGATCAAAGTATTGATAAGGGACATGGCGAAGGAAATAGTCAAATCATCGCAAATCTATTATCTAATGTTGAATTTATTGTCAAACAATTATTTAAATACGATGACATTGTGAATTATAACTTTAGATTAAATACTGCAATTTTAGGGATTTTGATATGGTTTCTTATAGGATTATTATTGAATATTTTTATTAAGAAATGGAGTAGACGTTAGGAAGTAAATGTTAAGAGTAAATTAATACAACTATATTGTCGCGTAGGGTTAAGCATCAAGCACCATCCAAATGATTTGCCTGGATACAAAAAAGCATGGGCTTATTGGAAACAGATATGTGAATCTAATTGATCCAATTTGTATATGATTAAAACTGGAGGTATTTCATTTATGCAACATTCACTAACTCAAGACAAAGTTGAATTAATCGAAAGTCCGAATCAGATTACATGTTAGATAGAATGAAAGCGATTCAAGAAAGACCTGGTAATCCTGAAGGTGTAGAGATCAAACATTTTGGCAGTGCAATTGCACTGTATAGCGAGACTATGCCTTGGCCAGCATTTAATACGGTTAAAGGCATAAGTGCTGATGATATTGAGCTGCTCGATGATATTATTGATTTCTATAGATCTAGAAAACGAAAGATGCAGTTTGAAATTGTATCATCACGGGTCAATCAAGGTCTGCTGCAAGGACTTGCCCAAAGAGGATTGTATCAGTCCGGGTTTCATACTTCGCTATATTACCCTATAGAAGATTGGCATGAAAATTGGTTATGTAAGAACAACTTGGACAGAGCAACCATAAATAAAGGGAGGCAAGCATGAACCTAACCGTAGCTATAAATGCATACTTGACGTAAATAGATAAAATAAATATAATAACTTACATAAAGTAATTAACTATTATCCGGTTAATTAAATTTTTTCGTTTGAAGCTATGATAGGCAAATGAACTGATTTATGTTCATCACATGTTCGAAGGGAGGCGGATCCGTCAGGAGAGCTTGACATCGAAACTGGCCATTTCATAAAACATTAATTTTGGCGGTGGAAAAATGGGTTTTTTGGGCAAAATATTCGGAAGTACAAATAAGGAGGAAAAAACAATGTCAAAACTAAACATCGGAATTATTTTAGGAAGCACGCGTGATGGACGCGTTAGCCCGCAAGTTGGAGAATGGGTGAAAGGGATCGCTGACAAACGCGGGGATGCGAATTACGAAATCGTAGATATTGCTGATTTCAAATTGCCGTTTTTGGGCACAACCGATGGTACGGAGCCAGGAATTGCAGCGTGGAATGAAAAGCTTGCGAGCCTAGACGGATTTGTGTTTATCGTTCAAGAATACAATCACAGCATCACAGGCGCATTGAAAAACGCCATTGATTTCGCACGCGAAGCATGGAACAACAAGGCGGCAGGAATCGTAAGCTACGGGTCAACTGGCGGTGCTCGTGCAGCTGAACATCTGCGGGGAATCATGGGCGAATTATTGATTGCAGATGTTCGCGTACATCCGACATTGTCATTGTTTACAGATTTCGAGAACTTCTCTGTTTTCAAACCACAGGATTTGCATCTTGATAACGTGAATGCCATGCTGGATCAAGTAGTAGCATGGAGCGGTGCGTTAAAAGTATTGAGATAAAAACTTGAAATTATTTAGCCTGAGGGGACACGAATTATGAAGATATTGGTTACAGGTGCGACAGGAAAATTAGGGACAAAAATTGTTGAAACCTTATTGAAATCAGTGCCTGCGGATCAATTGGCTGTCAGTGTCCGCAATCCGGAGAAAGCAGAAGGATTCCGGACTCGCGGTGTGGAGGTTCGCCAAGGCGATTTTGACCACCCGGAAACATTGGATACTGCCTTGACAGGAATCGATCGCTTATTAATCATTTCTGCGGACGGGGACAATGAAACACGCATTCGGCAGCATACAAATGCGGTTGCAGCAGCTGAACGCGCTGGTGTTAAATTTATTGCATACACTAGCCTAGTTAACGCGAAAGAAAGCAAGATGTTCCTGTCTCCACCGCATAAGGCAACAGAAGAGGCGATTTTGAGAACAGGAATTCCATACTCCTTCTTGCGTAATAACTGGTACTTGGAAAATGAAATTTCAAGCATTCAAGGCGTCATGGCTGGAGCACCTTGGGTAACATCTGCCGGATCCGGCAAAGTCGGCTGGGCCCTTCAGCAGGAATATGCGGAGGCGGCTGCTGCTGTACTAGCTGGAGATGGTCACGAAAATACCGTCTACGAACTTTCAGGCAAGCTCATGACGCAGGAGCAATTTGTCTCCGCTCTTGGTGAAGTGTTAGGTAAAGACATACCTGTACAACAGGTTGACGACGAAGCCTACGCTGACATCATGAAAAGTGCAGGTGTTCCGGATTTCCTTGTTCCGTTTCTCGTAGGCATTCAACAAGGCATTCGAGAAGGCGGGCTAGAGGTCGAAAGCAATGATTTTGAGAAATTGCTCGGTCGCCCAGCTACGCCAGTCCGTGAAGCATTGACTCAAATCGTTAGCGGTATCCCGAACCCTAAGTAACATAGAACCCGAATTTAAACACCGGCCATTCCATCAAGAATGGCCGGTGTTTTTTGACTTCGCATGACGCTAGGTTGGTTACCCTTGTCGCAGCAGCGATCCATGCTACTCCAATTGAAGGTGACCGACAGGAGTACTATGGCATATCATGGTTTGAAAATGATGAACATCTTGTGTTATCTCATAGTGGGATCGAAAACGCAAATTTGATTGACATCACCTCATACGCTTTATCCGAACGTGGTTGGATATCTGCCGGAGCAAAAAGAAGTTCTGTTTTTTTATCCGCCCCTCATCAAATTGTATGTACACCGGACGGAAAAGTTGTTTGCACCAATACAGGGCGTAATGTAATAACGACCATTGATTGATCTAGACCAGGTTTCTTTCATGAAATCGGCTTAAGCTCAGAACGGTGGGATAGGCTATCCCCAGATGTCTACAGCGGAGATCATCTTAATTCTGTGTTCATCAAAGATGAAAAATTATATGTGATTGCCCACAGATTCAATAAAGGATCATGGCTGGGTGTATTTTCTTATCCAGGCATGCAGTTGTTGGAAATAGAAAACTTAGGACCAGCAACTGGCCTTCACAATATATGGATTACGATCAGGGCCAAAAAATTAGTTGTGATTCCAATAAAGGAACCTTAATCGACTTGGATGAGAAGACGCCTCTTTGGGTTTCAGGTGCCCCTATTTTTACAAGGGGGTTAGCTGCCCATGGAAATTACGTTGTAGTTGGTGAAAGCCAGCAAACAGGAAGAGATTTAAGACGTAGTTCTATGAGTGGATTATGGATTGTTGACCGTAATCAATGGAAAACAATTGATCACAAATAGTTGCATATTTAATTGAAAATAAGTTAATCCATAAGAGTACATGACGAGGGATTCAAAAAGCATAGAATGTAATTATTTTCTATTAATAGAATTATAATCTTGAATTTCGCAATTGTGTATGTTAAAATTAGAAACAAATAAATTTAGTATTTCCACCATACTTTAATCATAGACTATTCACCTCATAATTTACCCCATAAATACATCATGTTTGTATTCAAAACCAATTTTTCTAACCTTCCTCTATAAAGGCAATGATAAGACCATAAGAACTATTTATTACAAAATACCCTACAGCTCCCAATACATCTATCTTTTCTTTCAAATTATATTCATTGATCATTGCATGAATAGTAGGTTTATTGCATCCAATAAACAATAGAAAAGGTGAAAAGATGGCTAAAGAAGCAAAAAGTCAATATTCGTGGGGAAGTTTTTTCGAGCTAATTCATAAGTCGAAACCTCATGTAGGCCTCTTTATTGTGGCTTGTACCATAAGCTCTGCTAGCGCCATACTTTCCACATTTATTCCTAATGTCTTAAAGAATATCATCGATTCCTACTCCCTCTCAGGTAGTCTGAATCGAGGCGTTTTAATCGGTTTAGTAGCCATTTTTGTTTGTGTGACAATTACAGGTGTTCTATCAAGTTATTTATTGAGCAAGGTTGGCTTAACGGTTGTAGCTAATCTAAGAGGAATGACTTGGACGAAAATTGTGAAATTGCCAACAGCGTTTTTTGATAGAAACCAATCCGGGGATATAGCCAGTAGATTAGTTAGTGATACTACCGTGATATACAACTTGGTCACGCATTCATTTTCTACATTTATCAATGCTGTATTAACCATATTATTTTGTGGATTTTGGCTGTTCTATTATAGCTGGGAATTATCCTTAGTTATTGTAGCTGCGATTCCAATATTCCTGTTATTTTTTATTCCTTTAGGCCGAGCGTTATCCGAGCTTTCTAAAAAAACGCAAAAGTCAACTGGAAAATTGAATATTAGTGCGATTGAAATGATTTCCGAAAATAAGTTGGTTAAGTCTTTTACCGCTGAAAACTATCAAATCGATAAAGGATTAAAAAATATTAATGATCTCATGCAACTAGGTTTGAAGCAAGCCAAATGGTCAGCTACGGTAAATCCCTTCCTCAATATGATCATGTTAATTATTATTATGATCATTATTGGCTATGGCGGTGTCCAACTAGCGAATGGCCGTTTAACAGCGGGAACCTTTATCGCATTTTTAACCTTGATTTTTTATATTATCAATCCTATTTCTAACTTTGGTTTTTTCTTCTCTCAGTTGCAGAAAACCAAGGGGGCAACAGAACGAATTTTACAGCTGCTATCCGAGGAAGAAGAGAATATAAATGAGGGCAAGAGTTTAGATCTAAGCTGCAAAGACATTGAAATTAGAAATTTGAGCTTTAAGTATAACACTCAGGAAAATTTATCGTTTTCTTTAGAGGACATCACATTGAATATTAAGAGCGGGAATACTTATGCGTTAGTTGGCCCAAGCGGCAGTGGAAAAACGACGTTTGTTTCCTTGCTGGAGCGATTTTACAAACCAACCAGCGGAAGTATTTATATCGATGGTGAAAGTATAGAAAATTATTCATTGCATTCCTGGCGTTCTCAAATCGGTTATGTATCTCAGGAGCACAGTCTAATTACCGGGACGATAAGGGAGAATCTAATCTTTGGATTAGAACCGCAAGATGAGGCGAAAATTATTGAAGCTTGCGAAATGGCATATGCATGGGAATTCATAAGTCAGCTGCCTCATGGATTGGACACGCATATTGGCGAGCGAGGACTCCACTTATCCGGCGGACAAAGACAAAGAATTGCTATCGCAAGAATGTTCCTTAAAGATCCTAAACTCATTTTATTAGATGAAGCAACATCAAATTTGGACAGCCAGTCTGAGGAAAAAGTGCAATCTGCGATGAAGAAAATTATTGAGGGTAGAACCGCCATTGTAATAGCTCATAGATTATCTACGATTATGGACTCCGAATATATTATTTTTGTGGAAGATGGCAAGGTAACAGGCCAAGGAACCCACTATGAATTACAAAGAACTCATAAATTGTATCAGCAATTTTGTGAATTGCAATTTAGCGCACAATTACAATGAGGGAGGAGCAGCCATAATGGATAAAAACCATCTTTACTTTAAGTACGTAAATAATGATTCAAAATATTACGAGAAGCAGGCTGGCAACAAAACAGCTGAATTCACGGTAAACCATTTGTCTGAAGATTGTTTGATTAGAACAGAGGAAAATTCTCCTTGGAAAATTTATAGTTTTGCCAATAAAAAAATTAAGGATCAGGGCTGGAAGATTCATGTTAGTGCAACTATGGAAAATGCACAGCAAATTCTAGCGGACATAAGCCAAGTTTTAATCGAACGTAAAATGACCTTTAAGCATCTTCTTAATAAAACCTACTTACATAGTATTAACTCCAAAAATGGGAATAGAATAAGCTCCGGAAAATTCATAACGATATATCCTCCAACCGATGAAGAATTTTATGAATTACTTCATATTTTATATGACAAGGTTAAAGATCAAGAAAATGGGCCTTATATTCTAAGTGATAAATGCTGGAAAAATAGCAATATATACTATAGATATGGGGGATTTGTGAAAATTCCCAACGAAAAAGGCGAATTTTGCATCAAGGATCCCACAGGACAACTAATTCCGGATAATCGTACCCCTTATTATCAGGCGCCTGAATTTGTTAAAGATTTTGATCAATTTTTAGAGTTGAACAACCAGTTTTCTGATGCTGATGAAAATAATCCTAAGTTTAAACAATATAAATTCCAAAATGCGCTGCGATTTACCAATGGCGGCGGGATTTATATCGCTGAAAGAAATGAGGATAAACGAAAGGTAGTTATTAAAGAAGCAAGGCCAAAGGTAGGGCTAGACGGACAAAATAAAGATGCAATCGACAGGCTGCAAAAGGAATACGAAGCATTATCGAAGCTTGCGGATGTGAAAGGCGTAGTGAAGGTAGTTGATTATTTTAAATCGTGGAAGCATTTATTTCTAGTAGAAGAATATGTTGAAGGGATTGATATGAAAACGTGGATAGCTGCGAAATACCCCTTTCATCGCCATAAAGATAAAGAACAGTATATAAATGAAGTGAAACAAATCATCCTCCGTTTAATAGATATTGTTACCGAGATGCATCGTAAAAATGTTGGCATGGGAGATTTACAGCCAGCCAATATGATGATCACGAAGGATCTGGATGTGACACTTATTGATTTTGAGTCTGCCGATCACAAAGATCGTGAAGATAAGGCGGCAATTCATACGATGGGATTTTCGGATCATCAAAATATAAACCGCAAGGAACGAGACTGGTATGCAGTTAAAAAAATACTAAGATATTGTGTGTTACCTATAGGTCCGATAAGCAATATTGAGGAAAGTATAACCTCATATCACAATGAGTGGATTAAACAAGAATTTGGTAGTGAGTTCTACTTATTTCTCCGAGAAATCGAAAACAGATGTGACATCCATTTATCAGCAACAAAAGAGAAACAATATCAACCCATAGATTATGCTCAAAAAAAATGGTCAGATGAAATAAAATCGTTGATAGCAGGTCTAAGAGCGGGGATGTTGGCCAATCTAGTGCCAGATCAAGGTCTGATTCATGGTGATATTAGACAATATGAAATCGCTGGTGGAACAACGAATGTGCTTACTGGAGGGACTGGTGCGGCGCTGGCTTTGTTTAGAACAGGAAATGTGGATAAACAAGTGATCCATTGGATTGAACAACATTTCATTCATAACATTCATTCTGAACAATCTGAATTACAGGGACGAGGACTGTTTACTGGCAAAGCAGGTATTGCTGCAACACTGTATGAATTAGGTTATAAAGACAAAGCTTTAGAATTATTTAGCAATTTAACTGGTAATAACGATGATATTTCATTAAGGTCAGGCTTGGCGGGGATTGGGCTTGCTTTAATCAGTTTATATTTTGAAGAAAACGATGATCAATATTTAAAGCAAGCTGAATCGATTGCAAGTCATATTATGCATTTTTTAAGAGATAATAGAAGTTTAACCGTTTCCGACTGGGCTGCTGATCCTGTTGGGCTGATCGATGGATGGTCAGGTGTATCGTTGTTTTTTACAGCAATGTATGCGGTTACGAGGAATACGACTTTTTATGTGGTGGCACAAGAGCTAGTAGGACTTGATTTAAAAAATGCCCACATTGACGAGGACTTGCATGTTCTGCAAATCATGAATGATCGAAAATTGTTGATTCCTTATTTATCAGGTGGATCTATAGGAATTGGAGTAGCGATTTGGTATCTGAATCATGTGAGTGGCCAGAAGCATTATCAGGACGAATTCAAATTAATAGTTAATTTGAATCATATAAGATGTACATTCACTGGGGGATTATTTGATGGGGCGGGCGGTTTTTTACTGATACCACCTCTGCTGGATGATACTTATGAAATGATTGAAGCTCACAAAAAGCAAGCCATTGATCGATTAAATTTGTTCCTTATTTTCAAAGAAAACCATTGTTTATTTCCAGGAAACTTCTGTTATCGCTTATCTGATGATTTATATTCTGGAAGCGCAGGGATCATATTAGGGCTACAAGGAATTTTAGAATCCAACCCATTATATTGGCTGCCGATTATAAATATTAATCAATTTGTAACGAAGACAAGGTATATGAATACTCCATTAGTTACATAGACCGTATACCTATTCATGAAAGGAGGTGAAAACAATGAATGATGTGTTAGCGCTGCAACAATTAGCTGCAATACCAGAAGAGCAAGAGGCATTTCCAATTACAATTACATGGACTGTAACGACTACAGCAGCAACTTGGTCGACAGTAAGCAATCATTGTTAATAACTAAACAACATTCATAAGCGCGCATAAATAGGGAAAAGGATAAGCAAACTGCTTATTCTTTTCCTTATTTATTTTATTTCATATATAATGAAGGAAGAAGCTCAGACAACAAACGCTCCAGCTTAAGATAGAGCTATCTTGGCTGGGGCTTTTTTGTACACATAAACTTGGCACCACTTTTAAGGAAGTTATCATAACAAGGAGGATGCCCCAAATGAATTCATTTATCAGCAAACCAATTACAGGCGCTATGTATTATGTTAAGGATTTGGAGTCAGCTTGCCAATGGTATTGCCATACTCTGGGTTTTAGCTTAGGGGAGCATGACTTTAATTTAAATCCAATGTGAACGATCGGGTAGCCAGAGCCACATTTAGCTTTTCGACGAACAACAATGAGGGTACATACAATTTTATACAAGATAGAGGAGTCGAAGTATCAGCGATAAACAAGCATATCGACCATTCGGATTTTACTTTTAACGATTGTGAATCAATTAATGATATGTCAGTTCTATAACTGAATTTAGGGGAGAAATTGAAATCTATGGAAATAAAAGCTGCGACAGATTCAGACTATAAATATATCGTGGAAAGAGACAGACATATCGCTGAGGCTTTGGTTAAGAACAAAATAAATGAACATGAGGTATTCATATTGTGGGAGTCGAATGAAGAAATAGGCTGGATGAGGTTCGGGTATTTCTGGGATAACACGCCGTTTATGAACATGCTTTGGATTGATGAAGAATATCGGGGCCAAGGGCACGGGAAGAAAGTCGTACTCTACTGGGAAGAGCTGATGAGAAAGAAAGGCTTTAGCTCTGTCATGACCTCGACGCAATCCGATGAAGAGGCACAGCACTTTTATAGAAAGCTTGGGTATAAGGATGCCGGATGTTTAATGCAAGAAAATGCTCCGCTCGAATTGATTTTCACTAAAAATATAGTGTAAATGGACTCGGGCTTCTAACCTTTCATGCCTAGTTATTCAGATGTATAATCATGGAAGTAGCAGGAGGGAATTACGATTAAAAAGCTGATGACCGGAATCATCGTCAGTGTTGTATTATCATTGTCTATAGGCTTCTTATGGGAATGGCAACAGGCCATAAACATTACGGGCGGAATTGGAGTTATCATGCTGCTGCTAGCAGGCGTTCTCAATGGGACTTTTGTTAGCGGGGTTCAAATGAGAGCCAATAGAGAGATAGAAACGGCGGAGGATAAAGAGTCTAGAAACAAGTTTTCTTCTATGTTTTTTCTATGGGGACTCCCTTTTTTCCTGATGGCAATAGCCATTTTTATGATCGTAAAGTGAAATTAATTTCCTAGAAAGCGGTGTGCAAAAATTAAGGAGAAAATAATTGCTGTGAAAAAATTAATCATGCTCTTCCATGATTTTTGTATTGGGCGCAACAGCATTAATAATCACTATAAACGGTTTGTCAGTTCCAATGAAAACTGCAATGACCAGTTCTGTTGAGGCGGAATCATCGGAGGAAGCTATACCTGATATAGAATCATCTGAATTTGAGAAAGTTAAAAGCTGGTATGCTTCAAGCGAGGAAAAAACAAGAAAGGTTGAGCTTACAATATCATGCTAAGCCAACCATATAGCATTAGAGCGAGGTTTGTGGATAACATTCAGCACAACAGTCGCTCTTTTTTTAGATAGAAGAAAGTAAAAATACCATGATGAAGAACGATACCCGAAGCGTTATTTTGGATTTAGCTAGCCTTCAATATGAAATAGCATCATTATACAGAGCATTCAGATGCGGAGGGATAGAAAATGTTTATCATTGGGACGCTGCTTGCCATAATAATTGCCATACTGGTTTCCATATTTATGGGTCCGGTCGGAGTGCTAATTCTGGTTTCCGTTATTTTTGGGATGGTTCTTAGCATGTATATCCGAAACCGGGAAATGTATAACGACATCCAACGTATTAAAGAAAAGCTAGGAATCGTGGAGCAGGACGATTTCAATATGAGTAATGAAGCGATTGAAGAGGAACTGCTGGAGGAGATGAAGCATGAAGCCCGTAATAAGGAAAAATAGCCCCTAAGCAGCCTAAAAAATGCGAACAAGTTTTCGCTTTGATGGTATAATAGTGTCGTGATGGAGGTCTATGGACGATGAACGAAAGAACGGTCAGGCACGACGGTATGATGAACAGCCAGAGAAGAACTAGGGAGCAGCTTACCTTTGCGGAGATCGAGCTTGAGCAGCCGGAGCAGAAGCGGGCAGAGCCCTTTGTGGTAATACCGGAACACGGCGGGCGGGAAGTGGACTGGGGACAAAATTTCCGCTATGTCTCCCGGGAACGGCAGTTTGTGGAGCAGGCGCGCGAGCTCGAATGGAAGGGCGGAGAAGCGGCGGAGTTTATCCCTTTTCATGCTTACTGGCCCACTTACGAGCAAATGCAGCCGGGGCAGCTGCGCTGGTATTTGTATTGGCGAGGAGAGGTACGCTCAGGGCGGTATCCGGATACGGATCTGTCTTATCTTTTTGTGTACCTGTACGAGCTGATTCATGGCATCGGCATAAATGAACCGGCAGAAGGGCATGAGCAGATGCAGCGGGTCTGGCTCGCTTACCGGGAGCGATATCCGAAGCTGGACACGTACGTACGCGAATGGCTTTACGATTACGGGCTGGTATTCGGGCTGCATGTCCAGCCTTTGGCTCCGCTGCAGAAGCTCCCCCGGAATTTATCCGCGGAGTTGAAAGAGCTGGAGTGGAAACGTAGATTTACCGCTGAGCCGCTTGCGCTGACCTGGGATATGCTGAGGACGATGATCGACTATGATGTGGAGAAGAGCCGTTTTTACACCGGGCAGGGGCGCAAGGATTTGCAGGCCTATGCCCCGAAAGTAGTGGCGCTGGTCGATGGTTATTTGTCTAAAAGCGAGGGCGTAAAGCTGCTGGAGCGGTTCATACCCCGCGTGAAAAAAGTCAGCAGGCCCTTGTTCCGCACCGCTGTATATGATCACGAGCTGTATGGGCGCGACGTTACAGTAAGCGTATTGCCGATTAGCACACATCTCCCGCTGCGCTCGTATGTAACCCAGCTTGTCAGGCTTACGGAGA
The DNA here is from genome assembly GCF_030122845.1 of Paenibacillus woosongensis. Lineage (NCBI taxonomy): Bacteria > Bacillati > Bacillota > Bacilli > Caryophanales > Paenibacillaceae > Paenibacillus > Paenibacillus woosongensis. Next base: position 2,224,147 of record NZ_CP126084.1, read on the forward strand.
ACAAGCTGCGCGAGTTATCGGGATTTCGAGGCAAGCTGCGGGGAATTACCGTGGAGTCTAGCGTGGAACAACTGGTTGCAAGATTCCTGCATAAAGAATTCGAGCAGCGTAAGGCGGAGGAGGCCAGAGCCTTCGTGCCTAAAGTGAAAATCAACACGTCGAAGCTGCAAAGGATTCAGTGGGAGTCGGATGAGGTACGGGATATGCTGACGACTGAGGTGCAGGCACCTGTGTCAAATGAGAGCAGGGAAGAAACAGCGCTGCCGGCTAAGCTGTCCAAAGCGAGCAAGGTGCCGGATTCTGAGCAATCAGAGAGCCTGCAGCAGGCGGAGCTCGATTTTGAGCGGGGCTGGATGGAGCCCGGGGAAGCGGAGCATAGCGAAGCTGCGGCAGGGGAGATTGGGACGGAGCTGCCGGAGGAGTGGCGTGAAGTATTCGCCCGTTTATCCGCCGCGCATCTCAAAATGCTGTCCGCTCTGCTTGATGGAGAGGACACCGCGGTACGGCTCGGCATTGCTGAACAGGCCGGCTCCATGCCTGAGCTGCTGCTGGACGAAATCAACGAAATTGCGATGGAGTACATCGGCGACTTGCTCGTCGATGGCAATGAGATCGCCCTGGAGTACAGGGAAGAGCTGCGGAGTCTGCTTAGCTGACATAGGTCCAACATGTTCATAAAACGAGGTGACACCGATGAAACAGATACAAATACCAAAACGCCTGACCACGGCGCTGGTGAACTCCCTGACGGCAGGGGTCGTGCCGCGGGTCGGGCTGGAGCATATCGCCGTCGGGAGAAAGGCCGAAGTGGCTTCGATCCTGCAGGATATGGACAATATCGCGGAGGGAGGGGCAGCATTTCGCCTGATTACGGGACGATATGGAAGCGGCAAAAGCTTCCTGCTGCAAATGATCCGCAACTATGCGATGGACCGGGAGTTTGTGGTGGCGGACGGAGACTTATCGCCGGAGCGGCGGCTCGTCGGCACCAAAGGACAAGGGCTTGCTACCTACCGTGAGCTTATGATGAACATGTCCACTCGAACGAGACCGGATGGCGGTGCCTTGGAGCCGATGCTGCAAAAATGGATCGCTTCACTACAGCAGGAGCAAATGCAGGCAGCTGGCCTGCGGCCCGGCGATCCGGCGCTGCATGAAGCGGTAGAGCTTCGGATTTATGCGGTATGCAATGAGATGCAGAATCTGGTGCACGGCTTTGATTTCGCCAAGGTGCTGGCTGCCTATTGGAACGGCTGCAAGCTGGGGGATGACGACCAGAAAGCGGCGGCGCTGCGCTGGCTGCGCGGGGAGTACCCAACCCGGACGGAGGCGCGCAAAGAGCTCGGCGTCGGCGTCATCATCGACGATGACAATTGGTACGACTACATGAAGCTGTGGGCGGAATTTGCAGTGCGCATCGGGTATAAAGGGCTGCTGCTGTTTATGGATGAAGGCGTCAATTTGTACAAAATCACTAATAGCATATCCCGCCAGAGCAACTACGAGAAGCTGCTGACGATGTTCAACGACACGATGCAGGGGAAAGCCCAGTACCTGGGAATTTACCTTGGCGGGACACCTCAGTTCGTCGAGGATGAACGCAGAGGGCTGTTCAGCTATGACGCCCTGCGTTCCCGGCTGATGGATGGCCGTTACAGCAGCAGTTCGCGCCGGACATACACTTCGCCGATTCTGAAGCTGGACATGCTGTCCCACGAGGAAATCCTCGTTTTGCTGCAGAAGCTGCGGGATATCCATGCTATGCATTTCGGCTACGAGTCTCAGCTAGCGGATGAACAGCTGATCGCTTTCATGCAGGCGGCGGTGAACCGGCTTGGCGCCGAAGAGCTGCTGACGACCCGCGAGGTGGTCCGGGATTTCATGGATGTGCTGCATATGCTGCACCAGCATAAGGAGCTTTCGTTCGCGGAGCTGCTGGGCGAGCGGGAACGGGAGCATGCAGCGAGCACGGGTGACCGCAAGGACGGAGCGAAGGATGAACTGGATGATTTCCTGGCGGAGTTTGAGTTATGAGCGGATCTAGTTCTTTTTCCCGGCTGGCGCCGTTTATCCAGGAATATATTTACCGGAAGCAATGGGACAGCCTCCGAGAGGCTCAGGTCGAGGCCTGCCGTGTGCTGCTCGATACGAGCCATCATTTGCTGATCGCTTCCGGCACAGCGTCGGGCAAGACGGAGGCGGCTTTTTTTCCGGCGTTGACAGAGCTGTATCATCGGCCTTCCGGGTCCGTCGGCATACTTTATATCGGGCCGCTCAAGGCGCTGATCAACGATCAATTCGAGCGCGTAACCGAGCTGCTGCGGGAGGGGGAGGTACCGGTATGGCACTGGCACGGCGATATCTCCCAGGCGGAGAAAACCAAGCTGATGCAGCGGCCTTCCGGTGTCCTGCAAATTACGCCGGAGTCCCTGGAGGGGCTGCTCATGAACAGGCCGAATGCGATTCCGGCTTTGTTCCATGATTTGCGGTACATTATGATTGATGAGGTTCATGCGTTCATGGGGGCGGACCGGGGCATCCAGGTGCTGAGCCAGCTAACCCGGCTGGAGCGCATGGCCTCCTGTTCGCCGCGGCGAATCGGCCTGTCCGCCACGCTGAGCGATTACGAGGCCGCAGCCCGCTGGCTTGGAGCCGGAACCTTGCAGCCCGTGGAGGTCGTATCTCCCCAAGGCGGACGGAAGCTGAAGCTGTCGGTGGAGAACTTCTCGTTCCCGGATGCCCGTGATGAGCGGGAGGCCGAGCATTTGGAGCTAGCGAAGCAAAACTATTACAACTTCATTTATGATCACACGCATCGGAAAAAAGCACTCGTCTTCACCAACAGCCGCTCCGACGCCGAGCTGACTACGCTGGAACTGCGGCGGATCGCCGCGAAGCGGGAGGATCGCGACGTATTCCACGTACACCACGGGAGCATATCGGCGATGCTGCGCGAGGAGACCGAGGCAGCGCTCCGATCCGGCCCGGGGCCGGCGGTGGCGGCAGCGACGGTGACGCTGGAGCTCGGCATTGACCTTGGCGAGCTGGAGCGTGTCATTCAACTCGGCGCACCGTACAGCTGCTCCAGCTTCGTGCAGCGGCTGGGTCGTTCTGGCCGCCGGGGCGACCAGGCGTCAGAGATGATGTTCCTCTGTGCGGAGGAAGAAGATGAAGAGGCACAGCTGCCTGCCCGAATGCCGTGGACGCTCCTGCGGGCGATCGCTGTCATTGAGCTGTACGTCCGCGAGCGCTGGGTAGAGCCGCTGGATTTGCGGCGCAAGCCCGTTGGCGTGCTCTATCATCAGACGATGAGCACGCTCAAAAGCATCGGCGAGGCAAAGCCCGCCGAGCTGGCGCAGGCCGTGCTGACCCTGCCTGCTTTTCGCGACGTAGAGCCGGAGGAGTTCAAGCAGCTGCTGCGGTATTTACTGCAGACAGATCATATTCAGCAGACAGAGGAAGGCGCCTTAATCATCGGGCTTGGCGGTGAGAAGATCGTAAACAACTTCCGCTTCTATGCGGTATTCAAGGATGACGAAGAGCATGCGGTTTATAACGGCTCTGAGGAGATCGGCAGCATCACGACCGTGCCGCCGCCAGGCTATTGCTTCTCACTGGCCGGCAAGCTGTGGAAGGTGGAGGAAGTCGACAGCAAGCACAAAGCTGTTTATGTCAAATCCTCCAGAGGCAAGGTGGATACGCTCTGGCTTGGAGCCGGCGGCGACGTCCATACGCGGGTGATGCACAAAATGCGTCAGATCCTGCAGGAACAGACGCTGTACCCATACCTGGCTCCCGGTGCAGCCAACCGATTGGAGCGGGCCCGCAGACTGGCCCGGGAAAGCGGGCTGCTGCGCAGTCCGGTTATTCCGGCTGGCGGCGACTCGCTGTTTATTTTGCCGTGGGCTGGAAGCAAGCAATTCCGTACCTTGGAGCGACTACTGAAGCATAATCTTGCCGAGCCGATGGGATTGCGTCAAGTTGTCCCGATGGAGCCGTATTATATGGTCGTTTCGGGAAGAACGACTGCCGAGGAGCTGCTGGCAGGCATACAATCGGAACTATCCGCCGTCAGGGATGCGGAAGTTTTGCTGGATGCCGCCGAAGCGCCATACCTGGGCAAGTACGACGAATTCGTGCCTCCTGAACTGGTGCGGCGTGCTTTTGCCGTAGACGGACTGGATGTGCAAGGACTGGCCGCAGCATTGGCTGCTCATGAATCGAACTAAACAGCAACAACCAATAAGAAGCTCAGACATCCCACACCCCAGCCTAAGACAACAGCGATCTAGGACTGGGGTGTTTTGCTGTATGGGGCACATATATTTAGAGCAGCACAAATTTAATTTTGGCAGCCTATGCGTTATGGAAAGGAGCGTATAACATGGAGGAGCAGTGGAGAATTGCTGCTTATGATCCTGAATGGAGAAGCTTATTTCTGGCGACAGGAATGAAGTTAAGAGAAGCGTTAGGTGAGCTGGCGCTTCGGGTCGATCATGTAGGCTCAACCTCAGTTGCCGGATTAGATGCAAAGCCGATCATCGATATCCAAATTTCCGTTTCAAATATCGATGACGTATTTTCCTATAAGAAGCATATTGAGGATGTTGGTTTTATTTTTAGAGAAGACAATCCGGATAAGACCAAGAGATATTTTCGTGAGTTACCCGGGAGTAGAAGGACACATGTCCACGTCAGGCAGACCGGAAGCTTCGCCGAGCAAATGACTTTACTTTTCAGAGACTATTTAAGAGAACACAAGGAGGATTGCGTGAGATATGCGCATGAAAAACACCGACTCATGGAGCTGTACAAGCAAGAACGTGCCAAGTATGTCGAAGGCAAAGGGCCCATGATATGGAGCATACTGCACAAAGCGCATGCTTGGTCACAGCGGAATGGCTGGAGCCCTGGACCATCTGATTTATAAGAATAGGCTGGGGAAACTAGCATTTCTTATAAACTTAGGAGAGACACCGCTATTTAAGAGGGAACAAACGCGAGCTCGGTTTTGGCCAGCCTTCGGCCTAATATTAATGCACCCAATGTCTTACGCCAATCGATTTGAAGATGTATAATTATGGAAGTCAGCTCCGGCAAATATCGCTCCAGCTTAAGATAAGGGCTAGCTGCTGCGGCTTTTATTTTTTACACGGGGGAGGCACCTTTGATGAAGAAAGTGCTTGTATTGGGATGTCCCGGCTCTGGGAAATCTACCTTTTCAACACGTTTAGGACATCTCACTGGACTGTCGGTGATTCATCTTGACTCGTTCTATTGGAAGGCAGGCTGGATCGCTGCAACTGAAGAAGAATGGGATCAGACGATCGAAGAATTATTGAACCATGATTGTTACATTATGGATGGAAATTACTCTAGAACTTTAGATAAGAGGCTTATCGATGCGGACGTTGTATTTTTTTTCGATTTTCCGCGTTTATTGTGCATCTATCGGGTAATTAAACGCAGAATTCTCAATCACGGGCGAGCAAGAGAGGATATGGCAGCAGGCTGTAAAGAGAAGATCGATTTAGAATTTTTGCGGTGGATTTGGAACTTCAGGTCAAGAAGCAGGGGCAAAATATTAGAAACGCTTGATCAAGTAAAAGAACAAAAGCAGGTTATCATTTTTAGAACAACCAAAGAAGTAAAGGAATATTTGGCCGAAATGGAGTTGGAAAGGGTGAATGCTTGTGCTGGGCGATGATCTTAGGACTCAGCTGCTTATCAGACCTGCGCAACGCGAAGAGGCGCCAATTATTTTGGACTTATGGCAGAATTCGGCTAGATGGCTCAATTCCAAAGGGATCTACCAAATGGAGGCCGGAATATTTTAATTTGGAGCAAGTTTTGGAATTTATGAATGATGGATCGGACGTATATCTGGCCGAATGGAACAATGAAATTGTCGGAACTTATATTTTGACCTGGTCAGACCCGTTCATTTGGCAGGAGCTTGATAATTTAGAATCCGGGTACATACATAGATTCGCAGTTAATAGAAAATATCGTATTCGCAGAATCGATGGAGTGGGATGGAGTGCCAATTTATATGAAAAGCAATGATTCAGCAGGTACTCGACGGATATTATGAGAGATTCGGCTTGACGTTCAAAGAACTTACCCTCAGGCGGATGGGGAGCATATAAGAATTTATAGCTTGGATTTATAGTTGTAATCGTGCTTTATGACAATAGTTCGAATAAGGACGGCTGCAATGAGAAAAATACGTATCGGAGTAATAGCCGTCGGTTTGATCGTTGTGTTATTCCTCGGTATTTCGCTGTTTCTAATCTGCAGGTCAAACGGAGTTTCCAGCCTGAATTTGCATGAGATTAGGAAAATCGCCTGGAAGAGCGTGGAGAAAAATCAATACGATACTATTACGATAAAATGGGAAGAAGCTAGAGTGGAGCTCATCGAATCTAGAGATAAAAGGATCATACCCATTACGGATGAACAGAAGAAGCGGCTGGAGCAGATCGAGAAAACGGATTCCATATTCATCGCAGTCACATTTAATACAGAACAAGATGGGCTTTTAGCTCCTATTGTGCCTATCATCGCCCCCAAAACGATGAAGGTAATCGGTTTTTACCCAAGACTTTAATCAGGAACGAATCCCTAATAATATTGAAGGCAGGTGCTTCATGAAGCAGAACAAGTATGTTCGTTTGGCTGTGGTTGATGATGCGCAGGCTCTGGCTCAACTTAATCGTGAATTTAATGGCGTTGAAGCATCTCATTCCGATATCAAACAATGTTTGGTTGATTCGGGTGAAGTTGTAGTTATCGCGATCCTCAATGATGAACCTGTTGGATTTGCTTGTGGTCAATCCTATCAATCATTTTGCTATTGTGAACTTGCAGGAGAAATCACAGAGCTATATGTCCGGGAAGGAGCAAGGAGACAAGGATTAGCCGCTGAACTCATTCACGAGATTGAAGCAGAGTTGAAACGGCGGGGAGTGAGAACAATCAAAGTTCATACAGGACTGCGCAATGAGGCTGCGATGCAGACCTACACCAACTCACATTACATCAAAAAAGACGAAGTTGTTTTTCAGAAAAATATCTAACTTAATGGGAGGGAATATCTCATATGAAAAATGCAGCACTTTTAGTAGTGGACGTTCAAAACGCATTAGTAGAGGCCAAGCCATTTGATATTGAGGTCGTTATAAGCAATATAGAGAGACTGATTTCCACATGCCGTGAAAACAGCATAGAGGTCATTTATGTCCAGCACGATGATCCTGTCGGTGAGGCATTGGAACCGAATACGGAGGGCTGGCAAATTTATAGTGGGATTAGTCCGCTCGCCAATGAAAAGGTGATCAACAAAAAATTCAACTCCGCCTTTAAAGGGACAAATTTAAAAGAGTATTTGGAGCGTAAAGGAATCGAGCAATTAATAATCACAGGGATGCAAACAGAGTATTGCATAGATACGACTCTAAAGGCGGCTTTTGAGTACGGGTTTCAAGTGATGATCCCCGAGAGAACAAACACAACCTTCGATAATGGGGATTTATTAGCCAGCGATTTATATCATTTCTACAATTTTAATATATTTCAGGGCCGGTTTGGGATTGTAGAACCCATTGAAGATACAGTTGGCCGAATCAAAAATCAAGGATGTTAATCAAAAGTGAGGGAATAGAATGAATCAAGATTTTTTAGCTTCACATATCAAACGGACGAATCGCAACCTGTTTATTTCCACCGTTTTAATTATTGCACTCTTACTCGCTATGATTTCTCTTGGCGGATTAAAGGCAGTATTACAATTGCTTGAATATTTGAACGATGGCGATTGGATTTATTTATTGCTCGATTTGGGGTCTGTTGTATTGTTATTGGCAGGACTTATGCTTTCAGGACTAGCATTGGTGCTTACAGGTAAGCTGCTAATCAGGGTATTTAAGGTACAGCATCATCCAATACATAAAGCGGCTGAAATCTACGGCAAGTTTAATGATGTCTCTTATTACATAGCCAGCGAATTATCTCACCCAGGAACCAAGAGATATAAAGAAGTCATAATCACGGAGAATTGGATTATAAAAATCACTACGTTTGGCTTGAATATTCTTAAAATAGCTGATGTGGTATGGGCATACAATTCAGTCACCAAACATGAACAAGGTCTGATTGGGCCGGGAATAGCTGCCGCGCCAACCGAGGTGGCAAAAACGTTTAGCGTGATGATTCATTCGAAAAACCCGATTTTACCGAAGATGAGAATTAGCAGGACGCATGAACTGGACACCGTCGGGCATAGCGAGCGGAATGCGGTTGAAGGGGAACATAAAAGAAATCTGATGCTAAATATTCTAGAAGATTTGGAACAAAGGCATCCGAATGCCGTTTATGAGTACTCCAGCGAGCTAGAGGAGCTATGGACCAAGGATAAAATGCTTTTTATAAGAAGTGCCGGATTCACTGTTGACTAGAAATAGATGATCAATGAAAAAGGTGTGTATCAATTCGTCAGGAGGAAGCACCAGCAGCGTAGCGAACAAAAATGAAGATGCTATGTTCATTATACATGACGAAGAAGAGTGTTGGACTTTTGCAGTCAAGGCTACTTGAAATTTGCAAATCGGAGACCGTATTTTTTGATTTAGAGCCGTAAATGATCCGTTTATTTTCCGGGGCAGATTTTAGAGATCAATGTAAAGCTATTACAGGCGAAACATCTTGCCTAATATGTTTTCAATCTGGGGAGTATTTATGGTGGTTGTTCATTGGTCGTATGGCGTATTTATTGCATCCTGAATTAGCGAAGTTTAAGCAGTATGGGCTGAATCAAAGACAGTTTTATGAGTGGATTGGTCAGATTAACACTTTTGAATTATCGGTGCCTTGCTATACTTCAGGAAAGAGGTCAGAGACAGTGTATTGATGATTTGCTGGGGATTTATAAATAAACATCAAGCTATGCTGCCTTCAGATAACAAAAAAACGGCACAAGGTGCCGCGGGTTTGAGCGCTGGATGTAGTACCAAGATCAGAATCCGCAAATAGCAGTACTAGTCATTCTTATGATCATGCGCATGGAATGTGGGGCCTTTGCATAGATAGCTTTTCCCTAACCTATTTTAGTAACTTACTATTCTTTGCTTATGATCCTGATTCGGCAAGGGATCGGCGAGGAAAGCAGCGAATCAGGGAGACTAAATCATGATCAATTACTTAATAACCAGCTTTTTTCTAACCATGATTATTCATACCGCGGAAACGTTGTCTTATTCTTTAAGGTATGCCGGAGTGAAAATAAACAAAATTGCCGTTGCATTGTCCTTGACGGGTATTATGGTGCTGGTCTCAAGAACGGCAAACTTGATTCAAGCGCCATTAACTGCGAAGTTTATTGATTTTGCCAGGGCGGATCCAACATTTAACGTGCTCCAATATCTTAGAATCATCTTGATCGCTGCTTCGGTCGGGACATTTATAGCCATTGTTCTCTTTCCTACGTTTGTGAATATTTGGGCGAGAGTGATCTCGAAGCTGGGGCTTGCGGGTTCGCTGCCGCGGCTCATTGCCAGTGTAACGGTAGCTCAGCTGCGGAATACAAAGCGTTATATCGCTAAACCAACGTTTCGTTTAAAGGAGTTTCGTTATTTGGGTGTTTCCAAGCGATTTATATTCTTAAACGTCGTTGTAACGGCAATTTATACGGTGGGCGTGCTATCCTCCTTGTATGCGGCTCACCTGGTTCCTGAATTAAGTACGATGGCGTCGCAATCCTCCGGTTTGATTAATGGAATCGCGACGATCCTGTTAACCATATTCATAGACCCCCAGGTAGGATTGATCACGGATCGGGCTCTTAGTCAGGAAGAGTATAAAGAGCAGCTGGGGAAAATATACATGCTGCTGATGACATCGCGTTTCTTAGGGACGTTGGCTGCGCAAACATTGCTCCTTCCAGCATCCTATTTTATATGCAAGGTCATCCTGCTGATCTAGGGCAGCGGTAATGTACCGCCACGACAAACAGGCTGATCCGAATCAACTTGATTCGAGTCAGCCCGTTTTTTATAAGATTGGTTATTTAACTTTAACTGTGACAATATCGCTTTTCGTGATGCCGCTGCTGTTTTCCAGTTCTACCTGGTACTTATATTCTCCGGCGGTTTTGCCTTCGATCATGGTCACCGCATATTGTGCGTGCGGAGTAGAAGCGGTGAGAGTCTGGGTATCCATAAGAACGCCGTTTTCGTAAAGGCGATAGACGGTGGCGTTCGTGCCCCACCATAAATTCATCGTCAGCTGATAGCTGCCGTCGCCGTCCCAATTATCATCGGCCAGTACCGGTTTGGCCGGGGCAGCATGTTTAACGGTAACGGTTCGGGCTTCACAGGCGGTCGTGCCGAATTTATTGATAAGTTCGCAGGTGTAGGTATAGGTCCCGTTCGGCCGCCCCGTAATTTCCGTAGAAGCTATCTGTGCGGAGGGAGAATCGTCCGTCAGCTTCTGCGTATCGATCAGCTGCCCGTTCTCATAGAGCTTATACTCGCTGCCATTATTACCCCACCACATGTTCATGATAATGGTATAGTCGCCGTCTAGCAGGCCAGTGTCGTATCCGTTATTATCGGTTAATGCCGGCTTCCCAGGAGCCCCAGAAGCTTTAATCGGCTCCTCCGGTTCATTAGGCGCTCCTGCATAAGTGATCAGCGGGGGTTTAGGCTGCTCCATGCCTTCGCCCAGGAAGAAGCCCGGATGCGGCGGCTGGTTGTAGCCGGCGTTCTGCCAGGCGACCGCGAGGCGGTATACTGGATCATGCATCAAAGTACGAAGCTTGTATTCCGTCGGATCTACGGTGGTGTAGACGTGAAGCTCCGTACTATCTTCGGATCGCCAGATGACCTCTTCCCGCCAGTCGCCGAACAGATCGGCCTGCAGCGACGGATTTCCTTTCGTGTAGTTGTTGGATAAGGTGCCTTCAGCCGTCAGCAGGTTCATGGTCGTTTTATTTTTGTAATCCCATTTATCGATCGTACCTGTACCCGTCTTCGTTTCGGTATTCCATTTGTGGTCGAGCAGCTCGCGCAGCAGGTCGCCGTCCCACCAAATTGCAAAGTTGGCGGAGGACGGGATTTTCTCGCTAATTAACTCGCCTCGTGCGCTATAGAGCCCCGTAATCGGAATATGCTCCTCATTCGTAATTGTCGACGCCCATGCTTCCTCTCCTGGATAATTCGGATCGATATCGGCGCTCATGCCTCTACCGGTATCCTTGCCCGTAAATGCGCCCCAGAGAATTTCACCGGTGGCTGCATCATGCATCTCCAGTCCGAACTTGGCACCTGTGCTCTCATGCACCCCGAATACCTCAAGTCCAGGGCGGGTCGGGTCAAGATCTCCGAAGTGCAGGGCATCGCCATGGCCAAGCTCCGTGCTGTACAGAATCTGGCCATCATCATCAATCGTGATGGCGCCAAAAATGATTTCATCCTTGCCGTCATGGTCCACATCGCCGACCGACAGATTGTGGTTGCCTTGGCCGACATAGCTTCCGTTGCCTTTATCATTCGTATCAAAACGCCATTGCTTCGTTAACTGGCCATCCTTGAAGCTGTATGCAACCAGTACGGTACGGGTATAGTAGCCCCGGCTGAAAATAACGCTCGGATGCTCTCCGTCCAAATAGGCCACAGCGGCCAGGAAGCGGTCGACCCGGTTGCCGTACGTGTCGCCCCATGCCCCCACATCTCCGCGCGGCGGGTCATAGGGGACGGTAGACAATTCAGCACCGGTCTCGCCGTCAAATACGGTGAGGAACTCGTCGCCGAGAAGTACGTAGCCCGTGCTGTTCCGGTGATCCTTAGTGGTGTCGCCGATGACCTTGCCTTGGCCGTCGACCGTTCCGTCAGCCGTCTTCAGTACGATTTCAGCTTTGCCGTCTCCGTCCAGGTCGTATACTAGGAACGGGGAATAATGAGCTCCGGCCCGAATGTTATGACCAAGATTAATGCGCCACAGCTGCGTTCCATCCAGCTTGTATCCATCCAAATAGACGATTCCGGTATAGCCGCTCTGCGAATTATCCTTGGCATTGGAAGGCGACCACATCAGGACGATTTCATAAGCGCCGTCCCCATCCAGATCGCCGATGCTGGCATCGTTGGCAGTGTACGTATAAGGCTGGCCGTCCTTCGTATAAGCATCAGCCGGTTTTTGCAGCGGAATCGACAGATATTGCTGCTGCCATACGCCGAACTCATCGCTGGCATCCTTTTCTTTACCGCCGATGACCGTCGTTATTATATATTTGGAATGTTCCTTTCCCTGCAGATCCACGAAATTCGTGCTGCTTGCGATCGGCTCTTTGTTTACTTTGATGCCGTCGCGATAAATGTTGAATGCGATATTGTCCGGATCCAGTCCAAGCATTCTCCACCCGATGTAGTTGCCGTCCTTCGTCTTTACCGCCACAGGAGCCCGGTCCAAATACTCCATCTCGCGGTACAAAGTCGTTACCGCCTCGGTCACAAGCATTTCCGACATCTCGGAGATACCTCCAGCATTAACTGACGCGACTTTATAGTAATAAGGGATGGTCGTAAGCACGGCCGGGTCCGTGTAAGAGTTTGTTTTAGTTTTCCCAATAAGCGTGTATTCGCCGTCCGGTCTGATTGCGCGATAGACATTAAAGAACCGGGCCTCTTTCACGGTATCCCAGGCGATGGTCACATCATTTTTATGGATCGCCTGAACGGCAAGTGCAGCAGGCACCGGAGCCAGCGGCTGGCTGGGATCGATCATGGTTACAGTTATTCCGTCCGATGGCACGGATTCAAATCCGCCATGGTCCATTGAAGTTACGCTATAAACATAGGTCAAGCCTACATCCGCCGTTGTATCGGTAAATGAGGTGTCGGTCGTTTCCCCGATCAGTTCGGGATGGGCAGATCCTTCGGTTTGGCGGTAAACCTGGTATTTAGCCGTATCTGTTGCGCTTGCCTGCCAGGTTAGCTTGGCGGTGACCGGATCATTCGCCAGCTGCAGCTCAACCAACTGGAGCGAATCCGGCGCAAGCAGTATAGGCGTGATCTCCAGACCGTTGAGATGAGCCGTTTGTCCGCTGAAGACGAGATTCATTTGCCCGTCGGTCACTGCAATCTGATTGAAGACCTTCTCGGCGATATTTTCTTTGCCGGAGGAGACGGTGCCATAATCTTTTCCTTCAATATTGACATTGGTTCTAGTCGAGCCGATCCAATCTCCGGTATATGTTTTGACGGAGTAGGAGCCGTTCGGCACATCGACCTTGAATTCATAGCTTCCGCCAAAATAAATGATGAAATCCCGGCGCAGGGCATCGGTTGCACTTCCGCGATCCCGATCGTCCATGCCTGCGCTTGAAGTGAGCCCGTAACCAAGCTCTGGCGTATACAGCGTTTGGCGAGTTACCTCCGTGTAGCCTTCGGCCACCGGGGCACCAACTGGACCGAAATCGTATTTATATTGGGCAGATTTCGTTCCAATGCGAATTTCATCTGAGGGCTCGGATTCTCCTCGCCCATTTACGGCGGTAACGCGAACGGTATAGCCAGTCCCCTCTGTCATGCCGCTGATCGTCATAGAGGGAATGGTGGAGGTTCCGATCATCTTGTAGGCTGATTCCGGCTCTGTGGCCAGCTTGCGGTAAACCTTGTAGATTTCTGCAGTTTCAGCCGCGTTCCATTTCAGGACTGCACCTGCATTGCTAATGCTGCCCGCTGTCAGCCCCTGCGGTTTGGCTGGCACATGATCAGGCTGCGCGATCTCTTTCACATAGTCCGAAAGCGGCATGAATCCGAGCTGCTGTATTCCGCTAGCAACAAGTCTGGCGATTTGGATTGCGCCGTATTCCTGGAAGTGGGTGTCGTCTGCTGAACCGTTAGGGAAGGCCTGGTAGACGCCTGGATCAACGTGCAGGAAAACGGAACGCGCGGCTTCCGGACCAATGGAGTCGTAGTATGCAACACTTGACGCACTTAAGTCGACGAGCTCCACATCTAGCTCATGTGCAACTTCCTTCATCGATTTCACGTATTCCGGGAAGCTGACATTGAATTTGCCTGTAGCTGCATTAAAATCCCTCCGGCCGACAGGGGTAATCAAGATAGGCGTAGCCCCGCGCTGTCTCGCGCCAAGAACATAGGATTTAAGATAGGTTTTGAAATCCTCGGGCGAGGTATAACGCTCCGGTCGGCTAATCGTTGCGTCGTTATGGCCGAATTGGACAAGCAAGTAATCGCCGGGTTTGATGACCCGCAATATTTCATCCAGCCTGCCCTCATATACAAAAGACCTTGAGCTGCGGCCGCCGATCGCGCGATTATCGATAAGGACATCGTCTGTAAAATACCGGCCGATCATTTGCCCCCAGCCTGCCTGCGGCTGCCAATAAGGGTCATAGGTCTGAACCGTGGAATCGCTGGCGAGAAAAACGACCGGCCGCTCGCCCGGCTCGCGCTCCGGCTGCTTACGGATGACAAGTGCATTGATATTCGGGGCCGAACCGGTAAAGTCCAAGCTCAACTGTCCATCAATCAAGGCGATATCAAAATCCATCTCCAAAAATTGCCCAGCCAGCTTGGCTGTTGGCTGCACCTTCTGAATCGTCTCCGCTGTGATGGCGATATCCGTCGGTCCGCTCTCATCGCCCGCGATTAGTGAGACCGTGTAGTCGCCACTCGGGAGATCCACAATAAACGCTGTATCTCTAGGAATAGCGAAATCGGATTTCAGCGGGTGGGATGTACCCCGATCCTGCTCGGAAACCTGGGATGGGTCGGCGAAGCCGTAACCCCGTTCTTGAGAGTAGGGGGTAGCAGCAGTGACTTTCATGTAACCGCTTGCAACTTCACCGGGACCAAAATCAAAGCGAACCTCATCGTTAGCCAGCAAGGGGACTGGATCGGCATAGACAGCGCTTGTGACTGTCTCCGGTAAGGGATTGAGGGCTTCAGGCTCCATTGCCTGCGCAATTGATCCGATGGGGAGTACAGTGCTGAAGTGCATAACCATAATTAAAAAAACAAGGAAAGGTTGTTTATGAACATTGCTTTGCATAATTGCCATACCCTCTTTCTAATTTAATATAGTAAGTCTCCAGGCAGGTGTAAGCGATTACAAATAAATTAGAAATAACGATAGTTATTTCTTGTCAAATAATAATTATCCCCCTTTCACCCGTAATTTTTGAAATATTTGCTAATTACATTTAAGATCATAGCATTTTTATTTGACAATAAAGGTTCACGAAACAGTTATTTTTCCTTAAAAATCAGACTTTTTGGCACATGGGCTGCATTTAGCCGATGCATAAAATGGCTTGTTCATCCGCATCCTACAGTTGGACTATATAAGCAAAGAAGGGGGGCAGAATGCGAAATGAGCAAGGAGAAACAAAGCCTTAGCAAATATGAAGTGCAGCGGAATTCGCTGAATAAGATGCCGGTTCCAGACAAGGATAGAGAAGAGTTTGCCAAGGAAATGGTCGAAGACGCCAAAGCGGCGTTTGGGCAAGAACATGCCGACAATAAGAAATAATTTGTCTCGAATCGGGGATATGAAGGGTGCCTTGACGGTTATTTAACCGCAGGCACCCTTGTTGGTGTAGCCATTTTTTCATGAACGAAGGAAGGAGTTGGACATCGGAACTCCGAATAATAGGATAAACAGAAGCATGCATATAAGGAGAAATTTGTTGTGGAGTTTACAGTTCAGCTGCTCAAAAATATGGAGGATGCCCCGTTCGAATTATTACTGCTTGCCGATCCCTCTAAGCGGAATGTGCAGGAATATTTGCAGAGAGGCCGATGCTACATTGCTGCAAATAGACTAAAAACGATCGGCGTTTTCGTATTGCTATGGACGCGTCCAGGGACAATGGAAATCGTGAATATTGCCGTACGTGAGGAGTATCAGGGCCAGGGTATCGGCAAGCAGCTCGTCTTGCATGCGATCGGCGAAGCCATTGAACAACATGCGAGGACGGTCGAAATCGGCACGGGAAATTCGAGCCTGAGCCAACTGGGGTTATATCAGAAATGCGGATTCAGAATTACGGGAGTGGATCGTGATTTCTTTATCCGGCATTATGATGAGGCGATCTTTGAGAACGGAATACAGTGCAGGGACATGATCAGGTTAAGTTACGATTTACCAGGAACGGAATGCAGGTAACAAGACGAATGCTATTTCATAGAATGCCCCGAGGATGAAGCTTGGGGGTCGGTTCAAGTAAATATTCCGATGAATGAAGCAGCAGAAAGAGAAACCCTTTGGTCAGATGACTAAAGGGTTTCTGGTGTATACAGCGGCCGCTCAGCCGCCGGTTAATTCACTTTCGTAAACAGCCATTTCTGGGCATCCGTGCCGTTATCGGTCCACTGCTGAACCGCCGCGCCGTCGGCCGTCGATGCGCTGGTCACATCCATGACGAGGCCGCTAGCTTTTGATACCAGCTTATAGTATCCTCCGCCGGCATCAACCAGCATCCAGCGCTGGGCATTGGTTCCGTTGTCGGTCCACTGCTGCAGCTGCACGCCGCTCGCGGTACTGGAGCTTGGCACGTCCAGCACTTTGCCGCTATGCATGGCGGTCAGCTTATAATACCCATCTCCCGTGCTTTCTACTTTGAAGCGCTGATTGCTCGCGCTGTAATTGGTCCATTGCTGCATTTTGGCGCCATCCGCTGTGGAGACGTCCACGACATCCAGCACCTTGCCGCTAGCTTTGGAGGTCAGCGTATACACGCCGCCGCTAACGATGTTTGGCACACTTGCAGCTTGATATACACGTACATAATCGACCAGCATTTGTGCCGGGAATGGCGTTGAAGCATTAGGGCTTCCCGGCCAGTTGCCGCCGACGGCCATATTCAGCAGGATGAAGAACGGCTTCTGGAATTCCTCCGTATTGCCGGTGCCGTTGGCAATATAGAACTCGTTAAATTGGACGCCGTCCACAAACCAGCGAATGTAGTTCGGATCCCATTCAATGCTGTACGTATGGAATTGGGAGAAGTCCAAATTTCCCGACGTGCGCCCGTATTCCGCATGGCCATTTGCATCCCAATGCACGGTCCCGTTCACGAAGGAGTTGTTGTTGACCCGTTCCATAATATCGATTTCACCGCTTGCAGGCCAGCCGACCGTCGTAATGTTGGAGCCAAGCATCCAGAATGCTGGCCACAGCCCTTGTCCGGAAGGAAGCTTGATTCTGGCCTCGACTTTACCGTAGGTAAAGTTCTTCAGGCCTTGGGTTTTGATCCGGGCAGAGGTATAATTCATGCCGCCGTAGGATTCCCTCTGAGCAGTAATGACAAGATTTCCTCCCGTCACCTGAAGGTTCTGCGGGCGGTTCGTATAGTACTGCAGTTCATTGTTGCCCCAGCCCCCGCTGCCGGTGCCGATTTCGGCCGTCCAGTTGGCGGAGTTCAGGGAATTGCCGTCAAATTCGTCACTCCATACTAGATTCCAGTTGGGTGCAGCGCTAGTATTTCCGGTGGGCACGAAAGAAATCAGAAGAGTAAGCAGCAGAAAGAGATATAATAATTTCCCGCGTTTCAACATGATTTTTCGCTCCTTTATAGAAGTTAGTCTTGCAGGATTGCTTACACGCTGCGCTTGCGTGCAATATTACTGAACCGGTTTCGATTTACTAAATGATAACGCTATCATTACTTTCCATTATACTGGTGAATTGGTAGTAAATACAACTAAAATCTCTACATTAAGGACGAATATGTATAATATGAGAAAATAAGGTTCAGTAGAGTCGAGGCCAAATGGTTTGCGCGTTCTTACGGACCCTGGCTCCGCTATTTTGCAAAAAAGCCGCTTTTTCTGAACCTAACGGACACAGCGGCCCCTTTTCGCCTATCATCGATGGGTTCAATGATGATTTTAACCAAATAGCTTCCAGTGTGTCCGTTAGCGCGCTGATTTCGTTTAAAACAGGTAAATAACGAATCTCTAGTCCGTTAGAAATATTGCATTAGCGCTATGCCTGCCTTAGCCGTCTAGAGTCAATCTTAATTTATTCATAACCCTTTCTGTTTATCTTCAGGATAAAATAAGATGCGTTTACAGGTATGTTAAGTTTGGAGGATTTATAGGAATGAGTGACACAGGCAAGTCTCGGAGAAGAAGATGGGTATGGGTGCTGGGCCTCCTTCTGGCGATTGTATTACTGCTAGGAATAAGCTATTACGGGTATTCTTTCGTTCATTTTGGACAACAAATTCAGAAGAAGAATGAACAGACGGGCGGGCATGAACAGCAGCCTGACGGATATGTCCTACCGGTATGGGAAGGGAAAGAGCGATTGAACATATTGCTGCTCGGCGGGGACGGGAGATTGGACGAGGATCCCGGGCGTTCGGATACGATCATGGTCGCTTCGATGATCCTGTCTCGAAGACGGTGCATTTGTTCTCGATTTTGCGGGATACGTATGTCGAGATTCCCGGCCACGGGAAAAATCGCATCAACACCGCGCTTGCTTTTGGTGGGAAAGAAGGGCCGGAGCTGGCTAGTCAGGCCGTGGGAGATTTGCTGGGCATTCCGATTCAGTATTACGTCTTTGTGGAGTTTGAAAGCTTCATTCAACTGATCGATGCGATCGGAGGGGTAGACTTCTATGTTGAAAAAGATATGAAGTATACCGATACGGCGGATAAATCGCATTACCAGATCGATTTGAAGGAAGGGATGCAGCATCTTGACGGGAACAAGGCGCTGCAATATGTGAGGTTCCGTAAAGACGCTCTTTCAGACTATGCGCGGACAGAGCGCCAGCGTGAGTTCTTGAAGGCCGTCGTCAAGAAAATGCAAAATGTCACGACCCTCGTGAATCTGCCGCAGATTTTAAATCAAATCGCTCCTTACGTGCAGACGAAATTCTAGGACGATGCTGAAGCTGGCCGGATTATGTTATAAGATCAATCAGGACTCCATCCACTCCAGTCAACTGCCGCCGCTGGACATGCTGCGGGAAGAGAAGATCAAAGGCGCGTCCGTCATAACCGTAGACCAAAACCGTCTGCAGAAATATGTCGCGGAGCTCTTATCCTCCAGTTCGGCAGCGGCTGAACAGCATGATCAATAAGGACGAGGGGATATCGCTTTGAGTAACATTAAACCAAGAGGCAGATCGGATTTTTATTCTGCTTATTCTAACGATTTTGCTCGTGGGCTTCGGGCTCGCTATGGTCTTTAGCGCCAGCTCCACATTGGCTGTTTATAAGCATCAGGAGGCTATGTTTTACATATACAGGCAAGGCTTATTTGCATCATTACGCTGTCTTGCATGATCGTCGGAGGAGCCAATCTGCGCCATATTTTGCTGCTTGGGTTAGGCGCTTTACCGTTTTTGACCTTTATGGCCATAAGCAAAAGTTATCGCATTCAGCGGCTTACGTCATTTTTAAACCCGCTTGCCGATCCATCGAATACGGGA
The DNA here is from genome assembly GCF_030122845.1 of Paenibacillus woosongensis. Classification (NCBI taxonomy): domain Bacteria; kingdom Bacillati; phylum Bacillota; class Bacilli; order Caryophanales; family Paenibacillaceae; genus Paenibacillus; species Paenibacillus woosongensis. The sequence continues at coordinate 2,243,617 of NZ_CP126084.1, forward strand.
TATCAAGTCTTGCAGTCGTCTATGGCTTTAGGGCATGGCGGATTGACGGGTACCGGGCTGGTAGGAAGCGTTCAAAAGCTGCAATGTTTGCCCGAGGCGCATACCGATTTTATATTTGCCATTATCGGCGAAGAGTTTGGTTTTGCCGGCTCTTCCCTGTTTATCATACTGTTCTTTTGGTTACTGTCTCGGAGATTCCTTATCGCTTTGAAGAGCAAGGATTTATTTGGGTTGATTGCAGGCATGGGCATAGTCATCATGATCTTCACTCAATTTGCGCTTAATGCAGGGGCAGTGGTGGGCATTCTGCCAGTGACCGGCGTGCCGCTTCCTTTTATCAGCTACGGCGGGTCTGCTCTGCTTACAAATATGGCTGCCGTGGGCTTATTACCCAGCATATCCCGCCAGAATAATCGGCTTCTTGCTGATCAGCAGCTTTGATATATAATAGAAGAAGCTCAAGCCAGATGTATGCCTCAGCCTTAGATAAGAGCGTCTATGGGCTGGGGCTTTTTGGTTACAAGCTATTTTTGATTTTGGCGGGGAATAAAGTAGGCACAAATAATGACAGCACAATAACAGATGGGTGTGAGGATATGCTGAACTCTTATGGAGAATTATGCACAGAGGTGTATGAACTGAGCAAGCCTGTGGGATATTCATTTGGCGACATTGAATATTATGCCGAGCGATTGAAAGGAATTTCGGGGAAAATACTAGAGGTAGCCTGCGGGTCAGGCCGAGTTCTGATTCCATTGCTTGAGTCGGGTCTTAAGGTAGAAGGGATAGATAACTCGCCGTATATGCTGGAATCATGCATGAAGAAATGCGCCGAGCTGGGGATACAGCCCACTTTGTTTGAAGGCGACATGCGGCAGTTTCATCTGGACGATGCTTATGAAGCGATTCTGATTCCAGGAGGCTCTTTACAATTAATAGAATCGAGAGAGGATCTCGTCGCTGCGTTGAAATGCTGCTATGAGCACCTGGCAGATGGAGGTGTATTTATTGCGGATATTTTCCTGGAGACGGATTTTGAAATGAATACTGTGAAGACGCGTTTATGGGAAACGGAGAAGGAAGAAACCATTACATTAGAAGAAAAGCGAATCGAGCTAAATTTAATCGAGCAGAGAACGGTGTCGCTCTTAAAGTACGAAAAGTGGCAGGATGGGCGTTTGATCCAGTCGGAACTTCAGCGATTTCCTGTGAGATGGTACGGCGTTTATGAGTTTAGCATGATGCTTGAAAAAGCGGGGTTCAGCGACATTGTCATTTCCGGAAATTATGAATATGGCATTGCTCCTCAGCATGCGGATCATATGATTACTTATGAAGCAAGAAAGAGATTTTAATATGATGAAATAGGAAGTGAAAAAAAGAGCCATGTCAAATCATGATCAAATTTATATATCTCAAGCCGATGCTTATGAAGCGATGATCAGCAGGCAGCCTGATCTATCTGAAATTGTCCGGCAAATAAGGCCTTACCGGAATTTGGACGTACTTGATTTGGGAGCGGGCTCTGGAAGACTGGCCTCATTTCTCGCCCCCGAAGCTAAAACGCTCATATGCACCGACGCATCCCGGCCTATGCTCGATATTCTGGACCGCAAATTAACTGAGCAGAATTACGTCCGCAATTGGATTACTCTAGAGGCGGATCACAGATCGCTGCCTGTGCCCGACTCCTCCAGAGACCTCGTGGTGGCGGGCTGGAGCATTTGTTACCTTGCGAGCTCGAATCATCCGGAATGGGAGGAGCATTTGGAAAGGATTATTGCAGAACTGCAGCGCGTTCTTAGACCCTCCGGGACAATCATTATATTTGAAACGATGGGCACAGGAACGGAAACGCCCGCCCCGCCGGAATTCCTGACTTCCTACTACTCCCTGCTGGAGAAGAAGTACGGGTTCCAGCATCAATGGATCAGGGCGGACTATAAGTTCGCGTCCGTGGAAGAGGCGATCGAACACACTGAATTTTTCTTTGGCGAGGAGCTGGCCGCGCGGATCAGGAACAATGGCTGGTCAACCCTGCCGGAATGCGCCGGAGTATGGTGGAAGCAGTTGGGTAGCTGAAATCCTGTATTTGGGCCAAACATACTAGTAAATATCCTTATCCATTTACCTTGAGGTGAGTGGATATTTTTTTCGTACCAATAACATTTACCCGATTTCAAGGTATGGAAGATCTTCTATTGCCACCGTTGGCAAGGATTGGTTAAAATAGAACGTATGATATTGAGAATCATTTTCAATTGGAAGATGATTCTTTTATTTTAAGGAGGAATTTTTATGGTTTCAGATGATTTATTTTCATATACAGTAGGTTCGCTCAGGGATGAACCCAGTGCCAAGAAAGAACTGTCTGAGATAAAGCAATACATGGAAGAACATTTTCACGAGCCGTTAACGATTGCTCAATTGGCCGAGATGGCGAACGTCAGCCCGAAGTATTTCGTCGATCTGTTCAAGAAGAGCTTCGGAAAGAGCGCTATGAAATATTTATCCGAGCTGCGCATCAATCAGGCCAAGCGCTATTTGCTCTCAGGGGAAGGGCAGCTGAGGCTGCGGGATATTGCACAAATGGTAGGATACAGCGATGAATTTTACTTTAGCCGTAAATTTAAAAAAGAGGTGGGCATCTCCCCCTCTGACTACATTAAGCGAGCGAGGCTGCGCATCGCGGCATGTTCTCCTGAGATCGCCGGCTTGCTGCTGGCTCTGGACATTATCCCGGTGGCTGCCCCTCTGGATCCCAAATGGACGGCCTATTATTACAATGATTACCGGATGAAGATTACATCCCATCTACAGCTTTTGGAGCCTTACAATCAGTTGGCATTTGCAGCCAATATGGAGAAGCTGGCCGGACTTCGTCCTGATGCGATTATCGGAACTGACCTCCTCGCAAGGAGCGAGCAGGCTAAGCTCAGCAGCATCGCGGAGACCTACTTTGTACCTGTGGAGGATTGCGGATGGCGGGAGCAGCTCCGTTTGCTTGCCCGGTTTTTGGAGAGGGAGGAGAAAGCGGAGCAGTGGATCGGGCAGTATGAATTAAAAGTCCAGGCAGCGAGAACCGAGATCAATCGAACGTTAGGCAGTGACAGCATCCTGGTACTGCGAATTTACGGAGATTGCATCCATACGTATTGGAACCGCGGAATACTAGATGTGCTGGCCCGGGACTTGCAAATAGAACTGGCTTGCTCTGCCTCTATGTCAGGCCATCGGCAGCTTACGCTTGAGGAGCTGGAGGCTATCAATCCGAGCTGGATCCTGGCCGTCGTATGTGCGGAGTCCGCTTCCCGTTCCCACTGGCTCTCTCTGCAGCATTCCAGACAGTGGAGGCAATTGCAGGCCGTACAGAACGGCCAAGTGCATCTGATTCCATCTGACCCCTGGTTTGAATACTCGGCGATTTCCGTAAACCGCATGCTGGATGAGGCGCTGCTCATGTTTACAGGAAAATGTCCATACCGTTTGCAGGATACTGTCCATGGTACTAACCAGGGAAGATGATCTATAATCATTCTCAATGATAATCATTATCATGTGAGAGGGGAAGCCAAGTTGAAAGTGAGCACTAGGACAGGAAAGAGAATTAAACCGCATTATTTAATGCTGCTATGCCTTGCGCTGGCAGGAAGCATGCTTGCCGCCTGCGGGACGGATTCCGTCCAAAATGCATCGGGGCAGGTGGGGACAAATCAGGGAGCGGCCGAGGTTCCCGGAACCGGGGGGAATGCTCAGGAGGGGCCGCAGGGCGAGCAAACGTTCAAGGACGATCTCGGCCATGAAATTCAAATATCCGGACAGCCGGAGCGCGTATTTGCGCCCTATCTGGAAGATTCGCTGCTTAAGCTTGGGATCAAGCCGGTAGCGCAATGGTCGAATGGAAATCTGGGCCATAGCTATTTACAGGAGGAGCTGCAGGATGTGCCGAAGCTTGATTTTTCGGGCGGCGCACCGTCTTCGGAGGTGCTGCTCTCATACAATCCAGACCTGATCATCCTGCATACGGCCAACTATGCCGGCGACGGCGTGTATGAGAATTACTCCAAAATCGCGCCAACCTACGTATTCAACAACGCAGCAGGCGACGTAGAGAAATCCCTCGAGACATTGGGACAGCTCGTAGGGAAGACCGAGGAGGCTAAGCAAGCACTGGCGTCTTATCACCAAAAGGTCGGCGAGGCCAAGGCAGCCATTGAGAAGAAAGCAGCCGGCAAAAAAGTAGCGGTTATCCGTTTCGCCGCCAAAGGTGTGAGCGTGATGGGCGGCAATTATTTGTGCGGATACGTCTTGAATCAGCATTTGGGCATCGAAATGACCAAGCTGACCGAGAACGAGAACAGCCTGAATTTATCGCTGGAGATCTTGCCGGAACTGGATGCGGACTATATCTTCGTAATCAATGCCTATGGACAAGGGACAGACCGCATGAAGGAGATGACGGAAAGCAGCATTTGGAAGGGCATTCCTGCCGTACAGCAAGGCCATGTATATGAAGTGAACGATGAATATTGGCTGGGAAGCGGACTCATTGCTTATGAGAAAATTATCGACGATACAGTCAAGCTGATGGCTGAATAACGGAAATAAAGGTGGATCAAGAGGAAATGGCTGACGGCAAACAAATGGTCATTCCCCGTACAGCAGAATGGCTTATGCATTCGCGCGTGGAAGGCCGCAAGTATCGAATTATGGTGAGTATGCCTTCCGAGCCCCCTCCCCCTTCGGGATATCCGGTATTTTACGTGCTGGACGCCAATTCCGTATTCGGCACGATGGCCGAAACCGCACGTCTGCAGGGCAGTTGTCCCCATAACACGGGGGTATTTCCTGCGGTGATCGTAGGGATCGGCTATGACACGGGGGAATTGTTCCCGGCGGAGCGTTATTACGACTACACGCTGGCAACAAGCCAGGACTACCGGTACCGGCCCGACGGAACTCCCCTGCCGAAGCAGGGGGGAGCGGCAGCCTTTTTGCAATTTATCGAGGAAGAGCTGAAACCGGAAATTGGAGCTAAATACGCTATCGACCAAGGCAAACAGACATTATTTGGCCATTCGCTCGGGGGGCTGTTTGCATTATATACGCTGTTTACGCGACCGGCGGCTTTTGCCTGCTACATTGCCGGCAGCCCTTCGTTCCATTGGAACAAAACGCTGATCGGCGAAGCCGAGGAAATGTTCATCAATCGCCTGCAGCAGGAGGCTTTGAATGTGAAGGTTCTGCTCGGCGCAGGGGAGCTGGAGTTAAACCATATTTCTCAAAACAGCAAAAATGCCCAAAGGCTGGCGGAACGCCTGTCGATGTACGCCAGTTCAGGGATAACGGCGAGCTTTCAGGAGTTTGATGGGGAGGGGCATGTAACTGTACTGCCGGCATTAATCAGCCGGGCGTTACAATTTGCATTCCACCCTTAAGTGAAAGGGGATGCGCGCAGATAGAAGCATGAGGGAATGAGGCCGCAAATTGTAGCGGGTTGGGTATAGGTATAGGGCATGAGGCCAGCAAATTAAAAGTGCAGGGGAGGGCTGATGAGGTGGAATATACGGGGATCAAAGGAAAGGTCGCTTTGGTGACCGGAGCTGCCCAAGGAATCGGCGAGGCTATTGTCAGGGCGCTGGCGGAGGCTGGAGCGATTATAGCGGCCCTCGATTTGAACGGGGCCGGTGCCAAGGGGGTTGCGGCCGAACTGCGAACCCAAGGGTGCCAGGCCGAGGCGTTCGCAGTGGATGTTGCGGACAGTCTGGCTGTAGAAACGGCTGTCGACCAGGTCGAGCGAGAGCTTGGACCCGTTGAAATTCTCGTGAATGTAGCTGGGTTGCTGAGAATGGCTAGCATCGAGGAGCTTCGTGATACGGATTGGGAGGCGGTATTTGCGGTGAATGCCAATGGGGTGTTTCATGTATCCCGTTCCGTCGTGAAACGCATGGCTCCCCGCAAATCCGGCGCAATCGTGACCGTTGGCTCCAATGCAGCCTCAGTGCCGCGCACGCAAATGGCGGCCTACTGCGCCTCCAAGGCAGCAGCGGCCATGTTCACGAAATGCCTGGGTCTGGAGCAGGCCGCCAATCATATTCGCTGCAATATCGTATCACCTGGATCCACCGACACGGCGATGCAGCGGATGTTGTGGAACGGGCAGGATGGGGTCCAGGCGGTCATCGCCGGTTCGCCCGAATCGTACCGCCTCGGCATACCGCTCGGAAGGATCGCCGAGCCGGAGGATATTGCCGCTGCGGTGTTGTTTCTGGCGTCTGACCGGTCCCGGCATATTACGATGCTTGATTTATGTATTGACGGAGGGGCAACATTGGGGGTCTAACGAAGGAAAGGGGATGTTGGAGGAAATGGCAAACCATGGAGCTGTATATGCAAACACGGCGGCACAACTGCTCGACGAATACGAGTCGGGATTGTGTTTCTTTTTATCCTCACCAAGACGAACCTTGCTTGCTAAAGGCGAGTGGGCGAGATATTGGGCAGAGCCGGGGGAAGGCTCCCCGCAGGCTCTGTCTGAGCGGGTTCAAGGACTGCTAGCCGCAGCCGGACGCGCCGGCGGCGAGCCGATCGTCGTTGGCGCGATTCCGTTCGATTTGGCGCAGCCGGCTGAGCTCATCGTGCCTTTGTCCACGCAGTGGGCTGCACCTCTAAGCTTTAGCGGAGAGGGTCGATACGAGTCTCATAGGGACAGTGCAGCAAGCGGGAGGAACAGGATTGACGGGATAACCTCATCCGATTCCGAATACGAGGTCAGCATGCATCCAGATCCTGAGCATTACAAGAAAAATGTCAACGAGGCGCTGGATCGGTTGAACCGGGACACGCTGCAGAAGGTCGTGCTTTCGAGGACGCTGCAGCTGACTTACACTGAGCCGGTCGATATTTCCCGGCTGCTCCGCAACCTGGCCCGCCACAATCCGCAAGGCTATACCTTTGCGGTTAATTTGGGCGGCGGGGATAGTACCTCGTCAGGGAAGGCGTCTGGCAGGGCTAAACCGGATTTAAGGGGAGTCGGAGTACGGACGCTGATCGGGGCCAGCCCGGAGCTGCTCATTACCAAAACGGGACTGAGCATTCGGGCGAATCCGCTGGCAGGCTCCGCACCCCGGAGCGATGATCCGGCTGAGGATGAACGCAGAGCAGCCGCGCTGCTTGCCTCGGCGAAGGACCAGTTCGAGCATCGGCTCGTCGTCGAGGCGGTTGAAGCAGCGCTCCGCCCACATTGCAAGAGCCTGAACGTCCCTGAGGGTCCGTCACTCGTACAAACCGAGACGATGTGGCATCTGTCGACGGACATCTACGGAGAGCTTGCGAGCCCCGGAGCTTCCGTCCTTGATCTTGCGCTGTCTTTGCATCCGACTCCGGCTATATGCGGAACGCCTACCGAGCTGGCTAGGGAAACAATCCGCGAAATAGAGCCGTTTGAGCGAGGCTTCTTCACCGGGATGGTTGGCTGGTGCGATGCTAAGGGAGATGGCGAATGGATCGTCACGATCCGCTGCGCCGAGGCGGAGGGAAGAAGCCTGCGTCTTTATGCCGGAGCGGGAATCGTGGCGGACTCCAGCGCCGAAGCTGAGCTGGCCGAAACGGCGGCGAAGTTCCGCACCTTGCTTTTGGCCATGGGGCTGCATGATCCGCAGTTCGCCTATCGGGGCAGTGTAAAGGAGGGATATTGATGCTTGCTGGATGCCCGACTTGGCCCCAAGAATTTGCTGAGCGTTACCGCCAGGAGGGTTGCTGGCGCGGAGAAACGTTTGGCGAGATGCTGCGGGAACGCGCGAAGGCTTACGGCGAACGGATTGCCATCGTCAGTGGCGAACGCCGTATCAGCTATGCGGAGCTGGACGACCGGACGGACCGCCTCGCAGAAGGATTGCTGGGCATCGGGATTGAACCGCAGGATCGGGTCGTGGTTCAACTGCCGAACATCGCGGAATTTTTTGAAGTGATTTTTGCATTATTCCGAATCGGCGCAATGCCTGTATTCGCCTTGCCGCTGCATCGCAGGCATGAGATTTCATATATATCCGAGTTTTCTGAGGCGAAAGCTTATATTATAGCCGACCAGGATGCGGGATTTGACTACCGCGAGCTGGCAAGGGAAGTCATTCGCGAGGTTCCTTCGCTGCGCCATGTTCTGGTCGCCGGTGAAGCGCAGGAGTTTGTAGCGCTGGAGGAGCTGTACGGAGAGCCGAGAGAACCGGAGGCAGGCGGCAAAGCTGAAACTTCTGCGAAGAAGCGTGAGGCGAACGGGAAGTATGGCGGCAGGCTGTCCCAGCCACACCCGGGAGATGTCGCTTTCCTTCAACTTTCGGGCGGAACGACAGGATTGCCGAAGCTGATTCCCCGCACGCACGACGACTATATTTATTCGCTGCGCCTTAGTGCGGAAATCTGCGGGCTGAATGAACATAGCGTCTATCTGGCCGTGCTTCCGGCAGCGCATAATTATCCGCTTAGCTCGCCGGGCGTGCTGGGCACGTTATACGCCGGGGGCCGCGTCGTGCTCGCCCGGGGGGCCAGCCCGGACGAGGCCTTCCCATTGCTGCTCCGCGAGCGGGTCACGATTACCGCGCTGGTGCCGCCCCTTGCTCTCATATGGCTTGATGCGGCGGAACGGCAGCGTATCGAATTCCCTCATTTGCAGGTGCTCCAGGTCGGCGGCGCGAAGTTCAGCGCCGAGGCGGCCGCACGCGTGAAGCCGACCTTGGGCTGCCAGCTGCAGCAGGTATTCGGCATGGCCGAGGGGCTCGTCAATTATACGAGGCTGGATGACCCCGACGAGGTCATCGTGCATACCCAAGGCCGGCCGATGTCGCCCTGGGACGAAGTCCGCGTCGTCGATGACGAGGATAATGAGGTGCCGCCTGGCGAGGCCGGCCATCTGCTTACCCGCGGCCCGTATACGATTCGCGGCTATTACAGAGCGGAGGAGCATAATGCGAAAGCCTTCACGAGCGACGGCTTCTACCGTACGGGTGACATTGTCCGGATCAATTCAGACGGCCACCTCATCGTAGAGGGACGCGACAAAGACCAAATCAACCGGGGAGGGGAAAAGATCGCCGCCGAGGAGGTCGAGAACCAGCTTCTCGCCCATCCGGGGGTACATGATGCCGCCGTGGTGGCCATGCCGGACGAATATTTGGGCGAGCGCATCTGTGCTTTCGTCATACCGCACCCAGCTGCAGACACGCCTTTGTCGGGCGTGCAGATCAAGGCTTTTTTACGTGGACGCGGTCTCGCTGCCTTTAAAATTCCCGATCGGATCGAATTCATCTATTCTTTTCCGAAGACGAAGGTCGGCAAAGTCAGCAAAAAAGCGCTGCGCGAGCTAATAGCAGAGAAGCAGCGCGGATGAACGGCTCATCTTCAAGATGAACGTTCTTATGGATCAATGTCGTTTCGGTCATTCGATAAAATCAACGTCGAAAGGATGATCTACATGGGTATCCCAGCCATTTTTCCTTATTCCATGCCTGCCGAGGCGGAGCTTCCGGCAAACAAAGTCGCTTGGCGGCCTGATCCGCAGCGGGCGGTACTGCTTATCCATGATATGCAAAATTATTTCCTGAAGCCTTACAATACTGCAGAATCTCCCATTGTCGAGCTATTCTCCAATATTTCCCGGATACGCAGCGAATGCGCGAAGCTGGGCATTCCCGTCGTCTATTCTGCGCAGCTTGGGGGTCAGCGTCCGGACGAGCGCGGCCTGCTGCAGGATTTCTGGGGGCCGGGGATTGGAACTGACCCGTTTGAGGCGCAAATTGCCGCCGAAGTCGCTCCTGGCGTACAGGACATTCAGATGACCAAATGGCGGTACAGCGCGTTTCAGAGAACAGATCTGCTGCAATGGATGAGGGATCAGGCGCGTGATCAGCTGATCGTCAGCGGTATTTATGCCCATATCGGCTGTCTGCTCAGCTCCTGCGAAGCGTTCATGCAGGATATCCAGCCGTTTTTTGTCGCTGATGCGGTTGCGGATTTCTCGCTTGAGAAGCACAAGCTTGCCCTGACCTACGCGGCGGAGCGGTGCGCGGTCACTTTGACGACGCAGCGGCTGCTGGCCGAGCTGAACGCGGCAACGTCTGCAAATGGGCCGGGAGGCAATCAGGAGCATAGTCTTTCCAGCAGTTACCCTCCCCAAACTGCAGGAACCGGACGGAATCTCCCGTCTCCGAATCAGACGGGACAATCTGCCCGATCCTCGCTTCAGGCTGCGGCCTCTGCAAGCCAAGACATCGCTGCTTCCCCGTCCTTGGCTGCAAAGCCATCGTCCTATGAGCAGCTGCGACAGCAGGTCGCCGATTTGCTGCAGGAGGCAGCTGAAGAAATCGGCGGGCAGGACAATTTGGTCGAGCTGTGGGGATTGGATTCGATACGCATCATGAGCCTGGCCGAACGATTTAGCCGCGAAGGCGAGGAGATTGCCTTTACGGAGCTGGCCGAACGGCCGACGCTGGACAATTGGTGGCAGCTCCTCTCTGCACGAATGAGCCCTTCCATTCCTAATGTCGACTATTTTTTGCTGGGGAAGGAGGTGTAAGCATGCCAGTACAAACGGAGGTTCGTTATCCTTTGACAGGAGCGCAATCCGGAATATGGTTCGCTCAGCAGCTTGACCCGGGAAATCCTATTTACAATACGGGCGAATATATCGAAATTCGCGGCTCGCTGAGGCTGGAGCTATTTGAGCAGGCTTTGCGGCGGGGGGTCGCAGAAGCGGAGACGCTGCAGCTTCGCTTCGGAGAAGATGAGGACGGGCCTTGGCAGAGGCTGGCGGACACGGAGGGAGAAGAGTGGAGCCTGCTCTGTTTGGATTTCAGCGGGGAGGATCAACCGCGGGCAGTTGCGGAAGCCTGGATGAAACAGGACTTGGCCACACCGACGGATTTAATGAAGGGTCCATTGTTCCGTCAGGCCATTCTGCAGATCGCGCCAGACTGCTTCCTTTGGTATCAGAAAATCCATCATATCGCCATTGACGGCTTCGGCTTCTCGCTGCTCACCCGGAGGGTGGCTCAAATCTATACGGCCCTGTCCCGTGACGAGGCCATTGGGCGCAGCTTCGGTTCCTGGCAGGAGGTGCTGCAGGAGGAAGCCGCATACCGCGCATCCCAGCAGGAGGAGAAGGACCGCAAGTTCTGGTTGTCGCGTTTTGCCGATCAGCCCGATGCCGTGGGCCTTGGCGGTAGGGTGCAGCGAACGGCGAACCGTTTCCTGCGCCAATCCGGCGAGCTGGACCCGAGCAGCATGAATGCGCTGCGGGCGGCCGCTGAATCGGCAGGGGCGAGCTGGCCGGAAATGATGGTGGCCGCGTTGGCCGTATACATGCACCGGGCTACAGGAGCAGAGGACGTCATTCTCGGCATGCCGATGATGTGCCGCCTAGGCTCCGCATCACTGCGGGTGCCGGGTATGGTCATGAATCTGGTCCCGCTGCGCCTGACGATTCGCAAAGACATGAACCCGCTGGAAGTGATCGCACAGGTATCGCAAGAGCTGTGGGCTGCGAGACGGCATCAGAAATTCCGCCAGCAGGATCTGCGGCGCGAGCTCAAGCTGCTGGGCGAGCAGCAGCGGCTGTTCGGCCCGATCCTGAACATGATGCCGTTTGACGAAGCTCTGAGCTTCGGCGGCGCACCCGGAATCGTTCATAATTTGTCGGCAGGACCCGTTGATGACTTGCTCGTTCATGTGCGCCCAAGGTCTGAGGACGGCGGGCTGCGGATCGATTTCGACGGCAATCCGGATATTTATGCCCCGGAGGAGCTGGAGAGGCACCATCGGCGCTTTATCCGTCTGCTGGAGCAATTTGCGACCGCAGATCCCGAACGTCCGGTGATGGATATTGAATGGCTGCTGGCCGATGAACGGTGGCAGGTACTCGAGGGCTGGAACCAAGTCAAACAACAGGGTGCCTCCTGCGCAAGCCCGGGCCCTGCTAAATTGTTTGAGCAGCAAGCCGCAGCCAGGCCTGAAGCGGCTGCAGTTGCCTGCGAGGAATCAGTCCTCAGCTATGCCGCATTGAACGCACAGGCGAATCGGCTCGCTCATTACCTGATAGAACAGGGGGTAGGGCCCGAGCAGATCGTGGCCTTGGCTCTATCCCGTTCTCCCTTGATTGCCGCGGCGATCCTGGCGGTGCATAAGACCGGGGCGGCCTATTTGCCGCTCGATCCGGATTACCCGGCGGATCGCATCGCTTACATGATTGACAACGCCCGGCCGAGCTGCATCTTGACCGACCAGGCGTGCGAATCGAGACTGGCTGGTTTCAGCGGGACGTCCCGTCTGGTACTTGATGCACCTGATACAATGGCCAGTTTACGGAAGTATTCCGCTCAGAATCCGGAGGATGCCGAGCGTACTGTCCCCTTATCGCCGCTTCATCCGGCATATGTTCTTTATACTTCAGGTTCAACCGGTCTGCCGAAAGGAGTCATGGTGACCTATGGAAGCCTGGTTAACCTGATCACGGATATGCGGGAGCGGTTCCCGTTAAGCGAACGGGATCGGATGCTGTCCGTAACGACGATCGCCTTCGACATATCTGTACTGGAGGTCTACCTGCCTCTGACAACGGGGGCTTGCATGGATATCGCCCTGAAGGAGACGATTCTGGATGCTTCCGCGCTGGCCAAGCGGATTCGGGAACAGAAAATTACGCTGCTGCAGGCCACGCCGACCTTATTTCAGGAGCTGGTGTCCAGCAGGCCTGAATCGTTAACAGGTTTGTCGGTTATTTCAGGCGGCGAGGCGCTTCCGGCAGGATTAAAGCTCGGCCTGCAAGCGCTGGGTTGTCAGGTGAACAACCAGTACGGACCGACAGAAACGACGATTTATTCCACCGCTGCAAGGCTGGGGGAGGAGGAGGCCAAGCCAGCGATCGGCAGGCCGGTTCGGAATACACAGCTCTATGTGCTGGACGATGCGCTGCAGCCTGTTCCGCCCGGCGTTGCAGGCGAGCTGTACATCGCCGGCGCCGGGCTGGCCCGCGGCTACCTGGACCGGCCGGGGATGACGGCGGAGCGCTTCGTGGCGAATCCATACGGAGCCCCAGGCACGCGGATGTACCGTACTGGCGACCTTGTGCGCTGGAAAGCGGACGGTTCGCTGGATTATATCGGCCGCGCCGACCATCAGATCAAAATACGGGGGTTTCGCATCGAACTAGGTGAAATTATTTCCGTATTTTCCCGGCACCCGGCCATTGAGCAGGTGACGGTGATGGCCCGGGAGGATCGTCCTGGGGAGAAGCGGCTGGTCGCTTACATCATGCCTGCTGCCTCTGTTACCATGGATCCCGCCGAGCTGCGCCGTTATGCTGCGGAGCATTTGCCGGAGTATATGGTTCCTTCGGCATTCGTGGAACTTAGCGAAATGCCGCTGACGCCGAACCGGAAAATTGACCATAAAGCTCTGCCGGCGCCAGTAGACATGATCCAGTCGAAAGGACTCGCGCCGCGGTCGCCGCAGGAGGAACTGCTATGCCAATTATTCGCGGAGGTATTAGGGCGGGCACGCGTCGGCATTGACGACGATTTCTTTGAGATGGGAGGGCATTCGCTGCTTGCCGGCCGGCTGACCGCACGGATTCGCGACGTGTTTGGCGCAGAAATCGGCATCCGCCATTTATTTGAAACGCCTACCGTGGCCGGGCTAATCCAGTATCTCGATCAGGCGAAGCAGGCGAGGCCGCCCGTTCGCCCGGCGGCGCGTCCGGAGCAGGTTCCGCTATCTTTTGCCCAGCGGCGCTTGTGGTTTCTGTACCGGATGGAGGGGCCAAATCCGACATATAACATGCCGTGGGCAGCCCGAATAACCGGACCGCTGGATGTGGAGGCTTTGGAGCTTGCGCTTGGCGATGTAACAGAGCGGCACGAGTCGCTGCGGACCATCTTTCCCGACGAGATGGGCGTGCCGCAGCAGCGGATTTTAAACGCAGATCAAGCAAGGCCGAAACTGATCGTCACAAAGACGAGCGAAAAAGACCTGGAGTCGAACATAGTTGAGGGCGCTGGCTACAGCTTTGATTTGTGCACGGAGACGCCTTTCCGCGCGCAGCTGTTCGTGCTTGGTCCAGAGAAGCATGTGCTGCTTCTGCTGCTGCATCATATTGCCGGGGACGGCTGGTCGCTGACGCCGTTAGGACGTGACTTGTCCGCCGCTTATTCGGCCCGGTGCCGGAAAGAGCAGCCGTCATGGCCGCCGCTGCCCGTGCAGTATGCCGATTATGTGCTGTGGCAGGAGCAGCTGCTTGGCGTTGAAGGAGACTCCGGCAGCCTCTATGCACGTCAGCTAGAGTTCTGGAAGAACAAGCTTCATCAGCTGCCGGATCAGCTTGAGCTGCCGACCGATCGTCCACGACCGGCCGTTTCCAGCTATGAGGGAGGAGTTATTCCTTTCGAGCTTGACGAGGGGATGCATGCCCGGCTGCTGCATGTAGCGAAGGATAACAAGGCCAGCTTGTTTATGGTGCTGCACGCCGCGCTGGCTGCGCTGCTTACCCGGCTTGGCGGGGGAGACGACATTCCGATCGGCAGCCCGATTGCCGGAAGAAATGATGATGCGCTCGGCGGACTGGTGGGCATGTTCATCAATACGCTCGTGCTGCGGGCGGATACGTCGGGAAATCCGAGCTTCGCCGAGCTCATCGCCCGGGTACGGGAAGCGGACCTGGCCGCTTATGAGCACCAGGATTTGCCGTTCGAACAGCTGGTGGAAGTGCTGAATCCGGCACGCTCGCGAGCGCGGCATCCGTTGTTTCAAATCATGCTCGTGCTGCAAAATGAACTGGAAGCGCCGCTTCAGTTCCCGGGTGCGGTCACATCCCTGAAGATGGTCAGCTCCGGCACGGCGAAGTTCGACCTGACGGTGGAGCTGAATGAACGGCGCGGCGCAGATGGCAGCCCAGGCGGACTAAGCGGTTTGCTGGAATACAGCAAAGATTTATACGAGCCGCCTACGGCAGAGGCTTTTGCCTGCAGATATGTACAGGTGCTCGAGGCGCTGGCACAAAATCCGGAGCAGCCTATTGCAAACGCGGATATTCTGACCCCGGCGGAGCGCCAGGCCTTTTTGATGGATGCACGCGGAACGGTCGGCGAAACGATTAGCCTTGCTGCCGGTCAGGGAACAGCTTCAGAGCGTCCTTGCGGCAGTATGGAGGCTTCGCCCCAAGCCAGTCTGTTCGAGCTGTTCGAGGCGCAGGCGTCCAAATTCCCGGACGCGGTTGCAGCGGTATGCGAGGGCGACCGCCTAAGCTACGCTCAGCTGAACACCGCGGCAAACCGCCTGGCCCACATGCTGATCGCGGGCGGTGTGGCCGCCGGCCAAACGGTGGCGCTTGCCCTGCCGCGCTCCCTGGAGCTGGTCATAGGCTTGCTGGCTGTCCTGAAGGCCGGCGCGGCTTACCTCCCCCTCGATCCCGACTACCCGGCTGAGCGGCTGGAGTGGATGGTCGAGGATGCGAAGCCGGTGTATATGATTACGAACGAACAGGCGGCGGGCCAAATGCCGAATACGCTGCCTACACCGAGGATCGTGCTTGACGATCCGGCTGTGGAGCAGCGGCTTCGGGACAGCTCCGAGCATAACCCGCGCGAGGATGAACGGAGCGGCCTCGTAACCCCATTAAGTCCGGCCTATATGATATATACCTCGGGCTCGACGGGTAAGCCGAAGGGCGTGGTTATTCCACATCATAATGTCATCCGGTTATTTGCAGCTACTGACTCCTGGTTCCATTTCGGTGCGGATGATGTCTGGATGCTATTTCATTCCTATGCTTTTGATTTCTCCGTATGGGAACTGTGGGGAGCACTGCTCTATGGCGGCCGTCTCGTCGTCGTGCCATATGAAGTCAGCCGTTCGCCTGCGGAATTTCTGCAGCTGCTGGCCGAGGAGCAGGTAACTGTACTCAATCAGACGCCGTCGGCCTTCTATGCTTTCATGCAGGCGGATCGGGAGAATGTGGAACTGGGACAGGAGCTTGCACTGCGGTATGTAATTTTCGGAGGAGAGGCGCTGGAGCTGGGCCGCCTGAAGGACTGGTATGAGCGCCACCCGGAGGATGCCCCCAAGCTGATCAACATGTACGGCATCACGGAGACAACCGTGCATGTCAGCTATCTTGAACTGGATGAAAATAGTGCATCCCAGGGAGGGAGCAGCCTGATCGGCCGCCCGATCCCGGATTTACGGGTCTATGTTCTGGATTCGACCCTTCAGCCGGTGCCGCCAGGCGTCATCGGTGAGATGTACGTAGCTGGCGCTGGACTAGCTCAGGGCTATTGGGGACGGCCGGATCTGACGGCGGAGCGCTTCATCGCCGATCCATACGGTCCGCCGGGTACCCGCATGTATCGGACTGGAGATCTGGCCAAGCGGCTGCCAGACGGTTCGCTTGATTATCTAGGCCGCGGGGACCAGCAGGTGAAAATTCGCGGCTTCCGCATCGAATTGGGTGAAATCGAGGCGGTGCTCGCCAGCTACCCCGGCGTGGAGCAAGCAGCTGTCCTCGTCCGGGAAGATCAGCCGGGAGACAAGCGGCTCGCAGCCTATATCGTTCCCGGCCCAGGAGCAGAGCTCATGCTGGCTGATCTGCGCCGTTACGCAGCTTCCATCCTGCCGGAGTATATGGTGCCGTCGGCGATCATCCATTTGGATTCGCTACCACTTACGCCGAACGGCAAGCTGGATCGCAAGGCGCTGCCCGCACCGGAGTATACCTTGTCGCCGGAAGGCAGGGGGCCGAGAACTCCCCAGGAAGAAGTGCTGTGCGACTTATTCGCCGAGGTGCTTGGCCTGCCGCGCGTCAGCATCGACGACGGATTCTTCGAGCTCGGCGGACATTCGCTGCTGGCCGTGCGCCTCATGAGCCGAATTCGTGAAACGATGGGCCGGGAGCTTGGCATCGGTCTGCTGTTCGAGGCTCCGACCGTGGCGGGCCTTGGGGAGAAGCTGTACTCGGATCAGGGGCAGAGCGCGCTTCAGGTGCTGCTGCCGCTTCGCACGGAGGGTAAGGAAATCCCGCTGTTCTGCGTGCATCCGGCAGGCGGGTTAAGCTGGTGTTATGCGGGTTTGATGAAGCATCTCGGCATGGATTATCCGATTTACGGCTTGCAGGCGCGCGGCATTGCCGAAGCCGATCAGTATCCTAGAACGCTGGAGGAAATGACGGCCGATTATATCGCTCAGATCCGTACCGTTCAGCCGCACGGGCCATATCGTCTGTTGGGCTGGTCGTTTGGCGGAAATGTCGCTCAGGCGATGGCGGTACAGCTGCAGCACGAGGGAGAGGAAGTGGCGTTCCTGGCCATGCTCGATGCTTTCCCAAGCCATTATTTGCCGCTGCGCGGCGAGGCCAGCGAAGACGAGGCGTTGATTGCGCTGCTTGCTTTAGGCGGCTATGATCCCGACTCGATCAAGGACGGTCCGCTGGATATTGCGCGGGCGATCGAGATTTTGCGCAGCGACGGCAGTGCTCTGGCCAGCCTGGACGAGGAAATTATTTTAAATTTGAAAAATACGTACGAAAATTCGGTGCGCCTCCTAAGCGCCTTTGTTCCCGAAAAATACGAGGGGGATCTGCTGTTCTTCCACTCGACCATCATCCCGGAATGGTTTGACCCGATTGAACCGGAAATGTGGGCTCCATATATCGGAGGACAGATTGAAAGGCATGACATCGCTTGCCGCCATAAGGACTTATGCCAGCCGGGACCGCTGGCGGAGATCGGCCAGGTATTGCTGGCGAAGCTGCAGGTCAAGTAAGGGCGGAACCATACAGGAACAGGAGGGATATAAAGATGGCAAATCCATTTGAACAAACAGACGACGTATATATGGTGCTCGTGAACGATGAGGGGCAATATTCACTTTGGCCGGCGTTCATTCAGGTGCCCGAAGGCTGGAAGGTGGCTCTTGGCGAAAGCACACGCGGTGCTTGCCTCGATTATATCGAAGCAATGTGGAAGGATATGCGCCCCCTTTCACTGCAAAAACGCGGTACCGCAGATGTAATATAGCGAGACCGGCCGATAACGAAAATCGCAAGGGGATTTTTAGCGCACATCTTTAAGACTGCGTAATAACGGATCACCCCGTACGAAAACCTCCAGGATCACGAAAAGTGATTCTGGAGGTTTTGTTTTCTGTAACTTCTGGAAATGATTTGGGTTTTGATGGTACATTGGAGGCAGAAGGCGTTTCCCGCTTTACAATAAAATGTGGAGAGAGAAGATGAAAAGAACCGTATGGCTTTTGGTTGGTATTATCGTCATTACTAATGTTTTGTGGCTGTATTTGTTTCGGAATGCGGAACAGCCTGCCGTCACGGCTAATTCGGGTGCAAGCTTGTATTTGCTTCACGGAACGGGCGAAGCATGGGATGTAACCGATTATAAGATTATGATTGCGGCAGACAAAATTTTAAGGGGGCACGCCTCTTTAAATTACAAGGGAGATCCTGAGCAGCTCAGTCAGAGTACTTTTTTCGGATATAAAATTTATGAAGTGAGTAGCCAGGGCGAGAAGGAAGTCGTATATGCGAATGAGTTCCACTCTAATAACGGAGCAGTGTCTGTCCTGGATAATGTCAGGGATATCGGTTCATTAACGGGAGCCTATTCCTACGGGGAGCTGGAGAAGGACAAGTCGAATTATGAGAGCACTTCGCTAGAGCTTACTTGGGAAGATAACAAAGGGGAGCGGCATACTGAGATCATAGAGCTTGAAATCGACCAAGAAATTCATATCACAGCCGATGAATAGAGGAAGAGGCTGGAACAAAGCACCTGGAGTGATGTTATGTTAACAATTCAACAAACCGATGATTATTTGCGCCGGTTAGGCATGGAGCGGCAGCAGCCGACGATGGAATTTTTATTTGCCCTGCACCGTGCCCATGTCGAGAGAATTGCGTGGCACACGATTGACCTATTTGCCGGCAAGCCTGTCCCGATCGATTCCGGTAGTTTGATTCATCATATTATTTATCGTGGAGGCGGGTATTGCTTTCATCTGAACGGGGCATTCCATCACCTGTTGCGTTCGCTGGGATATCATGTATCGCTGCACCGGGCCGGGGTTCAGCCCCATGGCTATGAACCGAGAATCAATTCCTTTCATTTAAGTCTATCCGTTCATCTGCCTATTGAAAATAGAAGCAATGAAAATTACGCGTACCAAACCTGGATTGTTGATGTTGGATTGGGCGATATGCCGTATGAGCCGATTCCGCTTCATTTTGGGGAGCATAAGCAGGGCTTTCATACTTATAAGCTTACTCCATCTAGTGTCAAAACTCCGGGCTGGCGGTTGGAACATGATCCGAAGGGAGTTTTTGCTGGCGTGGATATCGATGCTGAAGCCGCTCCGAATATGGAGGAGTTCATACCGAAGCATCAATATTTAAGCACGTCTCCGGATTCAACCTGGATCAATTTGCTGCTCGTTCAAAACAGGCACAAAACAAACAGTAATGAGCTTAGAGGATGCGTATACAGCAGGCGCGATGAGCAGGGCCTGACCAAAAGCGAAATTACCTATCGTACCGAATGGTTTGAACTATTGAGCGATGTATTTGACGAACCGTTAAATCACTTCAGCCAGCTCGAAAAAGACGAATTATGGACGAAAGTTCTAAAGGTCCATGAGGAGTGGAAAAGGAATCAGTAAGCCGACTCCTGCAAAATTTATTTCACGTAGACCTTGACTCTCCTGTCAGGGGAGGCAGTAAAGTGGGATTCAGCGACTCATTCCATTTGCAGATGCTTGAGGGGCAGCAGACAGGGCTGGCGTATTATCTTGCGGCAGCGGCCGAGTCTTATGCGTCTGTAAAATAAAACAAGATCTGGCCTCAGCAAGCAAACTGCTGAAAGCCGGATCCTGTTATTTCGTCGTCATGCTCTCTCTTCAATTTCGATATCCAGTGTAATCTCCTTCGTTTCCGGGTCAAAGGTAATATTCTTCAGCGATATACCGGATGGCTGTCCCGGAAAAGAGGTGGATATTCTCCCATGATCCAGAAGCTCGGTATTGTTGCTGCTTCCAGGGAAAGGATCTCCCCGGTCGCCGCTATTGCGGTCATTCGGATCATTCAAGTCCTCATTCCCGTCGGCCTGGATCAAATACATGCCGGGGGCAGCGCTTCTGGTTTGGTCATAATCCTCATCGATTCTCCATACTAACAGGCCTTCGCCCGGCAGTTCACCGTCGAATTTCTCCCGGATTCTGTTCTCAAGCAGAAGATACTGATTGCTGGTGTAACCCGGCCCTTTAATTTTAATTACTTTGCCCTCGGCCGATGTCACCGGGAGCAGCGTCAGCCCGCTCCGGCTTTGATGAATCTTCTCGCCTTCAATCCATCCATGCTGCAGTTTATGCAGCCCTGCCGGATGAACCGGACGCATCTCCCTGCCGGCATAGGAACCGCTGGCCATCACGTCCCACATCCCATTTCCGTCCCAGTAGTCACCGTCGGCATCATAGTTTGGATCATAGAAATCATCCCATTGGAAAGCCAGATGTCCAAGCTCATGCGCGCACACCCCGAGCAGAGCTTCCTGGGGCACCATTAAATAAGTAACAGCGGTAAGTCCAGGAGCAACTTCTTTGGGTTTAACCATTTGCCATTTATGGGACCAGATATGGTTACCGCTGAGCGGCGGGAGGATTTTCTCGGCTCCGCGTCCGGCATGTACGATGAATAACGCCGTAATCGTGCCATTGTCAAGGGCATCCAGGTGGGATGGAAAAGAGACACCGTGGGCCAGTGCGGCATCGACGGCATCCTCAGCGAGCTTTCTGGCGTCCCGCGGATAGTATTCCCGGTTGAGCTTATCGGTAAGGCCTGAGTTGCCATTCGTGTAGTAGGAGTATGTCTGCGGCATCCTGAGCCAGCCGTGCACTTCACCGTGGATTTGCACCAGCCCCCGGCTGACTTCGTCATAATAATCCGCCATACTGCCGGTTGTGTGGGTATTACGGGAGAAGAGCAGATCTTCATAGTGCTCTTTGGGGAGAACTCCCGGCATATCGGAAAAATCGACGAGAAGCACCTTGACAATCAGCTCCCCGGTAACCGGTTTGCGCGGGGTGTGAATCAGCTCCGCCCCTGCAGGAGGCATGCCCGTTACATGGTCATCCATTCCCGGATGGTTGTGGGCAGGGTTCTGATATCCCCGGGCAATGAGAAACTGGCTGTAAGTAAACCCGGCGGATTTCCAGTTTCTCTGATATTCGTTAACCAGATAAGCAGTGACCTCCGGAGAGGGGGGGACTTGCCGTAATTGGTTCATAATGATTCTCCTTTCTATGGTTTAGAATGGATCAATCAACATTAAATTAACCTGTCAGAAAAATATTCGGCTTCGGTGGCGCGCCCATCCCGTCTCCGAGATAGAATCCCGTGTGCGGAGGCTGGTTGTAGGCGACATTCTGCCAGGCCACGCTCAGGCGGTAAACGGGATCATGCATTAAAGTATAGATGCGGTGGGAAGTCACGTCCGTGGTCGTATAAATGCGCAGCGCGGTGTTGTCGGCGGTACGCCAGATCGCTTCCTCCCGCCAGTCGCCTAGAATGTCCGCCTGAAGGCTCGGGTTGCCTTTGGTCGAGTTGTTCGAGGCCGTCCCTGTAGCCGTCAGTAGACGATTCGTTGTGCTCTGGCTGTAATTCCACTTGTCGATTTTGCCTGTGCCGCCAGTATGATCGAGCAGCTCGCGCAGCAAATCGCCGTCCCACCAGATGGCGAAGTTCGTAGAGTTCGGCGTGGCGTCGCTGATTTTCGCGCCTTTCACGGAGTAAAGGCCGATGCCGGAAGCCCACAGCTCCGTCCCTTTCGTCCGGGGGTCGATGTCAGCCGCAAGTCCCCGGCCTGTATCCGCTCCGGTACGGATGCCCCAATAGATTTGGCCCGTGGCCGCATTATGGATTTCCGCCCCGTATGCTGCGCTGGTTGACTCGTGAACGCCGAATACTTCAAGCCCGGCGCGGTCGGGATCCAGATCGCTTACATGCAGCGCGTCGCCATGACCGAGGCCTGTCGTATACAGCCCTTTGCCGTTGTCGTCAATGACGGCTGAGCCATAAATGATCTCGTCTTTGCCGTCGTTATCGACATCGGCGACGCTAAGGCTGTGATTGCCTTGCCCAGCATATGCGCTGTTGCCGGATGTGTTGGAATCGAATGTCCATAGCTTAGTCAGCTTCCCGTCCCGCCAATTGTAGGCAACGAGCACGGATCTCGTATAGTAGCCGCGAGCCATGACGAAGCTAGGACGCTGCCCGTCCAAATATGCGACCCCGGCCAGAAAACGGTCCACACGGTTGCCGTAGCTGTCTCCCCAGTCGGAGACATTGCCTCTCGCGGGCTCATAATTGACGGTCGTTAGAGCCTCGCCGTTGCTTCCTCTAAATACCGTCAAATATTCAGGACCGGAGAGCACATACCCGCTGGAGTTGCGATAATCGGCGCTGGCGCTGCCAATCGTCCTGCCGACGCCGTCTACGGTTCCATCGGCCGTTCTGAAGACGACCTCTGCTTTGCCGTCCCCGTCGAGATCATAGACGAGAAACTGCGTATAGTGCGCGCCGGCCCGAATGTTCTTGCCTAGATTAATGCGCCACATCCGGGTGCCGTTCAGGCGGTAGGCATCGATGATTACCGGGCCGGTATAGCCGGATTGGGAATTGTCCTTGGAGTTGGAAGGATCCCATTTAAGCACAATTTCATAGGTTCCGTCCCCATCCAGGTCGCCTACGCTCGCATCATTGGCACTGTAGGTATAGGCAACCCCGTCTGGCGTCGTGCCGCCGGGAGGCTGCTGAATCGGAACGGATAGATAGTTCTGTCCCCAGACCGCCGCCGTCTCGGATGCCGCCTGCTCCTGCCCGTTCAGCACTGCTCTTACTGTATAGGTCGAACTTGATGTCCCTTGCGGGTCGATGTAATTGGTGCTGTTTGTAATGGGGCTGGCATTGACCTTAGTGCTTCCCCGGTACAGATTGAACGCGATATTGTCCGGCTCGGTGCCGAACAAGCGCCAGCTTACGAATACTCCATTGCTCACTTTGACAGCGACCACGCCGCGTTTGAGCGACTCCATTTGCCTGGCCGATGCCGCAAAAGAGGTGGAGCTTCCTCCGAAGGTGAACAAAGGCAGTGATAACCAAAGGACAAGAAAGCATTGTATTGCTTTTCTTACGTTGGCTCTCGTAGAATAGTTCATGTTGCATACCTCCCTCATTTTAATTAAAAAGATTTTTATTACTAAAAGAGAAAGGGCTTACATAATGCAATAATAAACAAAATTTACAATATTTACAATAGTTTTGATGGTAATAGTATAAAAAATCCAGACTATAAATACTGTTTATGGAAATGTAAAATAAATCATCATCCCTTGGATATGGGGTAATCTCTGGCTTATCTATCTAGATTAATCGTTAAATAAAAAGATCATGGACTCGGTTACGAGACATCCGTGATCTTTTTTGCGATAAATATCCTATGCATGCTAGAAAATCCATTAAATATCAATAGTTTTGGAGATTTTGTTTATTTTCTTATTCAATTTATCAATGGCAATGCAGTTTTTGATTCTACTCAAGCGAAATACAGATGTTCCATAATATGGATATCCATACAAAACCGCTAACCTATTTTATAAGGAGGAAATCAGGATGAAAAAAAAGATAGTCATATTGCTGATGGCATGTTGTTTGACTTTCGGAACATGGTTAAATGAGCCAGGGAGAGGGCAGGCATCAGCTGCTGAAGAAGCGGCAGACATGATGTCGTCGGCACCCGGCAGCCTATCGCTTGGGACAGACGGCAGAAGCCGGCTGTATCCGGACGATTGGTATCCGGGGTTTAGAGATGAAGAGGGGCGGTTCCTTCATGATTTCTCGTATGCCGGCTATCATCGCGGGGAGGCGCCAATTCCTCAAGTCGATCCTTCCACGGGTATGGATGTGACGAAGGCGCCATACCATGCTGACCGGACAGGAAGCCGCGATGCGACGGCAGCAATTCAGCAAGCCATTCATGATGCCGCCGCTCAGGGCGGAGGCGTAGTCTATCTTCCAGAGGGTACTTATCAGGTCAATCCGCCTACTGGCAAAGATTACGCGTTAAATATCCCTGCAAGCCATATCGTGTTAAAAGGCGCGGGAATGAACAAAACCTTCATTTACAATGCGACCGAAAATATGAAAGGCAAAGATATTATCCGCGTCGGAAACGGCGACTGGAAAAAAACGAATGTAACGACGCAGCTGCGAAAATCGGTATCCGAACCGACGGTATTGCTTCCGGTAGAGGATGCGGGCGGCTTTGCAGTGGGTGACTATGTACTGATCACGTTTGATACGACACAGGAATTCCTGGCTGAACTCGGTATGCACAATAAATGGGCATCACGTTTGGGGCGAGTGGAGCAGCTGTTCTACAGGCAGATCGTGGCGGTTGATGCCAAGAACCGGACGATTACGGTCGATATTCCAACCCGTTATCCGCTGAAGGTAAGAGATCATATTACGATTACGAAGACGGAGGCGCCGATCAAGGAAGTAGGGATCGAGGACTTTTCCATTGCCAACATTCAAAACTCGAAAAGCGGGTTAGGCGAAGATGATTTTAAAGTAGAAGGCACGGCGGGCTACGAGAGCGATAATGCGAAGGTGATTAACGTGATCGCCGCGGCTGACAGCTGGATCCGCAATATTAGCACATATAAGCCTGCGGGAAATTCAACCTACCATATTTTATCGAAGGGCATTGTCCTTGACCGCACAAAGAACGTGACCGTTGACCAGGTGACGATGGAGTATCCGCAGTATCGCGGTGCAAACGGCAATGGATACTTGTATCAATTTATCGGCAACGATAATTTAATTGCCAACAGCCATGCTGTAGGGGCGCGGCACAGCTATACATTTGCCAATTTCTCAGCGAACGGAAACGTGATGCATAACGTGTATTCGGAAAATTCGTCGCTATTAACCGATTTTCATATGTACTTAAGCATGGCTAATCTGATCGATAATATGACATTGAACGGTGACGGCATTTCTGCCATAACGCGAGACTACGGATCATCCGAGACGAACCGGCACGGTGTTGTAACGACGGAGAGCGTGTTCTGGAATACGACAGGCCAGGCGGCGCATCCAAGCAAGAGCGCGAACGGAATTATCGTGGAGTCCGAGCAGTTCGGCCACGGCTACGTTATCGGAACAAAAGGCGCTGTTACCGGAGTGAATGTGCAAATCACCGGATCGATCGCCGATACGGATACGAGACCGTTTGATATGGCCGAAGGGATCGGGCAGGGTGAGCGATTGACACCGCAAAGTCTGTTTGCGGATCAAATCGACCGAAGGGAAAGTAAGCTCGATTGGGGGCTTTCATCTCTGCTCGTGAATGGCGAGGCGATTGACGGCATGCAGTTTTTGAGAACGAGCTACACGTACACGCTGCCTTACGGATCGACGCTGACACCAACAATTCGAGCGGCAGCCATGGCTTCCGATGCGGAGATATCAATTACGCAGCCGTCGGGTACGAGCGGAACAGGCATCATT
The DNA here is from genome assembly GCF_030122845.1 of Paenibacillus woosongensis. NCBI lineage: Bacteria > Bacillati > Bacillota > Bacilli > Caryophanales > Paenibacillaceae > Paenibacillus > Paenibacillus woosongensis. The sequence continues at coordinate 2,269,229 of NZ_CP126084.1, forward strand.
CGTGTGACAAAGGACGGCATCTCCCAGGAGTATCGGGTCAATTTCCGCGTGGCAGAGAATCCTGCGCTGCCGAAGAGCCTCTCATTTGAACCCGATCGTTCCGCTTCCGGCTGGAGGGCAGTCGGCAACGCCATCAGCGCAGGCAGCAGCGGACAACTCAAAGCTTATATTACGATGAACAGCGGTGAAGTCGTCCATGCCGGGCAAGAGGGTATGCCAGTTCACTACACGGTGGATCATAAGCAGCTTGGAACGATACGAGGGAACATATTCACGGCAAAGAAGCCGGGCATCGTGAATATTACTGCAGAAAGCAAGCTCGGAGGCGTGACGGTAAAGAAAACGGAAGCCTTTGAGATCAAGGAAGCGATGCAGGGGCCGGAAGGAAAGCTCGCCGAAATTGCAGCAGTTACAGCAAGCGCGGATGATGGCAACGTTCCGGCAAACGCGGTGGATCGCGACCCGGATTCCAGATGGTCGGCAGAAGGCAGGGGACAATATTTGCTGCTTGAGCTGGATCGGGAGCAGTGGGTGAATCAAGTCAGTATTCTGTTCTATAACGGGAATCAGCGAGTGAACTATTTCGATCTGGAAGTGTCGGGGGACGGTGTCCATTACGAGAAAGTGCTGGAGCGAGCGGCCAGCCATAAATATCATCCGAATCGCATTGAAACCTTTGAATTTGCGCCAGTAAAAGCAAAGTTCATTAAATACGCTGGACAAGGCAACGAGCTCAACGGCTGGAACAGCATCCTGGAGTTTTGGGTGCATGCGGCTAACGGCAAACACTGAAGATATTTAAGTTAGGCAATAGAGCATTTGAGTCAAAGAGGAGGGATGTCCCTCCTCTTTTTACTGCATAAATTCTCAATTGAATTGTAGAAATCGTCAGTGCGCGGTTACGAAATCGGCACGTGATTTGATGTTTTGCACATATCGGCGGCAGTGATCCTTAGCTAGACTGAGAGCGTAATGCATTTCAACTTATTTCTAAGCGGAGGTTTGAAGCAATGAGAAAAGTATGGACTTCCAGCCTAATCATTATGATGTTAGGCACACTGCTCGGATGTTCGTCCGGAAGCAGTGACAAGACGGGCGCCGGAGCGAACGGCAACGGCGGTGCAGCAGTGCCCAAAACAGAAGAAACTGTGGAAGCGACGGTTTACCCGATCCAGACCGACAAGACGCTGTCTTATTGGGGAGAAATCAATGGCAACCTGATCGGCGTCAAGGCATCGCATGACGAAATTCCGTTCTTTCAGGATTGGCAGAAAAAAACCGGGGTTACGTTGAAATTTACAGCTCCGCCGACAGGACAGGTGAAGGAAGCGATGAACGTGCTGCTGGCATCGGGCGATTTGCCGGATTTGCTCGAGTATAACTTCCTGGGCGATTTCCCGGGCGGGCCGGAGAAGGCGATCAGCGACGGGTATATTGTCAGGCTGAATGATCTGATCGACCAGTATGCGCCTAATTTAAAGAAATATTTGGCGGAGAATCCCGACGTTGACAAAATGATCAAGACTGATAGCGGCAGCTATTACGCATTTCCGTTCGTACGGGGCGACGAATATTTGCGGGTGTTCCAGGGCCCGATCATCCGCAAGGACTGGCTGGATGAGCTAGGCCTGCCGGTGCCGGAAACGATCGACGAGTGGACGGAGACGCTGAGGGCGTTTAAAGAGAAAAAAGGAGCCGTCGCCCCGCTTTCCTTCGTCAGCAAGCCGCGATTTTTCAATGAATCCGGGAACGGTGCATTTATCGGCGCATTTGGTGTCAACCGCGGTTTTTACCAGGAAGACGGCGTGATCAAATATGGTCCGGCCGAGCCGGGGTTCAAGGAATATTTACGTCTGTTCCATGACTGGTATAAGGAAGGCTTAATCGACAAAAATGCGGCTACGGCGGATACAAAGTCGCTGGATGGCAATATCGCATCCGGTGCGACAGGCGCAACGATCGGCAACGCTGGCGGCGGGATTGGCAAATGGCAGCCGCTCGTGGAAGCGAATGATCCGAAAGCCGTGCTTGTGGGTGCGCCTTATCCGGTGCTGAACAAGGGCGATAAGCCAAAGTTTGGACAGCGTAACCAGGCCTATGCTTCCGAAGGCACCGTGGCGATAACAACCGCCGCCAAAGATCCTGAGCTGGCGGTACGCATGCTGGACTATGGCTATAGCGAAGAAGGCCGCTTGTTCTTCAACTTCGGAACCGAAGGCGTCAGCTACAACATGGAGAACGGTTATCCGACATATACCGATTTGGTGCTGAAAAATCCGGATAAGCTGGCTCCAGCCCAAGGCATTTCATTATATGCCCGGGGCAGCTACAACGGCCCGTTCATTCAGGACAAACGCTATGCTGAGCAATTCTTTGCGCTCCAAACCCAGCGCGATGCGGTGACTACTTGGCAGAATACGGATTCGGCGAAATACAATTTGCCGCCGATTACGCCAACGCCGGAGGAGAGCTCGGAGTATGCAGCGATTATGAACGATATTAATACGCTGGTGGATGAAATGACGCTTAAGATAATTCTGGGCGCGGAGCCGATCGATCAATACGAAAGCTATGTCGCCAAGATGAAGTCGCTGAAACTGGATCGCGCTATCGAGATTCAGAACGCTGCCTTGGAGCGTTATAACAGCCGCTAAGGACATGCAAAAAAGAGGGCCGTGCGGCCCTCTCCATTTGAAACGAGGTGAATGACAACGCCATGGCGAATCCGCAATCCTTCAAGCGCCGATTTATCCGGGATTTCATCCTTAATAAATATCTTTATCTGATGATCCTTCCGGTCATTGCCTATTATATTATTTTCCATTATGGGCCGATGTACGGAGCTCTGATCGCTTTCAAGAACTATTCGCCGATGAAGGGCATTCTCGGCAGTGATTGGGTAGGGCTTCATCATTTTCAGGATTTTTTCAACAGCTACTATTTCCTGCGAATCCTGAAAAATACGCTGCTCATTAGTGTCTACTCGCTGCTGTTCGAGTTTCCGGCGCCCATCCTGCTTGCACTGCTCATTAATGAGGTGCGGCACCGCTTATTTAAACGAGTCGTTCAAACGATTACGTACATGCCATATTTCATCTCACTCGTCGTCATTTGCGGGATTATTACCGATTTTACGAATGCCGACGGCTTGATCAACCGGTTGTTCGTCTGGCTTGGCTACGATGGGCAGGCGATGCTGCAGAAGCCGGAGCTGTTCCGGCCGATTTATATTTTGTCGGAGATCTGGCAGCGAATCGGCTGGGAGTCGATTATTTATATCGCCGCCTTGATGGGCATCGATCAGGAGCAGTATGAGGCGGCGCGGATGGACGGGGCGAACCGTTTTAAGCAGATGCTCTACATTACATTGCCCGGCATTTTGCCGACGATCGCTATTATGCTTATATTGCGAATGGGAAATTTGCTGAATGTCGGCTTTGAGAAAATCATACTTCTGTACAATCCGGTCACCTACGAGACGGCCGACGTAATCTCTTCCTTCGTCTACCGCAAAGGGCTGCTCGAATTCGGCTGGAGCTACAGCGCAGCGGTCGGACTGTTTAACTCGGTGATCAATCTCATTCTGCTAATATCGGCCAACTATATCAGCCGCAGAGTGAGCAAAAGCAGCTTATGGTGAGGTGAAAATGGATGAACAAAACGAAGGTTGGCTTATTCGACCGGGCCTTTGATATCGGTATTTATATGATTTTGATCTTGCTGGTTGTCGTTACGCTGTACCCGCTGCTCTACGTGCTGTTCGCCTCATTCAGCGATGCCGGTAAGCTAATTGTGAATAAGGGGATACTGTGGAGGCCGCTAGGATTCAGCTTGGACGCGTACAAAAGTGTCATGGCCAATCCAGGCATCGGTATCGGATACCGGAACACGATTTTTATCGTTGTTATGGGTGTTGCCGTGAATTTGTTTATGACTGCGCTTGGCGCATATGTATTGTCTCGCAAAAATGTCATGTGGAACAACGTGCTGATGTTCATCATCGTGTTTACGATGTTTTTTGGCGGCGGCCTCATTCCGCTCTATTTGATCGTAAAAGGGGTGGGCCTCCTTGATACGCTCTGGTCGACGATTATTCCGTTTGCGGTCAGCACGTTCAATCTGATTATTATGCGAACCTCCTTTATGGGAATTCCCGACAGCCTGGAGGAATCGGCCAAGATGGATGGAGCGAACCATTTTACAATTCTGTTCCGTATCATTATTCCGTTATCGATGCCGGTCATCGCCGTGATGATTTTATATTATGCGGTAGATAAATGGAACGGCTGGTTCTATGCGTCGGTATTTATCAAGAGCCGTGAGCTTTTTCCGCTGCAGCTTGTGCTCAGGGAAATTCTGATCGCCAATTCGACCGACAGCATGTCTGCGGGGGCATCGGCGGGCGACCGCCATCAAATCGGCGAGACGATCAAGTATGCGACGATTATGGTCGCTACGGTTCCGATTTTATGCGTCTATCCTTTCGTGCAGCGGTTTTTCGTAAAGGGTGTCATGATCGGTTCATTAAAAGGTTGAATCTGAATCGCAGTTTGAATGAGGAGGCAGGGATATGAGCAGGTGGAAGGCATTAAATGCGGCAGCTATTTGGGAGCAAATCGTCCTCAAGCTCGACGGAATGATCGCGGCGATGGGAGAGAAATCGCCGCATGTCGCAGGAGCTACAGGGAAATATGATGATATGCGGCTTGATTGGTGGACGTCTGGTTTTTGGCCGGGCATGCTCTGGATTGCCTACGATATGACGGCAGAAGAACGGTACAGGTCGTCAGCCTGGAGCTGGGATGAGCGGCTGGAGAAGCTAATGCTGCAGGTTAATAATTTCGATCATGACGTGGGCTTTCAGTTCCTGCCGACGGCAGCTATCAAGTATAAGCTGACCGGGGATGCTGAAGCGAGAAGACGCGCGCTTTACGCGGCCAACTTCCTGGCAGGGCGCTTCAATTTGCGAGGCAAGTTCATTCGAGCCTGGAACGGGGATAAGCATGGCTGGTCTATCGTGGATACAGGCATGAATTTATCTTTGCTATTTTGGGCGGCCAGCGAGAGTGGCGATCCGCGCTTTTCGCATATTGCGCAGGAGCATGCGAATACGATGTTGAATTATTTCATCAGAGAGGACGGTTCTGTGCATCATATTATCGATTTCGACCCGGCAACCGGCGAATTCACGGAAGCGATCGGCGGGCAGGGAGCCGGGCCGGATTCGGCCTGGAGCAGGGGGGCGGCGTGGGCACTGTATGGTATGGCCAATGCCTTCCGGTTCACGGGAGAATCAAAGTATCTTCACGCTGCACAGCGTGTAGCGAACTTCTTTATCGCCCATTTGCCGGAAGATCATATTCCGCATTGGGATTTTCGAGTGGAGACGGGTCTGGAAGGGGAGCCGCGGGACAGCTCGGCCGGAGCATGCGCGGCCTCAGGATTACTTGAGCTGGCTGATTTGCTGCCTGAGCCGGAAGGCCGCTGTTACCGCATGGCGGCCGAGCGGATTCTCGGTTCTTTGTACGAGAACTACGGAACATGGGATCTCCCGAGTCATGAAGCCATATTGCTGCAGGGAACCGGGCATAAGCCAGCCGGGCAGAATGTCAACGTTTCGCTCATTTACGGCGACTACTTTTTCGTTGAAGCGATCGCGAAGCTGAACGGATGGAGCCATCGTATATTTTAATCTGGTACCCGGCTGACATAAATATTAACGCAGAAAACCCGGGGACTTCGCGTCCCTACGGGTTATTTGCGTTTTTTAATAGGGAAATACGCCTTTGGCTAGAGGTTTTGTCAATCGAATTGCAGCTTTTAGGCATTCCGAAATCCGGCATTTTATCGGTATAATGTAATTGTAAACGTTTTAATTTTAATCATTTTAATCGAATATACGGGTGATGATAGCTTGATAAATATTCATTATTTATGGCAGAGACGCAAAAGCATTATTGTCACTTGGCTGCTGTCTTACAGTGCGGTTCTTTTCGTGCCGATTATGATCAGCCTGGTCATTTATTCTCAGGCGAGTCATGCGCTGAAGAGTGAGATTCACCGTGCCAACGATTCTTTGCTGAAGCAGATGCGCTACACGATCGATAATCAGATCGATCTGATGAAACGTCTTAATATGGAAATAACCTGGAACGGCAAGCTCCAAAATTTAATGTATTCCAACAGGCCGGCGAACGAGGCGCCCTTCGCAGCCTATCAGCTCGTAAAGGAATTTCGGCTGTACAAAACTTCTTATGCTTCAATCGATGAATTCTACGTCGTTTGGGATCAAGGGGATTCCGTACTGCGTTCTGGAAATATCAGAGATATGAGAACGGCTTTTTATACGATTCATAATACGGGGGCTCTCTCCTATGACCAATGGCTGGAGACGATTCACCAGGCGGGAACGAAACGCTTCACGGTGCTTCCCCGTCTGGACGCTGCGCCGGTACAGACCTCCATCGCGTACATTACACAGCTGCCCTATGATTTGAACGGCAGGGAGACCGGGACCGTCGTAGTGATGGCGGATGCGGAAAAATTCCATGCGGCGATCGAGAACATCTCTGGGTTTAGCGGCGGTTTGCTGCTCATTCTGAATCAGGACAACGAGATCCTTCTATCAAATCGGCCGGGGGCGCCGGAGTTGAAGCCTTTTATGGAGGGCGAGCGCGTCCGGCTATCCTCACCCCGGGCCGGAGAGTCCGAGCTGTTCTATATTCCGTCGGAAGTATCGGAGCTGAAGTATGCCCTGATCATTCCAAGCAGTATCTATTGGGAGAAGGCGGAATATGTCCGCAGCTTTACTTATATCAGCATCCTGATCAGCGTCATTGGCGCCGGGGTGTTGACCTGGTTTTTCATGCGCCGCAATTATTCGCCGATTCAGGAGCTCGTACAATCCATCAACGGCAAGAATATGGCGGAAGAGCTTGGGGATGGGAACGAGCTGCGGATCATTCTAAGGGCGATATTGAACGCCAGAAGCGAGAAGGACCAGATTGCCATGCAGCTGAAAAAACATCAGCAGGTGCTCAGGTCCAACATGATTCACCGGCTGCTTAAGGGGAGGCTGGACACCCCTGTGCCGTATGAGGAGGCGTTCCGTTCTTTTCATATGACGCTGCATTCCAATGAGTTCGCGGTGATCTTATTAGTTCTCGAAAATGAAGAAAGCCTCTATGAGAAGCTGCCGGGCATTGATCTTAATGAGAGAAGGAAGCTGATCCCGTTTATTATCGCCAACGTCGTGGAGGAACTGGTTGGTCAGCGCCATCATGCCGGATATGTGACAGAGATTGATGATATGCTGGTGTGCCTGGTCAACCTGAAGCCGGATGTTCCATATGTGCTGCAGGAGCTGCGGGATATCGCGGCAGAGGCGCAAAATTTCCTGGGACAATATGACATGGAGCTTACGATTTCTATTAGCGGCAGCCATTCCAACTGGTCGGGGATCGCTGGAGCGTACCAGGAGGCAGTCGATGCCATGGAGTATAAAATGGTGCTGGGGAAAAAGGGGATCATCGCTTTAGCAGATATACGCATGGATGCGGCGGATAACGCGCAGTCCGGCTACTACTATCCCCTCCAGGTGGAGCAGCAGCTTATCAATTTGATCAAGGCTGGCGATATTGAGCAGGCTTCTGCCTACATGAACGAAATTACCGAGCGCAACTTCAGCAAGCCGGTCATGTCATTGGCGCTGGCCCGCTGTTTCATTTTCAATCTGGTCGCCACGGTCATAAAAGCGATCAACGAGCTTGGCGGCGGAGATAGCGACATTTTAAGAAAAAATCCGCTTTGGATGGATACCATTATGGCCTGCGATACGATTCAGGAGATGCGGCAGGAGCTGCAAATCCTGCTGGGGGAAGTGTGCGCCTTCGCCGCAGCCAAGCGGACAGCGAACGTATCGCAGGAGCGGGAAGGGTCATTGCGCGATCTGACTGCGCAGGTAACTTGTTATATTGAAGAAAATTACCAGGACGCGAACCTGAATGTGAATGCGATCGGAGATCATTTTGATCTGAAGGGCAGCTATTTGTCGCGGCTGTTTAAAAGTCAGACGGGAGAGGGATTGCTTGACTACATTCATAAGACGCGTATCGCGCAAGCCAAGCAAATGATCCAGGCCAAGCGGGATTCGATAAACGAAATTTCCAGGCTTGTCGGTTATAATGACGTAGCTACCTTCATTCGCGTGTTTAAGAAGTATGAAGGCATTACACCAGGCAAGTATAAAGAAATTTATTAACAGGATGAGGAGGGCCTTCGCTGATGAGAGGGGAGAGAGCTTTCGCCCGGGCTCGGTTTGGAACGGTTGTGTTGGGAATTGTACTGGCGCTTACGATGACGATGCTAAGCGCTTGCGATATAAATACGGCTGCTTCTCAAATACAAGGAAATGTCGCTGATACTCCGCCGGAGGTTATAGAAGCAGGCGCGGACGGCGAGGCGCTGACGTATTGGGCGGAGCTGAACGGCAATGCCGCGGGCATTAAGCCGACTTTTCAGGAGGTGCCTTTTTTCCAAGAATGGCAAAAGAAGACGGGGGTGAAGCTGCACTTCATTCAGCCTCCCCAGAACCAGGCGAAGGACGCCATTAACGTGCTGCTTGCCTCGGGCGAGCTGCCGGATATGATGGAGTACGAATGGAACAGTTTTCCCGGAGGACCGGAGAAGGCGATCAAGGACGGATACATTTTAAGGCTGAATGAGGCGATCGATGCTTACGCGCCGAATTTGAAAAAATACTTAAGCGAGCATCCCGATATTGATAAGCAGATTCGGACGGCTGATGGGAGCTATTACATCTTTCCGTTCATCCAAGGGGATGACCGCTTGCGGACATATCAGGGGCTGATTCTGCGGAAGGACTGGCTGGATGAGCTCGGGCTCGGCGTTCCGGTCACGATCCATGAATGGCATACGGTGCTCAAGGCCTTCAAGGAGAGGAAGGGGATAGAGGCGCCCCTAACCTTTCTGGGCGTTCCCAGTCCGTTATTTGGCATAGAAGGCGGCGGATTCATCGGGGCATATGGCATTAAGAAGGACTTCTATGTGGAGGACGGACAGGTGAAATTTGGCCCGCAGGAGGCAGGCTATAGGGATTTCTTGGCCTTATTCCGGGACTGGTATGCCGAGGGGCTTATAGACAGAAATTTTGCCGCGGTCGATTCCGTGACGCAGGATGTAAGCATGCTCACGGGGCGGAGCGGGGCTAGCATCTGGAATGCAGGCGCCGGGATCGGCACCTGGCTGCCGGTACTGCGGGAGAATGATCCGGGCGCAAAATTGATCGCTGCTCCGTATCCCGTCCTGCACAAGGGGGAGCGCTCCAAATTCGGGCAAAGGGCTTCTGCGGTCGGCTTTAGCGGTGTTGCGATATCAAGCAAAAGCAAACATGTCGAGCAGGCCGTCCGCATGCTGGATTATGGTTATGGCCCTGAAGGACATATGCTGTTCAATTTCGGTATTGAAGGCCTCAGCTACGAGATGAAGGACGGGTATCCGCGGTATACGGATTTGATTCTGAACAATCCAGATAGACTGGCTCCATCCCAGGCGCTTGCGATGTATACGCGGGCGAGCTACTTCGGGCCGTTTGTGCAAGATATCCGCTATATGGAGCAATATTATATGCTGCCGGAGCAAAAAGAGGCGATCCGGCTTTGGTCGGATACCGATGCGGCGAAATACGCGCTGCCCTCTACCCCGAAAACGGAGAAGGAAAGCGCGGAGCTGTCGGCGATTATGCAGGATGTAACGACGCTGGTCGATGAAATGTCGCTGAAGATCATCCTGGGCATTGAGCCGCTTAGCGCTTTTGACGCTTATGTGGAGCAATTGAAATCGCTAAACATCGACCGGGCCATTGAGCTTCAGCAGACGGCGCTAGAACGGTACAATCAGTCGGTTATGAATGAGAGGGTGAAAGAATAGTTGGCGGTGTCTTGCCGGAGAATGATAAAAAAAAATGGTGCAGGATCAGGCAAGCGTGCTATATTGTAATTAAAATCTTTTTACGAGAAAGGATCTGCACGAATGAAACTGATCTACACAGGCAAGACCAAAGACGTATATGCTCTCGAAGATGGCAACTATTTGCTGAAATTCAAAGATGACGTGACCGGGGAGAACGGCGTATTTGATCCAGGCGCCAACACGGTTGGGCTAACGATGGAGGGTGCAGGCAAAGCCGGACTCCGTTTGACGAAGTATTTCTTTGAAATATTAAAGGAAAAAGAGATTCCTACGCACTATATAGATGCTGATATCGACAACGCGACGATGACGGTAAAACCGGCGACCGTATTCGGTAAAGGCCTGGAGGTCATTTGCCGCTACAGAGCGGTGGGAAGCTTCCTGCGCCGCTATGGCATGTATGCAGAGGAAGGTCAAGCCCTGGACGCTTTCGTGGAAGTGACCATTAAAGACGACGAGCGCCAAGATCCGCCGATTTCGGAGGATGCGCTGGACATGCTGGGGATTTTATCCTCCGCTGAGTACAAGGTGCTTAAAGAGCTGACGCAAACGATAGGCCATGTCGTTAAAGACGAGCTTGCAAAGAAGGGCGTTGAGCTGTACGACATCAAATTTGAGTTCGGCCGGGTAGACGATGGCGCACAAATCGTTCTGATCGACGAAATTTCCGGCGGCAATATGCGCGCTTACAAGGATGGCCAATATGTAGAACCGCTGGAATTGGAGAAGCTGATCGTCGGCTAAGCGATTTGCCGTAAAGCCTTTCAGAATGAAGCGGTTCTGATGTATAATTATGGAAGAGAGTTGCAGAGCACAGACCCAGCCCCAAAATGACGATTTTGGCCTGGGTCATTTTTTTATATGGAGACGTGAGGAATGAAGGTTTATTATTACAAGCTCCCGGTACTGAAAATGTCGGCGGCTTGCGTAGAGCTGATAGACAACAACGGCAGTCCTTGCGGCCGCATGACAAGAACGTTCAAGCATCTTCCCAGCAAGGCCATATGCTGGATCATAGATAGCTGGGAATTAAGCTTCAGGGCTGAAGCCGAGCAGTGCGCCATCGAGCTGTTGGATAGGAGCAGATGGTTCGAAAGGAACAAATGGAGCATTTCCTGCAAAGAAGGAGATGAAGAGCAGCGTTTTTCGCTCAATGACAGAACTATGATAAGAACGAACCCGCGGTTTGAATTTACGTATAATGGTCAGCCGTATGAAGCAGTCCAAGCTTTTTTGGACAAGAGAACCAGAATCATTAACCTAACGCAGAACAAGGTAAGCGCTGAAATGGAGAGACATTCTATCGGCAGGGTATTCCAAAGGAAGATTACGATGTACGATGAGGAGTTAAATCCTTTGCTGGCAGCATGCATTGACCGTTTGATCAGAACACTTAGCTGATCGCAACAACATGAATTTTTCGGGAAAGGAGGAGTGATGATAGTGAGTTCTTCAGACAATAGGAGTACGATCCGGCATCTCAGCCCTGTGTTGTTTGTAGCCGATCGCCAGAAGACGCTTGAGTACTATAGCTCGATTGGCTTCTACTGCGATTTTGGCCTGGGTTTCGTCGAACGGGACGGGCTGGAAATTATTTTTCATGAAACAGAAAACAAAGATCGAATCACCCCGAATTACCCTCATCACCGGGAAGATGCGTTGGATATTTTCGCCATGGTTTACGGCGTGGAAGAGCTCTATCATGAGCTGGCCGAAAAAGGAGCCAAACTGCATAAACCGCTGGAGGTCAATGAGTTTGGCATGAAGGAGTTTTCCATTATGGACCCGGACGGCTACACGATCGGATTCGGGGAGTCAATCCAGGATTAGGGTGTTGTAATGGTTATCGTGCTTGATTGCGAATCCCACTCCACAACAGCGTCGAAGGATTCGGCGGCAAAGCGGGCAGGCACCATCGTATACCCGTTAATGACAATCGGCTTGGCCTGTAAAGTAAGCGCCTTGTCCTGCTTTCGGGCGGCCGTGCTGTCCACGGTCAATTCAACCGTTGTATTGCCCTTGTAGGCTGTGATTTTCTTCGTAGACTGATCCCATTCCAAGGTGGCGCCGAGGGCATCAAACATGTTTTTCAGCGGGATCAGTACCGTTCCGTTGACGATGACGGCCTTTTGATCCAGAGGTACAATGCTGCTATTCACAATCAAGGTAATGTCTACCGTGGTATATCCCTTGTTAGGGGTGGTTTTTTTACTATTTGTGCTGCTTTTGGTAGAAGCGCTCTTCGTGGTTGAGGTACTGGATGATTTGGTGGATGTTGATTTCGAGCCTGAATTCGTCGTGCCGGAATTGTGATAATGGTAGCCGGTGCAAAGGCCCTTCTGCTTCGATTTCTCAGAGCAGTTATGTCCGCCGTTGGCGTCTGTTCTGCCAGAATGGGCGAGAGCCGCCGTCTGAACCGATAACAGTAAAGCTAGACTGACAACAAGAGCGACAATTTTTTTCATCGTACAGCCTCCTTGCAAATTATACATGATCATAGTAGATACATACTTAAGTATTATATCGGTTCAAAGCCTCGGAATGATTATAAAATGACAAGGAATGGAACGACCATATCGACTCCATCAGGGAGAGCGGGGAATGTTTGTTATGAACTCTATTGAGCAAAGTTTGGAAGCATTGAATATTGCGGACCTCGAGTTTGAAGAGCATCACAAAGTATTGAACGGATTCTCCGATTTGTTAATGGAAGTATTACGGTCGATGTTCACGTACGGAAGCTGCGGGAGAAGCTGGAGAAGGACAGCTCCAAGCCCGAGCTGATTGAGACTGTCTGGGGCGTCGGCTATCGCTGGAGGAAGGAAGATTGATGTGGGTATTCGCAAAAGGCTGGTCGGAAGCTATCTTCTCGTCATTCTGATTACGGTGATCACCCTTGAGGCCATATTGATTGCCGCTGTGAACTATTATTATCACAATATCGAGCGCACCCTGGTCACTCAGGCCGAACTGTCGGCCTCTTTTTATGAGCAATACTTTGCGGAAGAGGACTTGGAACAGCAGGCAGAACGATTGTTGGGAGGGTTTTCGCATCATTTTGCGGGGCAGGTGCAAATTATCGGCTCCTCTGGGCAGCTGATTCAAGACACTTCGGGATTTCGGCTTGGGCAAAATATGACCGGATTCCCAGATGTGCGAAGCGCGATTGCCGGCTTTGCCGATACTTGGCGCGGCCAGGACTTGGCTTGGCAGGAGGAGGTGCTTGCGGTTTCCTATCCGCTGGTGGCCAAAGGCCAGACCGCTGGAGCCGTACGGTTCATAACCTCGTTAAAGCAAACGGAGGAGACGGTGAGGCAGATTGCCCTCATCTTCGTAGCGGTAGGCCTCGTTGTGATTGCACTTGTTGCCGCTGTTGGCATCGTGCTGTCCGGGATGATTACGAAGTCGATTACCGGTCTAAAGCGGGCCGCTGAAAAAATGGCGGATGGAGATTTCAGTGTTAGAGCAGAGAAGGCTTATAAGGACGAGTTGGGCGCACTAACAGATACGCTGAATACGATGGCTGGAACAATACAGCGGCAAGAGCAACTCAAAAATGATTTCATCTCCTCGGTGTCGCATGAGCTGCTGGATTTCTCGAAATTTGGAGACGGCCGAATGGAGCTTAGCCGGTCACCCCTTCTGCTCCCTGATGGGGCACGGCTGCTTACTATGCCTGACGGCAAGCCGAATAACGGCATTTCCTACGGTGATCTGGACGGCGATGGACAGAATGAGGCTACCGTTGTATATGAAGAGGAAGTTGGCCGCGAACGTACGCTGAAAGCGGCTTTGCTAATGCGCCGGCAGGAAGCATGGCAGATTGTTTGGCATGGGGAAGGCAGCGGGCATAGTTTGGATTACGCGGGGATCCGTGATGTCGACAGGGATGGGGCCGCAGAAATCCTTTTGGGCTGGTCGCTGGGCGCAGGTGTGAACGGGCTTGACATTTATGAATGGGACAAGGGCACATTGAAGCTGCAGGACAGAAAAGGATATCACGAAAGCACCGAGCTCAGGGATATGATGAACTAGCTGCTGCAGCGGCGTTTCTGCATGATGAATTGAGGTTATGTATGATTTTTCTCGAAAAGCTAAAAAAGCTGGATAAAGCAACATTATTCATTATTATTTGTCTAAATGCCATCGGCACGGTAGCCGTATATGGAGCAACAGTGGGGACGAAGCTGGAGGGCCTGCATAAGAACAGTATGCTGCTCATCGCTTTATCCATGATCCTGATGTTGCTTGCGGCTTCTTTTGATTACAGGGTCATTTTCGGCAAGCTGAGATATATTCTCTATGCATTTGGGATAGGGATGCTGGCCTTTGTTCAATTTAAAGGAGAGAACATCAACGGTGCGGTGGTTAAGCATCGCATCGTTTCAGCTGCAGCCTTCGGAACTTGCCAAAATATTTACGATACTGCTTGTCGCCTACATGCTGAGCAGGAAGCAGGGGAGGAAGCTTCGTCTGATACAGGACGTGGTGCCGATCTGCCTGGTCTTTATGCTCCCGGTGCTGTTTATTATCAAGCAGCCTGATTTTGGTACGGCGCTCGTCTTTGTTGGCGTGCTGCTAAGCATGCTTTGGATGGGCAATATCCGGTTAAGATACATGCTCATTTTCTTAGGCGGTGTCATCTTGATTATCGGAGCAATCGTCTGGTTATATTATGCCGATAACGCATTGCTGTCCAAGGTGATCAAGCCGCACCAAATGGCCAGAATACAGACGTTCCTGGATCCTGCCAGCGACCCCGGTAAATCATGGCATGTCAAAAATGCGATGCTGGCGATCAGCTCCGGCAGATAGGGCGGGTTCATATCTCGTCATCGGGATTACGGCCATGCTGGTGTTCCAAATTTTCGTCAATATCGGGATGCATATCGGGCTCGTGCCTTTAACGGGGATTTCGCTGCCTTTTATCAGTTATGGGGGCAGTTCTCTGATTACGAATATGATTGCGATCGGACTTGTTCTGAGCGTGAAGATGCATAAAGATAAGACTATACCATTACCGTGACTTATATGAAAGTGACACAGGAAGAGAGGTATGTAATGAGATATTCGCATAGACAACGGCGTGTAAGTCCATATGTCATTTTCTGGGCTTTGCTGGCACTGGCCGGATTTGGCGTGATCGCTTTTTTTGCGGTTCGGCAACCGTTAAATTCCTTTGATCTCCATGTGGCGGCATGGGTACAGAGCTTTGAGTCGGCGTCCTTGACCCGTATTATGGTCTTCTTCTCCACACTGGGATCAACCAAGTTTACGATTCTGATTACTTTGTCGGCCATGCTTATATTGTTTTTCGTATTGCAGCATCGGATGGAATTATTGTTTCTCGCTGCATTTCTAGGCGGAGCGTCTTTACTGAATAAGCTATTGAAAATTATCTTTCAGCGGGAGCGGCCATTCGTACATCGTTTGGTAGAAGAGACGGGCTTCAGCTTCCCCAGCGGCCATGCCATGGCAGCTTTCGCATTATATGGGGCGTTGGCCTTTCTCTTATGGCGGCATATACGTCCACAATGGGGGCGCATTCTCTTGATTGTCCTTAGCTGTTTCATGGTAGTGATGATTTGCATAAGCCGAATCTATCTTGGCGTTCACTATCCAAGCGATATTGCAGGAGCACTGCTGGCTAGCGGATTCTGGCTGAGCGTCATGATCGGGATTGCCCAGTGGTATGAAGGGCGGTATGGAGCGGTGTCCGAATTTCGTTTACGGCGATAGCCGATAAGGCGGCTCTGGGACTTTCGTGCATCGTGAATGCGAATTCGTTATAATAATAGAAAAGTGAATGAGCAGGAAGGGAAAGCCATATGAGCGAACGACAAATTGAGCAATTGAAAATGATGCGCAACGAGATTACCCGTTTTTTATTAACTTACAAATTTGCATTGGACGAGATGGAGACGAAAATTGAAATTTTGAAGGAAGAGTTCGAATCTCTTCATGACTATAGCCCGATTGAGCACACGAAGACCAGGCTGAAATCGCCGGAGAGCATCATGAGCAAGCTGTATCGCAAAGGTGCGGATTTCTCCTTCGAGTCGATTCGGGAAACGGTGAAGGATATTGCAGGAATGCGGATCACCTGCTCCTTTGTATCGGATATATATCGGGTAAGCGACATGCTGCAGAAGCAAAATGATTTGAAGGTCCTCGAAATTAAGGATTATATCAAAAATCCGAAACCCAATGGCTATAAAAGCTTGCATCTGCTAATCGAAGTTCCAGTATTTATGTCTGACCGCGTCGAGCAGGTATGCGTCGAGGTGCAAATCCGCACAATCGCCATGGACTTCTGGGCTAGCCTCGAGCATAAAATTTTTTATAAATATAATCAATCGGTACCCGAGCGCCTGCTGCAGGAGCTCAAGGACGCGGCCGATACCGCGGACGAGCTGGATCATCAGATGGAGCGCTTGATGAATGAAGTTCAGACGATCAAGCATCTGAACGACGACCATTCAAGTGAGGATTTCACCAGCATCATTATCAATAATCAGAAGTTCAATCTTCCGCGCGCGTTGATAGATGTGCTAGGGAAGCAGGAATAAAATATAGGTAAGAAGAATCAAGCTCATTCAGAAACATGACCCGGCATAAGATAGGAGCTATCTTAGAGCGGGTCTTTTTTTGGTTTGGGACGGAAAATTTTATGTAGGAGCGGATAGAGGATGGAATTTATTTTTGGAATTTTGTTATTGTTCATCTTGTTCGGAATTCTCAGCGTTGACGCGAGGCTGAAGAAAAAGCAGGAAAGCGATAAGTTGCTGATGGAGAAGCTGGATGAAATGCTGGATGCGGTGAATAGGAAATGAAGTATACGGATTGATTAGAAAACTCAGTTAGGGTGAGGTAAAGTCATGGAAATTAAAGCGATGAATCATCTGTGCTTCTCGGTATCAGATCTGGAAGCGTCCATCGAATTCTATAGGGAAGTGTTCGGGGCCAAATTGTTGGTCAAGGGCCGGAAGCTGGCTTATTTCGATTTGAAAGGATTATGGTTAGCATTAAATCAGGAAGATATAGACCGAAGTTTGGCCAATCCATCGTATACGCATATTGCATTCACTATCGAAGAGGCTGATTTTGAGAGAATCGCAGCTAGATTGAAGGATCTCCATGTGAATGTACTGCCTGGTCGCACAAGGGACGAGAAGGATAAGAAATCGATTTATTTTCTAGATCCGGACGGCCATATGTTTGAATTCCATACAGGCAGCTTAGCAGATCGTTTGGCATATTACCGGGATGATAAAGAGCATATGACTTTTTATGAATGAAAAGAAAAAGCCGTGGCTATTAGCCACGGCTTCTGTATTAGTGCTCGAGTGGTGATGTTGGATAGGTCGGAGAAGCGCTATTTGGATTACCGTACGCGTTAACTTCGAATGTGATGATTTTGTCGTAAATGATGTAGTCTTTGCGATTGGTGAAAGGCCCTTTGTTATTGTTATGCTTGTCGATGGCAAAAGTAATTGGACCTACACCAGTGGCTCTTGTCTCATACCATTGGATAAACGCATTAACTTCGTTCATGGACAAATCATATTCTTTGATCTCGCCCGTGCTAAGCATGATGAACAGAAGCGCACGGTCCCCCGAATTTTCTTCGATCGGTGGAACGACCTTGCCGCGAGGAGTAGCTGATGCTTCGTTAGATGTTGCCACATCACCTGCAGCGTCTACAGCCGTGACGATGTAGTAATAAGTTGTACCGTTAACTACATTATGATCTGTGTAGGAATAAGTGCTGCTGGAAACGGTATCGATTACGCTATATGGACCACCAGACGTAGTGCTGCGTTGAATTTTGTAGCTCGTTGCAGTGCTCACAGCGCTCCAGCTTAATTGAACATTCGAGTTCCCAGCTGTTGCGGAAAGTCCTAGCTCTTCAACAGGAACTTCCACTTCAATGCCGCTTCCGAAGACGTTCCATTCTGTGATGTATCCAACTGTTGTCATTTTTAATACAACTGTAGTGACACCGGATACAGGAGTCTCAAGTGCTTCTACAGTGTCATTAGCTGAAGGAACGTATGTTGAAAGAAGATTATTGTTAGCATCAAAAAACTCAATTGTTGCTGTACCTGAATATCTGTTTAAAATAACAGCACTAACTTCCTGTGGTGAAGAAAAAGTATGCCAGAAAAGAGTTCCTGATGTCAACTGGGCTGTTCTTGTCCCCGTATTGTTGTCTGTAACTCGGCGTTCCGTACCTGTAGGGGTCCCTACAGTTCTACCTGTATCTAATGTGCGTCCGTCTAATAATCCGCCTGTATATTTGGTGGATTTTGGAGTAATCTGCTTCTGGGCTGAGTTGTCGCTTTCAGCAGCTGGATTGACGGCAGAAACAACGTAGTAATAAGTTGTGCCGTTATTTACAGTTCTGTCGATATAAGAATTTCCCTTAACATTAGAAGCGATCAATGCATATGGGCCTCCAGTTGAGGTTGCTCTCTTAATATTATATGAGCTAGCCCCCGTATCTCCCCAGAATAGTTCAACCGTTTTATCTCCGCCATAAATCCAATCGATTGCTGGGACAACAGGAGCGACGTAAGGAGTCCCAAAAACATTCCATTCTGTGATATAGCCAACTGTTGTCATCTTTAATACTACGGTAGATACATTGGATACAGGGGAAGGAAGCATAACAACCCCATCATTTACAACTGGTATATAAGAAAGAAGAAGGTTATTGTTAGCATCAAAAAACTCAATTGTTGCTGTACCTGAATATCTGTTTAAAATAACAGCACTAACTTCCTGTGGTGAAGAAAAAGTATGCCAGAAAAGAGTTCCTGATGTCAACTGGGCTGTTCTTGTTCCCGTATTGTTGTCTGTAACTCGGCGTTCTGTACCCGTAGGAGTCCCGACAATTCTACCTGTATCTAATGTAATTCCATCTAATAAACCGCCAGTATATTTATTTAATTCTGGTGTGACCATTTTTTGGGGTGAGTCGGCACTTTCGCCAGCCGGGTTGACAGACGAAATCACATAATAATAAGGTGTTTTGTTATTTACGTTTCTATCAGCGTAAGAAGTTCCGATAATGTTAGAAGCTAGTAATGCATAGGGGCCATTTGGAGTAGTTGCTCTTTTAATATTATAAGAACTAGCTCCAATATCTTCCCAGAATAACTCGACAACTTGATTTCCCCCATAGGTCCAACTGAACGCTGGTACGATAGGAGATGTGGAAGGTGTTTTAAAAACGTTCCATTCTGTGATGTACCCAACTGATGTCATTTTTAATACTACGGTAGATACATTGGATACAGGGGAAGGAAGCATAACAACCCCATCATTAACAACAGGTACGTAAGAAAGAAGAAGATTATTGTTAGCATCGTAAAATTCAATAGCTGCCGTACCAGAATATCTGTTTAAAATAACTGAATTAATTTCCTCTGGAGAAGAAAAATTATGCCATATAAGAGTTCCTGAAGTTAACTGTGCTGTTCTTGTTGTAGTGCTGTCATCTGTAATTGTAGTAATGTCTGCTCCTGTAGGTTGACCTACAGTTCTGCCTGTTTGTAGAGGAATACCATCCAGCAAACCTCCTTTATACTTACTTGCGGCATCTGCGACCGTATTCGGCAAAATGAATAGCAGCAGCGCCAGGGTGATGATAAAATAACTTACTTTGACTTTCTTGGTATACATGTATTTTCCTCCTTTGGGATTTATTGGATTTTCATCCGAGTAATATAAATACGATGTTTGTTTCGGGAATCCTTCTTTTGTACTAAAAGTAAAAATGTTGACAAGTTTAATATTGGATGAATTTCATACAATCAGCTAATAGGCCTAAAAAATGATCCTTAGGTCTATTTCTTTTTCAATAATTTAGTTCTTTTTGATCGTTATTAATTTCATAGTTGCTAATTGATCGGAAAAATAGAACTATACTTATAAGATGTAGGCCAGAAAAGCTATTGTATGCCGGCTAAGCAAAGGAAGTTAGGGATCATCTTCGTTAAGCGGGGCAATTTTTTCTTCTTTATGAGCTTCATGAACATGAAGATATTCTTTAAGTACCGGCAAGTACATGGTCAATTTAGAAAACTAAAACATTATATGAAAGGTCATTAAGTTACTATGATATTAGAGAAATCTACCCTAAATCAGATAGAAATTGAAGCAGCTATTCTCAATTCTGACCCTTACTATAACAGGGTTGCTAAAGGCAAAGAAGTTCTTCCCATGGAGGAGATCAGGTCTGAGATTCAGGAATCGCTGGAGATCGGCGCAGAACGCTATTTATTGCGAGTGCAGCAAGAATATGTAGGCATACTTGAATTTCTCATGAAAAATCCTGGCGATGGCTACACCTGGCTCGGCCTTCTGGAGATCAAGAAAGAGCATCAATCCAAAGGATATGGTTATAAGGCGCTAAACCTGTTTTACAGCTTGATGAGAGAGCGTCAAGTGAAGCAGTTCCGAATTGGTGTCATATCCGAGAACGAGCCGGGCCATCGCTTCTGGAGAAGACAGTGCATGAAGCCGGTAAAAGTGACTACAGCGGACGGTAAAGAGGTTGTCGTATATGAGAAACATTTATAAGATACCTCTTTTGAACGTAAGAGTTTCAAGGTGACAGCCTTCATTTTAATGTGTATAATTATGGGAAATTCTTGTAGAGAACGTTTTCATTCATGAGAAGGAATATTAATGAGGAGGTTGTGCTTGTGAGCTCAGGTCCGATTTTAAGTTAAATTGGCGGGATTTTTATCCCGGTAAGAAGCATTGAACAGGCACGCGATTGGTACTGCGGTATCCTAGGGGTTCCTGCTGATGGCGAAATATTGTTTGGGCATTTGTATATTTTGCCCATGAACGGCGGAACCGACCTCATACTGGACAGCAAAATTTATACAGGAGACAATGTCTTTAAAGCGCCAGCATTTCAATTCAAAACGAATGATATTAAGGAAGCCTACGCTTACATGAAGTCCAAGCAGGTAGAGCTGACAACGGAAATCATGTATGATCAATGGTTTAATTTCAAGGATCCGGATGGCAATCAATTAATGATTTGTAAATGCTAGGCATAAATGAACTAAGGTAAAATAATTGACTTATATGCTTATTTATTAAGGCTGCTCATTTCGAGCAGTCTTTTTTGCTCAATATACGGAAAGAAAGCTGATCATTTCTTTTGATCCATATTTAGAGAACGGGATCATTCAGCGGGAAGATATTGATGATGCCTATTTGTCCGGCGGAATGATCGGCGGCAAGCTGTATGGTATTCCTCTTGGAACGAAAAATTCCGGCTTGAAACAAGGATTCTTCACATTGCTGAACGATTCCAGGCCGGTCTCGTGCGGACTTGCTGTCATTGAGCAGGGGTATGCCGGCTTGTATGATATCGTTACGGATGAGGCGTACCGCAACCTTGGTTACGGCGAACAGTTGCTGCTACATATTTTGAAATGGGCGAATGAGAACGGGGCCGTAAAAAGCTACTTGCTCGTTGTGCAGAGCAATGCCTCCGCGAACCGCCTGTATGATAAATTGAACTATCGGCATTTGTATACCTATTGGTATAGATGCAAGCCGTAGGCGAATAGCTAGGACTATAGTTGAATAGGCACCTCATATATGTGAACAAGCGCTTCTTGCAACATTAGGGGGAAACGGCGTCTTTTCGGGGAATCCGCTGGAGGGTATTTACAACTAGGAAACATCTCTGGTAAGATATTCTCGTTTAGTTGAATTGTCAACCTATTTTATTGTGATTGGTTGACAATTTTTTTCGGGGATATTCTTAGGGATTCAGTACATATACAGAGAGGACGGTAGAAACCAAATATGCACAACGTTGAAGAGAAAACACAGACAGATTGGGAGCGGCTTGCAGATACAGCATTGCGGGGGGAACGGTTAACGATGGAAGAAGGGCTGTCCGTACTGCAAGGGGAAGATGAGCAAATCCTGGCGATCATGCAGGCTGCATATAAGGTTCGCCGTCATTATTACGGCAACAAAGTGAAGCTGAACATGATCATGAACGCCAAAAGCGGCCTTTGCCCTGAGGACTGCGGCTATTGCTCGCAATCGATTGTTTCCAGCGCCCCTGTAACTAAATACTCCTTGCTCGACAAAGATTCATTACTGGCGGGAGCGCGTGAAGCGATGGCCCGCCAAGCGGGTACGTATTGTATCGTAGCGTCAGGCAGGGGGCCGACTCCGCGGGAGCTGGAACAAGTAATTGAGGCCGTTACGGAAATACGCAGCACGATGCCTCTCAAAATATGCGCCTGCCTCGGGCTGCTCCGCGATGACCAGGCCAAGCGTCTCGCGGAGGCGGGCGTCCACCGCTATAACCATAACTTGAATACAAGTACAGCCAATTACTCCGCCATAACAACGACGCATTCCTATGAGCAGCGCGTGGAGACGGTTGAGAAGGTGAAGGCCTCGGGGATGTCGCCCTGCTCCGGCGTAATTATAGGCATGGGGGAAAGCCAGGCCGAAATTGTGCAAATGGCTTATGCTCTCCGTGAGATAGATGCTGACTCGATACCGGTCAACTTTCTGGTTCCTATTTCGGGAACCCCGCTGGAAGCCTCGGAGAAAGTTACGCCTCTGCAAGCGCTCAAAGTGCTGGCGTTATTCCGTTTCATTTGTCCGTCCAAGGAAATTCGCGTGTCTGGAGGCCGGGAATCCAGCCTTAGACATCTGCAGCCGATGTCTCTTTATGCGGCAAATTCATGGTTTGTCGGTGATTATTTGACAACTGGAGGGCAGGCGGTGACTGCGGATCATCAGATGATCGAAGATCTTGGTTTTGAAATCGAGCAGTGCGCCCTTTAAACTCCGGGAACCATAATTTGTTATAGGCGCAGGAGATTCGTTATAATAGGATGTGGAATGACCAATAATCATTTCTGGGTTAGGAATTGAAAAGGAGAGATAAACCATGAGCTTGAACAACCAGGTAGCCATCATTACGGGCGCAGGCAAAGGCATCGGCAAGGCGATCGCACAGGCGCTTGCAAAGGAGGGCGTTCATTTAGGACTGATCGCGCGTACGACTTCCGACTTGGAGGCGCTGCAATCCGAATTGCGAGAGCAGCACGGCATTAAGGTTGCCATCGCTTCCGCCGATATTTCCGATCAGTCGGCCGCAGAGAAGGCCGTAGAGGCGCTTGTATCCGAGTTAGGCGGCATAGATATCCTAATCAACAACGCCGGCATTGCCAAATTCGGCAAACTGGTGGAGATGGACACGAAGGATTGGGAGCGAATTATTCAGGTTAATTTGATGGGAACCTATTACATGACAAGAGCCGTGCTTCCTAAACTGATTGCTCAAAATCAAGGGAATATTATTAACATTGCATCGACAGCCGGTGAAAGAGGCTTTGCTACCGGCTCCGCATACAATGCTTCGAAATTTGCCATTATGGGGTTGACGGAGGCCGTTATGCAGGAGGTGCGCAAGAACAATATCCGTGTTGTCGCTCTGACGCCAAGTACGGTAAATACCGAGCTTGCCGTAAATACCGGCCTGAGTATCGGGGACGAAGACCGGATGATGCAGCCGGAAGACGTTGCTGAGCTAGCGCTGGCCACATTGAAGCTCCCACAGCGTGTTTTTGTTAAAACCGCCGGCATCTGGACGACGAATCCTCAGTAACTTATCATTATGGATAGGCAAGGCCCTGACCCGCTTACAGCGGGTTAGGGTCTTTTTTGTGTTATTTGAAGCCTATTTCACATGGAAATATACAATTTTCAAGACCTAATCCGCATATAGTTAGTCAATATGCAATATGCTGAGGAAATCTCAGAACACGACAGTGAGGTTTTCATAAGAGGGAGGTACAGCGGTGAAGAAGAGGCTAAATAAGAAACAGACGAGGCTTGCGGGAATGGCCGTGCTCGTATTGACTTTATTATTATCTGCAAATGGCGCAAAATGAGAGAAGATATATGGCAGTTATTCGTACTACAGGAATGGGGGAGCGTGCATTGGGAATTCAGCTTGAAGAATGGATCATAGAGGCCAGTATCGGGATAATGCGGCGAGCGATGGAGGAAGAGGAGATCAGTTCCGAGGATTTGGTCGCGGTATATTTGGAACGGATCGATCGTTATGATCCTCGTCTGAAGTCGGTTATCGAGATCAATCCGGAAGCAATGGATATAGCCAGAGCTTTGGATCAGGAACGCAAGGAGCAGGGCAGCAGAGGAGCCCTGCACGGCATTCCTATTTTGCTGAAAGACAATATCGGGACGCATGATAAGACCCGCACCAGCGCGGGTTCATTAGCATTAGCGAATGCCATACCGAAGGAGGATTCTGCCGTCGCTTCGCAATTGCGTGCTGCTGGCGCTGTCCTTCTCGGCAAAGCCAATATGACGGAATGGGCTAATTTCATGTCGAGCACGATGCAGGCAGGATACAGCTCAAGAGGCGGGCAAACGTTAAACCCCTATGGTCCAGGGGAGATTTTTGTCGGTGGCTCAAGTTCAGGTTCGGCTGCGGCAGTTGCCGCTAACCTGACTGCCGCAGCGATTGGTACGGAAACGACAGGTTCGATTATCAGCCCGGCCAGCCACAATGGCATTGTTGGGATTAAACCGACGGTGGGCCTGATTAGCCGGCGCGGCATCATTCCTCTGACAGAAACGCAGGATACGCCGGGGCCGATGGCGCGCACGGTAACTGATGCTGCGCTGATTTTGGGGGCGCTTACTGCCCAGGATCCGAAGGATGCCGCGACTTTGTCGAAAAACAGGCAAGCGTTATCGGATTATACGCCGTTTCTCAACCGCACTTTTCTGGCAAAATCACGCATCGGCATCCCGCGATATTACTATCAGCAGCTTGATGAAGGAAGATTGGCGCTGATCGAACAAGCCATCCATGTACTTGAGGCTGAGGGAGCAACGATCATCGATCCTGTCGAGCTGCCATGCGAAGGGCAAAACGGGGACTTCAATGTGCTTAACTTCGAATTCAAAAAATCTTTAAACGACTATTTAGAGACATTGCCGGAAATGGTTAAGGTTCGTTCGTTGGATGACGTCATCCGTTTTAATGAGCAGCATAAGGAAGCCGCGTTGAAATATGGACAGGACTTGCAACCCCGGAGGGGGATACGACGAAAGGGCCGCACGGAATAACTTTTGTGGGAACGGCCTTTAGCGAGCCGACATTGATTGGGCTGGCTTATAGTTATGAACAAGCTTCGAAGCATCGCGTTCCTCCCAATCTTGATGTAATTAGGAATTGACATATACCCTGTAGAATATTGCGATGGAAGCGGTTGTTTGGCTACATTTCTCTAGGCATTCCGATCGCAGGATTTGGGCTGTTAGCCCCATGGATTACAGAACCGCCATGGCTTTAAGCTCTGTTTCTGTCGTTTTGAATGCTTTGAGACTACAGCGGATGAACACATAAGGCTCAATTTTGTTAAAATTGGAGGCTTTTATAGGAAGATAGCTGGATTTTTCCCGCTGTCTTCCTCTTTTTTTGGTGAAAAACAAGGATGAATAGTGTGAACTAAGTCCCTTGTATAATGTCAGTAACTACTTGTAAAATTGTGACATGAGGACAGAGGCATACATCGTTTGGTCCCGAAGGAGGTTGTGATAAAGCGTATCCTTCGCGTATGAATGGATATGTGAAAACTCAGCTTGAAAGATCGAAGCAGTAGAATCGATGACTAAATACATACATATGCTGAGGTGATAAATGATGCATAGAAGGACTACAGGAATGCTCTTGATTATGATCGCGGCATTCCTGTACGGCATACGATACTTGGCTGCAGCAATTTACGGGTCTGCTTCCTCCGTATGGAACGCAGATCACTTCAATGAAATGTTGAGCTTTGTCGGTGATGGGCCAACCATACTTAGTACGATTGCATTGATTCTCGGGATTACATATTTACTTGTCGCGGAATTGGAAGGCACGAGCATGCGGAAGCAGATCGAGCAGATCAAGAGCAGTTGGAATGATTTCGATTGGTATGAATCGGAGGGAAGCAAAGGTAAAGGGAAAAGCAAATAGTCAAGGCAACTGGCAAAATAAGATACGGCTCGGGCCCAAGGCTCGAGCCGTTATTCGCATTACATGGCTAGCGATTGTTTTTGCGGAAATTTCCCGGGGTGCATCCGACCCAAGCGGTAAACTGCCGGCTGAAGCTCTGCACATTTTCATAGCCGACCCGGTGGGCGATGCGTTCTATGGATTCCGTGCTCGACATGAGCATATGTACGGCTTCTTGCTGCTTGAGCACCATCATATTACAACAGGCAATGCCATTGAACTCAGCGTAGAGGTGGCAACCTTGGTTTCGTTCGTGCTCGCGATCATCTGCGAAGTCATTCGCCATAAAGGCGACAGAAGCGTACTGGAAAAAACGGAATCCTTCTTTAAAGGAATGGGTGGAGCGGTACCGATCGTCGCCCGCTCGTTGCCGCTTCCGTTTTTGTTACGGGTCTGAAATCCATCGGTTTGGTGGATGCCCTGCAGCAATCCATGCAAAATATTCAAGGAAACGGACTAGACTTCATTCTGCCGCTGATCCTTGTAGCCATTACGGCGCTGATCGTTATTCTTAGCGGCAGCGGTACGGCTTTGATCTTCGCCATGGTGCTGTTGATGGTTCCATTAGCGGATGCAGCAGGAATCAGTCCGATTGCAATTTCGGTGCCGATGGGACTTTCGGGCAACCTGTTCCGCGCGGTATCGCCGGTGGCAGCTGTTGTGCTGATCGTTGCCGGTACGGTGAAGACGGATCCAATCGCGATCATAAAAAGAACGTCGGTTCCAATGATCGCAGGTGTGATCTTTATGTTCATCCTGTCCATGGTCATCTTTCTGTAACATTAATTCATCATCAAACAAAAGAAGAACAGGCCTAGATCCTGTTCTTCTTTGATTTGGAAACCATTTGTTTAGAATATTACCTCCCCAAAAGCAAAGCGGTTAGTTACATAAAAAATGCGTCACCAGACCAATTAATTATCGCTTTGCTGCAACCTTCCAAACCATGGAAACGTCGAGGGTGCAAAGGGGGTAATAGAATGATCAAGAAATGGAAATTGGTACTATGTATAGGCATCATGACATTGTCTTTGCTGTTAGGCGGGTGCGGAAGCGCGAGCAACAATAAAGCAGCCGACAGCAAGGCGGACAGCGGTTTTTCCGCAGAGTCTGAACTTATGAGCATGAGCGCGGATGTTAGCATGAGCACAGCAACCGAGCAAAGCATGCCAGCTGCCGGCAGCGATGAGGCGCCTGTAGGAAAGCAGTCGTCCACTACGCAGGCTGGCGATTTTCAGGTGTCAGGAGGAAGCCCTGGCATGCAGGCGATTGACGCCCCGGCTGGGCTGAATAAGAAGCTGATTTACCGGGCAAATGTTGTACTGGAAGTGAAGGATTACGGCAAGGCGCAGTCCGAGGTGCGGAATTTGGTGGCCATGTCGGGCGGTTACATTGTGGAATTTACCGAGAACCAGTCTCAGCATGAGCAGGGCGGTACGATCATCCTGAAGGTGCCATCGTCCGGATTTTCCTCATTTTTGGACCGTCTGGAGAAAATGGAGCACGAATCGCTGCAGCGCAGTATGCAGGGGCAGGATGTTTCCGAGGAGTACGTCGATTTAGAGTCGCGGCTCAAAGTGAAGCAGGCGATGGAGTCTAGATATTTGCAATTTCTGAAGGAAGCAACAAAGAGCAGTCAAATGGTGGAGTTCGCCAATGAACTGGAACGGATTCAGACGGAAATTGAACAGATCCGGGGACGGATGCGCTACATTGACCAGAACGTGGCTTATTCTACGGTGGAAATCCGGCTATATCAGCCGGAGGTGAACCAAGTCAGTCCCTCCGCAAAGGGCAAGGAACCTCTCGGCCACCGGGCGTGGAGCGCTTTGGACAGCAGTCTGAAAGCATTATCGGCCGCTATGGGATGGATCATCGTTATTTTGTCTGGCGCCCTGCCCATATTGCTGCTTCTTGGCATCATTGCCGCTCCGATCTGGATGGTGCACCGCAAGCGGCTGCTTAAAGCTAGGGAATATCGTCTTCTGCGCAAAAATACAGTCAATCCGCCAGCCGAAACAAAACAGGCAGGCCAGGCAGAAGCGGCGGACGATCAAGATATTCCACGCTATGAAGATGACACAGACTGAAAGGCAAACTGAAATTAGGACACAAAATTCCATATAGAATATCACTTTACTGTCGTTACGTAACTAGCAGAACATAGTAGAATACAGGGTATCAGCTATTGATTAGGAGGATATGGAATGCCTATTTACTATGACAAAGCATCCGGTATTTTTCATTTGCAATCTCATCAAACCAGTTACGTAATTCAACTCGTGCGGGGCATGCCTGCACATGTATATTTCGGTCCGCAGCTCCGCCAAGGAAGCAATTTAAATGACCTGCTTTACAGAGTGGAGCGCTCCTCGTTCTGTCCAAACCCATTTCCGGACGACAAGACGTTATCGCTGGATACTTTGCCGCAGGAGTACCCGCAGTATGGTACGAGCGATTTCCGGAGCCCGGCTTACCAGATCAAGCTGTCTGACGGAACCCGCATTTCCGAGCTGGTCTACCGATCACACCGTATCACAGCCGGGAAGCCAGCATTGGAAGGGCTTCCGGCGGTTTATACGGAGCAGGAGAACGAGGCGGAGACGTTAGAACTCGTGCTGCATGATGCCAAGGCAGGGTTAAGTGTAACGCTGTATTATACGGTATTCGAGCAATTCAGCGCCATAGCAAGATCGGCTAGGCTGGCGAATGAAGCGGGAGAGGCGCTGCAGCTCGAGCGGGCATTAAGCGCCTCCATTGACTTGCCTGATGCCCGTTATGATGCGCTGTATTTATCAGGCGCATGGGCCAGGGAACGCCACATTCAGCGAAGAGCGCTTGCGCCGGGCGTAACCGGAATCAACAGCCGCAGAGGGTCGAGTTCGCATCAGTTTAATCCTTTTCTCGCGCTGCTCCGTCCTGAGACGAACGAGCGCCAGGGCGAGGTGTACGGCTTCAGCTTGATTTATAGCGGAAATTTTGCCGCCGAGGCCGAAGTGGATCAATTCGGAACAACGCGCGTATCGCTGGGCATCAATCCTTTTGACTTTTCTTGGAAGCTTGAGCCTGGGGAAGCTTTCCAGACGCCGGAGGCGGTGCTCGTCTATTCCGCTGAAGGGCTTGGGGGCATGTCGCGTACATTCCACAAGCTGTATCGTACGAGACTGTGCCGGGGCGTGCACCGGGATTTGGAACGTCCGATTCTCGTCAACAACTGGGAGGCTACGTATTTCGACTTCAATGCCGACAAGATCGAAGCTATCGCCAAGAAAGGCGGCGAGCTTGGCATCGAGCTGTTCGTGCTGGACGATGGCTGGTTCGGCAAACGGGACTCCGACAACAGCTCGCTTGGCGACTGGTTTGAGGATCGCCGCAAGCTGCCAAACGGCTTGCAGGATCTTGCCGAACGGGTGAAACGGCAAGGCCTGCAGTTCGGACTGTGGTTCGAGCCGGAGATGATTTCCCCGGACAGCGATTTGTATCGCAGCCATCCGGATTGGTGCCTCCACGTGCCGAATCACCGCAGAACCGAAGCACGCGACCAGCTGATCCTCGACATGTCGCGCGCGGATGTAAGGGAATATCTATACAGCCGGCTCAGTGAAATTTTTACGAATGTGCCGATTTCATATATTAAATGGGATATGAACCGCAACATGACAGAGATCGGTTCTGCGCTCAGCTCCCCTGAGCGGCAGAGCGAGACGGCTCATCGTTATATTCTCGGGCTGTATGAATTGATGGAGCGCTTGACTAGCGAGTTCCCGCATATTCTGTTCGAGAGCTGCTCCGGAGGAGGAGGGCGCTTTGATCCGGGAATGCTCTACTACATGCCGCAAACGTGGACTAGCGACGATACCGATGGCGTGGAGCGCTTGAAAATCCAATATGGCACAAGTATCGTCTACCCGGTCTCGACAATGGGCGCTCACGTGTCGGCGGTGCCGAACCATCAGGTCGGCCGCAAGACATCCTTGGAATTCCGCGGGGACGTAGCCATGTCCGGCAATTTCGGCTATGAGCTTGATTTGACGACATTTACGCCGGAGGAAGTGGAAATTGCCAAAGCCCAAATTGCAAGCTACAAGGAAATTCGCGGGCTGGTACAGCAGGGCGATCTATATCGTTTGTTAAGTCCCTTCGAAGGCAACGAGACGTCATGGATGTTCGTCAGCGAAGACCGGAGGGAAGCGCTGCTGTTCTACTTCCATGTGCTCGCCGAGCCGAACGCGCCGCTGAAGCGCGTGAAGCTGGAAGGCCTCGATCCATTGCTGGACTATCAGCTAGGGGATACGGATACCATCTACGGCGGCGACCGTTTGATGGCAGTCGGCTTGCCGATAACCTCCATTCGGGGCGATTTCGAGAGCAGAGTTGTGCAACTAAGAGCGATTTCGCAATAAGAACACAGGAACAAAGAAGCCATGACCCAAGGCCATGGCTTCTTTGTTGCATTCACGTCTAGAATTTGAAAATATGTATCGTTTTTTGCAGCTGGAAAACCGCATTTTTCATGGCTTCCGTTTCTTCCGCCATCTTCTGGATGGATTGGATTTGCTCATTCATCGAAGCCGATACCTGCTCCGTACCCGCAGCTGACTGTTGGGTAATCGCTGAAATGTTCTGAATAGACTGGGAAATATGCTGCGCGCTGTCCAGCATGCTCTCGCTTTCTCTGGAGAAGGCTTCGATTTGCTCGGAAATATACTGCACGCTTTGCACGATTTGCGCAAAAATTTGCTCAGCTTCCCGGATCATCAGGTTTTGCTGCTGTACGACCTCTTCATTAATTTTAATGTTGTGTCCGGCCAGCTTCACATCATTTTCTATGCTCCGAACGAGGTTGAATACCTCTTTCGTGGAAGCGGTGGATTCCTCCGCCAGCTTGCGGACCTCATGGGCGACGACAGCGAAACCTGCGCCATGCTCTCCTGCTCTAGCCGCTTCGATCGAGGCGTTGAGCGATAGCAGGTTGGTCTGCTCGGCGATTTCCGAAATCGTAGCTGTAATGCGTGTAATGCCCTGGGCGTTGATGGAGAGCGCATTGATCGACTCCGCGACCTTCTGCGTCGCTTCAACATTGCGGCGCATCCCTTCGGCCTGCCTGGAGACGGATTCCCGGCCCTTCTCGACGAGCTCCAGCGTATCGCGGGAACGTTCATTCATTTCTTTGGTAGAGTCGGTATAATTGCTGACCTTATTTTCGATTTGACGGATGGACTCCGTCATGTCGCTGACATCCTCGGAAATCTCGTTGGCTCCGATCGCCAATTCGTTGGAGGACTGGGCCACCTGTCCCATAACGTGAATGAGCTCTCCATTTCTGTCCGAAATAGCCCGGCTGGAATCCATAACTTTACGGGTAATTTCGGAGGTCTCCTGCAAAATTTTGCGAAGCCTGTCTATCATGCTGTTAAAAGTTCGGCTTAAATTATCCATGCCTCCCGATTCGTTGATCCGGCTAGTGAAGTCGCCCTTGGCAATCTTGGCCGAGGCGTTGGAGATGTCATCGAACGATTCCGTAAGCGCTTTCTGAACATAGCGGGTAAGAGGGATGGTAAGCGCTCCTAGAATGGCAACCAAGACGATCCCCGTCAATAAGTGGCCCTGTAGAATGAACAAAATCAACGTCGGTATTCCGAAAAGGGCGGCGATGCAGTAACAGGCTGCTGAAATCTTTCCGCCAAGGGGAAGTCTGTTGAACCATGACATAAGAATGATGCCCTCCTTAATAATTAGGATGTTTATCCCATTATATCATCCGAAAGGCCAAGGGGATATATCGATTTTCGAGATATTGGCAGAATAGATGGCGGATATTGTGGGATAGACATTATATCGTTAATTACAAGGCCACCGGACCCCGGGGACAGCAGTTCAGATCCTCAACATATTTCATTAAGAATACCGAGGGGACGCTGGTAGGCTTGATGTGCCTGAACATCGCGGCAGCCGATATGGACCTGAAGGCCCCGCCTGCAGTCGTGGAGAAGCTTGAATCGTTCGCATAACATGGAATCTACGGTTATACGGATGTGTTTGCTTCCTATTACCATGCAGTGCAGGGTTGGCTGGACCGTTCCTATCATTGGCAGGTGCCGCAGGAGTGGATCGTGTTCTGTCCACGAATCATATAGGCTGTATCCTTGGTCATTCAGCAGTTCACAAACGAAGGAGACGCTATTCTTATTCATACGCCTGTTTATCAGCCTGTCGCTACAGCGGTTTCTTTAAACCATCGCGTGCTGATAGAAAGTCCGCTGAAGCTCGTTGCCGGGCGTTATGAAATTGATTTCGAAGATATGGAACTGCGAATGCAGCAAGGGGTAAAAATCGTGCTGCTAATTTCGCCCCACACCCCGGTTGGACGCGTATGGACGAGAGCGGATCTGGAACGGATCGCTGCTTTGTGCATCAAGTACAACGCGCTGATCGTCTCCGACGATATTCACGCCGATTTTATCCACGAAGGGCATGAACATACTGTCATCGCCAAGCTGTCGGAGGAAATCGCCCAGCGCAGCATCATCTGTACATCCCCAGGTAAGACCTTTAACCTGGCAAGCCTGGAGATTTCCAATATCATCATCCCTAACGAGACGACCAGGGAACGATTCAAGCAGGTCTTGCAGCAGGCCGGCATTCATAACCCGACCTTTTTCGGACGGGGATTTTCTTCGCCACAATTTTAGGTTTTACGGGCATCGGCATTGCCAAGCTGACGCCTGAACAGCAGCAAGAAATGCTGCGGCAGTATGAAGAAGAGACAGCGAAATAAACAAATGGAGAAGAGGAGAGAGAAAACAAATGGAACAACAAGACAAGCAAGTCGTAGCGACCACAGAGGCGTCAGGAGCGATCGGGCCGTATTCACAAGCGGTTCGTTTCGGGCATCTGCTATTCACGTCGGGACAACTCGGCATGGATGCATCCGGCGTATTTCCGGCAACGGTGGAAGAGCAGACGAAGCGTTCTTTGCTTAATGTGAAGGCGATTCTGGAAGCGGCAGGATACGGGATGAAGGATGTCGTGAAGACAACTGTATTCTTGAAAGACATGAACGATTTCGGTGCCGTTAACGCAGTTTATGCGGAATTCTTTGCCGAGCCATATCCGGCGCGCAGTGTCGTTGAGGTGGCACGGCTGCCGAAGGACGGCCTGGTTGAAATTGAAGTGGTTGCGGCCAAGTCCTAAATTTTAATAGCAGCTGAGAGGAACAAGCAACAGCCCTCTATCCTTTGACAGGATGGAGGGCTGTTTAATATTTATCGATTATAAAACGACAAGAGCTGCAAGCTTAGCCAAGCATAACCTCAACCTGATGCGTGCGGCCATCGCCGATTGGAGCGATAATATTGCCTTCAATAGCTTTGCCGTCGACCGTGATGCTCTTCACGCCTTTGGACACATGGCTTGGGTTTTTGATGGAGATTTCAAATGTATCTCCGCGGAATACGCGGGTAACCTGCAAGCCATTCCAAGAAGAAGGAATGCACGGATCAAGCTTCAGGCCGTCAAACTCTGGTTGAATCCCTAGGATGGCCTGCGTAATCGCCACATAGTTCCATGCTGCCGTTCCGGTCAGCCAAGAGTTCTTCGCTTCCCCGTGATTAACCGCGTCCTTTCCTGCGATCATTTGCGAATATACGTAAGGCTCCGTCCGGTGAATGTCGCTGATCTCCTCGAGGTAAGCCGGAGCAATTTTGGAGTAAACTTCAAATGCGCGGTCTCCGTTGCCCAGTACTGTTTCCGCGATCATGATCCAAGGATTGTTGTGACAGAAAATACCGGCATTTTCTTTATATCCAGGAGGATAGGATGAAATCTCGCCCAGGTTCAGGTAGTACTTGGAATACGGCGGCTGCTGCAGAACGATGCCGTATTTTGTATCCAAGCGCTCCTCAACGGAAGTCATCGCCTTCTGAGCCAGACCTTCCTCGACTCCGATGCCGGCCATCACGCAAATGCCTTGCGGCTCAATGAAGATTTGGCCTTCCTCGTTCTCCTTGCTGCCGATTTTCTGGCCGTAGTGGTCATATGCCCGCAGGAACCAGTCGCCGTCGAAACCATGCTCCAGCGTAGTTTTACGCATCGCCTCCATGTGGGCTGCAGCTGTGGAAGCTTCTTCTTCCAAGCCGCGGAGACGGCACAGCTTCACAAAATCGGGAGCGACGAAGACGAACAGTCCGGCAATAAAGACGGATTCCGCCACACGTCCTTCAATATTGGCCGTCGTCTGGAACGATTCGCCCGGCTCCTTGGAGAAACAGTTCAGGTTGAGGCAGTCGTTCCAGTCGGCGCGGCCGATCAGCGGCAGGCCGTGAGGACCTAGGTTGTTGATGACATGGTAATAGGAGCGCTTCAAATGCTCGAACAAGGTGGCCGTATTGTCCGGATTGCTGTCGAACGGGACCTGCTCGTCAAGAATGCTCATGTCCCCGGTCTCTTTAATGTAAGCGGACGTGCCAAGGATCAGCCATAGCGGATCGTCATTGAAGCCGCTGCCGATTTCGTTGTTGCCTTTTTTCGTAAGCGGCTGGTACTGGTGATAAGCGCTGCCGTCCTCGAATTGAGTGGCCGCGATATCGAGAATCCGCTCCCGGGCTCTTTCCGGAATTTGATGAACGAAGCCGAGCAAATCCTGGTTCGAATCCCGGAAGCCCATGCCGCGTCCGATGCCGGATTCAAAATAGGAGGCGGAACGGGACATGTTGAACGTAACCATGCACTGATACGGATTCCAGATGTTCACCATCCGGTTCAGCTTATCGTCGTCGCTTTGAATTTGATATTTGGACAGCAGGCCGTCCCAATAGGAAGCAAGCTCCTGCATGGCACGATCGACATCCTCGTCAGTCGCAAACTGCTCGATCATCGCCAGCGCCGGTTTCTTGTTGATGATGCCCGGAGCTTCCCATTTCTCATCCTCTTCGTTTTCGACGTAGCCAAGAATGAAGATGAGGCTCTGCTCTTCACCTGGAGCGAGGGACAGCTTCACTTCATGGGAGCCGATCGGCGACCAGCCGCTAGCGATCGAATTCGTTGCTTTGCCTGCAGTGACGGCCTGCGGTTCATGAAGACCGTTGTACAGGCCTACGAACGATTCGCGGTCCGTATCGAAGCCGTCGATGCGGCGGTTGACAGAGTAGAAGGCATAATGGTTTCTGCGCTCGCGATATTCGGTTTTATGATAAATGACGGAATCCTGCACTTCGACTTCCCCGGTGCTTAAGTTGCGCTGGAAGTTCGTCATGTCGTCCTGGGCGTTCCAGAGACAGAATTCGGCGAAGGAGAAGAGGGATACGTCTTTGGCTTCGGTCCCCGTGTTCTTGACGGTAAGGCGGTGCACCTCGCCCTGGTAGCCAAGTGGAACGAAAGCCAGCTGTGTCACCGAGATGCCGCCCCGCTCCCCGGTAATGGAGGTATAGCCAAGTCCGTGGCGGCATTCATAGAAGTCAAGCTCGCGCTTGACCGGCATCCAGCCCGGCGTCCAGAAATCGCCGTTATCGTACAGATAGTAGTAGCGTCCGCCCGTATCCAGTGGAATGTTGTTGTAGCGGTAGCGGGTAATCCGGCGCAGCCGGGCGTCACGGTAGAACGTGTACCCTCCGGCCGTATTGGAGATCAGTCCAAAAAATTCCTCGTTGCCAAGGTAGTTGATCCAGGGATAAGGAGTTTGCGGGGTGTTAATGACATATTCCTTGCGTTGATCGTCAAATGTTCCGAATTTCATAAATAATGGCTCCTTTCATTTGTGAACGCGCGTTTATTTTATTGCAAAAGACGTCCTCTCTAAGGATGGAGAGGAGCCTGTGTTACTTTGATAAAGCTGCTAGGGCGCCAGCGGTCTGCAAGAATCCCTCGTTACCAGCCGTGTCGGAAAGCTCAGTGTGCTGAAGCCCGTCTGCTCGCCGCTGCAAATACGGATTATCAAATCTACAGCCGCTTTGGACATTTCCTCGATCGGTAGGCTGACCGAAGTCAGCTTGGGATGGACGCGGGAGGCCAGCTGCACATCGTCGAAGCCGATGATGGACAGGTCGTCAGGAACCGAGATGCCCCGCTCTGCAAAGGCCTCCATCGCTGAAATCGCCATGTCGTCGTTCGAGCTGAACAGGGCGGTTGGCAGTTCTTCCCCGGAATCCAGCAGATTCATTACAGCCGCATACGCTTGCTCCTTCAGGAAATCTCCTTGCAGGATGCTGCTCTTCACGATTGGCAGATCATGCTTGCGCAGCGTATCCTCGTAGGCCATGTAGCGCTCGCGGCCGGAGTAAGTATTCATCCGTCCCTGAATGATGCCGATATGCCGGTGGCCAAGCCCAATGAGATATTCCATCGCCTCCACCGTGCCCTCGTAGTCGTTCGAATTGATAATGGCTAAATGATGCTTGTCGAGACGTTCAGCCGTAATTTCCGCAATGTCGTAATCGATGAGGACGAGCGGGGCGCCTTGCCCGACCATTTCCCGCACGAGCTCGATGTCCTTCTGGGTGCCGACGAGAATGCCGCCGTCGATTCGTTTCTGCTGGAAGGCCTGCTTTACTTTTTGAAAATCGTTCCGTGAATAGACCGTATGAATCAGCACGTAAAACCCCCGGGCGTTGGCCGTGTCGACTACCAAGTCGACGATAGGGGCGAAGTAGCTGTTTTGGTATATTCGACGGGCATTTTCCTTCTCATTCATGCTGATCGCAAACAGGCCGATCGTATCGGTACGTTTGCCGGCGAGGGCGCGGGCAAAGCTGTTCGGCTCGTAATGATGCCGTTCAATGACCTCAAGCACCTTGGCCCGGGTAGCCTCCGGGACGTTTGGGTAATTGTTGATGACGCGGGATACGGTGCTGCGCGATACCCCGGCCAACTTAGCGATATCTTCGCTGCGCATATTCATCACTCTTTCTGTAAACGCGCGTTTATGACACTATCATAAATGAAGCCCAAAGATAAATCAATCGTAAAAAGCATGACAAAAAAAGCACGAAGCGCGAAGCCGCCCCGTGCCGATGATTCCTGCTATTTCATATGTTCCAGATAACGTTTGATGAATAATATCACATTGTCATACCGTTCCTCATTCCAGCCTACCGCCGCGATCATTTCTTTCTTGAATAGCGGGAGCTGGTCTGCCAGCTCGCTGGATGTCAGATCAATGGCATATACTTGGAGCTCCGGATCCTCTTCTGCCTGCGCGCGAAGCGCAGCATGATCAGGCAGCACGGGGCTTAGTACACCTTCGCTCTCCGCTTGGAGGTTCTTGAAACCGCCGCCGCCGGAAATCCAATCAAAGGTCGGCTTATCAATAACATATAAATCAGGTTTTTCAGTTGCGATGACGGCCATTGCCTTTTGCCGGTAGACCATTTCGCCCTGCTCAGGGACGTAAGTGATTTGCAAATCTACACGGTTCCATTCGGGAAATTGCTTGAGTATTGCCTGCTCCAGCGCTTCTTCTCCGTTATTCGCTTCATCTACCGCGAAATTGCCAATCAACAAAATGGATAGATCAAGAGGGGGCAGTGCTGCGATTCGTTTCTGCTCCGCGCGGTAATCCGCGAAGGCGTTAATACCAAAAATCAGCACGACGACCGCAATGATCCCAACGATGACATGCGTTCTATAAACACGGAAGAAGTCGTCGATTTTCTCTGCCGTTCCTGCGAATTTTCCCCATTTGGCGAATCTGTCCCGGCTCATTTGCTCAATTTTGCGCTGATCCTCATGCTCGGTAATCAGCTTGTAGGCCCGCAGCGAGCGCTCGTATTCGCTGTTCGCTTCATTTCCTCCTTTACGGGAACGAGATTTGCGCAGCACCATGTCGAAAGCTTGTTCTACTTCTTCTCTGGAAGCGTTCTCGGACAGGCCGAGCTGTTCGTATGCCTTTTTCAATTCGTCCATGCCAAAATCTCCTCTGTTTCTCCTCATTATGTATAGAAAGTGTATGGAAAGAAACCCATGTATTTATTATACTGTTAATTTGGAACGAATGGAAATTTGGCTGCTAACACGGTAAAAAGGAGTGATTTGCCGAATATTTGGATGGGTCTGCGGTTGGGGAATAGGAATTTGAAGGAGTGTCACCATTGAGGGAGAGCTTGAAACTGAAGTTTTATACGCGACGCAAAACGTCTCTCCAGCGTAGAAACCTAGCTATTGCGACCTGGGAAGGTTTTCCCGCTGTCATATTTCAAACCCTGCTGGGCGGTCAATTTTTGACGGGTTATTTGCTTTATTTAGGAGCTACGTCCGGACAGCTGGGGTTCGTGTTGGCTATTACGACCTTTGTGAATATTGCTCAAATCGCCGTGGCGTTTCTGATTCAGCGGCTGACGAGCCGGAAATGGGCTTTGGTATTATTCATTGCCATACACCGGATTTTATGGGCGTTTACGGGGCTTGTCCCGTTTTTGTTCCCTAAACCGTATTGGGTTAGCGCATTTATCGCATTTTATGTCACGGCATGCCTGTTTAACACAGTTGGAGGGATGCTGTGGAATTCGCTGATCAGCGACATAGTGCCCGCACGTGTACGGGGCCGGTATTTCGGCATCAGGAACACGCTCCTGAATGCAGTCGGAACTCTTACGATGTTTACCGGCGGCATGATTCTGGACCGGTTTCCGGAAAGCCAGGGCTTTCTGTATTTGTATATTATCGTTTGGGTTTGTATTATCGCCAATATCATTATTTTCATGTTCTATCCGGATGTAACGTTCGAGCGTTCCGCCGAGAGCAAATTTCTGCCGATGCTGCGCAAGCCGCTGCAGGACAAATCTTTTATCAAAGCAACCCTGTTTCTGGCCA
This sequence comes from Paenibacillus woosongensis, assembly GCF_030122845.1. Classification (NCBI taxonomy): domain Bacteria; kingdom Bacillati; phylum Bacillota; class Bacilli; order Caryophanales; family Paenibacillaceae; genus Paenibacillus; species Paenibacillus woosongensis. The sequence continues at coordinate 2,308,119 of NZ_CP126084.1, forward strand.
GCTTCCTGTTCATGCAAAACCTGGTGGTGCCGCTATACTCCTACGTGATGCTCGAGCTGCTGAAAATTAACTATCAGACGATATCCCTGCTTAACGTCTCGCAAACGCTGACGATGATGTCGAGCTTCTATATTTGGGGAAATCTGAATGCAAGGTACAGCAACAAGCGCTTGCTGTACTGGACGCTGCCGATTATTGCAGTCTCGATCATGAGCTGGGGCATGCTGTCAGTATTGCCGCAGCTGCCGGTGCTGTTTGCGGCCCATATGCTGTTCGGCGTTGGTGTCGGGGGTTTTAACCAGCTGGCGTTCAATTTCATGATCGGGGATACGCCGAAAAGCGAACGGCCGATGTATATGGCCATGTATTCCGCGATTACGGGGGTTGCCGCTTTCTTCGGACCGCTGCTCGGAGGCAAGGTTTATGAATGGATCGCAGATTGGCCGCGGTGGATTCAGGTATTCGGGATGCAGCTTGGTGTCGCTGCGGCGATGATCATTCTGGCGCTGGTGCTTGGCCGGCGAATTCTGCGCGATGCTTGATGTGAACTCCGGTTTGATAGATACTGTTATTACCTGCTTAATTATTGAAGGGAGAGTAATCAAATGACGCAACTCAAAGCATATGAAGGCATGTATCAAGGCGAAAAGGCCATATGGCTGCAGGCTGGAAAATACGAAGCGGTGCTTGTTCCGAATGTAGGCGGGAACCTGATCGCTTTTCGAGATAACGAAAGCGGTTTCCGCTTTCTGCGTGAGCCGGCTGAATCGGAGATGGATGCATTCCGCACCAATCCGGGTGTATACGGGATTCCTGTTCTTTTCCCGCCAAACCGTTATGAGGACGGCAGGTTTCCCTGGAAAGGCACGACCTACCAATTCCCGGTCAACGAGGAGGCTACGGGCAACCACCTGCACGGGTTCCTACATACAATTCCGTGGGAGGTTGAGGAGTTTGGCAGCACCCAGCAGGAAAGCTACGTTGTCGCCAAGGTTAGCGTAGATGAAGCGCACGAGGTCTATCGTTACTTGCCGTTCAAATTTACCGTTCGCCTGAAATATAGGCTGGGTGAGCATGGGTTGGCGCAGCATGTGTTCGTACGCAATGATGGCGGGAACGAGATGCCTTGTCTGCTGGCCTTCCATACTGCTGTTAACGCTCCGTTCGCACCGGAAAGCAAGGCCAGTGATTACAAGATGAAATTCACGATCGGCGAGCGGTGGGAACTGAACGAACGGATGCTGCCGACAGGGAAACATATGCCGCTGAGCGCTGAGGAAGAAGCGATGAAGAAGGAAGGGGTGTATCCTTTCTTTACTTCTCTGGACAATCATTATACCGCAGTGCCGCAAAACGGCAGAAACCGCATGGAGCTGACGGATTCCAAGCTGGACCTGACGCTCGTGTACGACGTAGGAACATCCTACAAGCAGTGGATGATCTGGAACAACGGAGGCCAGGAAGGCTTCTTCTGCCCTGAACCGCAGATCAATTTGGTGAATGCGCCTCATGTCGGCCTGCCGGCCGAAGAGATCGGGCTGTTCAGCCTGGAGCCAGGCGAAATTTGGGAGGAGTCCGCAAGATTGTATGTGAAGACGGCGGCGAAGTAATCATCTAGCAGCAGGCCGCCAGGCTTATGGAAACAATATAGCATAGCAAAAAAGCAGCGCTGTTCCCGCGTCAAAACGGGAAGTCAGGCTGCTTCTTTGTTTGGGTCTGATGGAACGGCGGCAGTTTACCCGACTTCAGCTACACTTTCGTTCCGCTCGGGAAGAAGGCGCTTGATCTGCTCCAAATTTCTTCTTGGCACATTGATCGTCTTGATGCCATGAATATGATCCCTAAATAGCAGTACGTTGTCCTGGATGTCCGTCACCTTGTTCAGGTTGACATAACAGTTGGTGCTTACGCGGTAGAAAGAGGGGTCTGAGATTAGTTTTGAGGTTTGGTCAGCAGATAGTCTCTTTTTTATACTGTAGTTTCTGCCGTGGAAACAAACTAAGCCATGACCTCCTACTTTGAAGAAATAAGCGTCATGTGGATCGAGGGCCTCGTAGACGTTCTTCTCCTCTAGTCCGACATTCATCATTCCAAAATCCCCCTTTAGATGATGTTGTGGAAGCGCTTGCAGTATACCATATTTTTTGCGGTTTGTGTAGTACTTAGGCTTAAATTTTAAATGTTTCCAGCAATTGCCGGACTGGACATTTGCCTGAAAGTACGGAAGAATAGGAAGACAAGATGTTATAGAGAAGGAGTGTGACCATCGTGTCAGAACAACAACGACTATTGTTATACATAGGATCCTATGCCGAAGCTGCTGATCCGGGGCTTTACGTGGTGGAGATGAACCCTGCGACTGGCGAGCTGACTCGTCTTGGCGAGGCTGCCGGACTGAAGAACCCGACCTTTCTAAAAGTGGATGCCGCCGGCAGGAAGCTGTATGCCATTTCGGAGACGAAGACGTCTAGCGACGAGCGGATCGGCGAGGTCGCGAGCTTTGCAGTTGATCCGGCTGCGGGCACTCTGACGGAATTGAACCGGATACTTACGCTGCAGCCGTCTACATCGCATATCGAGCTTGAACCGCAGAGACGCTATGTCGTCGTCTCCGGGTATCATGGAGGCAATGTGGGCCTCGTTCGCCTGCTGAGTGACGGGCTAGCCGGCGAGCAAACGGACGAGCGGCAGCATGAAGGAAAAGGCGCGGACCCGGTGCGGCAGGATCGGCCGCATCCGCATTCCGCGCTGTTCACCCCGGACAGCCGTTATGTTCTCGTCGCCGACCTAGGGCTCGACAAAGTATTCGTGTATCGGCTTGATGAGCAAAGCGACAAGCTGGTGCTTCACAGCGAAGCGAAAACGGCGCCGGGCGCGGGACCACGCCATCTTGCTTTCCACCCGAACGGCAAGTGGCTGTATTCGATCAATGAAGTCAATTCCTCGCTTACGCTGTTCGCCTTTGATGCGGACGCAGGAACGCTTGAGGCGATCGACGCGGTGCCGACTTTGCCGCAAGGCTACGCCGGGGAGAACACGACGGCGGAGGTGGCCATTTCCCCAGACGGGAAATTCCTGTACGGCTCCAACCGGGGCCATGACAGCATCGTCGTATTTGCCATCGATCAAGGCAGCGGCAAGCTGAGCCTGGTTCAGCATATTTCCAGCGAAGGCGGGCATCCGCGTCACTTCGCTTTGACCCCTGCAGGCGATTATCTCGTAGCGGCTAACCGCGATTCGGATAATTTGGCCGTATTCCGTATAGACAAGAGTACGGGCAAGTTGGAATTTACGGGACAAACTGCGAATGTATCGAAGCCGGTCTGCGTGCAGCCCGTGTTGTTCAAGTAATCATCTGTTTCAGTCCTGTCCAGCTTCATGTGGACAGGACTGTTTGCATTGTTAACAGTAATTTTACGAAAAAACAGTTCTCGCTTACTTGCTTTCACTGGTATGCTGACTTAAGATTAATTCAAGGAAGTTCGTTCGGAAGATGCCGTAATTCCTGATACATCGCTAGTTAGTCTATTATCAAAGGAGCAGGTCGCTTATAATGACTTTTTTTAGAGAGCTATTTCAAATTGCGGGTTTCCGCAGGTTTCTTGCTTTGTTTTTCGTCATTTTGGTCCTCTACTTTTCGCGCAGCATGCTGAACATGCTGCTGATCACCTTCATCCTAACCTATCTGATCAACCGTCTGCATAATTTCATTACGCGCAATGTTGATAAAGTCGTCAAAATCAACCGGAGCATAACGATTCTATTTATATATGCCGTAATACTAACCTTGCTTGTCACGACCGTGTATTACTATCTGCCTGTATTTCTGGATGAGTTCAACGATCTTGTCAATCAGGTCATTTCGTTCTATGATAATCCCCCAACGAATTTGCCTGACAACGTCCTGCTGAATTTCCTAGTGGATTCGTTAAAAGAGATTGATCTGTCCAAGTATGTTGGCAACGGCTTTAACTTCCTACTTAAGACCGTATCTGATATCGGGAAATGGAGCTTGAATCTTTTCATTGCGATTATACTCAGCTTGTTCTTCCTGCTGGAGAAGGAGAAGGTCACGAACTTTACGGCCAGATTCAAAGAGAGCCGTGCGGGGTTCCTGTTTAATGAGCTGGAGTATTTCGGCAAGAAATTCGTCGCTTCCTTTGGCAAAGTGATCGAGGTTCAATTCTTGATTGCTACCGTGAATGCCATCCTGTCCACGATCTTTCTGTGGATTTTCGGATTCCCGAACCTGGTGGCCATCGGCATTATGATTTTTATCCTCGGACTGATTCCGGTGATGGGCGTTATTATTTCCTTGATTCCGCTTTGTGCGATTGCCTTCAAAATTGGCGGGCTCGTCAAAATCGTCTATGTCCTTGTCATGATCGCGGTTGTCCATGCTTTTGAGGCTTATTTCCTCAATCCGAAATTTATGTCGAACAAGACGCATTTGCCGATATTCTATACGTTCATGATTTTGCTCGTATCGGAGCATTTCTTTGGCGTTTGGGGGCTAATCGTCGGCGTGCCGGTGTTCATCTTCCTCCTGGATATATTAGAGGTTCCGGTGGGAAATGGAGCCGCCAAACCGAAAAAGCGGAAGAAAGCCGCCGTCAAAGGAGCGGGGCGCTGATCCAGGACGGTTCTCTTGCCATCGGAACTGGAACGGGTTTTGCAAAACGAGAACGACATAATGAAGCGCCTCTTGTGCTCAATGGCTGAGCAATTATGGGAAAAGCAGCTTGGTCCAGCCGCGGTATGGGGTAATTGAACACTGTAGAGCTAGCAACACAGTTGCTGCGAGGCTTGATGTGCCAAGAGGCTGGATAATTGCGTAGTGCCGAGAGCTTAGAAGCTGCTAATGGACATGAGATCCGCTATTTGGGGAGGATACTCCATTTTTACATGGCTAAGGGACAGAGAAGCACTTTATTCTGAGTCAATCCACTCACTTTCACTCCACTTTAGCGATATAGCGGAACCTATGTCCGTTAGACATTTACAAATCATAAAGTTAATTAAGCGGCCTTTGTCCTGATTTTCATCGGACTAAAGGCCGTTTAGCTATGTTCTTTTTTAGGCTAATGCTCCCCTTTCAGTAACAGGCTTAATTTTTTGGGGGAGCATATCACTTTAAGCTAATCTGCTTTGTGCCATAGAATCGTGTTATTGCTGCGATAATCTGTCACGGGATGTTCTTTGCTTGAGCTTTTCCAAGTACGGTTAACGATTTTTTTCAGCTTGACAGGGAGCTCCATTTTCATTGTTGCCGCCTTTTCCGGGCTTAGCCTGCCTTCGGCAGCGGCTTTATCGATATGGCCCGTAACGACTGTCGTCAGCTTCTGTACGTATTCAGCCTCGCTCCAGCCCTTGCGGGCTTGGACGACTTGGAGCAGGGATTTGCCTTGCTTCAGATCTTCGATAAGCACCTTTGGCTCAACGCCCAGCAGTTCAGCCGTATCCTTGACGATATGCCCGCCCCGGAAATGGCCTTTGTGATGATGGCGAGGCTGATGCTGCTCCTTTCCGCCTTCTGGTAAAGCTTGGGGAATCGGCGTTGGTTCCTGATAGGCCACCGTGGTTTCAGCGACAGCGGCATATCCGCCAATCGCTATGATGGCCGCCAGGAAACCTTTCTCCAGTAGTTTGCGTATGTGTCTCATAGACATTTTTCACCTCATCGTATAGAATGATTGGGTCTTTCTCTCATGTAGTTTTGACCAAAAAACAAAAGCTTATCTTAAAATTACCTAAAAATTGAATCCAACGAGGAATTGGGTAAAATGAATTAAGGAACGGAAAGGGAACAGGAGGAGTTTGTGTGACGTTTGGACCCAGAATGCTCAAAACCGGACTTGCCGTAACATTGGCGCTTTATGTAGTTTTCTGGTTTGGCCTGTCCTCGCCTGTTATCGCTGCGGTTGCTGCTATTTTTGCGATGCAGCCGACGATATACCGCTCCTGGCGGTATTTGCTCGATCAATTGCAGACGAATACGCTTGGTGCGGTGCTCGCTATGGCAGGAGGAGCAATGTTCTCGAATGAACCGATTGCGGTCGGACTTGTATGCATCCTTGTCATTATGATCTGTATTCGTCTGAAGATGAACGAGACGATCGGGGTTACGCTCGTAACGGTCGTTGCGGTTATGGAGGCGTCAGGTCAATGGGAATTCGCGATTACCCGGTTTACGCTCATATTGATCGGTATCGTCTCCGCATTCCTCATTAATATTCTCGTATTTCCGCCGAAACCAAGGGTGCAGTACGATAGCCAGACCAAGAAGACGTTTGAGCAATTATCCATTCTACTTCGCACGGCGATATCCAGCGAAATGAAGGAAAGCGTGTTCCGCAATCAGAAGCGCGAGCTTGAAGACACGATAAATTCGATTGGTGATACGTATAAAATGATGGAGGAAGACCAGAAGAAACTGAAAGCCCCCAAATTCAGCAAGAGCCGCCAGCTCGTCGTATATAAACAAATATTACGGACGCTTCGAAAAGGCTATGAGGTGCTGGACGCCATCGAACAGCATTACTTTCAGGCGGATCGTTCGACGGAGGACAACGAGGCCTTCGATTTGCATCTAGAGAGGCTTATCAAATTCCATGAGCATATTATACTGAAGTTTGAGGGGAAGCTGAAACCGAACACCCGAGAAGCGGAGCTGTTCGAACAGGAGAATGACAAGTTCCAGCGGAGTATGCTGGATCTTTATGCCGAGCAGCGGGAGGGCATTCTTCGATTATCCATCGTTTCGGCGCAAATATATGAATATGGGCACCAATTGCAGCGCCTGAACCGCCTGGCGGATCATTCCGATATACCGAAGCCGGCATCATAGGCAGGGCCGCTATTATTAAGTTAATGTAGAGGAGCGATCATCTTTGGATAGAACGGATAAGGCTTGGCAGGAAGAGCAGAAGCGAGTAGAATACGTTGCCGATCAAATTGAGAAGCGCATTCGCAGGCTGGAGTCGGAGGTGACGGTGGTCCGGGAGGATGTGGTCGGCATGCGCCGGGACTTCTGGGACGAGGTTACCGTCAACTTCAGTGAAGCGGATGATGTTGGCGAAACTTCGACGAGCTTGCGTCAGCAATCGCAGGTTCTATCCGACCGGGAGAGAAGTCATCTTCATGCTTCGGCGGCTTTGGGAAAAATGAAGCGTCTCAAGCAGTCCCCATATTTCGGCCGCATCGATTTTGCCGAGGAAGGCGGCGAGGAAGAAGCGATTTATCTAGGAATTGCCTCCCTGCTGGAGGAGGGGGACGAAGAGTTTCTCGTATATGATTGGCGCGCGCCGATCTCCAATTTGTATTATGACGGTGTGCCGGGTTCTGCTTCTTATATGACTCCCTCTGGGCAAATCGAAGGCACGATGTCGCTGAAACGCCAATTCGTCATTCATGGGCGAGTCATTAAGCTTATGTTCGATACGGGAGTAACGATTGGCGACGAAATGCTGCAACAGGTGCTGAGCCGAAGCTCGGACGCACAGATGAAGAGCATTGTGGCCACGATTCAGAAGGAGCAGAACCGGATTATCCGCAACGATTACAGCCGGATGCTGATCGTTCAGGGAGCGGCGGGAAGCGGAAAGACTTCGGCCGCGCTGCAGCGGGTTGCTTATTTGCTGTATAAGCATCGGGAGCGTTTGAACGCCGACCAAATGATTCTTTTCTCCCCCAATCCGATGTTCAACAGCTATGTCTCTACCGTGCTCCCGGAGCTCGGCGAAGAGAATATGCAGCAGACAACGTTTCAGGAATATCTGGAGCATCGTTTGGGCCGGGAGTTTCAGCTGGAGGACCCGTTCGTGCAAATCGAATACGTGCTGACCGGGACGGAGGATGAGGATTACAAGCATAGAATCAGCGGCATACGTTATAAATCGTCCTCGCTGTATCTGGATGCGGTGAATCGCTACAAACAATGGCTCGAGAAGAAGGGGATGAAATTCCGCCCGATCCGCTTCCAAGGCCAGACCGTCGTAGATGCCGAGGAGATTGCCCGAAAATTCTATGATTACGATCCGGCGATTACCTTGGCGAACCGTTGTGAACTGTTGAAGGAATGGCTGCTGAAGGAGCTTGCCGCGTTCGGGAAAAGCCAGCTGGATGCCCCTTGGGTCGAGGAGCAGATCCAGCTTCTTGATGCGGAGGACTATCAGCGGGCCTATCAGAGAATGCGCCGGAAACAGCGGGGAGCCGGTACTTCGTTTAACGACTATGAAGACGAGAAGGAAATTCTCGGGCGGATGGTCGTTAGCGATCGATTGAAGCCGCTGCGCAGATGGGTGAAGACATTGCGTTTCGTCGACGTTACGACGCTGTATACACAGCTGTTCGATCACCCGGAAATTGCAGCTGAGCTGGGGCTGGAAGATTTGCCGGAGGATTGGCGCGAGATCGGACGGCAGACCGTGGACAAAATCCGGGCGGGTGAAATGTTCTATGAGGATATTACGCCATTTCTTTATTTAAAGGAGCTTGTATTAGGCTTTCACTCGAATACGGACATTCGTCACGTCATCATTGATGAAGCCCAGGATTATTCGCCGTTTCAGCTGTTCTTCCTCAAAAGGCTGTTCCCGCGGGCGCGCATGACGGCACTCGGCGACCTGAATCAGGCGATTTACGCCCATGCCTCGGTGCTGCAGCAGTCGGCGACGCTGACCGATCTGTATGGCACGGCGGAAAGCGAGCTTATCGTGCTGAAGCAGAGCTACCGGTCCACTCGCGAAATCGTCGAATTTACGAAACGGATGATCGCCGGAGGCGAGGAAATTGTTCCCTTCAACCGCGAAGGCGAGAAGCCGCTCGTAAGAGTGCTTCAGAACCGGGAAGACATGGATCGCGAGATCAAGCGGGATCTTCTGTCTTTGCGGGCTGACGGCTACGAGACGATCGCGGTCATCTGCAAAACGGCTGAGCAGAGCGAGCAGGTGCATGAAATGCTGGCCCAGGCTCTGCCCGCCAAGCTGATCAAAAAAACGACGCTCTCGTTCGAGAAGGGGATTCATATTATACCTGCATATCTGGCAAAGGGTGTGGAATTTGACGCTGTGCTCATTTATGACGGTTCAAACCGCAACTACACCAAAGAAGCAGAGCGCAAATTGTTCTATACCGCTTGTACGAGAGCGATGCATTTGCTGCATGTGTATTCGGCGGGCGAGCCAAGCCGATTCATTACGGAGAGCGACCCGTCGGCCTATATCCAGGCTTAGGCAGGACAGGCCGAATATATTTTCACTTTTCAACCACACTAACATTGTATATCGTGTGTTGAAAGGTGGCCAAGTAAGGATGGATAACAAAAAAGGCGATTTGTTCGCCCTAGCTTCCATACCGTTGATCATGACTTTAGGCAGTTCAATGATTATTCCGATATTGCCCCGAATTTCCCGCAAGCTGCAGGTTTCATCGTTCCAGGTCAGCATGCTCATTACGGTATACGCGGTTGTCGCGATTTTGCTCGTGCCGATCGCCGGCTACCTTTCCGACAAATTCGGCAGGAAAGTGATCATCATTCCAAGCCTGATCATCGCCGGTATCGGCGGTGCATTATCTGGAGTGGCCAGTTGGTTTGCGGAGGGGACGACGGTTTACTGGATCATTCTGGGCGGCCGCTTGCTGCAGGGCATCGGCGCCGCGGGTGCTTTTCCCATTGTTCTCCCCCTTGTTGGCGATATGTTTGATGATGACGAACAGGTCAGTCATAGCCTTGGAATCATCGAGACGTCCAATACGTTTGGCAAGGTGCTCAGTCCGATTCTGGGGGCATTGCTTGGCGCCTGGATTTGGTACGTGCCGTTTTTGGCGATTCCTGTATTGTGCCTCGCTTCCCTGCTGCTCGTCATTTTCCTGGTTAAGGAACCGGAACGGAAGGAAGAGGCCAAGCCCATTGGCGAATTCTTGAAGACGGTGAAGAAGCTGTTCCATGAGAAGGGGCGCTGGCTTTACGCTATTTTTGCCATCGGCTGTATTTGCATGTTCCTGGTGTTTGGCGTGCTCTTCTACCTATCCGAGCAGCTTGAGGCCAAGCATAGACTGGAGGGGGTATTGAAGGGGCTGGTGCTGGCGATCCCGCTTGCTGCGCTGTGCCTTGCCGCCTACTTTACGGGGAAGAAAATCGGCAATGACAAGACGTTGATGAAGTGGTGCGGGGTTGTAGGATTGGTTTTGTCCACAGGTGCTCTTTTTGGCATTGGCTTTTTTAACAATATTTATTTTGTTATCGCTTGTCTGATCGTGTGCGGCGCGGGCATCGGCATAGTTCTTCCGAGCTCCGATGCTCTCATCACGGAAGGGATAGAGAAGGCCCTGCGCGGCACAATTACGTCTATCTATGGAAGCATGCGTTTCATCGGTGTTTCATTAGGGCCGCCGATCGTATCGCTGCTCATAAAAGCAGGGCATATGACGCTGTTCTTTGTGATCGCCGGCGTGTCGCTTGTGGCGGTAATTCTGCTGATGACGCTGGTCAAGCCGGAAGCAGATAATGAACAAGGCCAAATGAAAAAAGCGCCTCGTCCCGCTCACCAGCCTTAAAATGCAAAATATTCACATTTTATCAATAAATAGACTTGTCTATTGTTAGAATTATCATATATCCGCCTCGTTAAGCTGTGTACAATCCTTGTACAATCGAACAATCCATGATTATTCGATGATAAAGCGAGGGGGAATAGTGATGAAGAAGAACAATCGGCAGCTTGGCATTGTAACGCTTGGTGCAATAGCTGTGCTGGCTGTAGCAATCGTAATCTTCACTAGCCTGAAGGATAGCAGACCGACAACGGAGTTTCCTGATTTCGACCAGGTTTCGGTTGAATTTAGTCCAGCTGGGTTTAATGAAGTGGAGCAGCCCTACATCGGCGACAGGAACGCTCCGGTAACGGTTGTTGAATTTTCTGACTACAAATGCCCGGCCTGCAAAAGATGGAATGAGGAGGTTCTTCCGGAGCTGAAGCGGGAATACCTGGACACGGGCAAAGCTGTATTGTATATGATCGACTATCCTTTTTTGGCGCCGGACTCCAATCTCGCAGCATTAGCTGGTGAGACGCTGTATCAGCAGAACCAAACATATTTCTGGACATATCATGCGAAGATGAGCGAGCTGCAAGGAAAAAAGGACGACATTTGGGCAACGAAGTCGTTCATTCTCGATTTGGTGCGCACCTATATTCCCGAAGCGGACATTGAGAAATTCGAGCAGGATTTGGACAACCGGACATACAGCGCCAATGTCAAAAAAGACCTCATGATCGTCGAGCATTATCAGGTCAGTGGAACGCCGACAGTGTTCGTCAACGGAAAAGAGGTCGAAGATGCTTCTTTTTCCGGCATCCAAGCCGCGATCGAGAACTGAGAACTTTTATTGCGGAACAGCAGGTTCATCATGGACTTGCTGTTCTTTTTTGCCTCATAGTTTGGTATGATGTAATCGTGATTTTTATCGAACAGGCTATATCATAGACAGGGACATGACCAGGAGGGGTAACCATGAATGCAAAACAAGCGGCGGGCTACCGTGCAGCAGAATTGGTAAAGGAAGGGATGACGGTTGGACTCGGGACGGGATCGACGGCATATTACGCGATCGAGAAAATCGGCGAAATGGTCGCAGCCGGGCTTCGCATTCGGGCGATCGCTACATCCAAAGCTTCGGAAGAACTCGCTGCTAAATATAATATTCCGCTTATTCCTGCGGCCGAAGTTGACCGGTTAGATATCGCGATTGACGGCGCGGACGAAGCAGACCCGGATATGGCTCTTATTAAGGGTGGCGGCGGCGCTTTGCTGAGGGAGAAACTGGTAGCGCTTCAAAGCGACCGGTTCGTCGTTATTGCCGACAGCAATAAGAGGGTGGAACATTTGGGGCAATTCAAGCTGCCGATTGAAATCGTGCCTTTTTGTTACGAATGGACACTTCGCCTGCTGCAGAGCCGTTATAATGTGCCGATTGAAATGCGGATGAACGGCGACAAGCTTTATGTTACGGATAACGGCAACTATATCGCCGATGCGGCTTTCGGCAAGATCGAATCGCCGGGCAAGCTGAGCGATGAACTGAAGGCAACGACCGGGGTTGTAGAGCACGGCTTGTTTGTGGGCATCGCTAGCACGGTCATCATTGGCTATGACGACGGACGCACGGAGATTATTGAGAAGTAGGAAGGATGGTGCTTGGCATGCTTATAGACGTTAAACCGCGAATCGCCAGCGAAGAAGTTCGGGAGCTGCTTGAATATGCGGTTCATGGCGATGAGGAGGAGCTGAGCCAAGCGGTGAAGCAGTATGCAGCGGACAGCGATTGCAAGCTGCTTGCTTACGAAGAAGAAGAACAGTACATCGGCATTATCGGCTACCGCAGCGGAGACAACGGCGTGCTGGAGCTGCTGCATCTAGCCGTTCACCCGGAGGACCGGGGAATGGGGTACGGCCGGGGGATCATTCTTGATGCTATGGTGCTTGAACGGCCTGCTGTCGTTTTGGCAGAGACCGATGAGGACAGCGCTGATTTCTTCCGCAGCATCGGTTTTCAGGTGACCGGATTTACGAAGTATCCCGGAGGACCGGAATATTTTCGCTGCACTTACGAGACGGAAGAGAACGAAGAAGATTTCATGTAATCGGGAGAACAAATCATAGGCATACATGGGCGAAATTCCGTGTATGCCTATTTCAGATGAAGAAGCTATTGAAAAGTATAAATTGAGGGCCAGGACATTCTGATTATCGGGTTAGTTTTTTAAAATAGCTTCTCCAGGCCCATTTCCGTTCGTCGCGTTTCTTGTATCTGGGCAGAGACCGGTAAATCGCAATCGCTTCCTCCCAGGAGCGCTTGGCTTCTTCCGTCCGGTTCAAGGACTGGTATAGGCTGCCTAGCAAATAATACGCTTCACTGGAAGAGGAATAATGTTCGCCGAACTGCTTGGCGTACTGCAGCGCTTTTTCCGGATTTTTCTCACGGAAGGCGAAGGCCAGGCTAAGGTAGGGCTGCCCGTATTTGACGCGTTCATTGATGGCTAGAGCCTGAAGAACATGCTGTTCTCCTTCTTCCAATTGGCCCATTCCCAACTGGGCCTCGCCCAAATCACTCCAGAACTCTGCTGAGGATTCGGATGAGGATTTGGCTTCTTGAAGAAGATTATAGGCTTCTTTGAACTTTCTTTGATCTAGCAGAAGCCTAGCCAGCTCCCGTTTTGAAGAGACGTCAAAGGCGTTAACGGTTAGCTGCTGCTTCAAGCGGGCAATTTGGCGCGTTCTGCGAAACGGCTTGGTGAAGCTGGGGAAAATGCCGACGAAGCGCCTGTCCAGAAAGTACAAAATGCCCAGAAATATAAGCAAAGAAAGGAATACATTTCCTGTAAGCCAGGAAAGAATGATGAGAATTAGAAATTTCATGTTCTCCTCCGTGGGTAAGATTATTTTCCAATTATACCACGAAAGATGTGCAGCGGTAGTTGGTGAGGCAGCAGGCGGGAGAAAGAATAGAAAAAGGCAGATCAAGATTTCTTGGTCTGCCTTTTTGAGTCTTATTATTATTGGTAGCTGCGCGTTTGGGAACCTTGCCCTTGTCCCACTTGTCCGATTTGGCCCATGGAAGAACCGGAGGGGGATGAACTGAAGTTCCCTTGACCGAAGCTGCCTTGCTGCCCGTAGCTTTGCTGTCCGTAGTTATGCTGACCAAAGCCTTGCTGTCCAAAGCTAGGCTGGCCAAAGCTCTGTCCGCCAATGGAACGTTGGCCGATTCCGGATTGACCAAAGCTGGAAGGATTGCTGAAATGGGACACGCCGGAACCTACGATGTTCTCGAGCTGCCCAGCCAGCTGCGAAATTTGCTGGTATTGATGCATTGCCGTTTGATGACCTTGCAGTGCAGACTGAATCGTTTGAGCAGTTTTACGCTCGCGTTGGGCGATTTCTTCAAGCTGCATCGCGTTTTGCTGCTCCTGCTCGAGAAGCTGCTGATACATAGCCGAGGCTTGGCGGGTTTGTTGTTCCAATTGCTGAATGGTTTGTTCGATTTGACGAATTTGATGGTTTAGGTTTTGATTCATGCTGGTACATCCTCCTCATAGGTTATGGTAATTAGAAACAGGGTTAGGTTTCCCCGATAGGGTTAAGATATTCATAGAACATAACCTGGAAAGGAGAGATAGATTATGCATAGACTTGCGCTTGTGCGGCATGGCGAGAGCGAGTGGAATAAATCAAGTTTATTTACCGGCTGGACGGACGTGGACTTGTCGAGCAAAGGGGGCGATGAAGCTAAAGAGGCGGGGAAGCTGCTGAAAGAGCATAAATTCGATTTTGATATTGCATATACCTCTCATTTGAGAAGGGCGATCAAGACGTTGTATTTTTTTCAGGACGAGATGAATTTGCTGTGGATTCCTGCTTATAAAACATGGCAGCTAAACGAACGGCATTATGGAGCGCTGCAAGGCCTCAGCAAGCTGACGACCGCTCAGAAATACGGGGAGCAGCAGGTACGACTCGAAATATAAGGATGTGCCGGACCAGTTCATTCCAGTAACGGAGAGCCTGAAGGAGACAATTGTGCGGGTAGAAGATTATTGGCTGCGCGAGATCAAACCGCAAATTCTGGCAGGTAAAAGAGTGATTATCGCTGCTCACGGGAACAGTTTGCGGGCGCTCGTCAAATATCTGGACAACCTGAGCGCGGCTCATGCAGGTTAACATTCCGACAGGAACTCCGCTCGTCTATTCGCTGGATGAGCAGCTTTTACCTGTGGAGAAATATATCTGGGCAGCGACACGAGAATCGAACGTAAAATCGAAAAAGTGGCCGACCCTGACCGGGTTATGGAGTAAAATAGGCCGTGATGTCCAAGCGTTCCCCTTTGCAGCATCATGTACTGTAGGAAGAAACTTTTTCTATTGTTTGCAAGGGGCAGGCGAATCGAATCGCGGAGCTTGAGAAGCGGGCCAATTTGAAGACGCCGGATTGGGCCAAAGAAGCGGTGAAGTCCGCCGTAAATTACGACAAGAAGCATCCGCTGATCCAGTCTCCCGAGCGAGGCAGCTATGATTTCTACCGATTAATTACGATCATGTACCGCAGAGGATTGTTCAACAAGCCGGATGCAGGATAAGCATACAGCTTTACAGCTTGCCCAAACCTCCTACCATGCCTATGAATATATTTATATTATTCAGAGGCAAAGGAGGTATCCCTATGGGCGAAATTGGAGGAGCAGGACTGTGGACTTCAACTGGGGTAATACTTGTACTGTTCATTCTGTTGGTTATCGTTTCCCGCGCTTGGATCTAATCTTGCAGCTGAAGTATTAGTAACGCAGGTCCGCCGGGCATTGCCCGGCGGATTATTGTTTGTCGCTGCATTCGCAAGGGGCAAACAAGGCGGCGTGTGGTACAATATTCCATAAAGGAAGCTCTTAAAAGGAGTGAAGATATGATATGAATGGAAATGAGCACGATCAGAATTTTCAGGCTTATACGAACCCTAACGCCGCTAAGCTTAAGTTTGACGCTGACCAGCAAAAGCTTCATTCCACCGGTGTTCTGGGGCTCTGGCGGCAAATTAGCAATTTGTTGATCCTGGCAGCTGTCATTGCAATTGTTGTTCTGCTGGTAAGGTTGTTTTAAACAGATTAAAACCAAGAAAATATTGTAACGGGGTGGTGAGAACTTTGTTTAGTAAAAACAATAAGATCGCCGTTGTACTTCTTTGGACTGGCCTTTCGGTTATAGCAGCCGGGATAATTGCAGGTATTATAATTGGTGACGACGATGATGAAAGGTTATGGCTAGTGACATTTGTGTATTGGGTCTCAGGGTTTTTATCCGGACTATTCTTCATCGCTTTATCGGAAATTATCGAGCAGTTGCACAGATTAAATATGAAATCCAATAAAGAACCTGAAGATGATGAGCTTATATTGTTAAATGATTAATTCGGAGGGTCATGCCATATGCTAGTAAATTTAGATTGTCCAGTCGAGTTAATCGATTACAAATTGTTTGCGAGTAAAACAAATTCTCAGATCTATTGTTTAATGACTTTTCATAATTTATCTCCAAAAGCGGTTAAGGGTTTAAAAGTAATTATTCACTGCTATGATCAGTTCGGTGATCCGGTAGGCGGCGATGCCAACAAACTTGAATGCAAAGTCGAATATGAAGAGGGCCTGCGCCCCAACCGGAAACGAGCGACGGATAAAAAGATTTTATTATCCGGCTTCCAAAACACCAGAAAAATTGAAGTTGACGTCGTGAAAATCTTATATGAAGACAATACATTGTGGTCCAAAGGCGCTTCTGAATCCATCAAGATCGAATTGACAAAAATCGAAAATAAAAATTTTTTGGAATTTGTTCAGAGTCGAGATGGAGAAGATGTAAAGAACTACGCTAAAGATCTCAACGGTCACTGGCTTTGCGTCTGTGGAAGATTAAATGTTAATGCTCAATCCAAATGCAGGAGGTGCGATAGATTAAAACAATACGTACTTGCAGAATATAGCGATGAAGAAACGATTATACGCCGTTTGAACGCTTTTTATGAGGAACAGATGGAGGAGGATAGAAGGTTACAAGAGAAAAGGGAGCTCGAATCAGCGTTAAGAAAACAAAAATTAGCGAAAAAAATAAAGCATTCACTACCATTCATTGCAGGCGGTTTGCTGGTGACAGGAATTTTCGGTTGGGGGTACGCAACCAATTTTACTTTCTCCACGAAAGTTCAGCTGGAAATGATGGACGTTGTTAATCACATTCCTACACCTGAAGCGGTCAAGGAAGGGATTCTTGACACCTCATTTGCCGCATATGACGACAATAATGGGCAAGGTGATTTCGCCATTACTTACGGTAAAGAAGGCAGAGTCAATAATATAGTCGTAAGCAATATTCCAGAGCCTCAAGCCTTAGACATAGATCATAACAGTACCAATGAATTTATCATTACATACAGTTTGGATTTTCCTGAGTATAGCCATGCACCCACGTTAAGCTGGGACGATGTTTACGAGTTCGACATAAATGAAGAGGAGTTCGTGCTTGCTAGCGCCAATTACCCCGATTATTACAAGAACACTTACATACCAGCCTTGAATCAACGCATCGCTGCAAGCAGTGATTCCCTCGAACAACAATCCCTTTCTGTACTTATGCAGGCTGCAGAGGATTTGTTAAACGGTGATTTTATTCCTGATGCTACGCATACAGAAATTATTAAATTAATCGAAGCAAAGGTATTAAACAATCCACTGCAGATCGTTAGAAAAGATAATTTATTTTATATTCATGGCATAACGCGTGGTATGAATATAAGCGAGGCTATTTCCGTTTTGGGTGAACCGGACGAAAGTTTTGAGGTCGACTCAAAAGTGTGTATATGGTATCTGGAGAATAATTTGGAGCTAGTAGCCGAATATGCCGTCGATACGATTCATTATATTGCTTTGGGGGAATTCAAAAAGGATGTACTGGAACAGAGCATGGTCGCCTTAGGTGATCCTGCGGAAGCAGGTTCGAACGAGTATAGTTATGTTGCTGGAGATCAGCGTTTGAAATTTCACGATATGCCAGGGTCTGGCGATTTTAGAGTGCAGCTATTTGACTCGGAAGCACCCTAGAGCCCGATAAGAGTCCGAATAATAACTTCGGACTTTTTTTGTAGGATCATTCAAGGTTTTGACGTCCCCAACCCACAAAAAAAAGGACAAAAACCCTCGTAGAATTCTACGCTACAAAGGCTTTTGTCCGGGCGCCCCTCGCGGGACGCCCATCATGGGAGAGGAGAAACCGGACGAAGAGCTTATGGGGAAACGTAAGTCTTCTCCGCGGTTGTCTACGACATTTGTGATGTCGATATTTAAAGTTTGTCCCGGTTCGTTCGATTTATACCTGGGGGA
Source organism: Paenibacillus woosongensis (assembly GCF_030122845.1). Classification (NCBI taxonomy): domain Bacteria; kingdom Bacillati; phylum Bacillota; class Bacilli; order Caryophanales; family Paenibacillaceae; genus Paenibacillus; species Paenibacillus woosongensis. The sequence continues at coordinate 2,326,037 of NZ_CP126084.1, forward strand.
TAAAAAAATTGTTAAGAAAGCATCTATCGTCTTCTTTCAAGAAAACATGCTGATATAGCAGCAGTTTTTTTGCAAATTTCAATCTGTCATTGATTGTGGTACGATATCGACATACCATGTAAAAAGCATGGGCAACAGGTAATCCGAATAAGGTGTGAATATCGATGAGAGTAATTTCGGGAAGCGCGAAGGGCAGGCAGCTAAAGGCTGTTCCCGGCATGGGCACTAGACCAACCACAGACAAGGTCAAGGAGGCTCTATTCAGCATGATTGGCCCTTATTTCGAGGGCGGCACTGTGCTTGATTTATTCGCCGGCACAGGCGGGCTGGGAATCGAGGCCTTGAGCCGGGGCATGGATAGAGCAATCTTCGTGGATTTGGACTACAAAAGCGTAGAAACGGTAAAAGCAAACTTAAAGGCCGCGGGACTCGCTGAGCAGGCGGAAGTGTACAAGAACGACGCGGAAAGAGCACTTAAGACGCTGGCCAAACGGGGGGCGTCTTTTGATCTTGTGTTCCTCGATCCGCCGTATCGGCTGAAGCATGGGGACAAGCTGATGGAGCGAATGGACGAGCTCAACTTGCTGGAGGATCAGGCGATCCTCGTACTCGAGTACGAATCTTCCTTCGAATATCAGGATCATTTTGGCCGTTTTAGAACGATTCGCAAAACAGATTATGGAGAGACGGGAATTACGATTTACGTCTATGATAAAGATAACAGGGCGGAATCGGATTTGATGGAGAAGGAGGAGCAGCATCACCATGGAGAAACAACATGAGCTTCGGATCGCGGTCTACCCTGGCAGCTTCGATCCGGTAACGAAAGGGCATATGGATATTATTCAGCGTGCCGCCCGCCAGTTCGACAGGCTGATCGTGGCCGTACTGAACAATACAAGCAAAAATCCTCTATTTACGGTCGAGGAGAGAAAAGAGCTTCTTCTAAAGGCGACGCAGCATGTGCCTAACGTGGAAATCGACAGCTTCCGGGATCTGCTCGTTAACTATATGGACTACAAGCAAGCCCATGTCATCGTACGCGGCATTAGATCCGTAACGGACTTTGAATATGAGCTGCAGCTGGCCTCGACCAACCACAAGCTGAACAGCCAGGTAGAGACAATTTTTATGATGACCAACCCCAAATATTCCTATTTAAGCTCCAGTGTTGTCAAAGAGATCGCCACCTTCCAAGGAGATGTGTCAGACCTCGTGCCGCCGGTAGTTGAAGAGGCGCTCAAGACTAAGTTTCAGTCCAAGCCTGCTAAAGCATAAATTTTCTTGAGGCCAGCGCCAGTGTCATGGTCTTGTCAGGAAGTGCGTTTTGTCCTGAAATGCTTTGACCATAGAAAAGCGGCAAACAAAACGAGCATGATCAGCAGTCCGAGCATGCACAGCTGCCAGGAGACGACGCTTGAGAAGACTTTCCATTTCATCAGCGGCAGGCCTTCCCCCGGTACCCATGCTGCGGTTCCGTTCAGGCTGCCGTTGGCGGGGAAGGGCAGCGGCATCATTACAGCGATCGGCTTCCAAAGCAAGAGGGTTAATACATAGGCATAGATGCCGTGAATGATTCGGTTGATCAGAAAAAAAACGCCGCTAAGCCCGGTCGGCTTCAGCGCTGCTCGTGCCTGCAAGTAGGCGCTTAGCCCGCTCCAGCCGAGCAAGGCGCCTGTAAGGGCTGCCGGCAGAGGAGAGGATAAGCCGGTCGTGGCTAAAGCGTACGATCCAAGGTGCACTTCAAGCAGGGCGGCGATCGGCTTGGCTGTCAGGGATGGCGATAGGAGCGGCGCCAGCCAAGAGGAAGCGATTTGTATGATGACGGCAAAAATGAGCATATATCCGCCCGTCGCCATCAATGTTTGCACGGCCGAGCCAACAGAATCGCCAAGAAGCTTGCCGAAGCTGCGGCCGTCTTCGCGCCGCGCTTCTTCAATTTGGCGCAAGGCGAGCTTCCACCGCGATTCAGCCGAACGGCTGCCCGTATGTTCTGAATCCGGGCCCGTGCCTGCTTGCTTGCGCTTAAGGCCAAAGGAGAGCCAGTTCATGGTTACTGCGGCGCTTAGGCCCGATGCCCAGTGTATGCCGAGCAGAAACAGCCCCAGTTCAGGCTGCTTCATATAAGCGGTGCCTACAACAATGACGATGAGCACGGGGCTGCAGTAATGCGAAAAGCTCGCCAATTTCTCCGCTTCATATGCGGTGATCTTGCCTTGTTTATATAAAGCGGCTGCTGCTTCCGCGGCTGCAGGAAATCCCGCAGTCATGCCAAGGGGAAGCACCCAGCCCAGCGTGCCCGGCAGGCCGAGGAGCCGGCGGGTGACCGGATCGATGAATGAGCCGAGCCCGTGGGCGTATCCCGTTGCCATGAGGATCTGCGAAAGCACGAGAAAAGGCAGCAAGGCGGGAAAGACGATTCTCCACCAAAGAGCGAGCCCTTGACTCGAAGCTTCAAAAGCTTGGCTAGGAGCATAAATAATACAGATAACTAGCAAGACGGCGGTCATTCCCAGCAGAATCGTAGAGAGCAAGCCGCTGTTTTGAGAACTTTCGTGATTCATCGGGCGAATTCACCTCTTTATGAGCATATGAAAGGCTAGTACATGTCTATGCTCGTCTGTCCGTTGAAAGACCATCAGTTACACCGCTTGGTGAAAAGAGAGGGAGCAAAGAGATGCGTCAATCCAGATCAGCAGTCATAAAAGCGGGGTTATACCTGATTACGCTTGCCATTGTGGTGTATGTGGTTGTTTATATGCCTACGCCATATATGATCAATCAGCCGGGCACAGCGGAGGAAATCAAGCCGATGGTAACGATCCCTTCCGGGGATCCGGAGGAGAAGGGGACGTTCATGCTGACGACCGTATCCGTAAGTTATGCTAATCTGGCGATGCTGGCAACCTCGCAGTTTCAAGCCCACACTGAGGTCGTACGCAAAGAGCCGGACCGCAACGAAAAGGAGTATGCAACGCAGCAGCAGTTCTATATGAGCAATTCGCAATCGAATGCCATTATGGCGGCCTACAACTTGGCGAACGTAAAATATGAAATCGTGCCTGAGTACGTGTTCGTCGTGGGCTTGTCCAAGATACTTGCTCCGAAGGGGGATTTTCAATCCGGGGATATTATTTCCGAGCTTGAGGGGCATAAGGTAAAGCGGTTTGAGGATCTCCCGGCGCTGCTTCAGGGCAAGAAAGCAGGCGATCTGGCTGAGGTCGTGCTGAGCCGCGGGGGCAAAGAAATCCGCCAGCAGGTGGAGCTCGTCGAAATCGGGCAGGATGAGGCGCTGCCCAAGGCCGGTCTCGGTGTAAGCGTTGGCGAGATCCGCAAGGTCATGCCCGCGGATAAGAGCAAGGAAGTCAAATTTGCCGACACCCGGATCGGCGGCCCATCTGCGGGGCTCATGTTTACGCTCGAAATATATAACCAGCTGACCCCGGGCGACCTTAGCAAAGGCTATCGGGTCGCTGGAACCGGAACGATTACCGAGGACGGGACAATCGGCTCGATCGGCGGGGTGCAGTTCAAGATCGTCGCCTCTCACCGGGAGAAGGCGGAAATATTTTTTGTGCCGGAAGCGAATTATAAGGATGCCAAGGCTAAGGCGGATGAAATCGGCACGTCGATGAAGCTGGTCCCGGTCAAGCATGTTCAGGATGCGCTGCGGTATTTACAGGATTTGCCCGTAAAAACGCCGCCGGGCACGTAACTAGATCGTGATCGGCGGCTGGCGGAAGTCCCGGAATATTTCGGAATCATTCCGGATAGGCATGGCGTTCGCATATGCTGCTGCAGCTTGAATGTCGAGCTCCAGGCCAGGATGGGAGAAGGCGGCCGCCCTGGTCACGATAGGCAGGGATGCGCTGGCCTTCATTCGTTTGAGCAGCTCGCGGCCTTTTCTGCTGAAGGCAAGTACCCGTAAATATCCTGGGCCTTGGGCCAGCGCCTCCGGCGCCATCGCAAGCTTGCCGTGCTGCAGCAAAATATGGAGAAGCATACGCTGCAGTTTTGTGTACGTATACCTTTTGGTCTTGAGCTTCTCCAGAAGCTCCTCAACGGTCAGCTGGTTAAGCTGGGGCAGCATTTTTTTGATGCGGAATTCCAGGCCCTCGGTCACTTCATGATGCTCAGCCAGCGTCTCCCGTGAGCTCGTCAGCAGGCGATGGAACAAGGGAGCGGCGAAGCTCTCCCAAGTGACAGGGCCCCGCCCGGAGCGGAATTCCCGGGCGAGAATTTCCGCCGTATAGGGCGGGATGTAGGGAGTGGCGGCGCTAAGGCCGCCTTCCCCCGCAATGAGCTCGCGTATGGCGGTGGCGCTGGCGATGCTCGCGGAGCATGGCACGGCGTCGCGGTAGCCGGCGCCCTCGCGCCGCACCGTGAGCGGCGCGAGGGCGCTGCCGAGCCGCTGCAGCGCGATGAGGTAGTGCAGCCCAAGGCTGTTGTTGGGCTGCTCCAGCAGCGCTCGCGCTGCAGCTGCGCCGGCAGCGGAGCCAGGGCCGCCCCCGGCGGGGCGGCCACGCTGCGTGCGGCAGCGGCAGCGTAAGCCGCAGGGTAGCTCGCCCCGGTGGCGAGCTCCTCCGCGATCGCCGCCTTGAGCGCGCCGCTCTCGCCCGCCAGCTGGCGGGCGAGCGGCTGCAGCTCGGCGAGCGTGCCCGCCTCGCTGCCGAAGCACAGATGCGACACGATGCCCGTCGCATCCAGCAGCGCTGCGGCGCCGTGCGCGAACCACTCGGCAGGCTGGGCCGCATAGGCGACCGGCAGCTCCAGCACGAGGTCGGCGCCGGCATGCAGCGCCATTTCGGCGCGAGCCCACTTGCTTACGATCGCGGGCTCGCCCCGCTGCAGGAAGTCGCCGCTCATGACGGCGACGACCGCTTCTGCTTCGGCAAGCCGCTTCGCCTCAGCCATATGATAGGCGTGCCCGTTGTGAAACGGGTTGTATTCAACGATTAATCCAACGACGTTCAATGCTGCATACCACCTTTACAGGCTTATAATTTATGACTATACCATGTTCGCCAGGGCATTTTGAAGAAAATAGAGCTTTTTGGCTTTTGCTGCGCCGGGCAATTTCGTTATGAACGGCCGATAACGGCCGCTAAAAAACGCGATTTGCGTTTCTGGCAGCATGTGCATGGACGTTTTGCGCGGGTATGTGTAATATAGGTGAGACAGCAGCTAATGTTTCCCGGTTTGCTGTTGACAAAACTTACTTAAAATCGGTATAATAATTTTTGTTTGTTTGGAGTGATACTCATGGATTTTAGATTTCGCCAGATGGCCTCTCACGACGGGCCGAAGCAGCTGCATGATGCTCTGGATATGAGTCATGTCGTCCAAGGGCGCAATGACATTCACGGCATGAGTCCGCTTGTATGTGACTTGACAGCTGTGTACGCGGAAGGGAACGTAGTTGAGATGACAGGCACGCTGTCCGCGGAAATGGACATGTCCTGCTCCCGCTGCCTTAAGCCTTTGAAGCATAAAGTCGATATCGAATTTGAGGAAACCTTCAAACGCATTGACACCCCCGTAGAAGAAGGGCAGAATGAAGAAGAAGATGACATCCGGCTGATTGCCGATGATCAGGTGGATTTGAATCCATATATTGAAGAGGCATTGCTTCTCAATCTTCCATATGCTGCCGTTTGCAAGGAAGACTGCATGGGACTTTGTCCCAGCTGCGGAACGGACTTGAACGAACGGGATTGCGGCTGCAAGAACGAGCGGATCGATCCGCGGCTGGCAGCGCTAGGTGACTTTTTCAAAAAATGAGATTACAATGTGACACCGTAATAAGGTTGACTTCATTAAGGAGGTGGGAACCATGGCAGTACCTCAACGGAGAACGTCCAAGACGCGCCGCGACAAACGCCGCACGCACTTCAAATTGGCTGTGCCGGGCATGGTAAAATGTGAACAATGCGGAGAATTGAAGCTTGCTCACCACGTATGTAAAGTATGCGGAACATACAAAGCAAGAGAAGTTATCAAAGGTTAATTCCAGATAATATCTCCTAAACAGCACTCCACGGAGTGCTGTTTTTTATTGCTGGATATGGAAATTGCAGGACGGATTATGAATTCTCTTTATTTTTGCAGGGAGATGTTTTATACTCTATCTTAGTACCAGGTTCTAAACCGAAGAGGTTCGTTTTACATAAAAAAAGTGATTACTCGGGGGTGTTACCCATCGAACGTTTGCCCAAGAGGGCGAGGCAGCAGCAGCTCGTCAAACTGATCGAAGAGAATCCTTTCGTCACAGATCAGGAGCTGACCCGGCAGCTGAAGGTGAGCATCCAGACGATCCGGCTCGACCGGATGGAGCTCGGTATTCCTGAGCTGCGCGAGCGGATGAAGCTGATGGCGGAACGATCCTATGACCAGGTGCGTTCATTGCCGCTGCATGAGGTTATTGGTGAAATCGTCGATTTGCAGTTGGATAAGAGCGGAATATCTATTTTTGAAATAAGCAAGGAACATGTCTTTTCACGGACGGGCATCGCGCGGGGACATCATATTTTTGCGCAGGCCAATTCATTGGCCGTAGCAGTCATTAACGATGAGATTGCGCTCACATTCTCGGCGGATATCCGGTTTATCCGTCCGGTTCATTTGGGCGAGAAGTGCATCGCCAAAGCATATGTTCGTCCAGTTTCCGGCAACAAGGGCAAGGCCAAGGTCGAAGTGTTCACCTACGTTGGCGAAGAGATGGTGTTCCAAGGGAACTTCGTCATTTACCGTTCCGCGGTAGAGGACAATAACGAAGGAGGAAGTCAGCATGAGAATCGCCATTGATGCCATGGGTGGAGACCACGCGCCGAAGAGTACGCTCGAAGGTGCCCTTGCCGCAGCCAAGGAATGGAATGATATCGAAATTATTCTCGTCGGTGACCAGGCGCAGCTCGAACCGCTGCTGAAGGATTCGGCTGTGCCTGCCAATTTGAATATTCATCATGCTTCAGAGGTCATTGAGGCGGATGATGAGCCTGTGCGCGCGGTGCGCCGCAAGAAAGACGCCTCTATGGTCGTGGCGGGCCGGCTTGTGCGCGAAGGCGAAGCCGAAGCGATGATCTCCGCTGGCAACACGGGCGCGCTGATGACGACGGGTCTGCTCGTCGTAGGACGGATGGACGGAATCGAGCGCCCGGCGCTGGCTCCGATGATTCCGACGGTGGACGAGCGGGGGGTGCTGGCGCTTGATCTGGGCGCCAACATGGACGCGAAGCCGGAGCATCTGGCTCAGTACGCCCTGATGGGCAGCATTTACCGGGAGAAGGTGCATGGCATCAGCCGTCCGCGCGTCGGCCTCCTGAATGTCGGCACAGAGGAAATGAAGGGCAATGAGCTGACGAAGGCGGCTTATCCGCTCATTCAGCAGCTTCCAATTCATTTCGTCGGCAATGTAGAGGCTCGCGATATTCTGACGGGCGCTTGCGATGTGCTGGTTTGCGACGGGTTCGCGGGCAATATTTTGCTGAAGTCGCTGGAAGGCACGGCGGGTACGATATTCTCGATTTTGAAGCAGGAGTTCTCCAAATCGCTGAAGAACAAACTGGCCGCTGCCATGTTAATGCCTTCTCTTCGGGGAATGAAGAAGACGCTCGACTACAAGGAACACGGCGGAGCTCCGCTCCTTGGTCTCAGCGGACTTGTGGTTAAGGGGCATGGTTCCTCCGATGGCGAAGCGATCAAGAATGCGGTAAGGCAGGCCAGAACAGCAATTCAGAGTCGACTGACGGAGAGCATAGCACAGGAAATCAGCGGGAAGCGAGTGGTAGAATGATGAAATCACGTTCAGTAGGCATTATCGGAACAGGTAAATACGTGCCTGAACGGGTGTTAACGAACGCCGAACTGGAGACGATGGTAGAGACGAACGACGAATGGATCGTTTCGCGGACGGGAATCCGCGAGCGTCACATTGCGGCTCCGGATCAGGCGACTTCGGATTTGGCTTACGAGGCGGCTGTCCAGGCTTTGAAATCGGCAGGACTCGCCGCTGAAGATATCGAATTGATCATTGTGGCGACGATCACACCGGATATGACGTTTCCGTCCACAGCCTGCATTTTGCAGGAGAAGCTCGGAGCGAAGAAAGCGGCAGCTTTTGATTTGTCCGCGGCCTGCTCCGGATTTGTGTACAGCCTCGCTACGGCCAACGGCTTCATTCAGACCGGGATGTACAACAATGCCCTGATTATTGGGGCGGATGCCTTATCTCGCATAACAGACTACACGGATCGCAACACCTGCGTCTTGTTCGGCGACGGGGCCGGAGCGGTTGTGCTCGGCGAGGTTCCGGAAGGCAGAGGTTTCCTGTCTTTTGATCTGGGAGCCGAAGGAGCGGGGGGAGAGCTGCTCAAGCTTGAAGGCGGCGGATCGCGCTGCCCGGCGTCTGAAGAGACGGTACGCAGCGGCAAGCATTTCATTTACATGAACGGCCGGGAAGTGTTCAAATTTGCCGTTCGCGTCATGGGAACGGCGACGGAGGAAGTGCTCCGCAAAGCCGGCAAGGACAAGAGCGAAATCGATCTGTTCGTTCCGCATCAGGCGAACATCCGCATTATTCAATCCGCTATGCAGCGGCTTGATCTACCGGAGGAGAAATGCGTCATAAACGTGGATAAATATGCGAATACCTCGGCGGCATCGATTCCTCTTGCACTTGTGGAAGCTGTGGAGGAAGGCCGTGTGAAGGAAGGCGACACCTTGCTTCTCGTAGGTTTTGGCGGCGGCCTCACTTGGGGCGCATCCGTGCTTGTCTGGTAATCATACTATGGATTATGATGCGATAGAGCGTAACTACGTTCTTTGCATGCTTTTTATAGAGTGAAGGAGTGCTGACGAATTTATGGGTAAGCTGGCATTTGTATTTCCGGGTCAAGGTTCGCAAAGCGTAGGAATGGGTCAGGACATCTATGAATCTGTGCCGGAATCCCGGCAGCTGTTCGAGCAGGCGGATGAGATTCTTGGCTTTCCGTTGACTCGCCTTATTTTTGAAGGCCCGGATACGGAATTGAAGCAGACGGCAAATACGCAGCCTGCGCTGCTGACGACTAGCGCAGCGTTATATCAGGCTCTTGCGGCGAAAGGAATCAAGCCGGACTTCGTAGCGGGACACAGTCTCGGGGAATACAGCGCGCTTACGGCAGCTGGAGCGCTCAGCTTCAGCGACGCCGTCGCAACCGTACGGGCGCGGGGCGAGTTCATGGAGCAAGCCGTTCCAGGCGGCCAAGGCGCAATGGCTGCAGTGCTTGGCGGGGAGCGCGAGGCACTAGCCGCCTTATGCGCTGACATTACAGCTGGCGGAAGCCTGGTTGAGCTGGCGAACGTCAATTGCCCGGGCCAAATCGTAGTTTCCGGCAGCAAAGCAGGCGTAGATGCCGTCGTCCAGCGTGTCAAGGAAATTGGCGCCAAGCGGGCGATTCCGCTCGAAGTTAGCGGCCCGTTCCACTCGTCGCTCATGAAATCGGCAGCGGAGAAACTGGCCGGCAAGCTGGAGCAGATCTCGATCGTTGATGCTTCGATCCCCGTTGTTGCCAATGTTACGGCCACTGCGGTTCAGCGCGGAGAAGAGATCTCCCATTTGCTTGTAGAGCAGGTATATTCGCCGGTTCTATGGGAGGACAGCGTTGCTTGGCTGATCGAGCAGGGCGTAGATACCTTCGTGGAAATCGGCCCCGGCAGCGTATTAACCGGGCTGATCAAGAAAATTAACCGAGGCGTAACAACGTATAACGTGAATAGCCTGGAGAGCTTGGAGCAGACGGCAGCCGCGCTGCTGTAGCTTGCGATAGGCGGTCCAGTACTGTAACGGCTCAGTATATCCTAGGAAAGGAGAGAGTACAATGACGAAATTGCTTAGTGGTCAGGCAGCTCTGGTTACGGGGGCCTCTCGCGGCATTGGACGCGCTATTGCGCTGGCGCTTGCGGAAGCAGGGGCAAACGTGGCCGTCAATTATGCGGGCAATGAGGAAGCGGCGGCTCGCGTCGTCGCCGAAATCGAGGCTCTCGGCGTTCAGGCGTTCGCTGTCAAAGGGCATGTCGGGGATAGCGCTCAATTCGAGGCGATCGTCAAGCAGACCTTGGATACGTGGGGCCGAATCGATATTCTGGTGAATAACGCTGGAATTACTAGAGATAATCTAATTATGCGGATGAAAGAAGAAGAGTTCGACGCCGTCATCGAGACGAATCTCAAAGGCGTATTCAACGGCATCAAAGCGGTTACCCGTCCAATGATGAAGCAGCGCTCGGGCCGTATTATCAACATTTCGTCTGTAGTGGGCGTGCTAGGAAATGCCGGACAGGCCAACTACGTGGCGGCCAAGGCGGGTGTAATTGGCCTTACGAAATCGTCCGCCCGCGAGCTGGCTAGCCGGAACATTACGGTGAACTGCATTGCTCCGGGATTCATTGCGACGGATATGACAGATCAGCTGCCGGAAGATTTGCGGCAGAATCTGCTCAGCGATATTCCGCTCGCACGTCTTGGGCAGCCGGAAGAAATCGCGAAAGTCGCGGTATTCCTGGCTTCCGACGCAGCGTCATATATGACGGGGCAGACTCTGCATGTAGACGGCGGGATGTATATGTGATTTCGAGTCTCGCTTCTATGGCATTTTGATTTTAATTTTCGTATAATACGAAGGAGGAGGTGAACCGGATGTCCGATGTATTGGAGCGCGTAAAACGCATTGTAGTGGATCGCCTCGGCGCAGATGAAGCTGAAGTGACGCTTGAAGCGTCTTTCAAAGATGACCTGGGTGCTGATTCGCTGGATGTAGTCGAATTGGTCATGGAACTCGAAGATGAATTCGATTTGGAAATTTCAGATGAAGATGCTGAGAAGATTACGACCGTAGGTGAAGTTGTAAACTACATACAATCTCATACCTAATGTCATTCAAAGTCCCGTACCTCCTTTGTAGGCGGGACTTCTCCTCATCTTAGCAAATCATCAGATTTACATTAGTTATTTACATTACTGTATTGCACATGCGATCTAGACGAGGTGAGTGTGTTTGAAGCATAGAGTGGTAATAACCGGTATGGGAGTCGTTACATCCCTCGGTCAAGACTTGGATACGTTCTGGAATAATCTCATGGCGGGAAAATCGGGGGTATCCGCGATTGAATCGTTCGACGTTAGCGAATATCCGACCCGGATCGCCGCTTCGGTAAAGGACTTCAATGCCGAAGATTACGTAGACCGCAAGGAAGCGCGCAAGATGGACCGTTTCGTTCAATTTGCAGCGGCGGCGGCTACGAGTGCTATTAAAGACAGCGGCCTCGTGATTGGTGAGCAGGTTGACCCTGAGCGCGTCGGCGTTATTATCGGTTCGGGGATTGGCGGACTGGGAACCTGGGAAGATCAGCATAACATTTTGCTGCAAAAAGGCCCAAAACGCGTAAGTCCTTTCTTCATTCCGATGATGATTGCGAACATGGCTTCCGGCCACGTGTCAATACTGTTCGGTGCGAAAGGACCAAACAGTACAGCTGTAACGGCGTGCGCGACCGGAACTCATTCCATTGGCGATTCGTATAAATTAATTCAGCGTGGCGATGCCGATGTCATGATTTGCGGCGGCGCAGAAGCAACGATCAGACCTACCGGTCTCGCCGGATTCTGCTCGATGCGGGCGATGTCGACCCGTAATGATGAGCCTGAGAGAGCAAGCCGCCCGTTCGATACGGGACGCGACGGCTTTGTCATGGGCGAAGGCTCGGGGGTTCTCGTGCTGGAGTCCTTGGAGCACGCGCAGAAGCGCGGAGCGAAAATTTATGCGGAAGTGATCGGTTACGGGTTAAGCGCTGATGCGCATCATATGACCGATCCGGATCCAAACGGAGCGCGCCGATGCATGGAGATGGCGATTCGCGAAGCGGGCATTAACGTAAGTGAGGTTGATTATATCAATGCCCACGGTACGTCAACTCCTGCAGGCGACCGCTCCGAGACGATCGCAATCAAAGAGGCGCTGGGAGAGCATGCGCGCAAAGTGGCCGTCAGCTCGACGAAATCGATGACAGGTCATTTGCTAGGCGCAGCGGGCGGCGTGGAGGCCGTTATTTGCGGTCTGACGATCAAGAACAGCAAAATTGCACCAACGATCAATCTGGAGAACCAGGATCCGGAATGCGATTTGGATTACGTGCCAAATGTAGCGAGAGCCGCAGATGTCAATGTAGCTATGTCCAACTCCTTCGGGTTCGGCGGTCACAATGCCACTATCGTTCTGAAGAAATTTGAAGCATAAGGGGTCAGTCTGTTGAGTGGAGATCTGAAGCAGTTACAGCACAAACTTCAAATTGTATTCCAAAACCGACAGCTGTTGAAACAGGCCTTTACCCATGCATCATATGTGAATGAACATCGGTTCAGCCAGAATCAGGATAACGAGCGCCTGGAGTTTCTGGGCGACGCTGTCCTGGAGCTGACGGTATCCGAGCATTTGTATCGGATGTTTCCGGATCGTCCAGAGGGAGAACTGACCAAGCTTCGCGCAGCCATCGTATGCGAGCCATCGCTTGTGAAGTTTGCCGAAAGCCTGGAGTTCGGCAAATACGTATTGCTGGGGAAGGGAGAGGAATTAACCGGCGGACGTACTCGTCCGGCGCTGCTGGCTGATGTGTTCGAGTCGTTCATCGGCGCCCTCTATCTGGATCAGGGGTTGAAGGCTGTTAATGCTTTCCTTCATCAGCATGTATTCACGCAGTTCACGCTTAACGGGAAGCTGCAGACGACGGATTTCAAGACGGAGCTGCAGGAGCTCACCCAGCATCACAACATGGGCGTGCTGGAGTACCGTATCATCGAGGAGCGTGGACCGGCTCATGAACGGGAGTTCGTCTCCCAGGTATCCATGGATGGCCGGGCGCTGGGGCAGGGAACTGGACGTTCCAAGAAGGAAGCTGAACAGCAGGCTGCCGCAGTGGCGCTAGAACGTTTGAAATCTTTGAATGAATGACAGTCATATGATGTTTTAAGGATCGTCCCCGCTGCTTGCTGCACGGGGGCTTTTTGCTTGTCCCCATAAGCTTTTTTGTATGTTACAATAGTTGGTAGAGGTGATCGTGAAGGTATGTTTTTGAAACGAATCGAGTTATCAGGATTTAAATCTTTTGCCGACAAAACGGAAATGGAATTCGTGCGCGGCATTACGGCTGTAGTTGGCCCCAACGGCAGCGGAAAGAGTAACATCTCCGATGGCATACGCTGGGTGCTGGGCGAGCAGAGTGCCAAATCGCTCCGCGGCGGCAAGATGGAGGATATCATTTTTGCGGGCAGCGACGCACGTAAAGCGGTGAATTATGGAGAAGTCTCATTAACCCTCGACAATACGGACCAAGCTCTTCCGCTTGACTTCAGCGAAGTTACCGTAACCCGCCGGGTTCATCGCAGCGGGGACAGCGAATATATGATCAACAAGCAATCCTGCCGTTTGAAGGATATTACCGAGCTGTTCATGGATACGGGGATCGGGAAGGAAGCTTATTCGATTATCGGGCAAGGGCGGATTGAAGAAATTTTAAGTACGCGTTCCGAGGATCGAAGAGGGATTTTTGAGGAAGCCTCCGGGATTGTGAAATATAAAAGCCGCAAACGGGATGCACGGCGCAAACTCGATGATACGGAACAAAACCTGCTGCGTATTCACGATCTTGTCAGTGAACTTGAGGACCAAATCGGCCCTTTGAAGGAGCAGTCTGAGAAAGCGCTCCGTTATAAAGAGCTCCGCGAGGAGCTGAAGCATAAGGAAATATCGCTCTATGTCCACCAAATCGAGAAAATCCACGAGAACTGGAGCGAGGCGAACGACAAGCTGGCCAAACTGCAGGAGGAGCAGCTTGCGCTATCGACAATCGTATCCGCTCATGATGCTAAGCTGGAGAGCGACCGGTTGGCGCTTCGCCAACTGGAGGAGCATATCGATGAGCTGCAGGGGCAGCTACTGGAGTACAGCGAGAGCTTTGAGAAGAGCGAAGGTTTCGGCGAGGTGCTGCGGGAGCGCGAGAAGAACCTGATTCAGAACCGGGAGCAGCTGCGCCAGTCGCTTGCTGTCAATGAAGAGCGCTATGCACAGCGTGCGGAAGAACTGAATGCCCTGTCCGCGAAGTTTGCGGAGGCTGAGAAGCAGCTGAACGAGCTCAGAACCGAGCTGTCGGCCGAGGAAGTGAAGCTTGTGGGCGTTACCGGCGGGATCAGCCAGGCTCAGGAGGAAGCGCTCAAGGGGCAATTGCTCGAAACGATGAATCAAATGGCCGAAGCACGCAATGAGATCCGCTATGCCGATCAACAGAAGGAAAGCGTCCAGCGCCGGATGGACCGGTCGGAGGAAGAAGGCGCAAAATGGCGGGATGAACTGGAGCGGCTGAAAGGCAGAAAAACCGAGCTTGAGAAGGTGCTGGAGCGTCTTGCCAAGGAAATCTCCGACCTGCGCAGCCGTTACATTACGGAGAGTGAGCGGCAGCAGTCTCTGCAGAAGCTGGCCGAGGAAAGCTCTGCGAACATACGTAAATGGGAGCAGCGGCGGGAAGCGCTGATTTCTCGCCGGGATACGATGAAGGAGATGGAGGAGGACTTCGACGGCTTTGCCCTAGGGGTAAAGGAAGTGCTGAAGGCCTCGCGTAAATCGCTGCTAGGGGGCGTCCACGGCGCCGTAGCCGAGCTGATCCAGGTGCCGGAGAAGCTGGAGCTTGCTGTCGAGACTGCGCTTGGAGCCGCGATGCAGCATATCGTCATGGAGAATGAAGCCGTTTCCCGGCAAGCGATCGCGTTCTTGAAGCAGCGCCAGCTTGGACGGGCCACCTTCCTGCCGCTCGATGTCATTCGTCCCCGGCAGATGTCCGCAGCGGATAAGAGGACGATGGAAGAAGCCGAGGGCTTCATCGGCATCGGCGCTGAGCTTGTCAGCCACGACCCCCGCTATGCGAACATCGTCGGCAGCCTGCTGGGCAATGTCGTGTTCGCTAGCGACCTGGAACGGGCGAACAAGATGGCGGCGCGCTGCCAATACCGTTTCCGGATTGTCACGCTGGAGGGCGATGTCGTTAATGCCGGCGGTTCGATGACCGGGGGAAGCCAGCATCGCAAGAATAGCAATCTGTTAGGGCGAAAGCGCCAGCTCGAACAGCTCGCCGCAGATATTCGCGAAAGCGAGGATATGCTGGAGAAGCTAAGAAGCGGACTCAATGATGTTCGCGGTCAAATGAAGCAGTGCGAGCAGGAGTTGGAGAAGCTGCGCGAAGCTGGCGACAGAAAGCGTACGGAAGAGCAGTCTCAAACGAGTGAACTGAAGCAAGTAGAGCATGAGTGGAGGCACGTCTCCGAGCAATTCGAGCTCTACGGGCAGGAGAAGGGGCACTATGTTCAGGAGCTCGGGGAGCTGGAGAAGAGCAAAGCCTCTGCGGAAACGAGACTGAAGGACCTGGAAAAGGAAGAACAGACGATTCGGCAGTCGATTCAAGCTGCCGAGTTTGCCCGCAAAGCGAATGAATCCGTCAAGGAAGAGCTGCAGCATCAATTGACCGGACTTAAAGTACGCGAGGGCAAGCTCGATCAGGAGTGTCATTCCCTCCGCGAACAGCTGCAGCGTTCGCAGGAAGAGTTTGAGATTCAGAAGAAGGAACTGGAGCAGAACCGCAGTATATTACAAGCGATCGAGGCCGACTTGAAGCAAAATGAGCTGCAAAGCGTCAAGCAGCGGGAAGAGCTGAACGACTTCAAGCTGAAGAAGGAGCGCACTAGCGAGCAGCTTGATATGGAGCGCGCTTCGCGGAGCGTGCTGGTGAAGAAGCTGGAAGATGGCGAGAGTGAAACCAAGGAGCAGAGAGTCGGCCTTAAGGCGGTCGAAGAGCAGCTTCGCCAGACGGAGATTCAAGCGAATCGGCTGGATGTGGAGCTCGACAACATTCTGCACAAGCTGAGCGATGAATATGAGCTCAGCTTTGAGCTTGCGAAGCAGCGTTACGCCGTTCCAGAGGATGTGCCGCAGACACAGGCGGAAGTCAAAGAGCTGAAACGCCAAATTATGCTTCTGGGAGAAGTGAATTTGGGAGCGATTGACGAGTATGAGCGTGTCTCTGAGCGCTACCAGTTCCTCAGCGAGCAGAAGGATGACCTTGTGGAAGCCAAGGCGACGCTGTACCAGGTCATCAAGGAAATGGATGACGAAATGTCCAAGCGCTTCAAAACGACATTCGATGCGATTCGCCGCGAATTCGGCACGGTATTCACCAAACTGTTCGGAGGCGGCCGTGCGGATCTGGTCCTTATTGATCCGGATAACCTGCTTGAGACCGGGATTGACGTTGTAGCCCAGCCGCCGGGCAAGAAATTGCAGAACCTGCAGCTGCTATCCGGGGGAGAGCGGGCTTTGACGGCAATGGCCCTTCTCTTTGCCATCCTGCACGTCAAGCCGGTGCCGTTCTGTGTGCTTGACGAGGTAGAAGCGGCGCTGGATGAAGCGAACGTGGCAAGATTCGCCCAGTATTTGCGCGAATTCTCCGAGCAAACCCAGTTCATCGTCGTGACGCACCGCAAAGGGACGATGGAAGAGGCGGATGTGCTCTATGGGGTCACGATGGAGGAAGGCGGGGTGTCCAAGCTCGTCTCCGTCAAGCTGGAGGATGAGGAAACGGTGGAAATTGCTTGAGCGGCCCAGCCGTGGCATAATTAAAGCAGGGAGATTATAGCTTGATATTGGATCAGGGATGATTACTTAAGGAGGAACCTCATGAGTTTCTTTAAAAAATTAAAAGATAGCATCGCCTCCAAGACGGAGGCGGTGACGAAGCAGTTTAAGGACGGGCTTGAGAAAAGCCGCAAAGGCTTCGTGGAGAAAGTAGCCGATCTCGTCATCCGGCGCAAGAAGATCGATGAGGAATTTTTCGAGGAATTGGAAGAAATATTAATCGGGGCGGATGTCGGCGTAAATACCGTGATGACCTTGATTGACGAACTGCGCAGTGAAGTGAAGAAACGGCGGATCGAGGACGCGGCGGAGCTGCAGCCGATTCTGTCCGAGAAGCTCACAGAGCTGCTGCGCGGCGATGAGGATAATGAGATGAGGTTGAACCCCAACGGAATCAGCGTCTTTCTGTTCGTTGGCGTCAACGGCGTCGGGAAAACGACTACGATCGGCAAGCTGGCTCACCATTACAAGCAGCAGGGCAAGAAAGTGCTCCTTGCTGCGGGAGACACGTTCCGTGCAGGTGCGATCGAGCAGCTAGAGGTATGGGGCGAGCGCGTCGGCGTAGACGTGGTCAAGCAGCAGTCCGGTTCCGATCCGGCGGCGGTTATGTATGATGCCGTGCAGGCGGCGAAACAGCGCGGCGTGGATATTCTTCTGTGCGATACGGCAGGGCGCCTGCAGAACAAGTCGAATTTGATGGAGGAGCTGAACAAAATCTACCGGGTCATTCAGCGGGAGATTCCCGATGCCCCTCATGAAGTGCTGATGGTGCTGGACGCCACGACCGGACAGAACGCGCTCAGCCAGGCGAAGCTGTTCGGCGAGAAGAGCGGTGTGACCGGGCTTGTACTGACGAAGCTTGATGGCACGGCCAAAGGCGGCATCGTTGTTGCAATTCGTCAAGAACTGAGCCTTCCGGTAAAGTTCGTAGGTCTTGGAGAGAAAATGGAGGATTTGCAGAAATTCGATTCTGAGCAATTCGTCCACGGCCTGTTTGCCGGCCTGATACAGGAAGAGGAAGAGGCCGCGGAAACCAGCGGCGAGTAACGGCAGATTAGAGAGAAGCATATTAAAAGGATAGGAGGCGATACAGTATGGCTAATACGCATACTTATCCGCGCAGGGAGGAAATCGCCAATGCCATCACCCATGGGATTGGATCTGTACTTAGCGTGGCCGCGCTCGTTCTGCTCATCGTATTCTCGAGCTTGAAGGGGACGGCCTGGCATGTAGTCAGCTTTACAATTTATGGGGTTACCATGCTTCTGCTGTACGTTTGCTCTACTCTCGTACACAGCTTCAAGGAAGGCAAAGTGAAGGATTTGTTCGAATTTTTCGACCATTCCTCGATTTACCTTTATATCGCCGGTACGTATACGCCATTTTTGCTTGTGGCGATTCGCGGACCGCTTGGATGGAGCCTGTTCGGGGTAATTTGGGGCATTGCCATACTCGGCGTGCTGTTTAAGGCATTCTTCGTCAAACGATTTTTGTTCATGTCCACATTTTTCTATTTGATAATGGGCTGGCTGATCGTTATCGCCTGGGGACCGCTTACGGCTGCAGTGCCTTCGCAAGGGATCGTGCTGCTGGTAGCCGGAGGCGTACTATATTCACTGGGCACGATATTCTATGTGTGGCGAGCTTTTCCTTACCATCATGCGATTTGGCATCTGTTCGTGCTCGGGGGCAGTGTGACGCATTTCTTCGCTATTTTACTGTACCTGCTGCCGAAATGGTAAGACATAAATAGTTGTGGATCATGAAATAAATCCATACTCCGGCGAAGCCGCTGTCCGTAAGAACGACAGCGGCTTCGCACGTTTTTCTGCTGAAAAATGCTCGCAGCCCAAGCGTTGATCATATGTTAAGGGAAAGTACTTGACATCCCACTTTTGATTATGTATCATAAAGAACGTTGATGCGCGCTGTAAAGTGTTTTTCCTTGACGGAGGGAGTGCCCATATGAGTCAGGAGAATAGGCTTGAGAAGACGAACCGGATCAACCTTTTGTTTGATTTCTATGAGAAGCTGCTGACAGAGAAGCAGCAGACGTTCCTTAAATATTATTTCCACGATGACTTCTCGCTTGGCGAAATTGCCGCCGAGTTCGGAATCAGCAGACAGGCTGTTTATGAGCATATCAAACGGGCTGAAGGCATGCTGGAAGCTTATGAGGAGAAGCTCAGGCTGCTGCATAAGCATGAGGAACGAAGCGCTGTGCTTGTCCGGCTGGGAGAAATTATCGCAGGTAGCGAGCTGCCCGCCGTACATAAAGAAGAAGCAAGGAACTTGCTCGACCAGGCTGAGCAATTATGATAAGATAAGCCGACTTCCGTCGGCTTGCCGGAAGTATTCATTTTGAAAGTATTCAATCCTTGAAGCGGAGGTGACCGAAGATGGCTTTTGAAGGTTTAACGAACCGATTGCAGAGCGTATTCAGTAAGCTGCGCGGCAAAGGCAAGGTATCGGAGGACGATGTCAACGAAGCTATGAGAGAAGTGCGGCTCGCGTTGCTAGAAGCGGACGTCAACTTCAAAGTGGTCAAGGAATTTATCTCCAAGGTGAAGGAGAAGGCCGTCGGCAAGGAAGTGATGGACAGCTTCACGCCGGGCATGGTCATTATTGATATTGTTAACAAAGAGCTGACCGAGCTGATGGGCGGCAGTCAAGCGAAGCTGGCGAAGAGCAACCGTCCGCCGACCGTCGTGATGATGGCGGGCCTGCAGGGTGCCGGGAAGACGACAACCTCGGCCAAGCTGGCCAAGCTGTTGCTGAAGGGCAACCATCGCCCACTGCTGGTGGCCGGGGACATTTACCGCCCAGCTGCCATTAAGCAGCTGCAGGTGCTTGGCGAACAGATCAAGGTGCCCGTATTCACGCTCCCGGAAGGCAACAGCCCGGTGGAAATCGCCCGTCAGGCGCTGCAGCATGCGAAGGACAACGGCAATGATTACCTGCTCATCGATACAGCGGGACGCCTGCATGTTGATGAGGAATTGATGGAAGAGCTCCGCCAGATTCATGAGGTGACGCAGCCGGATGAAGTGCTGCTTGTCGTTGATGCGATGACCGGTCAGGATGCCGTTAACGTGGCCGAGAGCTTCAACCAGCAGCTTGAGCTGACAGGTGTTGTGCTGACCAAGCTGGACGGCGATACCCGCGGCGGTGCGGCATTATCGGTCAAAGCCGTTACCGGCTGCCCGATCAAGTTTGCGGCGCTTGGCGAGAAGATTGACGCGCTTGAGCCGTTTCATCCAGAGCGGATGGCTTCACGGATTCTCGGCATGGGCGATATGCTCTCGCTGATTGAGAAGGCTCAGTCGAATATCGACGCTGAGAAAGCGAAGGAAATGGAACGCAAAATGCGCAATGCCGAGTTTACGTTCGATGATTTCCTGGAGCAGATGGAACAGGTCAAGAAGCTGGGGCCTCTGGACCAGATTATGGACATGATTCCCGGCATGGGCAAGATGAAGCAGATGAAAGATATCAAGGTCGATGAGAAGCAGATGGGCCGTGTTGAGGCGATCGTCCGCTCCATGACCAAGGAAGAGAAGCAGAATCCGGATATGATCAACCACAGCAGACGCAAGCGTATCGCTGCAGGCAGTGGCACAACGCTCGCCGACGTGAACCGGCTGATCAAGCAGTTCGATGAAATGCGCCGGATGATGAAGCAGTTCTCCGACATGATGGGGCCGAAAGGCAAGGGCTCCAAAATGATGAAGCAAATGCAGGCCAAAGCCGGCAAAGGAATGCGGTTTCCATTCCGTTAAGCCGTAAGGATAGGATTGATTTGATTCTTTGAAGGAGGTGAATTTTCATGGCAGCTCGTATTCGTTTGAAACGCATGGGTGCTCATAAAGCTCCTTTCTACCGTATCGTGGTTTCGGATTCCCGTTCCCCGCGTGACGGCCGCTTTATCGAGGAAATTGGTTACTACAACCCGGTTGCTGAACCGGCAGCAGTAAACATTGACGAAGAGAAAGCGTTGAAATGGCTTCAAAACGGTGCGCAAGCATCTGATACTGTTCGCAACTTGCTTAGCAAAGCAGGCGTAATGAAGAAATTTCATGAGCTTAAGCAGCAGAAATAATTGCTGATTCGGAGGGTCCCTTTATGGAACAATTAGTCGGCGTTATTGCGAAGGCTCTTGTTGATCATCCGGACGATGTCCGTGTGGAGGTCGTAGAGAAGGAACACCTGATTGTGTACGAACTGTCCGTGCATCCTGACGATGTGGGGAAAGTGATCGGTAAGCAGGGCAGAATCGCTAAGGCGCTCCGCACGGTTGTGGCATCGGCAGCCGTTAAGATGGATAAGCGGGTCACCGTGGATATCATATCTTAAAAATATACGAAAGAGGGTTAGGATGACTGTCCTAGCCCTTTTTCGTACATGCTGAAGCTGAAGCCGGAAATAGAGTTATGAGGAAATAAGCGATAAATTTTTTAT
Source organism: Paenibacillus woosongensis (assembly GCF_030122845.1). Lineage (NCBI taxonomy): Bacteria > Bacillati > Bacillota > Bacilli > Caryophanales > Paenibacillaceae > Paenibacillus > Paenibacillus woosongensis. The sequence goes on from NZ_CP126084.1 coordinate 2,347,204, forward strand.
CAAGGAGGATGTTATGTCGGATTCATTGCTGTCAGTTGGCAAAATAGTTAATACACACGGCATCCGCGGAGAACTGAAGGTGATTTCCAGCACGGATTTCCCGGAGGTGCGCTTCGCCCCGAAAAGCCAGCTGATCCTGGTTCATCCGGAAACCGGGGAACAGGTTCAAGTCACTGTGGCTTCTGCACGTCCTAATAAAGGGACGTTCATCGTTCGTTTTACAGCATACGACAATATCAATCAGGTTGAAAAATTCAAGGGGTTTGATGTGAAGGTCAGCAAAGAGGAGTCCATTGAACTGCCGGATAACGAGTATTATTTTTATGAAATCATCGGCTGCCGCGTCATTGATGAAGAAGGGGAAGAGCTTGGCGTCATAGAAGAGATTCTTCGCCCGGGTGCAAATGATGTATGGGTGGTCAAAATGCCTTCCCGCAAGGAGCTCCTGCTTCCTGTTATAGATGATGTCGTGCTTGACGTGGACGTGAAGGCGAAGCTGGTTAAAGTTCATCTTATGGAGGGACTGCTGTAAGCATGAGAGTGGATGTATTGACACTGTTTCCGGAGATGTTCACGGGCGTGTTTGGAACAAGCATTCTCGGCAAAGCTCAGGACAAGGGAATCGTTTCTTTAAATCCGGTTAATTTTCGTGATTATGCTGGAAATAAACACGGTACGGTGGATGATACGCCGTACGGTGGAGGCGGAGGAATGGTGCTGAAGCCTGATCCGATTTTTCGGGCGGTCGAAGATTTGTTGTCCGGCAAGCCAGCGGATGCCCCGGCTCCCCGAATTATCCTGATGTGTCCGCAGGGCGAGAGCTTCACGCAGCGCAAAGCGGAGGAGCTGGCCGAGGAGGAGCATCTCATCTTTATTTGCGGACATTATGAAGGGTATGACGAACGGATCAGGGAGCATCTGGTCACGGATGAGCTGTCGGTTGGGGACTACGTTCTGACGGGCGGGGAGCTGCCAGCGATGGTTGTCGTCGACAGCGTCGTCCGATTGCTGCCGGGCGTGCTTGGAAACGAGACCAGCGCAGTCACCGACTCCTTCAGCACGGGGCTGCTGGAATATCCGCATTATACCCGACCGGTGGAGTTCAGGGGCTGGAAGGTGCCGGATATTCTGCTTAGCGGACATCATGCGAACGTAGCGGATTGGCGCCGGAAAGAGGCGCTGCGCAGAACATGGCTGCGCCGTCCCGATTTGCTGGAGCATGCCGAGCTTACGCCAAAGGATCAGAAATGGCTGGATGAAATCCAAGCGGAGCATGAGGAATAGAAATTTAATGGAGAAAACATCCGAAAAAACCCTCGCCAGCGGCGAGGGTCATTTTGTATTGTAAATTGGCGGTTGATCGTGGTTTTGTATTCTTGGAAAGAACGCTGATCAACATTTTCTCTTAATGCCCGCCTTGCAACAGCTCCGCAAAATCGGTTGCCGTGGTCACCGTAAGGCGATTGAGCCTCATGAGAGAATCGCCGGGTTTAACGAAGCCCTGGAGGACGGTAAAGGCCATCCGGTAATTGTTTTCTTGCAGCGAATAAACCATTTGCGTGCTTTTCTCGCCGAAAGGGTAGGCAAAATACGGACTGTCGATGCCAAGTTCCTTCATTTTGGCGATATCGGCCGTCAGGCTTTTTGTATCTAATCCCGTGGCATAATCCAGCCCGCATTTCTTAAACCCTTTGTGATGCAGGTCATACGTGTGGCTGTGGTATTCAAATACGTCAGAAGAGGCCTTGATTTCCTCAAAGGAGAGGAAGCTCTTTTTGGCCGGATCAAATGGCGATGTCTCTTGCTGTATTCTGCTGCCGATGACGAAGATGGTCGCCTGGAAGCCGTATTTTTTCAAAATAGGATAAGCATAAATATAGTTGTTCTGGTAGCCATCGTCGAACGTAATTACTACGGTTTTGGCAGGCAGGGACGTTTTGCCAAGCACATACTGCTCCAATTCCTCCATAGTCGCCGTATAGTAACCTTGCTCGTGCAAGTAATTCATATTTTCCTCGAAGGCTTCCAGGGTGATGATCGAATTGTTGTCCGGTTGATCGTTGTTGGCCTGTGGCGTAATGTAATGATACATAAGAACAGGAACCTGCTCGGCGGTGCCGGGCTGGATCAAGAAATTGGCCGGAAGCTTCTGGCTGCCGTCCTGACGAGGGTGAGTCATTACAAAAGCTTGATCCTTGACCAAGCTCCAAGAGCTGCAGGCTTTGCGCGAGAGGACGGTACCTGGATTGGCTACAGCCACAGCGTAAAGGATGATGATGAAGGCTAGCGAAATCAAAGCATATTTCTTAAACCGATGCATAATGACTCTCCCTTTTCAATAACTTGCCACTCTATTGTATATGAAACCAGGTATGGAAAAGGTTTAGAAAAAGTAAACAATTCATTAATTTTTTATGCAGGACTGACACTTGTTTGCCGAATGCCGAATATGATGAATATGCACGTATATTTCTTACTGGAAAACAAATCATATGATGGGGCAGTACTGTTTCAGGGTTGAAGCTTCTGGTTAAATAACTAGAGGCACCTAATCACGATTATTCGTTTGGGAGGCAGAGCTTCATGGAACAGACAGAGCAGAATGAGCAACAGCAGTCTCAAGATCATGGAAAAAGAGAAGACGATCGTATGCTGACGGTAGACGATATCCTTGAATTTTACGCCGGCCGCCGGAATTAGCTTTTGCAGCGAAGGAGGTACTTGAATGTTAAGTGAATACTTAATTGACCCCATAGACGCGGAATTTGAATTATTGAACGAGAACTTGCCATATGATTGATGATAGGGTGATAAGTCCGACCATAATAAGAGCGTTTACAGTGAGAATGGTCACTGCAAACGCTCTTTGTCTTTAGGGCTGTATGCATACTGGACATTAACCTGTGAAGTATGTTAATATTTCTCATGTATGAGGGGATTTTACTAGGTTCAGGTCTTCATTGCTTAACCCTGTCATATACATATATTAATCCAATCGGGGTATGGCGCAGTCAGGTAGCGCGCACCCTTGGGGTGGGTGAGGCCGTGGGTTCGAATCCCGCTACTCCGATTAATCCTTTACATTAAGGGTTTAGGTCACTATCTAAAGGTAACTTTATATAGCGGTCAACCCGAGACTCATTTTTGCACTTGCAAATCACAACCTAAGGGATTATTAAATCCAGAAGGGTGTGATTTTTTTTTTACTTAAATTTGCATCAAAGGATTTTATTGCGGAGTAAAGAACGTTTCATCTTATGCCTTAGATTGGTATAAGCGATCACTGGACGAAATTCAGCAGTTTACCGCCAAAGAGGAACTTCTCAATATGGAAGCGCAACGAATAATACCGTCAACAAGTATCTGCTTTTCTGTCAAAACGATAAAGGAAGCAACCGAACAACCAGAAATTCAAGATATTACAATTAAAGTGTTTCAACTTAATCACATTACACGAATGTTGAAATATTGTCGGCAAACGAGTGACCATTCACTTTTTTAAATGCGATGTGTCGGAACGATAATCCTATGCGTTTAGGAGAAGGAGAAGTGACAATGAGAATTACATTAACTAATTCATATTTTAAACATATTAATAAATATACCCATCATCTCAATGACAAAATGAGGGGCTGCAACATACTCCATTTATATGAACTGAAAAAATAGAAAAAAGAAGAATTCTAAAGTCATGATCGCTACATTAAAATAGTTTCTATGGACTACTACTCTGTTATTTGCATAATTCCATAGACCTAATTTGTCGTAAGTGATATGATAATGGAAAATATTAGGTTGGAGGGATTGTAGTACATGACAAAATGCAATAATTGTGGTCATGAGTTATCTGATGAAAGTTTATTCTGTAACAAGTGCGGGTCAAAAATCGGTGTTAGTAATAATAATCGGAAAATGTTTTCTTTGAAGAACAGAAAATGGTTATATTTATCAAGTTCATTAGCTGTAGTTATTTTGGTTGCAGGTGTACTATATTTGGTTAATAGCAATCCTATACATACATTTAAGAAATCTATTCAAGAAAGTAGTTATAAGGATGCAATAGATATTTACAATAAGGAAATCAAAGGAAACACAAAAAGGGAAACTGAGGTGGAAACATATCTTGAATCGGACCTCATTAAAATCCAGCAAGATTTTGAAAATGAGAAAATTAATTTTGATAATGCCATAAGCAAAATAAATACTATAGAGAAAACGAAATTACTTACTTCTAAAGTTTCTGAAGTTCAGAATAAAATAATCTCTTTAAATGATTCCAGAATAGCATTTAAAGCAGGTAATGAACTAATAAAAAGTAATAATATTAAAGATGCACTTGTTGAATTAAAAAAAGTTTCAGAGGATGATTCCAAGAATTATGAAATTGCGAACGATTTAATTGAAAAATCTTCGAGTGAATATAAGAATATTATTCTTAAAAATGCTGAAAAAGCCGCTTCCAATAATAAATTTGAAGAAGCACTAAATGAAATAAATCAAGGATTAAGCGTCATGCAAAATGATTCTGATTTAATCGCAAAAAAATCTGTCTATGAAAAGAAAAAAGAAGAGCAAATTGAAAATGAAAGAAAAATAAAGATGCAAGAAGCAAAAAATAAACAAGAGGTTATTGTAGAAAAAGCAAGTATTACAATCCAGAGTACCGAATATAAAGCGTTGTATCCTGATATGATTCAAGTAATAGTTAGAAACAAATCTAATAAGACAGTTAAGAATATGGTGGTTGTTAGTTTGGGATTTGATTCTAATGGATTACCGGTGAAAATCAGAAATCAATACTCATCTGAAGGCGATTATGCTTATGAAGGATATGCGGAGAATGTTAACATAGTAACGAATGCTACATTCGGTAAAGGCAAAGGTTGGTCTATTCATGAGAACCTAGGAATTAAAACTGTCCTTTCTTGTGTAAAAGAGGTTGAATACTACGATGGGACAACTTGGGAGAATGAATATTATAATTATTGGCTCGACGAATTCAAGGAAAAGCCATTGCATTAAATCTAACTTCTTTGGAAGAGCGAGCCGAACAACATTAAAGATTACACAAATATAGAAATGAAGAATTTCAGTTTAGGATAAGGTAAAGGTCAATAATGAATAAAAAATACAAGCGATAGGTTAGAATCCTCTACAATTTTATTTAGTGAATGAAAGTGGCTTGTCCTATTTAAAAATGCAGAAACTATCCTTATTGATTAAGGTGTCAGAAGCTCTTAATTTAACTTGCTAACGCTGGTTAAATGTGATAAAATTCTTCTTGTTGTGAATTCGGTGGTCCTCTGCGGATGATGAGGGAGAACAATGGGTTCTCCGGAAGAGGCAAGAACACCTGAGTGGAAGGAGGGAGTCATAGATGAATATCGTACAAGCGATTACGCAAGAACAACTTCGCAAAGATATTCCGAGCTTTCGTTCCGGTGACACTTTGAAAGTGTTCGTTAAGGTTATCGAGGGATCTCGTGAGCGTATCCAGCTGTTTGAAGGTGTTGTAATTAAGCGTCGTGGCGGCGGAATCAGTGAAACTTTTACAGTTCGTAAAATTTCTAACGGTGTTGGCGTGGAAAGAACTTTCCCGCTTCATTCCCCGAAACTCGATAAAATCGAAGTGGCTCGCCGTGGTAAAGTGCGTCGTGCGAAGCTATACTATCTTCGTGAACTGCGCGGTAAAGCAGCTAGAATTAAAGAAGTGCGTCGTTAATTTGTTAACGATCAAGGGGGGGCTTGTATTATTCAAGCCCCTTTACTATTTCTTCTGACTGTCGTCACGCTACATATTCCATGACAAAGTGAGGTTGCGAACTATGGAACAGCAATTTCAATCGGAAACGGGTCAATCGGGCGCTGCGCAGGATCCGCCAAGTAAAGAAAAAAACGAGGCTTTGGAGTGGCTAAAAGCGATAGTAATTGCTGTCGTACTGGTTCTTGTCATCCGTTGGCTGTTGTTTGCTCCTTTTATTGTGGATGGAGAGTCGATGCAGCCCAACTTTCATACAAGCGAGAGAATCATCGTTAACAAAATTCTTTATGACATCCGTGGACCAAAGCACGGCGAGGTCGTCGTATTCCATGTACCTTCGCAGGGCCGTGATTTCATTAAACGGGTCATCGGCGTTCCTGGCGATACGGTTCAGGTCGAAGGCGATACGGTTATGGTGAACGGGGAAGTCGTAGACGAAACTTACATTAAAGATGTCGTAAATGAGAAGCATAACAATAATCAGCTTTATAATACAGAAGGAAATTTCCCGAATGAATTCGTTCCAGAGAGCACGGTTCCGGAGGGTCATATCTTCGTGCTTGGAGATAACCGCTCCAACAGTACGGATAGCCGCCGAATCGGCTTCGTACCCTACAAGGATATTGTAGGGAGAGCGGATCTCGTGTTCTGGCCTTTGAAGGATATTAAAGTGATTAAGCATAAATGAATGCCCGAAAGCGGGAGCAACGGGAACTGAGGTGATGACATGACGATACAGTGGTTTCCCGGACATATGACGAGAGCGCGCCGTCAGATTCAGGAGAAGCTGAAGCTGATCGACGTCGCAATAGAACTGGTGGATGCGAGACTGCCTTTGTCTAGCCGCAATCCGATGATTGACGACATACTGCAGGGCAAGCCGCGGATGATCCTGCTCAACAAAGCGGATTTGGCAGACCCGGCGGTTACGCGCGAATGGATTGATTATTTTAAGCAAGAAGGCTATGCCGCTGTGGCTATAGATGCTTCCACAGGCCAGGGCGTCAAAGAAATTCCGGCCATGGCCAGAGAACTGCTTCAGGATAAGATCGAGAAGCAGCTGGCTAAGGGCGTAAATCCACGAGCGATCCGGGCGCTGATCGTTGGAATTCCAAACGTCGGCAAATCTACGCTGATCAACCGGATGGCCGGGCGAAATATTGCGGCGACCGGGGATCGGCCGGGCATTACCAAGGGACAGCAGTGGATCAAGGTAGGCACGGAGATGGAGCTGCTGGATACGCCGGGTATATTGTGGCCGAAATTTGAGGATCAGAACGTGGGTTACCGTTTGGCAATGACTGGAGCGATCCGTGAAGAAATTCTGAACATTGAGGATATTGCCTTTTTTGCGGTAAAATATTTAGCGAAGTATTACTGGGAGCCGCTCGCTGAACGATTCGAACTCGAAGAGGCCCCGCGGGATTTTGAGAATCCGGATGAAATCGTGGCCGTGATGGAAGCCGTAGGACGTAAGCGCGGCTGTCTGGTCAGCGGCGGAAGGGTGGATCTTGAGAAAGCTTCCAGCGTGTTATTGCGCGAGCTTCGGGCCGGAAAGCTAGGAAGATATTCCCTGGAGTCCCCATACTGAATCCATGCTTAGACCGTCTTTCAACAAGGGAAGGCGGTTATTTTGTTAGATGCGCAGTACGGTCTGCCGGGGCAGCGAGTTACCTAGAAATATCGACAATCCTCCGTTAAGATTGTATAATCTTGTTGATTATACTTGATGGTGGTGTTGATCATTATATACGTAATTTCGTTAATCATGTCGTTTCTTATCGTATATTTGCTTATTCCTCCGTTTGGGAGATTGGCTTTTCGACTCGATTTCGTAGATAAACCCCGGAAGGATGTGGAGCGCAAGCTGCACCGGGAGCCGATTCCGCTTACGGCAAGCTATGTTATTTTCATTGGCTTTTTTGTTACATATTTAGCTGTCGGCAGAGAATTCAACATGGAGACGCTGGCGATATTTATCGGCGGAGTATTGCTGCTGATTATCGGCACGCTCGATGATTGGTACAAGACGAAAGGCAAGGATTTTCCGGCTCTTCCCAAGCTGATCGTTCAAGTATCGGCAGCCGTGATCGTATATGCGTCGGGCATTTCGTTTACAGGTTTTTTCAACCCTTTTTCCGGAGAATATGTGGTGCTGCCGGGCATATTGCAGTTTCTTCTGACGATTCTATGGATTTTCGGAGTAACGACGGTCATTAATTTCTCGGATGGCCTGGACGGGCTGGCCGGCGGGCTATCGGCCATTTCTGCCATTACCCTGTTTATCGTTGCTTTAACCAAAGGACAGTCGACTTCTGCCATCATGGCAATCACCCTTGTCGGAGTAACGCTGGCTTATCTGCGCTACAACAAGCCACCGGCCAAAATCTTCATGGGGGATGCCGGGGCGACGTTTCTTGGCTTCATATTAGCGGTAATCGCGCTGGATGGGGCATTTAAGCAAGCTACGGTACTATCGCTCTTTATACCTGTATTGGCGCTTGGCGTGCCGATATTCGACAATATCTTTGTTGTGATCAAACGGTTCCTGCAAGGAAAGTCCATTTACGAGGCGGATGCGAGCCAGGTGCATTATCGCTTGCTGCGGGCGGGTCTTACCCACCAGCAAACGGTCATGTTCTTAATGCTGATTAGCACTTGTCTTTGCCTTTCATCGATAATCCTGCTCCTTATCCAAACTTAAATTTATGTCAGGCCGGGAGAAGTGCCCCGGCCTTTTATTTTGCCTAAAGTCTATATAATTGAAGCGCAATTTCCGATATTACTGATATACCCTTACACGGAACGGAATTTGCTTATGTGATTTGTTGTATTGTTGGGACGGTGGGTTTGCAAATACAAGGAGGCATAATGAGTGATTTACTAACTTATGAAAAAGAATATTGGCAGCGCTCGTTCCAGTATGTTGCGGGAATCGACGAGGTCGGTCGGGGCTGTCTGTTCGGTGATGTCGTCGCTGCAGCAGTTATTTTACCGCATGGATTAATATTAGAAGAAGTTAATGATTCCAAGAAGCTGACTGCAAAAAAGCGCGAGAAATTATTCGATATGATTATGAAAGAAGCGCTGGCCGTAGGCACGGGATTCATCGATGCGGAAACAATTGACCGTCTTAATATCAAGCAGGCAACGCGCCTGGCAATGAAGCAGGCGGTGGAGCAGCTTGCAATTAAGCCGGATTTTCTTCTCATCGATGCGGAGAAGGTCGACGTCGATATCGAGCAGCTGGCGGTGATCAAAGGGGATGCGGTAAGCCAGTCTATCGCCGCGGCCTCGATCGTGGCCAAAGTAACTCGAGATCGACTGTGCGAAGGCGAGTGGGATGTTCGATATCCGGAATACGGCATTGCCGCGCATAAAGGTTATGCGACTAAGCTGCATCGGGAGCGGTTACAGGCTCTTGGCCCGACACCCATGCATCGCAAGAGCTTTATGCGCAATTTATTCGTACAGGAACAGACGTTGTTTTAAAGGCAAGTAAGCTTCTCTAAAAGTAAGCGCACTGAACAACGTTTTTCGCTTCTTACTAGACCCGTCTTGAGTAAGGCGGGTTTTCCGTATCATTGATGTAAATACAGGAGGATGCTCATGAATATCGGACCGCTGATGCGCAGTCTTATGGGAGATTCCCGGCCGGGAGAACCGCGGGCGTTAGAACTTAAAACGGGGCAAATCGTAAGAGGGACTGTGCTAAGTGTCTCGGAGGATGGACAGGAAGCGGTCATACAGGTGCAGGGCGTGAAGCTTCACGCCGCTCTGGAGACGCCGCTTCGCCAAGGAGAAACGACGCTGCTGCAGGTTCAGCAGCCGTCAGCTGACGGGTTGGCCGTATTAAAACCTGTCGGATCCAACACGGCGGCACCGATGTCCGCTGCTTCTTTAGCGAACGCCCTGGCCGCTATGGGCCTGGAGGATACGGCGGCAAACCGCGAGCTGGTGCAGATGATGCGGGCTAGCGGCCTGCCTTTAACGAAAGAGAGTCTGCACACGCTTCAGCAGTTAACTTTACATAAACCGCAAGCCGTGCCGATGTCGGAATGGATTCAAGCAGCGGGAATTGCACTGGGACGGGGACTTCCTTTGACCGGAGAGACGGTGGCGGGACTGCACCAGGCTGTTTTCGGCCCGCCGTTGCACGAGCTGTTAACCACGCTGGAGGAATTGCTCAGTAATTTAGTGCGTTCGGCGGAAGGGAATGGGGCCAAGGAGGCAGCTGGAAATCGAGCGGTACCGGCTCAAGCGCAGGGGCAGGCGTGGGCTGGCCAACCTTCTGCTCAAACAGGCAATGCTGTGTCAGGCCAGGCTCATGATGGCAATGCTTCGTCGTTTTCGGCTCATGCGGCGGCGGCAACGGCTGGCAGCCCGTCAGGCGGATTACCAGCTGGGCAAGCGGCGCAGGGTGGACAGGCTGCAATGCCAAACGCAGGGTCATCTGCTGAAGCGCTGGTAGGCAAGCTGCAGCAGGTGCTGCAAGAGCTGCGCGCCGCGATATCGCCGCCAGGCGGAGCAGCTGCGGCGGAGCGCGGCGCGGCAAGCAGCGCGCCGCAGCAGAGCCCGGCCGCCGCAGCCGGCACGGCCGCCGCTATGCCTGCGGCAGCAGCGGCGCCTGCAGCGCAGGCGCAAGCGCAAGGCGAAGTGCCCGCAGGGCCTTCGCCCGCGCTGCTGACGCGTCCCGCCCCCGAGGCGGAGCCGTGGGTGGGACGCGTGCTCAAGCTGCTCGGTGCGGAGCACGAGCAGCAAGTGCTGCGCGCTGCGCCAAGCAGCGCGCAGGAGGCGCCGCCAGCCGCAGGCGCGGCGCAGCGGGCTGCCGCCGGAGGCGCGGAGGCGCCAGGCGGCAGCGGGCAGGCCGGCAGCGCGCCTGCGGCCGCGCCGGACCATGCGCCTGCGGCGGCGCTACGCGGCGAGGCGGCCAGCGGTACGCTGCAGGCCGCCAGCACGGGCGCAGCCGCGGGCGGCGCAGGCCAGGCCGCGCCCGGGGCGCAGGCGCATGGCGCGGCCGTTGCGCAGCAGGCCGGCGTTCTGCCAGAGGCGGCGGCCCGCGAGACGCTGAAGGGCGTACTGCTGCAATTGCTCGCTGCGGACGACGTGCCGGCACCGCTGCAGGAGGCCGCCCGCCAGCTCGTTCATCAGCTGACTGGACAGCAGCTGCTGCTGAATACGGATCGTACTGCGCCTTTTGCACAGGTGACGCTGTTTCTGCCCTTCATTGGGGAGGATGGCGAACAGACAGCGGCCGTTCATATCGAATCACGCCGCGGCCGCAAAGGGGAGCTGGATGCGGCCAATTGCCGGCTCTGGTTCGATCTGCAAATGAAATCGCTTGGCTTGATCATGCTGGACGTCCAGGTGCTGGACAAGAAGGTCATGCTGAAAATTTATGCCGAAGCGGAGACGACGGGCCAGTTTCTCGAGTCCAGGGAGGAGGAGGTTCAAGAGGCGCTGCAAACAGCCGGTTACCAGCTGGTATCCCTGAAAAGCGGCCTTCTGCCTTCCGTAGAACCTGAAACGATGGGCGCAAATGAGCCGGGTTCCCCGTTTTCGTATACGCCGACGACCTATAAAGGGGTGGATTATCGGATATGAGTGAGAGCAGCGAAGATCAGCGCCCCTACCAAATCAGAAAAGCCGTCGCCCTCAAATACGATCCATCCCAAAGCGACGCGCCGGTCGTCGCGGCCAAAGGGAGCGGCTATCTGGCCGATCAAATACTGGAGAAGGCCAAGGAGCACGGCGTGCCCGTACAGGAGGATGCCGCACTTGTAGAAGTACTCTCCAAACTGGATCTGGATCAGCAGATTCCTCCAGAGCTGTACACGCTGGTAGCCGAAATACTTAGCTTTATATACCGTTCAGATAAAATGGCGGAGAAGGGGATTTCCCATGAATATTGACCCAAATGGCAAGCGCATACGCCCTTTGGATGGAAGAAAGGCAAGAGGCCGATTGGCCGAGGAAGCCGGAGCCCGCTATTTGCAGGAACGAGGTTACGAGCTGCTTGAGCGCAATTGGCGCTGCCGTTCAGGAGAAATCGACATCATCGCAAAACAAGAGGGTGTAATTGTAATCATAGAAGTGAGAAGCCGAAGCGTACATAATGAACAGTTCGGGACGCCGGCGGAATCTATCACACCTCGTAAAATGAAGCAAATCAGAGAGACTGCTGCCGTATATCTGCATAGGACACAGCAATATAACGAGCAGGTTCGCTTCGACGTTCTAGCCGTGCAGATGAGAGGGGATGAGATGATTTCCATTGAGCACATCTCCGCTGCTTTCTAATAAGACCGCCTCTTGCGGCCCTTAAACATCTATGAAGCTAGAACGCATTTATCGGCAGCTTGCTTTGTCTCACAGAATGAAAACCATATAGCCTTGCTGTCATAGCATCGGTGAGAGATCAGATTCCTCGAACCCTTCTGAAGACGGCAAGGCTATGTTTTATTTATGGATAAACCGATTTATCCATTCGCATCGGCGATTCTATGATCAAGCTGGCGGTACTGAATCGCTTCGGCGACATGACCAGCAGAAATACAGTCTGCCCCTTCCAAATCCGCGATCGTGCGGGACAGCTTGATGATACGGTCGTAGGCGCGCATACTGAGGCCGATTGATTGAAAAGTGGCTTCCAGCAGCTGCACTGCTTCCCGGTTCAACCTCGCATATTTCCGCAGCAGTTTGCCGCTTAGCTCGCTATTTCTGGAGATCTCCAGCCCTTTGTAACGCTGCTGCTGCAGCTCCTGTGCATAAAGCACTGCCTTTCTCATTTCTTCCGAGCTAAGGGGCTGTTTATCGTTCAGCCAATTTGCCGGTAGTGGAACTTCAACATGCATGTCGATACGATCCAGCAGAGGGCCGGAAATGCGCTCCCGGTATTGAGCTACCCTATAGGGGCTGCAGGTGCAGCGAGGGAGCGGCGGCTGGCCTCCAAAAAATCCGCACGGACAAGGATTTAGTGAAACCGCCAGCTGAAAATTTGCTGGGAAAGTGAAGGCTGCCCGGCTCCGGCTAATCGTAACTTTTCGTTCCTCCAGCGGCTGGCGCAGCACCTCCAGGGCATTGCGGGCAAACTCCGGCAGCTCGTCGAGAAACAGAACCCCGTGATGAGCCAGACTGACCTCCCCAGCCCGCGGGATGCCGCCGCCGCCGACGAGTCCCGCCGCCGAAATCGTATGATGAGGCGAGCGAAAAGGTCTGCTGCGTATTAGTGTGGATTCCGCTCCTTTGAATTTCCCTGCGGAGCTGTAGATTTTCGTCACCTCCAGCGCTTCATCTTGGCTTAACTCAGGCAGAATGGAGGGGAGGCGGCGGATTAGCATCGTTTTGCCGGTGCCTGGCGGTCCGATGAGCATAATATTATGCTTTCCCGCGGCAGCAATTGTCATGGCCCGCTTGGCGTGCAGCTGTCCCAAGACATCGCTGTAGTCCTCCGTCAAGAGGCCCGGTGTATGGGACGGACGGCTTGTCTCGTTGCTGGAGCATTTTAAGTGGGCAAACGATGATATAACAAGCGGGCCTTCCTTCGTCTGGGCCGAAGGACAATGCGGTTTGGAGTGCACATTTTCAACAGGCGATAATTCGTTTAAATGTTTCAAGCCGTAAATTGAAATTCCGCCTAGCAGCATTGCTTCCTCCGTATTCTCCCAGGGAAGAAGCACGGCATCAAAGCCTTGCCGTTTGGCCAAATCAACCATAGAAATGACGCCGGAGACGGGGCGAAGCAGGCCATCGAGAGAGAGCTCTCCGATCATCAGGAGCCGTTCGTTTGCAGGCAATACAATCTGCTTGCTCGCAGATAGTATGCCAAGCGCGATCGCTAGATCAAAGGCGGAGCCTTCTTTGCGCAGATCGGCTGGCGCCAGATTGATCGTTACCCGCTGAAGGGGGAAGGCATAGCCGCAATTTTTGATCGCGGCTCTCACCCGTTCAACAGCCTCTCGCACAGCGGAGTCCGGCAAGCCGACAATCATCGTATGCGGAATGCCGTTTGACAAATCGACTTCGACCTCGATTAATCTTCCGTCTATCCCGTATAGACATGCGCTATACAATTTACCGTACATAATAAACAAACACCCCTTTCTCTCATTGCGGCATTAGGCATGACATGCCTAAATGCAGTGTGGGAAAAGGGTGCTTCCTCAACTTTCCATCGTCGCATGACCGTATTTTAGAAGGAAATCCACGAAAAGTCAATAAACGGGCGTTGCAGCAATTGCTTTGTTGTGGCTCGCTATTAAAAAAGTTACACAATAAAAATTGGCTTAATATTATCGGGATAGAGGCCGATCTATCTCGATATGATATATTTTACCTGGATAAAGCGAGGCGGGGAATTTGACTCAATTTGCCGAAAGTTCGTATTTTATCAGCTATGTGAAGGAAGGGGGAAATCCAGCGGAATTCCTGAAAATGGAGCGACCCAGAACATGATCCATATCAAAATTAGATGGAAACGATATAAAAAAGTTGTGTATAAAGAATGAATTTTTAAGGAAAGCGTTTTAAAAACATGGTACAATGTACTGGGTTTCATATGTTCACCTTAATTACCGCCTGTTGATAGGAGGATTCTACGAATGAATATCCATGAATATCAAGGAAAAGAAGTCCTGAAGCAATACGGGGTAGCCGTGCCGAAGGGACAAGTTGCCTTTACGGTGGATGAAGCCGTAAAAGCAGCTGAAGAACTGGGCAGCGGAGTCGTCGTGGTCAAAGCCCAAATCCACGCTGGAGGCCGGGGGAAGGCCGGTGGCGTCAAGGTTGCGAAGAATTTGGATGAAGTGCGGGCATATGCCGAAGAAATTCTCGGCAAGGTACTCGTAACACATCAGACGGGGCCTGAGGGCAAGGAAGTAAAACGCCTGTTGATTGAGCAAGGTTGCGACATTAAGAAGGAATATTATGTCGGCGTTGTTGTCGACCGGGCAACGGGACGCGTCGTACTGATGGCTTCGGAAGAAGGCGGTACGGAAATTGAGGAGGTAGCTGCGGCTACACCGGAGAAAATTTTCAAGGAAATCGTTGATCCAGCTATCGGCTTGCAGCCGTTCCAGGCTCGCAGACTGGCGTATGCTATTAATATTCCGAATGAGCTGGTGAACAAAGCGGCTCAATTCATGCTGGCGTTGTATGAAGCATTTGTGGATAAAGACTGCTCCATCGCAGAAATCAACCCGCTTGTTGTTACGGGCGACGGCCAAGTGATGGCGCTTGATGCCAAGCTGAACTTTGATTCCAACGCGTTGTTCCGCCAGAAGGATATTTTGGCGCTTCGCGATCTTGAAGAAGAAGATGAGAAGGAAATCGAAGCCTCAAAATACGACTTGAGCTATATCGCCCTGGATGGCAATATCGGCTGCATGGTCAACGGCGCAGGCCTGGCGATGGCGACGATGGATATTATTAAATATTACGGCGGCGATCCTGCCAACTTCCTCGACGTAGGGGGCGGCGCAACCGCAGAGAAAGTCACGGAAGCTTTCAAAATCATTTTGTCCGATGCGAAAGTCAAAGGTATTTTCGTCAATATTTTTGGCGGCATCATGAAATGCGATGTCATCGCTTCGGGAATCGTTGAGGCTGCGAAGCAAGTGGGTCTTAATCGTCCGCTTGTTGTCCGGCTGGAAGGAACGAACGTCGAGCTCGGGAAGAATATTTTGGCGAATTCGGGTCTTGCGATCGTCTCTGCCGATTCCATGGCCGACGGTGCTCAGAAGATCGTCGAACTAGTATCATAATCTAATCTTCCAATCCATATTAGAGGAGGCTCGAACGATGAGTATTTTGGTCGATAAAAATACAAAAGTGATTACACAGGGGATTACCGGAAAAACCGCCCTGTTCCATGCAAAAGGCGCCTTGGATTACGGTACGCAAATGGTTGGCGGCACTTCGCCAGGCAAGGGCGGAACGAAGGTGGATATCACGCTGGAGAGCGGCGAAACGGTAAGCCTTCCGGTGTTCAATACCGTAAAGGAAGCAAAGGAAGCTACTGGGGCAACGGCAAGCGTTATTTATGTACCGCCGGCGTTTGCTGCAGACTCGATCCTTGAAGCTGTCGAGGCGGAGATGGAGCTAGTAATTTGTATTACAGAAGGCATTCCTGTGCTCGATATGGTCAAGGTTTCTCGTTATATGGAAGGGAAGAAGACCGTCTTGATCGGGCCGAACTGTCCTGGCGTTATTACGCCTGGAGAGTGCAAAATCGGAATTATGCCGGGGTACATCCATATGCCGGGCCATGTCGGCGTAGTATCGCGAAGTGGAACGCTTACCTACGAAGCGGTTCATCAGCTGACTACCCGGGGTATTGGCCAGTCTTCGGCGGTAGGGATCGGGGGCGACCCTGTTAAAGGTTCGGAGTTCATCGATATTTTGCGCCGTTTTAATGAAGATGACAACACGCATGCTGTCATTATGATTGGAGAAATCGGCGGAACGGCCGAGGAAGAAGCAGCGGAATGGATTCGCGACAATATGACGAAGCCGGTTGTCGGATTCATCGGCGGCGTAACGGCGCCTCCAGGGAAACGGATGGGCCATGCCGGCGCGATCATTTCCGGAGGGAAGGGAACGGCGAAGGAGAAGATTGCCAAGCTGGAGGAATGCGGCATCAAGGTCGCGCCTACGCCTTCAGAAATGGGCTCTACGCTGGTAAGCGTGCTCGAAGAGCGCGGCATTCTTAATCTCTGCACGACACATTAATAGATCTCTGTTATAATAATTGATAAGGTAAGCAACCTTCTTGGCCAGAACGGCTAGAGGGTTGCTTTTTTTGCTTTTTTTCGGTTAAACACTTATTTGACGGGAGGAGCAGGAATTGGACAAGCGGTCGATACTTATTGGGTTGCACGAAAGCGAGGGGCTCGGCTGGAAGCGGATTGAGCATATATTGAGCCGGGACGAAAATTGGGTCCATGCTTTGGATTTTACCGCCACGGATTGGATGGAGCGGGGCCTTGGGGCGGAAATCGCCTTGAGGCTATCGAAGATACTAACAAAAAGCTGGATCGAGGAAAGGCTTGAGCAGTTGGATCGCAAGAGGATAAGTACGCTGACGATCTTCGACCCTCTGTATCCCTTATTAATGAAGGAAAGCGTTCGGCCCCCCTGGGTTTTATATGGCATAGGGGATATGAAGCTGCTTGCCCTACCTTCCATTGCGGTGGTTGGCACTCGTCTTCCTACGGCTTATGGCCGGAAAGTTTGCACGGAGTTAACCACGGCGCTTTGCCGCCGGGGCATGGTTGTCGTTAGCGGGCTGGCCAAAGGGATTGACGCGTGTTGTCATGAGGCAGCACTGCGCTCCGGGGGCAGGACGGTGGCCGTGCTCGGGACGGCGATAGATGTCATTTATCCCCCGGAAAATGCTTCTTTATACCAAATGATCGGTGAACAGGGGCTGATTTTGTCAGAATATCCGATCGGTACGCCAGGACATCCCGGATTATTTCCGCAGCGCAACCGAATTATTGCCGGATTAACATATGGAACAGTTGTCGTGGAGGCGGATGTCCGCAGCGGCTCGTTAATTACGGCTGATGCTGCGCTGGAGGCCGGTCGCGACGTATTTGCCGTTCCAGGGCAGATCACCTCGCCCAAAAGCCGTGGAACGCTCGGCCTAATCCGGCAAGGGGCTAAAATGGTTACCGATGCACAAGATATTTTAGAGGAATATGATGTCTTGCTGTCTAATTTAGAGGAAAAGGAGGAAGAAATCGGATCAAACGACGAGTTGACAGATGAGCAGCGCCGCATATACCATATGTTGGAGCAGGATATTTCTACATTTGATGAACTGCTGATGAAGACGGAATGGGAATTTGGACATTTACATTCAGTTCTGTTATCTTTAATCATGAAAAAAGCAGTAGTCCAACTGCCTGGTTCTGTTTATAAGGTAATATAGTCCATTCCTTGTTGAGAGTGGTTCATAAAATATGACTATATGACTTGTATAAAGCTTATTAGTTTGTAATGTTTGAGAGGAGGATGACCCTGTGGCGGATTCACTCGTCATCGTGGAATCGCCTGCCAAGGCGAAAACGATTGGCAAATACTTAGGCAGCAAATACATCGTGAAAGCTTCAATGGGACATGTTCGCGATTTGCCCAAGAGCCAAATTGGGGTTGAAGTAGAGAATGACTTCAGTCCAAAGTATATAACAATCCGTGGTAAGGGTTCTGTATTGAAGGAATTGAAGGATGCCAGTAAAAAGGTAAAGAAAATTTACCTCGCGGCTGACCCTGATCGCGAAGGGGAAGCGATAGCTTGGCACTTGGCTCATGCGCTAGATATGGATGAAACGGAAACCTGCCGTGTCGTATTCAATGAAATTACGAAGCAGGCGGTCAAGGATGCGTTCAAGACTCCGCGCAAAATCAATATGGATCTCGTAAATGCCCAGCAAGCACGGCGGATTCTCGACCGGCTCGTTGGCTACAAGATCAGTCCCTTGCTATGGAAGAAGGTTAAGAAAGGCCTGTCGGCGGGAAGAGTTCAATCGGTCGCCGTCAAAATTATCATGGACCGGGAGAACGAGATTTCCGCATTCGTTCCGGAGGAATATTGGAGCATAACGGCCAAGCTCAAGACGGGAGAATCTTCGTTCGAAGCGAAGTTCCACCAGCTTCGCGGAGAGAAGCTAGAGCTGAACAATGAAGAACAGGTAAATGGCATTTTGAAATCGATCGAGGGTGCCGCATTTGCGGTTTCAGAGGTGAAAGAGAGAGAGCGTCTCCGCCATCCAGCAGCTCCGTTTACGACGAGTTCTCTGCAGCAGGAAGCGGCCCGCAAGCTGAATTTCCGTGCGGCTAAGACGATGTCGGTTGCTCAGCAGCTGTACGAAGGAGTAGATTTGGGCAAAGAGGGGACCGTAGGTCTCATTACTTACATGCGTACCGACTCTACGCGGATCGCCGAGTCTGCGCAAACGGAAGCGAAGGAATATATTCTGGATAAATACGGCGAGAAATATGCGCCCGAAACGCCAAGGCAGTATTCGAAGAAAGCGGCCGGCTCCCAGGACGCGCACGAGGCGATACGTCCTACCTCCGTGCTTCGCGACCCGGAATCCGTAAAGTCCTTTATGAGCCGCGACCAGTATCGTTTGTATAAATTGATTTGGGAACGCTTTATGGCGAGTCAGATGTCCTCTGCTGTACTGGATACTCTTTCCGTGGACATCGCTGCAGGAGACGTGACGTTCCGTGCTGTTGGCTCGAAAATCCGCTTTCACGGCTTTATGAAGGTGTACGTGGAAGGCAATGACGATGGAACAACCGATGATGATAAATATTTGCCTCCGCTTGCGGTTGGCGACCAGCTGCAAACCGAGGGAATTGAACCAAAGCAGCATTTTACCCAGCCGCCGCCAAGATACACGGAAGCACGCTTGGTAAAAACGCTCGAGGAGCTGGGGATCGGACGACCTAGTACGTACGCGCCTACCCTGGAGACGATCCAGAAGCGCGGTTATGTAGCGATTGAAGACAAGAAGTTCATGCCTACCGAACTCGGGGAACTAATCATTGAGCAGATGGAGCAGTTTTTTCCGGAAATTCTGGATGTGGAGTTTACCGCGCACATGGAAGAAGATCTCGATCATGTGGAGGAAGGTTCCGAGGATTGGGTCCGCGTACTGAGCGATTTCTATGAATCGTTTGAGAAGCGGCTCGAAGTCGCTGAAGAAGAAATGAAGGAAATCGAAATCGAAGATGAAGTTTCCGATGAAATTTGCGAGAAATGCGGCAAGCCGCTCGTATATAAATTGGGGCGTTTCGGCAAATTCCTCGCTTGCTCCGGTTTCCCGGACTGCCGGAATACTAAGCCGATTATCAAGGACATCGGTGTGACGTGTCCGAAATGCAAAGAAGGCCATGTCGTGGAACGGCGAAGCAAGAAAGGAAGGATATTTTTCGGGTGTAACCGGTATCCGGAATGCGATTTTGTGTCCTGGGATAGGCCATCCCCGAAGCCTTGCCCGAAATGCGGAGGGCTGCTCGTTGAGAAGCGCAACAAGCAAGGAGGCAAGCTGCAGTGCACGGCTTGCGATCACGCGGAGCCGATCGAGGAGAATGAAGATACCTCCGATGAATAGACGACAACTAGAACAGGCCTACTGAAACACATTAGGGGGTAATTAGAGTGGAGCAATCAAAGAGAGTAACTGTTGTTGGAGCAGGGCTTGCCGGAAGCGAGGCCGCTTGGCAGCTCGCTAAGCGCGGCATCCCTGTAAGATTATATGAAATGCGTCCTGTCCGGAAGACGCCGGCTCACCATACGGATAAATTTGCCGAACTAGTTTGCAGCAATTCTTTGCGGGCCAACAGCCTGACTAATGCCGTAGGCGTCCTCAAAGAAGAGATGCGCATGCTGGATTCACTGGTCATTGGAGCGGCAGACCGCAATGCCGTTCCCGCGGGAGGCGCCTTGGCGGTTGACAGAGACGGCTTCTCAGGCGAGATTACCCGAACGCTGCGCGAACATCCGCTGGTCGAGGTTATTAATGAAGAAATACAGGAAATCCCGGAGGACGGAATCGTAATCATCGCCACGGGGCCGCTGACTTCTCCGGCGTTATCGGAGCAGATCAAGCGTTTGACCGGCGAGGATTATTTCTACTTCTACGATGCTGCTGCGCCGATCGTGGAGAAGGACTCCATCGATATGAATAAAGTTTACCTGGCTTCGCGATACGATAAGGGAGAAGCGGCTTACTTGAATTGCCCGATGACGGAAGCGGAATTCGATGCGTTCTACGAAGCTCTTATTCACGCGGAAGTCGCCGAATTGAAAGAGTTCGAGAAGGAAATCTATTTCGATGGCTGCATGCCGATCGAAATTATGATGCGAAAGGGAAAGCAGACGGCTTTATTTGGGCCGATGAAGCCGGTAGGACTCGTGAATCCTCATGACGGCAAGCTCCCGCACGCGGTCGTTCAACTGCGTCAGGATAATGCGGCGGGAACGCTGTACAATTTGGTGGGATTTCAAACTCATTTGAAATGGGGAGAGCAAAAACGGGTATTCTCGATGATTCCAGGCTTGGAGAATGCTGAATTTGTCCGTTACGGCGTCATGCACCGCAATACATTTATTAACTCGCCAAAGCTGCTTGAGCCGACGTATCAGCTGAAAGAGCGGCCAAGGCTGTTCTTTGCGGGGCAGATGACCGGTGTAGAGGGGTATGTCGAGTCTGCGGCCTCGGGGCTGGTTGCTGGGATCAATGCTGCGCTGGCGGTAAATGAGCAGGACGGCATCGTGTTCCCTGAGGATACAACGTTAGGAAGCATGGCCAGATACATCACGACGGCTGACTTCAAGCATTTTCAGCCGATGAATGCCAATTTCGGTTTATTCCCGAAGCTGGACACCCGTTACCGTAAAAAGGCGGAGAAGAACGAAGCGCTTGCCCACCGGGCATTGGACAGTTTAAAGACGTTCATTACTGATTCCCGCTTACAAGGCTGATTCTTAGGAAGTATCGTCCTGTATAGCGCATCATACAATGATATACGGGTACCCCTAAACAGAGGAGATGGATTGTAATGATTCCTACTTTTCATGCAACGACCATATGTGCTGTTCGCCACAATGGCCAAGGAGCTATTGCGGGCGACGGTCAGGTCACGTTTGGCGAAAGCGTCGTGATGAAGCAGACGGCCAAGAAGGTCCGCCGCCTGTACAGGGGTCAGGTTTTGGCCGGTTTTGCCGGCTCTGTGGCCGATGCCATTACTCTATTTGAGAAGTTTGAGGCCAAGCTGGAGGAGCATCACGGCAATCTCCAGCGCGCCGCTGTAGAGCTGGCGAAGGATTGGCGCCAGGATCGGGTGCTCCGCAAATTGGAAGCCCTGATGATCGTTATGGACAAAACAGGCATGCTCCTGATCTCCGGCGGGGGCGAAATCATTGAACCGGATGACGATGTCCTGGCGATCGGCTCAGGAGGCAATTTTGCTTTGTCTGCTGCCCGTGCGCTAAAGCGTCATGCGGCTCAATTGGAGGCAAAGGACATTGCGCGTGAATCGCTGCTGGTCGCTTCTGAAATCTGCGTGTATACGAACAATAATATCATTGTCGAAGAACTTTGATGTGCGCCTGTTTCCGTGCCAAGAAGCTATGCCGGGAACAGGCTGCCATCGGCTCTACTGTCCGGCCAACCGGACTTTTTTTCGTGGCAAAGTCAAAAATACCCTTCAAAAGGAGGATACTCATGACGAATTCTCAATTAACACCAAGACAAATCGTTTCTGAGCTGGATAAGTATATCGTGGGACAGAAGCAAGCGAAGAAATCTGTTGCAGTCGCTTTGCGCAACCGTTACCGCCGCAGTCTTCTCAGCGAAGAGGTGCAGGATGAAATCGTGCCCAAGAACATTTTGATGATCGGACCCACAGGTGTCGGAAAGACAGAGATTGCACGGCGGCTTGCGAAGCTGGTCGGGGCTCCTTTCATTAAAGTGGAGGCTACGAAGTTTACCGAGGTCGGGTATGTCGGCAGAGACGTAGAATCTATGGTTCGCGATTTGATTGAGACTGCGATTCGCACGGTGAAGCTAGAGCGTACCGAAAAAGTAAAAGATAGGGCTGAGGAACTAGCCAATGAAAGGCTGGTACAAATTCTTGTGCCTTCCAGCCATAAAGCCAAGAACAACCGAAATCCGTTTGAAATGCTGTTTGGAAACCAGCATGCGAGCGAGACACCGTCGGCGGAAGAGGCGCAGGAAGATAGCTCGCTAGCCGAGCAGCGGCGCCAGGTTCGAGCCAAGCTGGCTGCGGGACAAATGGAAGAGAATACGGTTGAAATTGAAGTGGAAGATACGGCGCCGAACATGCTGGATATGTTTGCTGGTCAAGGCAATGACCAGATGGGAATGAATATGCAGGAGATGTTCGGAAACTTCCTTCCGAAGCGTACGAAGAAGCGTAAGCTAACGGTCAAGGAGGCGCGTAAAGTGCTTACACAGGAAGAGGCGGGCAAACTCATTGACCATGACGACCTCGTCCAAGAGGCGGTTGCCCGTGCCGAACAGTCCGGGATAATTTTTATCGACGAGATTGATAAAGTAGCCAGCCGCGGAGGCGGCGGCTCAGGGCCGGATGTGTCCCGCGAAGGTGTGCAGAGGGATATTTTGCCGATCGTTGAAGGATCGACGGTGATGACTAAATATGGACCTGTAAAAACCGACTATATTTTGTTTATTGCTGCCGGCGCATTCCACGTGGCTAAACCTTCGGATCTGATCCCTGAGCTTCAGGGGAGATTCCCGATTCGGGTTGAGCTGAACAGTTTGTCCCAAGAGGACTTCGTTTCGATACTTACTGAGCCTAAAAATGCATTGACGAAGCAATACACCGAGCTGCTGCGCACGGAAGACATTGAAATAGATTTTTCCACTGAGGCGATTGCAGAAATCGCTCAAATTGCCGCATCTGTCAATGCCAATACCGAGAATATCGGAGCAAGACGCCTGCATACCATTCTAGAAAAGCTGCTGGAGGATTTATCATTCGAGGCGCCAGAGCTTACGCTTGAAAAAATGACGATCACTCCGGAGTATGTACGCGAGAAACTAGGCGATATCGCCCAGGATCGCGATCTCAGTCAATTTATTTTATAACTCCGGACATCTTCCTAAACCGCATAAGAAAGCCATTTGAGGCCGTTAGTCCCACGAAATTGGGGCGGCGGCTTTTCTTCTTTTTCCGACAAGTATAATCGGCATAAGGTCATACCTAAAAATGCCGATTTTTCATAAAAATATTGAAAATTATTCAAAAAATGCATAATTAATCGTTAAAATCTGTAAAGATAGGGCTTTTTTCTTATTGTAATAATGTCGAATCTGCTTGAAACTTAGGATATATGACATTAAGCTGTTTTTTGACCAAATAGGACAATAGAAAGACTATCGAAACGGTTTATTGTCGAAAAAAAGAGGAATTTGCGAATTTGTGTGGAATTAGTTGTAAGTCGAGAATGAAAATGAAGAAATTTAATCAATTAAGGGGGATAGGAAGATGCAGCTACTAAATGGCGTAGGCTTTCAAAGGCTCGAAAACGCGATTCAGGCTGCCAGTACTAGGCAGCAAGTGATAGCAGATAATATAGCGAACGTGGATACCCCTTATTTCAAGCGTTCGAACGTATCTTTCGAGACCTTGTTGCAGAATGAGTTGAACGGCGGAATGCCTGCTCTCCGGGGAAATCGGACCGATTATAGGCACTTTGTCATAGGTTCGTCAGGGAATGTACCGGAGCCCAGAATCGTGGTCGATGACAGAACAGCAATGAACAACAACCTGAATAACGTGGACATCGATAGCGAGATGAGTTTGCTTGCGGAAAATAAACTTAGGTACGACACGTACATAGAACAGTTGAATTATCAAATCAAAATGAAGCGCGTGGCTACAGAAGGGAGATAATAAGCTTTGAAAATCAGCGACAGTTTCAGTATTAGTTCTTCAGCACTAACAGCGCAGCGCCTTCGTATGGACGTTATCTCCTCCAATATCGCCAATGCCCGAACAACGCGCGCCAGCATGGAAAATGGCCAGCCGATCCCATATCGGCGGAAGACGGTTGTCATGGCACCCAACAAAACCGATTTTGGTACGACACTGGATTCGTTAATGGGCAAGAAACCCATTAGCCAGGGGGTAAAGATTACTCAAATCACGGAAGATCAAACGCCATTCAAGCCGGTATACGATCCGACGCATCCCGACGCTGACGGCGAAGGCTATGTCTACATGCCAAACGTAGATTTGATGAAGGAAATGGTAGACATGATTTCGGCCACGCGGTCCTACGAGGCCAACGTCACCGCACTGAACGCCAGTAAAGCCATGATTTCAAAGGCCTTGCAAATCGGTAAATAACCAGTCAAATTGAAGCAGTCAGGAGTTGGGAAGAATTGATCCAAAACAATATTAGTCTGAATACGATTCAAAGGTTAGAGGCCGCAACAGAACCGGTCAAACCAACAGTAACATCTCCTTCAGAAGCGATTAAAAATTTCAGTTCATATTTGACTGATGCGCTGAACGGAGTAGCCGCACAAGAAAACAATGTACAACGAGTCAATGAGCAGTTTCTCCTTGGTCAAGCGAATGTTGATCAGGTTATGATCGCCTCAGAGCAAGCGCTGTTAAGTTTGCAGCTCACTACGCAAGTACGGAACAAAGTGATCGAAGCTTATCAAGAGATTATGCGTACGCAAATTTAATGAAACTAGCAAGCTGTAGATGAGGTGACATTGTGAATGAGAGAATCGCCCAATACCGGGATCGATTGACCGGATATTGGAATAATTTCAGCAGTAAGCAAAAAACGCTATTAATATCGACGATAGCGATCATTTTATTGGCAGTAATATTGTTGACGATTCAGTTTTCTAAAACGGAATATGAAGTAGCCTTTACGAATTTGGATTCTACAGATGCTGCGGGCATCATGAATCACCTTGAATCAAGCGGTATTCCTTATCAATTAAGCGCGGATGGAACTAGCATTTCCGTGCCTAGCAAGGAAGCGTCTCGCGTGAAAGTGGACGTAGGCTCGCAGGGTATCGTGAAAAACGGCTCTATCGGCTGGGAAGCTTTTAACGAGAGTTCTTCCCTTATCGGTATGACGGACAATGAATTCAGCGTGAAATACAGAAGCGCACTCAATGGTGAAGTGGAGCAGCTGTTGAAGCGTATGAAGGGTGTACAAGATGCCAAGGTCCTGATTAACTTGCCGGAGGAAAATGTATTCGCCAGTCCGGAAGAACAGCAGAAGGCATCCGCTTCGATCGTCATCGGCTTCAAACCGGGATATCGTCCAAATCAGGAAGCAGTGGATGGATACTTCAACCTTGTGAAGACATCCATACCTAACCTGCCGATCGAGAATATTACCATCACCTCGAGTGATGACACCGTACTTTTGCCTACGGGGCAAGGAGGCAATCTCGGTTCTCTTACGACCGCTGTCCAGGAGAATATGGCTCTACAGAAGAAGTTTGAAAGTGATGTAAGCCGAAGCGTTAAACAGTTTCTTTCCAAGTTGACAGGGCCTGATAAAATCGAGGTTCTAGTAGCGTCAACGCTTAATTTCGATCAAATTATTGAGAAAAATAATCTTGTTACCCCCGTTGATACCGAAAATATGCGGGGAATTGAGATCAGTGCTCAAAGAATTCAGAAAAGCTATACCGGCCAAGGCAATCCGGATAGCGGAATTCCTGGCACCGGAACTGAAGACGTACCGGGTTATCCTGCTGACGGCAGCGGTACCGGAGTGAGTTCCGAAGAATCCTCTTCCACGATAAACTATGAGGTCAACCGTATAACGAAGGACATCGTAGCGAGTCCTTATGTTGTTAAAGATTTAACCATTAATGTAGCAGTTGAACCACCTGTTGGACAAGATTCTTTGGATCAAGCCACCCAGGATGCAATTGAGAACATATTAGCGAATATCGTCAGATCTTATCTTGCCGATTCAGGTACTACTTATACAGACGCTGAACTCCAGCAAAAAGTTGCTGTTTTCTCACAAACTTTTCATGGATCGGAAGAAAAAGCTGCCGGCCTTGCCTTATCTAACCCATGGGTATGGGGAGGGGCGATCGCTGTTCTGTTAGTTGGAGCTGGGATTGGAGCACTTGTGTTCCGTCGCCGCAAAAAAGAGGAAGAAGAGGAAGAAGAGCTGCCGCTGCCTTTACCTCCGGAATTCCCGTCGATCAACTTGGATACTATTACGAACGAAAGTCAAGTGCGTAAACAGCTCGAAACGCTGGCGAAGAAGAAGCCGGATGAATTTGTTAACCTGCTGCGTACCTGGCTGGCAGACGAGTAGAGGTGAACGTAGTGTCAAAAACGATGACTTCTGGTCTTACCGGAAAACAAAAGGCGGCTATTTTGCTGATAACGCTCGGTCCCGAGGTGTCAGCGCAAATATTCAAGCATTTACGTGATGATGAGATAGAGCAGCTGACGCTCGAAATCGCTAACGTCCGTAAAGTGGACAGCAGCGAAAAAGAAATGATTATGGCAGAATTTCATCAGATTTGCCTTGCTCAAGAATATATCACGCAAGGGGGCATTAATTATGCCAAAGAAATTCTGGAGAAAGCATTGGGTTCCACCAAAGCCTTCGAAATCATTAATCGCTTGACGGCAACGCTGCAAGTCAGACCCTTTGATTTTGCCCGCAAGGCGGATCCTAATCAAATATTGAACTTTATCCAGAATGAGAACGCTCAGACGATTGCGCTCGTATTGTCATACCTGCAGTTTGAGCAAGCAGCAGCGATTCTTTCTTCGCTGCCGCAGGAGAAACAGGCGGATGTGGCCCGGAGAATCGCTGTGATGGACAGCACTTCTCCAGAGGTTATTTCCCAAGTAGAACGGGTGCTGGAGCAGAAGCTATCGGCGACCGTAACGCAGGACTATACAAGTGCTGGCGGTATCGAATCGATCGTTCAAATTTTGAATGGGGTCGACCGCGGTACGGAGAGAACGATTTTGGATTCCCTTGAAATTCAGGATCCTGAGCTCGCAGAAGAGATCAAAAAGCGGATGTTCGTATTTGAAGATATCGTCAATATCGATAACCGTTCGATTCAGCGGATTATTCGCGATATCGAGAATTCCGATTTGCAGCTTGCGCTTAAAGTGGCCAGTGAGGAAGTTCGTGAAGCGGTATTCCGCAACATGTCCAAACGCATGTCGGATACTTTCAAGGAAGAAATGGAATATATGGGGCCTGTGCGGCTTCGTGATGTGGAAGAAGCTCAAACTCGCATTGTAGCAACGATCCGCAGATTGGAAGAAGCCGGAGAGATCATTATAGCCCGCGGCGGAGGAGATGACATCATTGTCTAATTTGATTAAGGTGTCCCAATATGTACCGGTCGACATTCTCAAACAATTGAATCTGGGAAAGGCATATGAATCCCCCCAGGATCAACAATTAGATGATGACAATTCTGAGGCTCCGATTCAGACGATTTCCGCTGAAGATATAGCGGCTGAAGAGGCAAGGCGGCAAATGCTCAGCGATGCTAAAGAATTCGCCGAACGGCAAATCCGGGAAGCCTCGGAGCAAGCGGAGAATATGCTTGCCGAAGCCAAGCTCCAGATCGAAGCATGGTGGCAGGAGCAACGAGAGCAGGATGAACATTTGATCGAGGCCCTCAAATCGGAGGGGTTTAATCAAGGATATGAAGAAGGCAAGCAGCAGGCGGAGCAGTCGCTTAAGGCAACAATAGAGCAGATGATGAGCGAGGCGAGCGCTGTGCTGGAGCAGGCTTATTTGGAAAAAGAACGGATTATTCAGGAAGCCGAACCGTTCGTTGTTGAACTGAGCTGCTCGATTGCGGAGAAAGTGATCGATAAGCAATTAGGCCTGGAACCGGACTATGTGCTGGATCTCGTCAAGAGAAGCTTGTCCAGAAAAAGAGAGCAGGGCGTAATCACGCTCTGCGTCTCGCCGGCTCAATTTGCTTTTGTTCAGGCGGCGCGTGAAGAACTCAGCCTAGTCATCGATTCGCAAGCTGAACTTCAGATTTTACCCGATGCGACAGTTCAGGACCGAGGCTGCGTGATTCGTTCCTCTTTCGGAAGTGTCGACGCTAGAATCGATACACAGCTTGCCGAAATCAAAAAGGAACTTCTGCGGATTTCACTCGATAATGAAGACTACCCGGGGACAAGCTCATGATGAAACTTGATGCAGCGAAATATATAGACCATCTAAGGCATATGGACCCGATACGAATTAATGGCAAAGTGACGCAAGTTATTGGATTGATGGTTGAATCCGAGGGACCGGATGCGAGCATCGGCGACCTTTGCTATATTTATCCGAGTAAATCCTCGGAGCCGCTTAGAGCCGAGGTTGTTGGTTTCCGGGACAATAAAGTACTGCTTATGCCTCTCGGGGAGCTGCAGTCGATCGGTCCGGGCTGTGACGTGGTTGGTACAGGGAAGCCTTTAACTGTGCAGGTCGGCTCAGAGCTGCTCGGGAAAGTGCTTGATGGACTTGGCGAACCGCTGGACGGCTCGTTGATCCCAGCCCGAATGGGTCACTATTCCACATATAACAAGCCGATGAATCCGCTGACCCGGCCTCGCGTCGCCCAGCCGATCAGCATTGGTGTTAGAGCCATCGACGGGTTGCTTACGATTGGCAAAGGACAGCGCGTTGGTATTTTTGCCGGCTCGGGGGTCGGTAAAAGTACGCTGATGGGCATGATCGCCCGCAACACCTCGGCCGATGTCAACGTGATTGCGCTTATCGGCGAACGTGGTCGCGAGGTTCTGGATTTTATTGAACGCGATCTCGGCCCGGAAGGCTTGGAGCGATCCGTCGTTATCGTTGCAACCTCCGACCAGCCGGCGTTGATTCGGATGAAGGGCGCTCTGATCGCTACGACCATTGCTGAATATTTCCGTGACCGTGGTCTGAATGTCATGCTGATGATGGATTCCGTAACCCGGTACGCTATGGCGCTGCGCGAGGTTGGACTCGCCGTAGGCGAGCCGCCTGCGATGAGAGGGTATACCCCGTCGGTATTCGCAGCTTTGCCGAAGCTTATGGAGCGTGCGGGAACGGGGCCGTCCGGTTCAATTACGGCATTCTACACCGTGCTTGTCGACGGGGATGATATGAACGAGCCTATCGCGGATGCGGTGAGGGGGATTTTGGACGGACATATCGTGCTTAATCGGAATATCGCAAATAAGGGCCATTTCCCTGCGATTGATATTTTGGCAAGCATCAGCCGCGTCATGAAGGATATCGTGCCGGAAGAGCAGAGCGAGGCAGCGGAGAATCTAAAACGATTGCTGTCCGTGTACAGAGATTCTGAGGATCTGATTAACATCGGAGCATATCAGCAGGGTTCAAACGATGAAATTGACGAGGCTCTGAAATATATCGATAGCATTTGGAGCTTTACCAAGCAGAAGGTGAACGAGAAATCCACATTGTCTGAAGTACAGGAACGTTTAATTGCTGAATTTGCGAGGAGATGACGAGTAGAGGATGAAGTTCCGTTACGTCTACCAGAAAGTTGTCGATTTGAAGTCCAATCAGAAGACGCAGGCTGAATGGATGTTATCCGCTGCCGTCGGCCAGTTGCAGGCGGAGCAGCGCTCCCTCGAATTGCTGGAGGAGGATAAGGTGCGAACCTTCACGGCCATTCAGTCTGCAATGGGGAATAAAGCATCGATGATCAAACTTCAGGAATTGCAGCTTTATATGGATTATTTGGAGAATTGCATTGAAAGCAAGCTAGGCGACATCCGGCGTGCAGAAGCAAATGTTGAGAAGAAGAAGGCCGTGTTGAACGGTAAAATGCTGGATGAGAAAGTCTGGCTCAAGGCAAAAGAAAAGGCTAAACACAAATATCAGCACGAAATGCTTCTTCGGGAACAAAACGAACTGGACGAAATAGCTACGGTCCGGTTTGCCATGAAAGCCCGGTAAGGAGTAACACGGGCATCAGCGATGGGTTTGCGAAGGAGGGAATGGAATGGCGCAGGCGGATTTAGAAGAAGATTTGGATTCGGGCAGTGGATTTGCTAGATTTTTGTTCTTCGTGACGCCAATATTATTTACAGTTGTCCTGCTGGCAGTTCTTCTGACGTTGTTTAATATGAACGTCCGGGCAGCGATGATCGATTTTGGCAACAAAATACCGATTGTAAGGAATTTTGTGCCGGACCCCGAGGGTGTCGAGACAGCGGGGGATAAAGAGGAAGATGAAGCCAAGAAGCAGGCTGAGAGCACAGAAGCGACTGTTAAGGAATTGAAGGATCAAGTTGCTCAAAAGGATGCGGAACTGGAAGAAGCGAACCGCCAGGCAACAGCGCAGGAGGATAAAGTAAAGCAGCTTCAGGCTCAACTGGATGCTGCTTTAGCGGAAGCGATCGAGAAGGAAGAGACCGCTAAAGATGAGGCCTACCAGAAAGAAGTCAAGAAGCTGTCCCAGCTTTACGCGCAGATGAGTCCCAGCAAGGCGGCAGCCATTTTAGAGAAATTAACCATAGAAGAAACGCTGCAAATGCTCAGCTTAATGAATAATGAGAGCAAAGTAGCCATTCTCGAAAAAATGGATCCTGCCAAGGCGGCGGATATTTCAATCCTGCTTAAGGATGCGAAGCCTGCTGATGACATGGCGATTGCCGCTTTGCAGTCCAGGCTGAAAAAGGATGCCGAGTCCTCAGCTCAAGCCGCGGCTTCTACAGCAGGGCTGGATGATAAGCAGCTAGGTCAAACCTTTGCAGGGATGTCGGCAGACGCAGCTTCCAAGCTGATTATCCAGACACACAAAATCAGTCCGGATAAAGCGTTGAAAATTTTGAATGCCGTAGACGATGGAACAAGGTCCAAAATTCTGGCGGCCATGACGAAAGAAGATGAAGAGCTTACCGCTAAAATTTTGAATAAGCTTGTAAGCAAATAATTTATTAGGTGAAGTAACACGTTTTCTTGGGGAAAGGAGGTGAATATAAAATGAGTCAATTTATATCCAACTTATCCGCAGGAAATGCTGCCGCTGGAATAATGGTATCTGCAAACGGCAAAGCGGGCGGAAGCCAGGCTGCTGGCCAAGCATTTGACCAGACTCTAGTAGCCATGCTGCTTGGAAATGCTGCATCCGCTGAAGCAGGAGCTCCTCTGCAATCTTTAGGGTTAGTAGGATTAACGAATTCGGACGAGCAGCAGGCGGCTGATGCCGAGCTTCTGAATCTGCAAGCGGTGATCAACGGATTGTTAGGGCAGTTGGACGAGCTGGATCAGGCCATGGAGAAGGACCCTTCTTTATTGTTTGTGCTTCAGGCATGGCTGCAAGGAGTACAGTTGATTACTGAGCCAGCACACGGCGATGCTGCAGTTGTCAATGGAACTGACGGCGCTCAGATTTCAGTTCTAGCCCAGCATCCAGAGACAATGCGCTTTGCGATTCAAGATGCATTGGTACAGTTGATGAATACTTCCGGCCAGCTAAGTGGGGCTAACTCTTCGACTCTGCCGTCCCAGCAGTTGCTGGAAGTGCTGCAGCAAGTCCTTGGTGCGCGTCAAGCAGCAAACCTAACACTTGATCAGCCGAGCGGAGGAAATACAGCGAATGCCAATTGGGCATCCATTCTGGAAAACAGCATTCAAACGATCGTTAGCAATGCTTCCAGCCAGACGGCCGGGAATAGATCGAACCAGCAGTCCGCTGATTCCCAAACAGCTCATACGATTTTGGCGAGTCATGCAACTCAGAACATGGGCAAAGGAAGCTTAGTTCACGTGGCAGGCGCGGCTGAAACTACAGGCGTAGCTGATGCAGAAGAATTAGGAAATGTGCTTCATACAGGCAATGTCGTGACAGCGGGACAACTCGCCATGCGAGACGGCCTTGCAGCTCCTGTTAAACCGGCTGCACCTGCGGTGCCTGTGCCTGTTGAACAGTTCGGCAAAGAAATGGGAGCGTTTCTAGTTAACAAGTTCGAAGTCATTAAGCTTCAAGGTATGTCGCAGGCCAGAATTTCTCTATATCCGGAGCATCTTGGCCAGGTCGACGTGAGAATCACCCTGCAAAACGGACAGTTAATTGCCCAGTTTGTTACGGAACACGCCTTTGCGAGAGAATCTCTTGAAAGCCAGATGGCGCAGTTAAGATCGGCGCTGCAAGCGCAGGGGCTGCAAGTAAACAAGCTGGAAGTGACGCAAAACTCTTCATTGTCCTCCCATATGTATCAGGATGGACGCCAGCATAGCAGCGATGCGCATCAGCAGCAGAACAACAAACGTCGCGAAGTTCGCGAGGAAGATCTGTTAGCTTTGGGAGATTTGAACGACGAATGGCATGATTGGATTTCTGAAGTGAGAACTCGGGAAGAGAATTATGGAAGTTCCTTTGTCGCCAGAGTTTAATGGAAAGGAGGAAAAGCCGTGTCTAATTTCCCAAATGTCTCTTGGCCGGGCTATTCAGCACAGAACGTTACAAGCAAGAGCCAAGAAGACAATCAGACGCTGGGCAAAGACCAGTTCCTGAAGATACTTATTACTCAGCTGCAGAATCAGGATCCGATGCAGCCGCTGCAGGACAAGGAATTCATCGCTCAGATGGCAACGTTCACGTCGGTTGAGCAATTAATGAATATTTCTAAACAGCTTGATGTCATGAACCAATCTTTAGGAACGGTATCGGGATTGATTGGCAAGCGGGTATCCTGGATCGAAACGGAATATACTGGCGAATACGATATCCAGACGGGTAAAACTACTGTCACCTCGAGTGGCAGCGGAATCGTCGAGGGAATTGTTATTCGGGATAATGTCCAGTATGCCAAAGTTGGCGACAAGGAAATTAAGCTGTCAGATATTCTGGAAATTGATGAAGCGCCAGTTCCTGGCGATAATCTTGTCGGAGAAGAATCGGATACAGAGGGATCTGCACAGTCAGATAATCAGAACAGCTCTTTAGATGGAGCTGACTCACCATGAATGAACCAATCCGCATAGGCAGCTTGTATCCTGGAAGAATTCAACCGAATTCGCTGGCTCAAGCCAAACCTACGGGAACGGCTAAGCCGCAGGATGCAACGTTTGAGGAAATGCTGCAAAACCGGTTGCTTCATTTCAGCAATCATGCTGTAAAACGCCTCGAACAACGGGGAATTCAACTGCATCCGGAACAGCTACATCAGATTGAATCGGCTATCGATAATGCGGCGGCAAAAGGCGCCAAAGATTCGCTGATTTTATTAAAAGATATGGCTTTGATCGTGAACGTCCATAATCGGACTGTTGTTACTGCCATGGACGGGAATAGCATGAAAGACAATGTATTCACGCAAATCGACAGCGCCATAATTATTTCTTAACTGGCTGGCCCGGAAACGGAGAGCCAATAAGTCACCGACCGACTGAAGTGGCTTAATCAAAGTTCCAAGGAGGAATTGACTAAATGTTAAGATCGATGTATTCGGGCGTATCTGGAATGCGCGGGTTTCAAACTAAACTTGACGTCATCGGCAACAATATCGCTAACGTGAATACGGTAGGGTTTAAGGCAGGCCGGGTCATGTTCAAGGACATTATGAGCCAGACGGTTTCCGGTGTTACCGCTCCAACCGATGACGGAGTGGGCGGCATTAATGCGAAGCAAATCGGACTTGGCGTGTCGATCGGCTCCATTGATACGCTTCACATGGCCGGTAGTGCGATGACAACGAACAATCCGCTGGACTTGCGGATCGATGGGGACGGCTTCTTCATGGTTTCCTTAGGTGAAGATCAGGAAGTGCCATTTTTGACCAGAGCAGGGGATTTCCATTTGGATGCTGCTCGTCAACTGGTCACTTCCGATGGATTGCGCGTTTGGAGCGCAGACGGCGCTCCGCTTGAGCCGCTGGACGAGGAGGTAGTAGCCTTCACGATCGCGCAGGATGGTACGATCATGATGAAGATGGCTAATGGCGAAATTGAAGCGGGTGAGGCGATTGGGGTGGCTCGTGTGGTTAACCCTGAGGGCTTGGAGAAAATCGGCGGAAACTTGTACCGTTTGAGCCCCAACGCCAACATCGATGAACTGGAGCCAACGACAGGAAACAACGCTGAATTAGGAACCGGTGCGATCATTTCTGGACAGCTTGAAATGTCCAACGTTGATTTAACTGGTGAATTTACAGAAATGATCGTTGCGCAG
Organism: Paenibacillus woosongensis; assembly: GCF_030122845.1. Lineage (NCBI taxonomy): Bacteria > Bacillati > Bacillota > Bacilli > Caryophanales > Paenibacillaceae > Paenibacillus > Paenibacillus woosongensis. The sequence continues at coordinate 2,381,692 of NZ_CP126084.1, forward strand.
CGCGGATTCCAAGCGAACTCCCGAATCATCACGACTTCGGATGAAGTGCTGCAAGAAGTAGTAAACCTGAAGCGTTAATTCGCTAAATAGCGGGGGAGGGTAACCCTTCCTCCGTATCATCATTAAAATACGGTTCCCGAATGGAGGGTTTACATGATATCTGTAACACGTTTGAATGGAACACAAGCATGGTTGAACGCCATTATGATCGAAACAGTAGAAGAAACACCTGATACATACGTAACCCTCGTTACGGGTAAACGTATGATCGTGCTGGAGAAGGCCGCCGACATTATTGCGAAGGTGAATGAATACTACACTGAGATCGGTATCCATGCAGCAACCATTAAAGTGCAACAAACGGAGGAATAGTCATGAAGAAAATGGCGCCTTGGCTAATTACGATGCTACTCGCAATCACTTTAATCGTAATGGCAGCTTTCCTGCTTGTGAATCAAATGACTAAGCCTAACTCAGGCAATGAAGTCAACACAGCAGTACAAAATGTAGGCCAGCCAGCACAGCTGTCAGCGGATGAGCTGGTGAAAGTTACATCGTCCATGGACGGAATCAAAACGAATTTGTCGGATCCGAATTATGTAGTCGTTATGAACTTCGCATTCCAATTGGATCGGGAATCGTCCAAGGAATCCTTTGACAAAATTAAAGATTTCAAAATCAAACCGATTATTATCAAAACGCTTGCCGACACGAAGCCGGAAGATCTGATCGGCGCTAAGGGTAAAGATAACTTGAGCACGAAATTGTTGAATTTGATCAATACATCACTGCCTGAAGGGAAATTGATTCAAATCGATATTACAGAATTCATTATGCAGGCTATTTAGATCAATATCGATCGATTAAATCCTTGAAGGGGGTGAGATGTTTGGTAGATGTATTATCGCAGAACGAAATCGATGCACTGCTCGCCGCGTTGTCTTCTGGTGAAATGGATGCAGAGGAACTGAAAAAGGAAGAAACGCAGAAGAAAATCCGGGCCTATGATTTTAAACGGGCGGTAAGGTTTTCCAAGGATCATATCCGCAGCTTAACCCGGATTCACGAGAATTTTGCGAGATTTCTTACCACCTATTTTTCAGCGCAGCTCCGTACATTTGTCCAAATCAACGTCGTTCAAGTCGAACAGCTGCCTTATGATGAATTTATACGTTCTATACCCAAAATGACGATTCTTAATATATTCGAAGCAGAGCCATTGGAAGGAAGAATGGTGCTCGAAGTTCATCCAAACGTCGCATTTGCTATGTTGGATAGACTGCTCGGCGGGATTGGAATGGCCCCGTCCAAAATCGGGGCTTTGACTGAAATTGAGACAATTATTATGGAACGAATTTTTAGCCGGGCTTTTGAAAGCCTGCAGGAGGCTTGGAAAACCGTCATTGACATTAGTCCGCGAATGGAAGGATTGGAGACGAATCCTCAGTTTATGCAAATCGTTTCGCCTAACGAGACGATTGCCCTCATTTCGCTGAGTACTAAAATCGGTGACACGACGGGAATGATCAACTTATGTATTCCGCATGTTGTCATCGAGCCGATCATGCCGAAGCTCTCGGTTCATCATTGGTTCGTATCCCAGAAGAAGTCGCGTGTTCCCGAAGAGGTGGATGCTCTTCGCAATCGCGTAAACAAAGCTAAACTGCCGATCGTTGCTGAACTTGGAGAGTCACAACTTACGATTCAAGAATTTTTAGGGTTGTCTGTCGGAGATGTGATTTCCCTAAACAAGCCTGTTCATGACGGGCTCGCCATAAGAGTCGGCGACAAACTGAAATATATCGGCAGTCCGGGTACGCTTAAAGATCGAGTCGCCGTTCAAATTGACGAAATTGTCAGCGAAGGAGTTGAGGAACTTGACGAGTAAAGATTATTTGTCCCAAGAGGAAATTGACGCTCTGCTTAAGCAGGCAAATAGCGATTCGCCGTCCGAACCGACGGTAGATGATTACTTGACACCGCTCGAGCAAGATGCTTTGGGCGAAATCGGCAACATTACTTTTGGCAGTGCTGCTACGGCCTTATCAACTTTGCTTAACAAAAAAGTAGATATTACAACTCCAAAAGTTTCTATTATAACGCGTTCACAATTCGAAACGGAGTTTCCAAAGCCACATGTAGCGATTCATGTCCAATATGTGGACGGATTCGAAGGGATCAATTCCCTGATCATTAAGACAAAGGACGCACAAGTCATTGCAAATCTTATGCTCGGCGGAGACGGTAATCCGGCTGAAGAAGAATTGAACGAAATTCACATCAGTGCCGTTCAAGAAGCGATGAATCAAATGATGGGTTCCTCGGCGACGTCGATGTCGACGATCTTTAATCGGTTCGTTAATATTTCGCCGCCAGGCGTTGATATATTGAACATGTCGAATGGAACCGGGGTGGGAAGTCTGCCTCCCGATGAGACACTCATTAAAATTTCATTCAGGCTTACAATCGGAGATTTGATTGATTCGACAATCATGCAGCTTCTTACGGTCAAGTTTTCGAAAGAAATGGTAGACAGCCTGATTAACGGTGCGGTTACAGAATCAACCTCTAGAGAGAGTGTGGCTGCAGCAGCTCCAGCACCAGCGCAGGCACCAGTTTCTGCACCAGCGCCAGCAAGCATGCCTTCATCCTTTGAAGAGACGCCTGCTTATACACAGCCGCCGGCACAGCATCCAACGGCATCCGCTGCTCAGCAGCCTCCAATGATGCCTCCGATGCAGGATCAGGGCTATTATCCGCCGCCGCAAGGACAGCCATATCACGAGCCGCAGCATTATGGCGGAATGCAAGGGCGTAACTTAAATGTTCAGCCGGTGCAATTCGCTAATTTCGGGGCTCCTGCCTACGGACAGGTGGATGAGAATAATTTAAATTTACTGATGGACATACCCCTTAAAGTCACCGTAGAATTAGGAAGGACCCAGAAGCAAATTAAGGATATTTTAGAATTGTCCCAAGGCTCGATTATCGAGCTGGACAAGCTTGCCGGCGAACCGGTAGATATTCTTGTGAACAACAAGCTGATTGCCAAAGGCGAAGTTGTCGTCATTGACGAGAACTTTGGCGTACGTGTGACAGATATTGTGAGCCAATGGGACCGAATTCAAAAATTACAATAGTAGAAGTTTAGGGAGGATTTTAAATCAATGGCAAACCGAATTTTAATCGTAGACGATGCTGCTTTTATGAGAATGATGATCCGCGACATTTTGACGAAAAACGGTTTCGAGGTTGTAGGGGAAGCACAAGACGGCGCGCAGGCTGTCGAGAAGTTTAAGGAGCTTCAGCCGGACCTTGTTACTATGGACATTACGATGCCAGAAATGGACGGCATTGCCGCGCTCAAAGAAATCAAACAACTAGATCCGAATGCAAAAGTTATTATGTGCTCGGCTATGGGTCAACAGGCGATGGTCATCGACGCGATTCAAGCCGGTGCCAAGGACTTCATCGTTAAGCCATTCCAATCCGACCGGGTTATTGAAGCAATCAATAAGACTTTAGGTTTGTAGGATAAATAGAGATGAACTCGAATCAGCCGGATTACCAGCCGATTGGCAGCGACATTAATATATGGGGTAACTTGCTAACGGTTATCTTTGTGCTGGCTATTATTATTGTTTTAATCGTATTATTGATTCGATTTCTTGGTAAAAGAAACCGGTATTTGTCCCAAAGCCGATCGATCCGCATTTTAGGGGCCGTCGGTCTAGGACCAAACAAATCCTTGCAGGTTATCGAAATCGGAGGAAATGTCTATCTCGTCGGCGTAGGCGAAGACATTTCCTTAGTCGATAAAATAAGCGATCCGGAAGAGGTAGTCTTACTGCACCAGGCATTTGCAGAAGAGGGGGCTGAATTTCCCGGACTGGCTTCTGTTATAGGAAGTCTGGTCTCTCGTTTTCGCAAACCTACTCCAGAGGAAGAGGAACTAGACGAGACAAGGTTCCATGAAGTATTTCAGTCACAGCTAAGAAAGATGCCTACTCGGAAGCAGCAAATGGAGGAGCTCCTTCAGGACAAAGAAGAACAATCTACAGATCGGTTGAGGAATTCATGAAGAAAAAGGTCTTAATTGTAGGATTAATGCTAGCGTTATGCAGTATGCTGACGGTGTCGGCCGTTTCTGCCGCGCCAGTGAATCCGATCCCGGATATCGGAATACAAATAGGAAATTCGGATGGGCAGCCAGGCACGAGCTCACTCTCGATTATTTTGCTCATCACGGTATTAAGTATCGCACCAGCGATACTTGTCCTCATGACGAGCTTTACGAGAATCGTAATTGTACTTGGATTTGTGCGTAACTCTTTGGGAACGCAGCAAATGCCTCCCAACCAGGTTCTGATCGGATTGGCGTTATTTCTGACTCTATTCGTCATGAGCCCGACATTGTCTACGATTAATGAGGTAGCTTTACAGCCTTATATCAAGGGTGAACTGACACAAACAGAAGCATTGGATAAAGCGGCTGTACCGATGAAGAAATTTATGTACTCGCATACGCGCCCCAAGGATCTCCAATTATTTCTGAGTTACACCAAAACGGCCAAGCCGGCCAGTTACGAGGATTTGCCGATTTCTGTATTGGTGCCAGCATATGCGATTAGCGAGCTCAAGACGGCATTCCAAATGGGCTTTATGATATTCATCCCGTTTCTGATCATTGATATCGTCGTGGCGAGCGTGCTAATGGCGATGGGGATGATGATGCTGCCTCCAGTGATGATATCGCTGCCGTTCAAAATTTTGCTATTCGTTCTAGTTGATGGCTGGTATCTCGTTGTGAAGTCGTTGCTGGCAAGCTTTAGTCCTTAGCCGGAATGCGGTGGTTTTGTTTCGGATTCCGGCGGACAGATCCGGGTAGATTACATCAAACATAGGGGGAAGACGGAATGAATACGGATTTTATAATCGGGCTGGCCGGACAAGCGGTTTATACCGTGCTGAAGGTGAGTGCGCCAATGCTTGTCATTGGGTTGGCGGTCGGGCTGATTGTGAGTATATTCCAGGCGACGACACAAATCCAGGAACAGACGCTAGCATTCGTTCCTAAAATTATTGCCGTTTTGCTTGCCCTGCTATTGTTTGGCCCTTGGATTTTGACGACTATGGTTGATTTCACTTACGGTATTTTAAACAATCTTTCTAATTATATCGGTTAGGCGAAAAGGATTATGGAGATCTTACTGCAAGGAATTTCAGTTTTTTTACTTGTTTTTTGTCGAATGACAGCATTTTTTGTCGTAGCTCCGATATTTTCATCACGTGGTGTTCCTAATATATTCAAAGTTGGCTTGTCGGCAATGATCGCATTGTTGATTGTCATTATACAGGGCTTCAATCAGGCGATTCCAAGCGATCTCAACTATCTATTATTGGTGGTTCGCGAGCTGCTGATCGGGTTGCTGATGGGATATGTGGCCCAATTGCTCTTTACGGTTATTCAGATGGCGGGATCTTTTATCGATATTCAAATGGGATTCGGGATCGTGAACGTGATTGATCCGATGACCGGAGCTTCGGCGCCTGTACTGGGCAACTTTAAATACATTATTGCCACTTTGTTATTTCTGTCGATGAATGGTCATCATTACTTGCTGGATGCCGTCATTCGCAGCTATAACTGGATGCCTTTGTCCAATGAGCTGTTTCAGAGAATATATCATGGAACTCTTTCTGAATTTTTAGTCAGAACCTTTAGCCAAGCATTCTTATTATCGTTTCAATTGGCGGCCCCACTGGTTGTTGCACTCTTCATAACCGATGTGGCGCTTGGATTCTTGGCACGAACGGCTCCCCAGTTTAACGTCTTTGTCATTGGGATCCCGCTCAAAATTATGGTCGGACTAGCGATGCTTCTGCTGCTAATCCCCAGCTTGATTTACGCGTTCGAGAATCTGTTTCAGGTATTGTTTAAATCGCTGCATAATTTGTTCGGTACGATCGGGCAAAGACCGACGTAGGATAGGGGGATCGTTATGTCGTTCCGGTATACGCTGGACCTGCAGTTGTTTGCCGGTGAGAAAACAGAGAAGGCCACGCCCAAAAAACGGCAGGACGCCCGGAAGAAAGGCCAGATTGCGAAAAGTCAGGATTTATCAGGTTCAGTCGTGCTGTTATCCGGATTTTTATGTCTGCTCATGTTTGGGGGATATATGAAGGAACGGCTGATGCTTCTTTTTTCTGATGTATATTTTCACCGGTTGAATATGGACGTAACGAATGAAAATGTCATGACGATGTTTGGGGACTACGCCGTTCAGATTTTATTGCTTCTGGCGCCTCTGCTGTTGATCGTGGTCGTTATGGCTGCCGTAGCAAACTACGCCCAGGTCGGCTTCCTCCTTACTGGGGAACCTTTAAAAATGCAGTTGAAAAAACTGGACCCTATTCAGGGATTCAAAAGAATTTTCTCGATGCGTTCGTTAGTCGAATTTTTAAAGTCCGTTCTTAAACTAACTATCATTGGTTTTTTGGTCTATACGACGATATGGGGAGAACGGGGCAATATTGCTTCTTTAGGCCACGTCACGATCGAGGATGCATTTTACTTTACTTCGAAGCTGACGATGAACCTAGGATTAAAGATTGGCGCCGCTTTATTTGTACTAGCGGTACTTGATTATATGTACCAGAAATATGATCACGAGAAAAATTTGAGAATGTCGAAGCAGGACATTAAAGATGAGTACAAGAAAATGGAAGGCGATCCGCTGATCAAAGGCAAAATACGTGAAAGACAGCGCCGTATGGCGCTCCAGCGTATGATGCAAGAAGTTCCTAAAGCGGATGTGATTATTACGAACCCGACCCATTTTGCGGTTGCCTTGAAATACGAAGGCTCGGAAATGGATGCTCCACAAGTCGTTGCCAAGGGTCAGGACTACGTTGCCCTTCGTATTCGAGAGATCGCTAAGGAACACGGCGTTATTATTATGGAAAACAAGCCGCTGGCTCGTGCATTGTTCCAAAGAGCGGAAATCGGGGATACGATTCCTGCGGATTTGTTTCAAGCCGTGGCCGAAGTGCTGGCTTATGTATATAGAATGAAAGGTAAGAGTAAATAATGGACGGGATCGGAGGCGGAGCCATGAAGAAGGCTAAGGATTTATTTATACTTTTAGGAATTATCGGCATCGTTCTACTAATGATTCTTCCGATCCCGACTTGGCTGCTGGATATTCTTCTCATTATCAACATATCGGTCGCGCTTATGATTCTGCTCGTCGCCATGAACACAAAGGAGGCATTACAATTCTCCATCTTTCCGGCGATGCTGCTCATTACCACGTTGTTCCGGCTGGCGTTGAACGTTTCGACAACGAAGCTGATTTTAGGACAAGCGAAGGCTGGGGACGTGGTTGCGACATTTGGATCGTGGGTGTCGCAGGGCCAGCCTGTCGTCGGTTTTATCGTGTTTCTGATTCTAGTTGTCGTGCAGTTCATCGTCATTACCAAGGGTTCGGAGCGCGTGGCGGAAGTAGCGGCACGTTTCACCTTGGATGCGATGCCCGGCAAGCAGATGAGTATTGACGCAGATTTAAATGCCGGCTTGATTAACGAGCAGCAGGCTAGGGATCGCCGACGCAAGATCGAAAGAGAGTCGGATTTCTACGGAGCAATGGACGGGGCGAGCAAATTCGTTAAAGGTGACGCCATTGCCAGTATCATCATTCTCCTCATTAATCTTATCGGCGGATTTATCATCGGAATGTCGATTCATGGAATGCCGTTTGGCGAGGCGCTTTCCACTTATTCACTGCTTACGATCGGGGACGGTTTGGTCAGCCAGATTCCGGCGCTGCTCATTTCCACGGCAGCCGGTTTGATTGTTACCCGAGCATCGTCGGAAGGCAATCTTGCAGAGGATATAACAGGCCAACTGTTCTCTTATCCGAAGCTGGTTTATATTGTTGCCGGGACGATAGCAATGCTAGGACTTTTTACTCCGATAGGACCGATAACGACTTTGCCTTTTGCTGGAATGTTATGCTTTGCGGCTTACCGGATGCAGAAAAATCTGGATCGCCGTCAAATCGAGCAGGAGCAGGAAGAGGAGGAGCAGGAGATCGAAGAGGTACGCAGTCCGGAGAGTGTTATCAATTTACTGCAGGTTGATCCGATTGAATTTGAATTCGGATACGGTTTGATTCCGCTTGCTGATACCGGACAAGGCGGAGATCTGCTAGACCGAATCATCATGATCAGGCGGCAATGTGCCCTGGAAATGGGGCTGGTCGTACCCGTCATTCGCATTCGTGACAATATTCAACTAAAACCGAATGAATATGTCATCAAAATAAAAGGAAATATCGTGGGTCGTGGTGAATTATTACTTAATCACTATTTGGCCATGAGTCCTGGGATGGACGACGAAACGATTACAGGTATAGAGACCCAGGAACCAGCCTTTGGATTGCCGGCGCTTTGGATTGATGAATCGACCAAAGACCGGGCTGAGTTATCAGGTTACACGGTGGTAGATCCACCATCCGTCGTAGCTACTCATTTGACGGAAATGATCAAGAAGCATGCTCATGAGCTTCTTGGCAGACAAGAGACGAAGGCGCTTGTCGATAATCTTAGAGAGAATTATGCTGTGCTTGTCGACGAACTGATTCCTTCGGTTCTTACCATCGGAGATGTGCAGAAAGTACTAGCCAAATTGCTGCGTGAGAAAATATCGATCCGCGATATGGTAACGATATTTGAAACGTTAGCCGACTACGGAACCTATACGAAGGACCCTGACGTATTGACCGAATATGTGCGGCAGGCGTTATCCAGACAGATTACGCAGCAGTATACGCAGCAAGGCGAGACGATGAGGGTTATTACCGTAGGTCCATCGCTCGAGAAGAAAATTGCCGAGAGCGTACAGCAGACCGATCAGGGCAGTTATTTGGCCCTAGATCCAGCTTCTACTCAAACGGTCTACCAGAAACTGACGGAGCAAATCAACCGGCTCATTCAATCCGGACAGCAGCCGATTGTTCTCACGTCACCGACGATCCGCATGTACTTGCGGCAGGTGATGGAACGGACGATGCAGGATGTACCGGTGCTGTCTTATAGTGAGCTTGAGCCGAATGTCGAAATTCAGAGTGTCGGAGTGGTGAACTTATGAGAGTAAAACGGTATATCGTCGACACTATGCCTGATGCGATGCAGAAAATTCGCGATGAACTAGGAAAAGATGCCGTCATACTAAGCACAAAGGAGCTGAAAATCGGCGGATTTCTAGGAATGTTCCAGAAGCGAAAAATCGAAGTCATTGCCGCATCAGAGAGCAAGGAAGCTACTGCGCCGAAAGGGAAGCCCTCTCGGCCCGTCGCTTCTTCTCCTTCATTCCCGCCGATTGTGCCCCGGGCCGTACCGGAGGCTTATCGCAAATCAACGGCAATGACGTCGCAAGCTACAGGTCATAGTCAGCCTGTGGCTACAGCAGACGAGGAGAAGCTTCCGTCTAAGGACAACCGTTTGTCGGCGGCCGTCATCGCAGCCGCAAAGGAGGAGGATCCTCTTTCTCAGGAAGAACTCCTGCGTTTAGCAACCCACAAGACAAGCGCAGACACCGTTAATCCTGCGAGTGCAGCTGGTTCAATGAGCTCTGCTTCCACGCCCTTAAGCAGTTCGAAGGAAGATCGTCTATTCATTGAAATCGAACAGATGAAAATGCTGATGACGAAGCTGGCGCGTTTCCAAGAAGGTCTGCCGGAGCTCCCGGAGCCGCTTAGTCAAGTAAAAGAGCGGCTCGCCGAGCAAGAAGTCAGCCCGGAGCTTGCCGATGTATGGGTAGATGAAGCCTTTACAGCCTGGGAAAACGACGGGAAAACGATGAGTGATGAAGAGCTTGTGGCGATAATCAGAGCCAGTGCGCAAACATTCCTAAAGGACCGCATTGGCGAAGGGATTCAAGACGGAACTAAAGTTGTTTATATCGTAGGTCCAACGGGTGTCGGCAAAACAACGACCATTGCCAAGCTCGCGGCGGATCAGATTTTTCGCCTTCGCAAGAAGGTCGGGTTTATTACGGCGGATACGTATCGTATATCTGCGATCGAGCAGCTGCGCACGTACGCCTCGATTTTAAACGTTCCGCTCGAAGTGGTTCAATCGCCAGGCGATGTACAAAGGGCCATGCAGCGATTGGAGCATTGCGATTTGATCCTGATGGATACGGCAGGGAGGAACTACCTTAACGAGCTGTATGTGGCAGAGCTGCATAGCCTGCTAAGCCCATCTGAGCATAGCGAAACTTATTTGGTGTTGAGCTTGACCTCTAAAAGTCGAGATATGATGAAAATTACCGAGCACTTTAGCAAATATGGCATCCAGAAGGTGATATTTACGAAGCTAGACGAAACGCAAAGCGTGGGACCCATCTATAATTTGCTGCATGAGTATCCCATGCAGGTGTCATATGTAACAAACGGTCAGAATGTCCCTGATGATTTACTGTCTGCAAATAATGACCTGTTCACGAATATGCTCCTTGGAGCGCAAAGAACATGAATGACCAGGCCCAGGCTCTTAGACGGCTTGTATCAAAGCTGGAAGGCTCTTACGACAGGCTGGCGCCAAGATCAAATTCTGCCCGGATTTTAACCGTTAGCAGCGGCAAGGGCGGTGTCGGCAAGTCCAATTTCACCTTGAACTTCGCTTTAGCCCTCAAAACACTCGGCCGCAAGGTGCTGATCTTTGATGCGGATATCGGGATGGCGAATATCGATGTGCTGATGGGCGTCAGGGCAAGGTACAATCTGTATCATCTCTTAAAAGGCGAGAAGAATTTGGGGGAGATCATCGAGCTTGGAACAAACGGTCTGCCTTTTATTGCAGGCGGCTCGGGAATGGCGGACCTGTTTACTTTATCGGAATCCGACTTGAACTATTTTACAGCTCAGATTGAAGAGTTTTCGGAGAAGATGGATTACATCATTTTCGATACTGGTGCAGGCTTGTCCAAGGAAACCGTAAAATTCATTACGGCAGCTGACGAGTGCATTGTAGTAACCACTCCGGAGCCAACATCGATAACAGATGCTTATGCATTAATCAAAGTCGTTCACGGCATGGAACAGGAAGTGCCGTTCCGGCTTGTCGTTAACCGGGTTGCAAACCAGCAGGAGGCAAAGCAGGTTACCGATAAGCTGTCGCTGGTAGCCAAACGCTTTCTCGATATGGAAATCGCCATGCTTGGACATATTCATGACGATCCGCATGTGATGCAAGCGGTCAAGAAACAACTCCCATTTTCAACCGCTTTTCCTAGCTGTGTAGCTGCGCGCGATATTCAGCGTTTAGCGATGAGATTTTTGGAAGTTCCGCAGATGGGGCAAAAGGATACCTTGACAGGAATCAAAGGATTTATGCACAGATGGCTTAAACGCACAAAATGATTCTGCATTAAGGAACAGGGGTGGGACTATGCCTTACCGGATAATGGTGGTTGATGATTCGGCATTCATGAGAAAGATCGTGTCGGACTTAATTGAGCAGGATCCTGATTTTCAAGTGATCGGCACTGCTCGGAATGGCCGAGAGGCCATTGAGCAAATCGGCCTGCTCTCGCCGGATTTGGTCACAATGGATGTGGAAATGCCGGAGCTCAATGGGCTGGATGCTTTAAAGATTATTATGGAGCGCCAGCCGCTTCCCGTGATCATGCTTTCGGGCATTAACGAGCAGGGGATGCGCGAGACGATCATGGCCCTTGAGCTTGGCGCCTTCGATTTCATTCGAAAACCCTCTGCTTCAACGAGTTCCCATGATATCAGGCAGGTGAAGCTTGAACTCCATGAACAGATCCGTACAGCCATGCTGATGAAGGAACGTAAAGCAGCACGGGAGTCGGGATTGCATACGCAAGCTGAGCTGAATTCTCTCCGGCCAGCATCAGCCGCTAAGACAACACATAGCGCAGATACCGAGGCTGGACGAGCGTTAAGCAAACCTAAACCTGAACGCATGACAGTCATCCGTGGGATGGAGCCTCTCGCTTCGGCTACTGCCAAAGAGCAAATTCCCAAATCGGGTGCCGTTAAGCTGGAGCGGGATGTCTTGAACGGAGCGAGGAGCGATCAAGACCGATCCCGGAAGACAAGCGCCGAGACGGCAAACAAGCGAGGCAAGGCAAACAGGACTGATCCAGAAATTGTATCAAGAAGCAGTCCTGCAGCTCAGGATCAAGGCACGAAAAAGCTTGTGGCTCAGAAGGACAAAGCCCCAGTGCAGGTAACGGGGCCTCAAGAAGAAGCTGGCGCTAAGCCCTCAGCCCAAAAGCATACCAAGACCGGTTTTACGGATATCGTAGCTATCGGCACTTCAACCGGCGGACCGAAGGCTTTAAAGGCTGTGTTGGAAAAAATACCCCGGAACTTTCCGGCACCAATTGTGATCGTGCAGCATATGCCGCCGAACTTTACCAAATCGCTTGCACAGCGTTTGGACAGTTTAAGCCAGCTTCGCGTCGTTGAGGCCGAGGAGGGAATGAAGCTGCTGCCCGGTACCGCATATATTGCGCCTGGCGGGTTTCATATGAATGTCGTTTATGGATCAGACGGATATAAGATTACCCTGAACAGCCAACAGCAGCGAAATGGCCACCGGCCATCCGTTGAGGTGTTGTACGAATCATTGCTTCCGCTCAGCTCCTTGAAAAGGCACATCGTGCTGCTGACAGGAATGGGCAGTGACGGGGCTAGAGCGATGAAGAGACTGTACGAGGCTGGGGTAACCTCGACGATCGCCGAAAGCGAGGAGACATGCGTCGTTTACGGCATGCCGCGCTCTGCGATTGAACTTCATTGTGTAAGCCATGTTTTACCGTTACAAGAAATAGGTCCTAAGCTCGTACAAGTAGTGAAATAAGGAATCTCTTAGAGGAGGTGCCTCACCATGGACATGAATCAGTATTTATCCATGTTTATCGATGAGTCCAACGATCATTTGCAATCATTAAACGAAAATATGCTAGAACTGGAAAAAGCGCCGGATGATATCGGCATCGTACAAATTATCTTCCGCTCCGCGCATACCCTAAAGGGAATGGCTGCTACGATGGGGTTTGAGGACTTATCCTCGCTTACGCATCAAATGGAGAACGTGCTTGATCTGGTACGTAATGAAAAATTGAAAATGCAGGATTATATTTTTGACACTCTATTTAAGAGTCTCGATGCCCTGCAAATGATGGTTCAGGATATTATGAATGGCGGCGATGGCAAAGCTGATGTTCAATCTATTGTTACTTCACTTCAAGCGATCGTACGAGGTGAGATTCCTGGGGGAGCGGACAGTGCGGCTTCCTCGCAGGCAGCTCCTGCTGCTAAGACGGCTAGCACTGGCATTCAACTGGACGAGTTCCAGTACTCCGTCCTGGAGCAATCGATCACTGAAGGCCACAAGGTGCTGTACATTGAGGTTGCGATCCGCGAAGACTGCCAATTAAAAGCCGCCCGTGCTTATTTAGTTTTCGACCTGCTCGAGCGCTATGGCGAAGTCGTTAAATCCCATCCTTCGGTACAAGAGATTGAGCAGGAGAAGTTTGAACGCAGCTTTTCGCTGTATTACATAACGCAGAAAGATGCAGCTGAGCTGCAGAGCATGATCGTCAATCTTTCAGAAATTGAATCGGCGCAAGTAATGCCGCTAGATCATGAAACACTGAACCAGCTCTCCTCAGGGGTTCAGGAAGCAGCCGCGGCTGGAACTGCAGAAGCACCGGCCACCGCAGCCGCAGCGGCACCGTCCGATGTGAAGCCGGAGGCCCCGCAAACGGCTGCCAAGGCGGAAGCAAAAACAGGTGCCCGAGCAAACGGCGGAGCAGCTCCTTCTCGTACAATCCGCGTTGATATCGAGCGTTTGGATGTGCTCATGAACTTGCTCAGCGAATTGCTGATTGACCGCTCCAGGCTGGAGCAGCTGGCTCATGAAATCAAACGTTCCGATTTGACCGAAACGGTGGAGCATATGAGCCGCGTGGGCAGCGACCTCCAGAATATTGTCCTTAAGCTGCGCATGGTTCCGATCGACACGGTATTCAGCCGTTTTCCGCGAATGGTTCGAGATGTGGCCAAATCGCTGGATAAGAAAATCGACCTGGTGATTCTTGGGGCCGAAACCGAGCTGGATCGCACAGTCATCGACGAAATCGGGGATCCTCTCGTACACTTGCTTAGAAACGCAGTGGATCATGGTATCGAGCCGACTGCACAGCGGATCGCGGCAGGCAAACCGGAGACGGGAACCGTTCAGCTTCGCGCATTCCATAGCGGTAACCATGTGTTTATCGAAATCGAGGATGACGGCGGCGGCATTGACCGTGATAAAATTTTGAACAAAGCGCTGAAGAATGGAATCGTTACACAGAGTGAGGCGGCAACGATGTCGGACGAACAGGTGTACATGCTGCTGTTCGCAGCAGGTTTCAGTACGGCTGAAGTCATCTCGGACATTTCCGGACGCGGCGTTGGTCTTGATGTCGTACGGTCCAAGATTGAATCGTTAAGCGGCGTCGTGTCCGTGACCTCGACCCTGGGCAAAGGAACGAAGTTCTCGGTTCAGCTACCGCTTACGCTATCTATTATTTCTGCGATGCTGATCAAGGTTGGGTCTGAGAAGTACGCGATACCCCTTTCATCGATTGTGGAAACGGGCATCATTCAACGCAACCAGATTCGCAGCGTTCATGGCTATACGATGGTGCCATACCGGGACGCTCATATTCCTCTAATGTCTTTGGCCAATCTGTTCGAGGTTGCCGATTTCGATGAAAATGCGGAAGAGGAAACAGAAATCGTCGTCATCCGTAAGGGCGAACGCTTGGCGGCATTGACCATTGAAGATTTCATTGGCCAAAGCGAAATCGTCATTAAGAATTTGGGCAAATATTTGCCTCAGGTGCAGGGTGTTGCCGGGGCGACGATTCTAGGTGATGGACAAGTAGCTCTGATTGTAGACCCTAACGCATTCATTAAGTAAAGGCTATACGCAAGGGAGGCAGGGCGGATGAGTCTTGCCATAACCATAAAGGAGGATTTTCCATGGGAGAGGAATTGAAAGTCATCGTATTTAAACTGGGTGAGGAAGAATACGGTATTGAGGTAGACAAAGTTCAGACGATCGAGCGCATGATGCCAATAACCCGTGTCCCGAAAACGTACTCGTTCGTAAAGGGAGTCATCAACTTACGCGGCGTCGTCATTCCTGTCATTGATTTGCGCGGGCGCTTCGGCCTTCCGGAAACGGAGTACACGGATCAGACCCGAATTATTATTGTCGCGGTAAATGAGATGGAAGTTGGCTTTATCGTTGATTCGGCGAACGATGTCATGGATCTGAACAGCGATGTGATCGATTCCCCGCCGGATGTGGTCGGAGGAATTAAAGCGAAGTATTTGCATGGCGTCGCCCGCATTTCCGAGGAGCGCCTCCTGGTCATGCTGAACTTGTCTGAGGTGCTGAACCGCTCTGAAATCATTCAATTGGAAAGTTTAGAGGATTAAACTAGTGGATCTGTTCAAAGGTTTTGCAGATTTTAAAATGGATGTGTTAAAGGAAGTCGGCAATATCGGCGCTGGGAATGCCGCCACCGCCTTATCCAGACTGCTTAACAAACCAATTGACATGGCCGTGCCCAAAGTTCAAATGCTGCCTTTTGAGGCGGTGGCTGAAAAGGTTGGAGGAGCGGAGTGCATTGTTCTAGCCATCTTTTTGCGAGTGGAAGGCGATGCTCCCGGAAATCTGTTTTTTATCCTCAGTCCGGAAGGGGCGAAGAAGCTGCTTCATCGTCTTGCGGGAATCCATGTGGAGAGCGAGGAGGAGTTTTCCGAGATGGAATGGTCGGCTCTTTCGGAAATTGGTAATATTTTGGCCGGCTCCTATCTGTCTTCGCTCGCCGATTTCACCTCGCTGGCCATGACGCCGACCGTTCCCGCGCTGGCGATGGATATGGCTGGAGCAATATTGAGTTACGGGCTGCTGCAGTTCGGCGAAATGGGTGATTCCGCGTTGCTAATAGATACGACATTCATCGAGGACCAGCAAGAAGTGGAGGGACAATTTTTCCTTATCCCGGATCCTGAATCCTTCGATAAAATATTTACCGCCTTAGGAGTACCGATGAATGATGATTGAGGAACAGCGAATCGTGAAGGTCGGCATGGCAGATCTCAATATTATCCAGCAAGCAGGGCTTATTCGGACAACTGGGCTTGGCTCTTGTGTAGGACTTACTTTGTATGATCCGCTAGCCAAAATGGCTGGCCTTGCCCATGTCATGCTTCCGACATCCACCATCGCCCGCGAGGGCGAGCTCAATATTGCCAAGTATGCGGATACTGCCGTACCGGCATTATTAGAACAATTGCTTTCGAGCGGAGCAGACAAAAAACGCATTGTGGCCAAAATGGCGGGCGGATCTCAAATGTTCACCTTTGCGGGAACGGGAGATTCGTTGCGGATTGGCCCGAGAAATGTAGAATCATGCAAAGAGAAGCTGTCGGAGCTGGGCATCCCGTTGTTAGCTGAGGACACGGGGGGCAATTACGGAAGAACGATCGAACTCGATTGCGAAACGGGTATATTATTTATACGCAGTGTACAAAAGGGTATAAAGGAATTGTAGCCATGGCAGGAAAACTAAAATATTACATGTTGTTTGGACTCTTTGGATTTCTGATTACATTTGCAGTCGCATCTAGCAGCAATTTGTTTTCGACAAGCCTCATTCGGGGACTCATCGCATTCGTAGTTTGGTTTGGGCTATCGTATGCGGCCAATTGGATGATCGGTTTCATGAAAGAGATGTCTCCTGTCTCAACGAACGAGGATCTTATTACGCCTCATGATGACGAGGGTAAGGGCGGACAGCTTGACTTGACGACACCGGATGAAACGGATGAATTGAACGAATTGCTAAAGCAGCCACCGGGAAGTCAGACAGGAAATAACGATTTTACACCGTTAAACCCGCCAAGACTGGTTAAGACACCTGATGACAAAGATCCTGAAGAGCTGGCTAAAGTTGTTCGTCACCTGACAGAAAACTAAGGAGGGTGAAGGCAATTGGACGAGCGGAAGACATCCACTTTGAACTACGCCGATGTGTGGGAGCGATGGAAAGAACAAGGAGATATTGAGGCCAAAAAGGAGCTTATCGAGAAGCATTTGCACATTGTCGATTATGTTTCGGGACGTCTGGCTGTTGGCCTTCCCAAAAATGTCTCTAAAGACGACTTATCCAGTAACGGCGTAATGGGTTTGATAGACGCTGTGGAAAAATTCGATTATAAAAGAGGTTTGCAATTTGAGACCTATGCTTCATGGAGGGTTAGAGGGGCAATTTTGGACGGTCTAAGGCAAGGGGATTGGGTGCCTCGATCCGTTCGGGAGAAAGCCAAGAAAATTGAAGAGGGATACCAGCACCTGGAGCAGCAGTATCTTCGTTCCGTGACAGATTTAGAGATGAGTGAATATTTGAATGTCAGTGAAAGGGAATTTCAAAATATGCTGCAGGAAGTTGCCGTAATGACACTATGTTCATTGGAAGACCCGATTCGAGAGGAAGAATCAGAGACGCGGCTCACCTTGTTGATTGACGAGAAAGCCAAGAACCCTGATTATAAAGTAAGGGAATTTTTCCTGAAGGATTCTTTAGCTAAAGGAATCGAAAAGCTGACGGAGAAGGAACGTACCGTTGTTTCCCTACTATATTATGAAGATTTATCCTTGAGTGAAATTGCGGAGGTGATGTCGCTTTCCCCGTCACGTATTTCTCAACTCCATTCCAAGGCGATCCTTAGGCTTCGCGGAAGCTTGGAGAAGCAGAAAGACTTGTTGATGCTGGAAGATTGAAGAACAATTGGCTTATTAGAATTAATGAATGGAAGGAGGAACGACTTATGGATTACATGAATGATCTTGGCCAAATATTGAGCGTGACAACAAATGACGACAAAACGGTTGCATACCTGCAGTTTTTGAAGAAAGATGAAGAGTTTACCTGCACTCCGGAGGTTTTGCAGCATTTTTTGCGCGGCGAAGGCATCAAATTCGGCATACAAGATGATATTGTTGCCCGATTTGCCATGAATGCGAAGGAATACTTTTTTAGCAAGACGCCGATTGCCATTGGGATCGAACCAGTACAAGGGCAGGACGGATCGATCCGTTATGCCGTGCCGATGGATGGTGAGGATCAGCACCATCGACCGGCGGAAAGCGATGACGGTACCGTGGATTTCAAGGATGTAACTCGACTGAACAACGTTCGGAAGGGACAACTCATTGCTGAGCTGGTTCCGCCTGTACCCGGTCATCCCGGAACGGCGGTCACCGGAGAGTCGATTCCCTGCAAAGAAGGGAAGGCAGCACGTTTTAAGGTGGGCAAGAACGTTGTTCTTAATCCGGAACAAACGGCGATGTATGCGGCCATCGACGGCTTGGTCACCCAGACCGAAAAAGGCAAGCTGAATGTATTTCCGGTTTACGAGGTCAATGGCGATGTGGATTACAGCATCGGGAATATCGATTTCGTAGGCACCGTTGTCATACGCGGCAACGTTCTGACCGGATTTCGGGTATGCGCCTCCGGAGATATTCGCGTCGTCGGCGGAGTAGAGGGCGCAGAATTGATCGCAGAAGGATCTATTGAAATTACGGGCGGCATTATTGGTTATAACAAAGGGCTCGTTAAAGCAGGGCAGCAAGTAAAAAGCGCCTTTATCCAGGACGGCAATGTGACGGCTGGCGAGGACATCGTTGTAACCCAGAGTATTATGCACTCTAATGTTCGTGCCGGCAGAGATGTGATCTGCAGCGGCACCAAAGGTCTAATCGTTGGAGGCAACATACAAGCCGGAGAACGGGTTATGGCGAGAGTTATCGGCAATCCGATGTCTACGGCCACGTCGATCGAGGTGGGCGTTCTTCCGGAGCTGCGCAATGAGCTGCTGGAATTGCGCCAACAGCTGAAGGATCAAATGGCGAATGTCGACAAGACCGAGAAAGCGCTTACCCTCCTCGATCAATTAGCTTCTATGGGCAAACTCACGCCGGATAAGGTGGCGATGCGATCCAAGCTTAACTTGACCAAGAAATCGAGCATGCAGGAACTGGAGGAGATCAGGGAGCGCATGCTGCATATCGAGAAGGCATTGGAAGAAACAGGCAACGCACGTGTGGATGTTCTGAAGATGATCTATGGCGGCTCCAAAATTGTCATAGGCAGATACACCAAATATATTAAAGAACCGATATCCAGAATGTCCTTCTATTATACCGAGGGAGACATCGCTATGTCGGCTTACGTCTAATCCATGCAATTGTCCTAAAACGGCGCGAGGTGATTGTCATGAATATGAAATCCGTGGAAATGCAAATCGCTCTTCCCCGTACTAATGAAGCAGGGCGCATCCAGCAGGATCAGCAGCAAAGACCGCTTATCGACCAGACTATACTTGCCGGGCAGAACATGAAGACGAGCGAGCTTGAGCGCGGGAAGAGCCAGGCTATGGAGCAAAGCGCGCGCAACAAGACGGTAAAGCGGGAAGAAGATGCCGCTTCAGGCCAGGACAAGGAACAACGGGATGCCGAAGAGCAGCAGGAGGAGCGGGACAAGGAAAAGGCCGCAAAGCATCCTTTTAAAGGCCGGCACATCGATCTGTCGCTCTAAACTGTAAGACGCCTAGATCATTACACACAGCAAAAAGGTGAGGATAACATTGTCATTTGGAGAACCATGGTTTTATATTGTGATACTTGGGGCTGCTTCTATATTATATGCATTCATTCTACCCGGGCGGAAACCGGCCGGAGCGAGCGAAGCTGCCAGTGATGTGGAAGCCACCCTTGAACAGTATATGGCGGATATTGAGAAAGAAAATGAGGAACTGATCGATTTGGTCGCAGGGATGAAGCAAGAGCTAACCTCCAAGCAAATGTCGCAGCAGGAATCGATTGCAGAGCTGCGCCAGCGTCTTCTTGAGGCGGAGCAATTGAATCGGCAGCTGGAATCCCGAATGGGAGCTTTGGAAAAATCAGCGTCATTAACCGGATTACCGGCATCTGGGCCTTTAGCAACTCCCTCGATCAGCGACTCATCTACTCAAGTGACAGTGGCTCATTTAGACAATGCAAGCCTTTCTACAGCCGAACCTGAAGCGGCTGACAGCTTGGGAGCGCCGCTCCCTGAAGCTGCAGGCGAGCCAGAAGCAGAGACGCCGGGAGCGGAGAATTCTCTGCGAAGCAGATATCCGGAGCTGTTTGACTTGTACGAAAAAGGCAAATCCATCGATATGATCGCCAAATCTATCGGTATCCAGCGCGGTGAGGTCCAGCTTATTTTGCAATTGGCTAACAGGGAGGACGCTTAATGTTTAGAAATCGCAACTTCATGTTAGGACTTGGGATTGGACTTATCGTCGGCGCTTTTTTATTGCAATTGATGAATATTGGACAAGGACAGCAGAATAAACCCGTTACGGTCGAGCAAATTCAGCAAGCTGCCGAGAAGCTTCGATTGAAGGTTGTGAGCGAGGATGAGCGTCTGCTGACGGAAGAAGAGTGGAAGGCCGAAATGGAGAAAAAGGCTGCGGAAGAGCCGGTTCAGCCGAAGCAGCCTGACACTCCAGACAAGCCTGCGGTGCCGCAGGAACCGCATTCGGACGGCGAAGGCGCCTCGAGCAGCTCGGCAACCAGCAAATCTGAGGCGGCCGTCCCGGCGGCACCTGAGCTGCCAGATGCTAAAGCCCCGGCAACCGCCGAATCCGCTTCGGTCAACCAACCTGAACCTGTAACCGTAAAATACAAAATTGCTTATGGCGACAGCCTGACCGCGGTCGCCGACGGTTTGCAGAAGGCTGGGGTGATCTCCAGCAGCGAAGCATTTATCAAGGAAGCATCGAAGCGCGGCATAAATACAAAAATCAGAACCGGGACGTACTCGTTTCAAATCGGCGAGAAATACAGTTCGATCATTACAAAAATTACGACTAAGCCATCTGCCAAATAGGATGGTTTTCCTTGTTTTAAGGTATCAAAGAACTTCAGTTGCATCCACGTGCCGATTATGGTATATTAATTGACGGTGTTATAACGCACGCAGGTTGATTTTACCAAGGGTGCTTGCCATGAATATGGGAGTCTTGGTTAAAGATGAAACTTGCGGAGGAAGCATCAAACAAAAACCAAATCTTAGGAGGTGCGTGGAGATGGCAGTCATTTCCATGAAACAACTGCTTGAAGCAGGCGTACACTTCGGACACCAGACACGTCGCTGGAACCCGAAAATGGACCGTTATATCTTTACTGAAAGAAACGGTATTTACATCATCGACCTGCAAAAAACAGTCAAGAAAGTCGAAGAAGCTTATAATTTTGTAAAGAGCATCGCTGAAGAGAATGGTACCATTCTGTTCGTAGGTACTAAGAAGCAAGCTCAAGATTCCGTGAAAGAAGAAGCTGAGCGCGCTGGCCAATTTTATATTAACCAACGCTGGCTTGGCGGAACTCTAACCAACTTCCAAACCATTCAAAAACGGATTGATCGTTTGAAACAATTGGAGACTTGGGAAGAGGACGGCACTTTCGAAGTGCTTCCGAAGAAAGAAGTTATCATTCTGCGCAAAGAGAAAGATCGCCTGGAGAAATTCCTTGGCGGTATCAAGAACATGAAGGGTCTGCCAAGCGCGCTGTTCGTCATCGATCCTCGCAAAGAGCGCATCGCTGTTGCGGAAGCACGTAAATTGGGCATCCCAATCGTAGGTATCGTTGATACAAACTGCGATCCGGACGAAATCGACTATGTCATCCCAGGTAACGACGACGCGATCCGCGCGGTTAAATTGTTGACTGGTAAAATGGCAGATGCTGTGATCGAAGCAAACCAAGGGGAGCAAACAACGGCTTAATGCTGAGCTTCCATTATAAGTAATGAATTAAATGAAAAGGGTGGTTGGTAGGTGTCAAACCTCTCACTGCCCTTTTTTTAAAGGATAAATCTCTGGTCATTTTCACAGATTAGGTCCTATAATTGATTATGGAGGGAATTTAAAATGGCAGTTGATGCAAAAGCGGTAAAAGAACTACGCGAAAAAACAGGTGCAGGTATGCTTGATTGCAAAAAAGCGCTTGAAGAAGTTAATGGTGATATCGAGAAAGCAGTCGAATTTCTTCGTGAGAAAGGTTTGGCTGCATCTGCGAAAAAATCCGGACGTATCGCTACTGAAGGTATCGTAGAATCTTACATCCATGCGAACGGTAAAATCGGCGTTCTCGTTGAAGTAAACTGCGAGACGGATTTCGTTGCGCTTACGGATCAATTTAAAGAGTTCGTTCGCGACATTGCAATTCATATCGCTGCGTCCAACCCTCGTTACGTACGCCGCGAAGACGTTCCGCAAGATGAAATCGAGAAGGAGAAAGAAATCCTTAAAGCTCAAGCGCTCAACGAAGGAAAACCTGAGAAAATCGTTGAGAAAATGGTGGAAGGACGTATTTCCAAATACTTCGAAGAGTACTGCTTGCTGGAGCAATCCTTCGTTAAAGATCCGGACAAAACAATCTCCACGCTGCTTAACGAGAAAATCGCTACAATCGGCGAGAATATCTCGATCCGTCGTTTCGTTCGTTACGAGCTGGGCGAAGGCCTGGAGAAAAAAGTGGATAACTTTGTAGAAGAAGTTATGTCCCAAGTGAATCAATAAGAGCACCATTCAATTAAATGTTATAGAGAGATGGAACACGGCGTGTTCCTTCTTTTTTAACCAAACGCCCTTAATTGTGTGAGCCTGGGAAGCGCGGTCCCTTCGTTGGGCCGTTCTTCTCCGGCAACCTCTAAGAGGGTTCATCTAAAGTGGAGGGTATACAATTGGAGCAGCCAGTTTTTAAACGTATTGTATTGAAGGTCAGTGGGGAGTCGCTAGCCGGTCAAAACGGGTATGGGATTGATGCGGAGACGATTTCATCGATTGCTCAGCAAGTGAAAGAAGTGGTTGAACTGGGCGTGCAGGTCGCCATCGTATGCGGTGGGGGCAACATATGGCGCGGTATTGCGGGCAGTGCGAAGGGCATTGACCGTGCTACGGCGGACTATATGGGGATGCTGGCTACCGTCATGAATTCGCTCGCTTTGCAGGATGCGTTGGAGCAAATCGACGTGCCTACGCGGGTTCAGACTTCGATCGCCATGCAGCAAATCGCGGAGCCTTACATACGGCGCCGTGCGATCCGGCATTTAGAGAAAGGCCGCGTCGTCATATTTGCAGCTGGAACAGGCAACCCATTCTTCTCTACGGATACGACAGCAGCACTGCGTGCCGCTGAAATTGAAGCCGAAGTAATTCTGATGGCTAAAAATAAAGTGGACGGCGTATATTCTGCGGATCCGTTCGTGGATCCGACAGCCGAGAAATATGAAATACTTACCTACATGGAAGTGCTCAGCAAAAACCTGGGTGTTATGGACTCCACGGCATCATCGTTATGTATGGACAACGACATTCCGCTTATCGTGTTTGCGATTACGGAACAAGGCAATATTAAACGTGTAGTCCTCGGTGAGAAAATTGGAACGACTGTGAGAGGAAGTGTAGATTAATGCCGCAATCGATTAAGAAAAACGCTGAAGAACGTATGGATAAAGCGATTCAGGCTTTGAAAAGAGATTTGGCGACATTACGTGCCGGAAGAGCCAATTCTTCACTGCTAGATCGCATTCAGGTGGATTATTACGGAACCCCAACGCCGGTTAATCAGCTGGCGAACATCAGCACGCCGGATTCCCGTACGTTGATGATTCAACCTTGGGATAAATCATCGCTGGCCGAAATTGAGCGCGCGATTCAGAAGTCCGACCTGGGACTTACACCCGCTAATGACGGCTCGATGATCCGTTTGTCGATTCCACCGCTCACGGAAGAACGCCGTGTGGATTTGGTCAAAATGACGAAAAAATTCGGTGAAGAAGCGAAGGTTGCGATCCGCAACATCCGTCGAGACGCAAACGATGATATCAAGAAGCTTGAAAAAACGGAGATTTCGGAGGACGAATCCCGCCGTTATCAAGAGGATATCCAGAAGTCAACGGATAAATTTATCGCGGAAGTCGATAAAGTGCTCGCTGCGAAAGAAAAAGAGATTATGGAAGTTTAAGAGACGAAAAGCGGCCCCTCCTTTTACGGTGGGGTTTGTCTCTTTTTCATCACCGGCTGGAGGAAGAGGAATGATCAAGTTATTTCAATCCTGGTGGAAAAATAGGGGGAAACGTACTGTCGCAGCGCTGCCAGCGGACAACATTCCGGAGCACGTCGCCATCATCATGGACGGAAATGGACGTTGGGCCCGCAATAAAGGGCTGCCGCGGATTGTTGGACATCGCAACGGAATGAAGGCCGTGAAGCGGGCGACGATTGCAGCGGATGAACTGGGCATCCGGATTTTAACTTTATATGCGTTCTCTACGGAAAATTGGAAACGTCCGAAGGATGAAGTGGATTTTCTGATGTCGCTGCCGCAGGAGTTTTTGGCCCTTGAGCTTGAGGAACTGATCGAGAAGAACGTTCAGGTGCGCATGATGGGCCATACGGACAATCTTCCCCGGCATACGCTTGAAGCGATGGAGGAAGCGGTCTCCCGAACGGAAAACAACACCGGCCTCATTTTGAATTTTGCCCTGAATTACGGCAGTCGCCGCGAGATGACGGAGAGCATGAAGGTGATCGCACGCGAGGTTCAGACGGGGCAGTTGTCCCCGGAGGACATTACGGAAGAAATGATCAATTCCCATTTATTATCGCAAGGATTGAGCGACCCGGATTTGCTCATTCGCACGGGCGGTGAACTCCGGTTGAGTAATTTCATGCTCTGGCAAGCGGCTTATAGCGAACTTTGGTTTACGGATCTATATTGGCCTGAATTCGGCCGCGAGCAGCTGGTGGAAGCGGTCGCCGAATATCAGCGGCGTACGCGTCGCTATGGTGGATTATCATAGCAGGATAGAAGGTGTAGAAGGTTGAAAACACGTTTAATTACAGGACTGATTGCCGGCGTCTTTTTTTTAGGCATGTGCCTGATCGGCGGAATAGGATATCAGATGCTCATCGTGGCTATGGCTTTGGTAGGCTATTATGAGTTTGTCCGGATGATCAAACTGCCCCCGTTCAGAGGCGCTGCAATTTTCGGTTATATATGCATACTCTATATGACGTTTCCCTGGAGTCTGCTGGGCCTGAGCATGCCGCTGGAGGTTTTGCCCGCCCTGTGGTTAATGATGTTCCTTTTCCTGGCCATTACGGTGTTTACCAAAAATGATTTTCCAATTAGCGAGGCTGCTATCTTGTTTCTTGGAACTGCCTATATCGGTATCGGATTTTCGGCCATTGCGATGACGCGAATCACGCCGGATGGACATGGCGTCTTCTGGACGTTTCTGATGCTGGCAGCGATCTGGAGCAGTGATGCAGGGGCTTATTTCACGGGAAGAAGGTTCGGCAAGCATAAGCTATGGCCGGCCATTAGCCCTAACAAAACTGTGGAAGGGGCCGTCGGAGGCATTGCTTTGGCTGTGGTAGCAGCGGTGATATTCTCCCTGTTCTCGGGCGGACTCCTAACGATTGGACGAGCACTTCTTCTTGGCGTATCAGCCGCTGTTGTGGGACAACTTGGCGATTTAATCCAGTCTGCCTACAAGCGGGTTTACGGGATTAAGGATACGGGCAAGCTTCTGCCGGGTCACGGCGGTATTCTGGACCGCTGCGATAGTTGGGTTGTGGTATTTCCGTTCGTACATATTCTAATGCTGCTTCCTTACTACTAAGAATCTGTCCTGAAAATATAAGGGTTCCTTATGGGCCATGGAAATAGTCATTAAATCAGGTGAGGTATGTTATGAGAAAAATAGCTGTCATTGGTTCCACCGGATCGATTGGAACGCAAACGCTGGATGTTGTCAGACAGCATCCTGATCAATTTGTCGTTGAAGGCTTGGCTGCGGGTTCGAATATCGATCTATTCGTCCGGCAGGTCAACGCTTTTCGTCCGAAGAAGGCTTCCATCGGAAATAAGCTGCTTGCGGAGCAAGTGGCCCCGCTGCTTCCGCCTGGGGTTGAGCTGTATTACGGCGAGGAGGGCCTGATCGAGGTTGCTGCAGGCACCGAGGCTGATTTTGTGCTGAGCGCTATTGTTGGGAGTAGGGGACTGCCTCCAACCTTAGCTGCGATTGCCGAGGGGAAAACGATTGGGCTGGCTAATAAGGAAACGCTGGTGACGGCAGGGCATATCGTTACAGAGCTTGCTAAGCAGAAGGGGGTTGCACTGCTTCCTGTAGACAGCGAGCACTCGGCGATTTTCCAATGCTTAAACGGGGAGAGCAGAGATGATGTCGAGCAGATTACATTGACGGCTTCGGGAGGCTCATTCCGCCATTTATCGCGGGAGCAGCTTGAAAATGTGACGCTGGAGGATGCCTTGAAGCATCCCAACTGGTCGATGGGAGCGAAACTAACGATCGATTCGGCCACGATGGTCAACAAAGGATTGGAAGTCATTGAGGCGCATTGGCTTTTCGGTCTTCCATACGATAAAATCAATGTGCTTCTGCATCCCGAGAGTATTATCCACTCTTTCGTTGAATATCGTGACGGAAGCGTGATTGCCCAGCTCGGTACTCCGGATATGCGCATCCCCATTCAATACGCGATGACATATCCTGCTAGATTCTCATCCGCATCCAAACGTTTGTCGCTGGCAGAGGTCAGCAAGCTTCATTTTCAGGAAATGGATTATGAGCGATTCCCCTGTTTAAGACTTGCCTTCGAATGTGGTAAAATAGGTGGGACAGCGACGACGGTGTTTAATGCAGCCAATGAAGCTGCGGTCGCCCGTTTTATGAAGCGGGAAATTCCATTTCTGCGGATTGAAACGATCATTGAAACCGTACTCTCCAGGCATATACCTCAAAAACAAGCCGACCTTGAAACGATTCAAGCTGCGGATCGGTGGGCTAGAGAGATGGCCGCATCGTTGTAATCACCCCGACCGCTGGGCAAAAAAAGTTTCCACAATGGTATTCTCTTGTGCCTGATCGGAGAATAATGATAATCTTAAATGAATTGGACGATCTGTGGCTAAAAGGAGGATGCTTTCGATTGGAATTGCTGAGAATTATATTTTTGACAGTGCTCATGTTCTTCGTCATCGTTACGGTTCATGAGTGGGGACATTATTACTTTGCCAAACGGGCTGGGATACTTGTACGTGAATTCGCGATTGGCTTCGGGCCGAAACTGTTTTCTTACCGCAGGGGAGAGACCCAGTTCACCCTTCGTTTGCTGCCATTTGGCGGATATGCGAGAATGGCAGGAGAGGATCCGGAACTCGTTGAGATCCAACCCGGACAAACCATAGCCCTGCGCTTAGACGGACAAGATGTCACTAAAATTTATCTCGACCGTCTGGATAATCGAAAGAATGTCATTCGTGGCGAAGTCACTGAGATCGATTTGGAAGACCGGCTCGCTATCGTTCTGGACGTAGATGGAGAAATTCTCAACTATAAAGTGCATCCTCAGGCAATGATGGTGGCCAAAGGCAAGGAGACGCAAATCGCTCCTCGCAACCGGCAATTCGCGAGCAAGACGGTGGGTCAGCGGGCATTATCCATCTTCGCCGGACCGCTGATGAACTTCATTTTGGCTTTTGTCCTCTTCGCCCTTCATACGCAAATGGCAGGAATTCCTTTGGATAAACCTGATCATTTGGAAATCGGTGACGTCATGGACAATATGCCCGCCTCAGAGGCTGGATTACAGCGAGGCGACATTATCGAGACGATTAACGGGGTGCCTGTAGGCACGGACGCTGAGAAATTGATTGAGACGATTGCTGCTTCGAAGGACGTACCGATGGAATGGACGGTACGCCGCGGGGATCAGGTGCTGCCGATTACGATTACGCCGCGAGCGATGGAGAATCAGCAGGGTGGCAAAGTAGGCACCACGATCGTAACTTATTTCGAGATGCGCAAAGCCAGTTTCGGCGAGACGTTTACTGTCGCTGGCAAAGATATGGTGAATACGACCAAAATGATCTTTATCGGCTTTCAGCAATTGATTCAGAAATTTTCGATGGATGACCTGGGAGGACCGGTACGGACCTTTGAGGTGACAGGGCAAATTGCGAAGCAAGGTATCGTGAAATTGACCTACTGGGCGGCGATACTGAGTTTGTATCTGGGCATTTTTAATTTACTGCCGATTCCAGCTCTCGACGGCAGTAGGCTCATCTTCCTTGCCGTTGAGGCGGTTCGCGGGAAGCCGATTGATCCGAATCGCGAGGGAATGGTTCACTTTATCGGCTTCGCCATGTTATTTCTGCTTATGATTGCTGTAACCTATAATGATATTTTGCGATTAATTAACGGATAATATTGTGTTTATTATGGGAGGACTAGGTTGGATATGGCTAATGAGGAGAAACAATTCGTAACTGAAATTACCCCGCAAAGCGAGGATTTCTCGCGCTGGTACATCGACGTCATCAAGAAGGCGGACTTGATGGATTACTCGCCGGTACGCGGCTGCATCGTCTTTAAACCGGACGGTTACGAAATCTGGGAGCACATTCAGGAAGAATTGGATCGGCGCTTTAAAGAGACAGGACACCGCAACGCTTATTTTCCTCTCTTTATACCGGAGAGCTTCTTTCAGAAGGAGAAGGAGCACGTCGAGGGATTTAATCCTGAGCTCCCATGGGTAACCGAAGCAGCGGGCGAGAAATTGGAGGAGCGCCTGGCTATTCGTCCGACCTCGGAGACGATGATCGGCCATATGTACGAGAAGTGGATACAATCTTATCGCGATCTTCCGGTACTGATCAATCAGTGGGCCAACGTCGTTCGCTGGGAGAAGCGCACATTGCCATTTTTGCGGACGAGCGAGTTTTTGTGGCAGGAAGGCCACACGGCGCATGAGAATGAGCAGGAAGCTCGTGAAGAAACAATGCAAATGCTGGAAATCTATCGCGATTTCGTTGAAAATTATCTCGCCATCCCGGTCATCGTTGGACAGAAAACACCTTCGGAGAAATTCGCCGGGGCAGTGGATACCTATTCCATTGAAGCGATGATGAAGGATGGGCGGGCCGTTCAGGCCGGAACATCGCATTACCTGGGCACGAATTTTGCTGTAGCTTTCAATATTCAATATTTGAATCGGGATAACGTTCAGGAATACGTGCATACGACCTCTTGGGGCGTCAGCACGCGTCTGATCGGCTCTCTCATCATGGTTCATGGCGATGACCGCGGGCTTGCTTTGCCGCCGAAAGTGGCGCCGAAGCAGGTTATGATCATTCCAATCGGTCCTCCTAAGACGCGCGACGCCGTAGTAGGACGAGCGGACGAATTGTTCGCTCAGTTGAAGAAGGCAGGCATCCGTGTCGGAATGGATGATCGTGCAGATGTGCGGCCAGGCTGGAAATTCAATGAATATGAAATGCGCGGTGTGCCTGTACGCCTTGAAATTGGTCCGCGTGATATGGAAAATGGCGTCTGCGTGCTCGTCTCCCGGATTTCCGGAGAGAAGAAGGTTGTACAGCAGGATAATCTTGTAGAAGAGGTTCAGGCGATGCTGGAGCAGGTTCACAACGAAATGTACGAACGTGCTAAAGCTTTCCGCGACGAGCATTTCTACAGCGTGGAAACACTGGATGAAATGAAAGCGAGCATCGAAGAGAAGCGCGGCTTTACACTGGCCGGCTGGTGCGGTTCCGAGGCTTGCGAGCGTCACGTCAAAGATGAGACTGGTGCGACAAGCCGCAATATTCCTTTTGAACCGGCGACGAAGAAATCGAAATGTCTCGTATGCGGCGAAGAAGCTAAACATACGGTTGTTTTTGCAAGAGCCTATTAATGATGAAGTAAGAATTCAAATAGGAGGGCTTCCGGCAGTGAGCTGTCGGGTAGGCAACAGCCTGCTCGGACCTCGTGAACGGAAGCTCTCTTTTAAACTGTCCGCACGTACCTTAACCTCATATTGAGGAATGTATCAGGGGGAGGATATCATGACCGCAGTTGGGGAGAAGAGACAACGGCTGGAGTTGTTAATGCAGCAAGCGGAAATGCCTGCTGGTTTGACCGATCCATATTTCCTAGACGGATGGATTGAGCAGGTGGAAGTAAGCCGAAGCAACCGGGAGTGGAAGATTGCCATCGGCAAAGAATCACTCGTGCCTGCCCAGGCTTATCGTACTTTTTGTTTGCGTGTGAAGGAACGGCTGGAGCATATCGCGCAAATTTCGTTCGAGTTTCGATATGGGAAGGATGTATCCGCAGCCGATATCGTGTCGGAGTACTGGAAGCTGTTTATCGAGTGGGTGCAGCGGGAAGTGCCGTCCGTCAATGGCTGGCTGGCCCGGGCGATTTGCGAGACTGAGGGCGATCTGGTGACGATTACGTTCAGCGATGCAATGGCCCTTGAACTGGCCAAGAAGAAAAATATCGATCGTTATATCGTATCTTTCTACGAAACGTATTTTACTTTAAATCTTCGCGTAAAGCTGCAGACTGGGGAGAATAGTGCCGAAGCATTTGAAGAGTTCCAGCAGCGTATCGTTGAGGAAGAGCGCGAAGTGATTCAGCAAATGATGGAGAGCATGGCGATGGAAGCTCCTCCGGAAGAGGACGAAGGCGAAGTCGTCAAGCTGCAGATCGGATACGATATCAAAGAGCAGCCGGTTCCGCTTCAGGAAATACAGGACGAGGAGAAGAAGATTACGATTCAGGGCGTGATTTTTGGATTGGATCGTAAGGAGCTGCGCAACGGGAACACATTGTTTATTTTCAATTTGACGGATTATACGGATTCATTGCAAATGAAGCTGTTCGCCAAAAATAAGGAAGATCTGAAAATCATGAACCAGCTGGCCAACGGCAAGTGGATCAGGGCCCGCGGCCGGGTGGAAATGGATCGCTTCATGCCTGTGCCGGAGCTTGTCATGATCCCTTCTGACGTGAATGAAGTGACCGCTCCGCCAAGCCGGAAGGACAACGCGCCAGAGAAGCGCGTCGAGTTCCACCTGCATTCGACCATGAGCACGATGGATGCGGTAACTCCAATTGGCGAATATATCAAAACAGCGGCCAAATGGGGACATAAGGCGATTGCCGTTACTGATCATGGCGGCATTCAAAGTTATCCGGAGGCCGTTAAAGCAGCAAGCAAGCATGGAATCAAAATGATTTACGGGCTAGAGGCGAACGTGGTCAATGATAATGTTGCCGTCGTCCTTCATCCGCGTCCGGATGACTTGAAGAGCGCTACATATATCGTATTCGATATCGAGACGACGGGCTTGTCGGTAACGCAGAACAAAATCATCGAAATTGCCGCGGTCAAAATGGTGGAAGGCAAGGAAATTGACCGTTATGCTACGTTCGTAAATCCCCATGTGCGCATCCCTTACAATATTCAACAATTGACGAATATTAACGATGACATGGTCAGGGATGCTCCAGACGTAGAACCTGTGCTGAAGAAATTTGTTGAATTTGTGGGCGATGCCATTCTGGTTGCCCATAACGCCAGATTCGATATCGATTTCGTGAATGCCAAGCTCAAGGAGCTTGGGCTGCCACAGCTGAACAATCCGGTGCTCGATACGCTCGAGCTGGCCCGGATGCTGTTTCCGACGATGAAGAATCACCGTCTCAACACGCTTGCCGCCAAATATAAGGTATCGCTCGAGAACCATCACCGAGCGATTGACGATACCTTAGCTTTGGGCGAAATCCTAAACGGTCTCTTGGACGACGCGGTCAAGATTGAGGGATATAAAACGCTGGATCAGCTTAACGCGAAGGTAGGCAAGGATTTGTCCAATGCGCGGCCGTTCCACTGCTGCATCTATGCGCTCAATATGACCGGGAAGAAGAATTTGTACAAATTGGTCTCCATGTCCCACACGGAGTATTTCAAACGGGTTGCCTGCATTCCGAAGTCGAAGCTTGCCGAGATGAGGGAAGGTCTGTTGATTTTATCCGGCTGTGAGAAGGGCGAGTTCTTTGAGACAGTTCTGAATAAATCAGTAGAGGAAGCCGAGCAAGTGGCGGAATTTTATGATGTGCTGGAAATTCAGCCGCTCACGATGTACATGCATCTTGTTGAGAAGGGGCTGGTAGGGAGTGTTCAGGAGCTGGAGACGGCGCTGCGCAAAATCTGCCAAATCGGCTTCAAGCTTGGCAAACCGGTTGTGGCTACCGGCAACGTGCACTACCTAGATCCTCGCGACAAAATATACAGGGATATTACGATCCACGGCATTACGGGGTTCAGCCCGCTTAAGGATATCCGCAAGCCGGATGCACATTTCCGGACGACCGAAGAAATGCTGGAGGAATTCCAATTTCTTGGGGAAGAGAAGGCATATGAGGTCGTGGTGAAAAATACGTCGGAGTTGGCCAATTCTTTTGAAGACCTGGAGCTGTTCCCGGATAAGCTGTTCACTCCGATTCTTGAAGGGGCCGATGAGGAAATTCGCAATACTTGCTACGAGACCGCTAGATCGATTTATGGCGAGGATTTGCCGGAGGTTGTCGTTCAGCGTCTAGAAAAGGAACTAGAGCCGATCATTAAATACGGCTTCTCGGCCAACTACCTGATTTCCGAGCGGCTCGTTAAAAAATCGAACAGAGACGGTTACCTGGTGGGCTCCCGGGGTTCAGTCGGTTCCTCCGTAGTGGCAACTTTCCTCGGGATATCGGAGGTTAATCCGCTTCCAGCGCATTATATCTGTCTGAACCCAGAGTGTAAGTATAGCGAATGGTTCTTGGACGGAAGCGTGCCGAGCGGATTCGATCTTCCGGACAAGCCGTGTCCAAAATGCGGCGAAAAGCTGAAGGGCGAAGGCCAGGACATTCCTTTCGAGACGTTTCTCGGGTTTAAGGGTGACAAGGTTCCCGATATTGACTTGAACTTCTCGGGGGAATATCAGCCCCACGCCCATAACTACACGAAAGAGCTGTTCGGGGAGAAAAGCGTGTTCCGGGCTGGAACGATCGGCACGGTCGCCGAGAAAACGGCGTTTGGCTTCGCAAAAAAATACGAAGAAGAACACCATAAGCAGTGGCGCGGCGCCGAGCTGAACCGGCTTGCAGCCGGATGTACAGGCGTGAAGCGCAGCACAGGGCAGCATCCAGGCGGAATTGTCGTCGTACCGGATTATATCGAGGTTGAAGACATTACGCCGGTACAGTATCCTGCGGATGATGTCAATGCCGAATGGAAGACAACGCATTTTGATTATCACGCCTTCGACGCGAACCTGCTGAAGCTCGATATTCTCGGACACGATGATCCGACGATGATGCGGATGCTCCAGGATTTGACCGGCGTCGATCCGACGACGATTCCGATGAATGATCCGAAGGTCATGAGCATGTTCAACTCTACCGAGGCGCTCGGGGTTACTCCGGAGCAAATCCGTACCCCTGTAGCGACGTATGGCGTTCCGGAGATGGGGACGAAGTTCGTGCGTCAGATGCTGATCGAATCGCAGCCATCTTCGTTTGCCGACCTTCTACAAATTTCGGGGTTGTCCCATGGTACGGGAGTATGGCTGGGCAATGCCCAGGAACTGATCAAGAATGGGACATGCAACATTAAGACGGTTATCGGTTGTCGGGACGATATCATGCTGTATCTGATCTACAAAGCTGGTATGGATGCTGGCTTGGCGTTTAAAATTACGGAGAGTGTACGTAAAGGGAAGGGTCTGACCCAAGAGTGGATTGATGAGATGAAGAGATGCAAAGTGCCGCAATGGTATATAGACTCCTGTCTTAAAATCCAATACATGTTCCCGAAGGCGCACGCTGCCGCATATGTTATTTCGGCGGTCCGAACCGCATACTTCAAGCTGTATCATCCGATAGAATACTATGCGACGTATTTCTCAGTGCGCGGTGAAGACTTCGACATTGAGCTATTCTGCCAAGGGTATGAAGCGATCTATCGCAAAATTGAAGAAATCGAGCAAAAGGGCTTCCAGGCGCTGCCGAAGGAACGGAACATGCTGCCGATCCTGGAAATGGCGCTGGAGATGACGGCCCGCGGCTTCCGCTTCAAGAGCATCGATCTTTACCGCTCCGACGCAACGCGCTTTATCGTTGACGGCGATGCCCTGATCCCTCCGTTTTCCGCGCTTGCGGGAATCGGCGATAATGCGGCCAAAAATATCGCCGCTGCGAAGGAGCAGGGGGAATTCCTGTCGATCGAGGATTTCCAGCAGAAATCCAAAGCATCAAAAACAGTGGTGGAGCTGCTCGGTTCGATGGGATGCTTCCGGGGACTTCCCGAAAGCAACCAGCTTTCCCTGTTTTAAAATCCAATCTCACGGACTAGCTTCAAGTTACTGAAGTAAAGGTGATTTACTTGTCACTCATGCCGGACTATGTTATAATTTTTTTGGTAATCATGGAGATAGAGCCGTTGTTTAAAGAGTGGGGAAACCCACTCTTTACTCTTTGGTATATAGGAATGAAAATGATGGAGGTATGTACGCTTGAGCACACCGAAGATCAAAGCGACCGTGGAAGAGATGGTTCTGCCCTTTTTGCAGGAGAACGGCTTTGAACTGGTAGACGTGGAATATGTGAAGGAAGGTAGCAATTGGTTTCTGCGCGTCTTCGTTGACAAGGATGGCGGCATCGATATCGATGACTGCGGCCGGATCAGCGAATATCTGAGCGAGAAGCTGGATGCTGACGATCCGATTCCGTCCGCTTATTTTCTGGAAGTTTCTTCACCTGGGGCGGAGCGTCCGCTCAAAAAGGCAGAGGATGTAGCCAAAGCCGTAGGCAAGGATGTATTTGTAACTACATATGAACCGGTAGAAGGTCTGAAGGAATTTGAAGGCCGGCTTCTTTCTTTTGACAATGAGGAACTGGTCATTGCCGTAGGAAAGAAGAATTATGCCATTCCATATAACAAAGTTGCCAGCGCAAGGTTGGCCATCATTTTTTAGTGACCTGAACGGGAAGATGAAAGGGGGAACTCGAGGCAGATGAGTATGGATTTTATTGAAGCCTTAAATGAGTTGGAAAGGGAGAAAGGAATCAGCAAGGACATTTTGTTCGAAGCGATCGAAGCAGCTCTGATTTCCAGCTACAAACGCAATTTTAACACGGCACAGAACGTTCGCGTCGATATGAATCGCCACACCGGGGCGATTAAAGTATTTGCCCGCAAGCTGGTTGTAGAAGAAGTGCTTGATCCCCGGACGGAAATTTCACTGTCGGCCGCCCGTGAGATTAATCCAAGCTTTCAATTGGACGATATTTCCGAGATCGAGGTAACGCCTCGCGATTTCGGGCGCATCGCTGCACAGACGGCTAAGCAAGTTGTAACCCAACGTATCCGCGAAGCAGAGCGGGGATTGATTTACAACGCATTTATCGAGAAGGAAGAGGATATCGTTACGGGGATCGTGCAGCGTCAGGATCAACGCAACGTGTATGTGGATCTGGGCAAAATCGAGGCCCATCTTCCGCTGAATGAACTCATGCCTAACGAGAAGTTCAAGCATGGCGACCGGATCAAGGCGTACATCACGAAAGTAGAGAATACGACCAAGGGGCCGCAAATCCTGCTGTCCCGCACGCATCCGGGACTGCTGAAGCGTCTGTTCGAGCTTGAAGTGCCGGAGATATTTGACGGCGTCGTTGAGATTCGCTCCGTAGCGCGTGAAGCCGGATTCCGTTCCAAAATCGCGGTTTACTCCCGCAATAGCGAAGTGGATCCGGTTGGCTCTTGCGTAGGCCCTAAGGGGACTCGCGTCCAAACAATCGTCAACGAGCTTCGCGGTGAGAAAATCGATATCGTGCGTTATTCCGAGAATGTTGAGGAATATGTAGCTAACGCGCTTAGCCCTTCGAAGGTGCTGGAAGTTCAGGTATTCGAAGAGGAGAAGATGGCCCGGGTGATCGTTCCCGATTACCAGCTTTCGCTCGCTATCGGTATTAAAGGACAGAATGCGCGCCTTGCAGCGAAGCTGACGGGATGGAAGATCGACATTAAGAGCGAGAGTCAAGCGGAAGAGGAATTTGGAAGAGAGAAGACCGATTCTGGCGAAATGCCGCAGGATTCCGTCTCTGTCGATTAACTTCAACCTCTAATGCAAGTATGTAAGGGGGGCGATGGAAATGAAGCCTAGAAAGATACCGCTGCGCAAATGCGTGGCTTGCAATGAAATGAAGCCCAAGAAATCGCTGATTCGCGTCGTTCGTTCTCCCGAGGGAGACGTATCGATAGATTTGACCGGCAAAAAATCTGGCCGCGGCGCTTATTTATGCGGCCAAGCGTCCTGCTTCAAACTGGCTCATAAGAACCGGGCTTTGGACAGGGCGCTGAAATCTCCGGTAGGCGCGGAGGTTTATGAGCAATTGGCACGGGACTTCCTTGCGGTCGAGGATGAGTTCATTGCTGAACGCGACCGGGAAGAGGATGCGGATGAGTAAGGTGCTGTCCGGGCTTGGACTGGCGATGCGGGCAGGCAAAGTAGTTACCGGGGACGAGAGCGTTCTTAAGGCGGTTCGCTCCGGGGAGGCTAAGCTTGTAATCGTAGCAGAGGATGCGTCGGAGAATGCCCTCAAGAAATTTCGCGACAAGTGCGCAACCTATAAAATTCCACTGATCATCGGATTCGGCCGTGAAGAGCTTGGCTCTAGCGTCGGCAAGCCGGAACGGGTCGTTCTGGCTCTGATCGATCAGGGATTTGCCGATATGATTCGGAAAACGATCGTGAAAACGTCGGAGGTGGAGTATATTGAGTAAACAAGAGAACAAAGATAAGCTCAGGGTATATGAATATGCGAAATCGCTCAATATGAGCAGTAAGGAAATTATTACAATTCTTAAGCGGTTGAACATTCCGGTCAATAACCACATGAGTGTGATGGAGAATGATGCCGTAACACGGGTAGAGCAGTTTTTCAAAGATATTAGGAGCAATGCCGCCGCCAAAAGGGAAGGTTCCGAGCCTGTGAAATCTCCTGCCAAATCGTCGGCTCCCGCTTCCGCAGGAGGAAGTCAATCGCCGAAAACCGGGACCGGCACGAACGCCGGTCAGCGTGAAGATCAAGGGCAGAGCCTTAGAACCAGCAGCAGCGGATCAAGCAACACCAAAAATCAACAAGAAAAGCAGGTAAGTATGAATAATAGAACAAATAACGCAAATACATCCTCCCCGGGAGGAGCACAAGCAACGCAGGAAAGAAATAACCGTCCAAGCGGCGGATATCAGCAGGGGAATCGCAACAATTCCCAGGGGAACCGGAGTTCGCAGCAAGCTGGCGGACAACGTTCAAATGCCGGTTCAAGCGGCCCGCGGGCGGGACAGGGCACAGGCCATGCATCCTCCCAAGGGAACCGCAGTCAAGCTTCGGCGCCGCGCCAGGAGCATTCTAACAATGATAATGCCGGAAGAAGTCAAGATAAAGGCCGCAAAGGGAATAATAACAGACCAGGTCAAAGACGTTTTGACGATAACAGACCGGGGAATTTCAAGAACAACCGCGGCGGTAAAGGCGGCAGAGGTGGTAAAGGTGCTCCGCAGCCGCCTCGCGAGAAAATTGACAACACACCGAAGAAAATTATTGTTCGCGGCAACATGACTGTTGGGGAAGCAGCCAAGCTTCTGCACAAGGACGCTTCTGAAGTGATCAAGAAGCTCATTATGCTCGGCGTCATGGCGACGATTAACCAAGAGCTGGACATTGATACGATTCTCCTGCTCGCCGGCGACTTCGGCGTAGAGGTTGAAGTGAAAATTCCGGTTGAGGAAGATCGTTTCGAGACCGTCGAAGAGAACGATGATGAAGCGGATTTGAGAGAACGTCCTCCGGTTGTAACGATTATGGGACACGTCGACCATGGTAAGACGACGCTTCTCGACGCTATTCGTTCGACAAATGTCAGCAGCGGCGAGGCTGGCGGCATTACCCAGCATATTGGTGCTTACCAGGTAGAGATTAATAATAAAAAGATTACGTTCCTGGATACTCCGGGCCACGAAGCGTTTACGGCGATGCGTGCCCGCGGTGCCCAATTAACAGATATTACTATTATCGTCGTCGCGGCAGACGACGGCGTCATGCCGCAAACGGTAGAAGCGGTCAACCACGCCAAAGCTGCTGGCCTGCCGATCATCGTGGCTGTCAACAAGATCGACAAGCCGACGGCCAATCCAGATAAAGTGAAGCAGGAATTGACGGAGTATGGTCTCGTTCCAGAGGAATGGGGCGGAGATACGATCTTCGTCAACGTATCCGCGAAGCAAAGAATGGGATTGGAAGATTTGCTGGAAATGATTCTGCTCGTAGCGGAAGTTAATGAATATAAAGCGAATCCGGAAAAACGCGCGCGCGGTGCGGTCATCGAGGCCGAGCTGGACAAGAGCCGCGGACCGGTTGCCCGCGTGCTCGTGCAGCACGGTACGCTGAAAGTCGGCGATGCGTTCGTAGCTGGTAACTGCTTTGGCCGTATCCGGGCTATGGTCAATGATAAAGGCCGCCGCATCAAGGAAGCCGGGCCGTCCACACCAGTAGAAATTACAGGCTTAACGGAAGTGCCGCTGGCTGGCGATCCGTTCATGGTATTCGAGGACGAGCGGAAAGCCCGTTCCATTGCCGAGAAGCGCGCCATTACCCATCGCCAATCCGAGCTTGGCGGTAATACGCGCGTTACGCTCGATGATTTGTTCCGCCATATCAAGGAAGGCGAGATCAAAGATCTTAACGTCATCATCAAGGCAGACGTGCAAGGCTCTGTAGAGGCGCTTAAAGGCTCCTTGGAGAAAATCGAAGTGGAAGGCGTACGCGTGAAAATCATTCACAGCGGTGCAGGCGCCATCACAGAATCTGACATCATTCTTGCGGCTGCTTCCAATGCGATCGTAATCGGCTTCAACGTTCGTCCGGATAATCAGACGAAGGCGACGGCCGAGCAGGAGAAGGTGGATATTCGTCTCCACCGCGTCATCTATAAAGCGATCGAGGAAATCGAGCAGGCGATGAAAGGGATGCTTGATCCTGAATACAAAGAAGTTGTCATTGGTCATGCCGAAGTTCGCGATACGTTCAAGCTTAGCCGCGTAGGCACGATTGCGGGCTGTATGGTAACTTCCGGTAAAATTACGCGCAATGCCGAAACCCGCCTCATTCGCGACGGAATCGTCGTATATGAAGGCAAAATCGACTCGCTCAAACGCTTCAAAGACGATGCGAAGGAAGTCGCTCAAGGCTACGAGTGCGGTATTACCCTTGATAACTTTAATGACATTAAAGAGGGCGACGTTATCGAAGCATTTATTATGGAGGCCGTCGAACGGAAGTAAGGTGAGGTGACAACAATGGCTAAAAATCGTACTGGCCGCGTAGGCGAACAGATAAAGAAAGAGCTCAGCCTGCTCATTCAGAATGAGGTCAAGGATCCTCGGATCGGATTTGTCACGGTGACTGGCGTCGACGTGACAAGCGATCTTTCGCAGGCGAAGGTATACATCAGTGTTTTCGGCGATGAGGAGAAAAAGTCGGAATCGCTGAAAGGGCTGGAGAAAGCAATCGGTTTTCTGCGGACCGAGCTTGGCAAGCGGATGCGTTTGCGTCACACACCAGAATTGATCTTTAAAGTCGATGAGTCGATTGAATATGGCAGCCGTATTGAGAAGCTGCTGGGCGAGATTACGCAAGACGAGGATAAATGAATTTAAAGGAGACGGCAATGCAGACCAATGAACAGGAGTTCCTACAGGTAGAGCAATTTCTGAAGGATCATGATGATTTCCTGGTAGTGTCGCATGTACAGCCGGACGGAGATGCAGTCAGTTCCACCCTTGTGGTGGGCTGGCTTCTCTCATGTCTGGGTAAGAATTACGTTATGGTCAACGAAGGGCCGATTCCTCAGCGTATGTCGTACCTGCTGCATTCGGATCGCATCATGGATCTGTCAGTGACCCCTTTAGGTAAAACTTATAAACATATTATCTGCGTCGATTGCGCTGATTTCCGCAGAGTCGGGAAAGCCAGCGAATATTTTGCGCCGGACGCAGAAATTTTGAACATTGATCATCATCCGACCAATGATGGCTTCGGAGGCATCAACCTTATCGTACCTGAAGCCGCAGCCACGGTTCAGGTGCTGTATGAGCTAGTGAAACGGCTGAAATTCGGGCTCGATCGGGACGTGGCTACAGCGCTGTATACCGGTCTTTTAACCGATACAGGAGGATTCCGTTATTCCTGCACCTCCCCTAAAGTGATGGCTATCGCGTCTGATCTATTGGCATATGGGGTAGATGGCCCGGGATTGTCGCAACTGCTGCTGGAAGAAATGACTTTGGCACAAATTCGGCTGCTGACTAGAGCCTTGAATGGACTGCAGATGACAGAGGACGGCAAGATCGGCTGGGTTACGATCGATGACGAGGACATGAAGTTGTCCGGGGCCATCCATGAGGATCTGGAGGGGATTGTGAATTATCCCCGCAATATTCAAGGCGTTGAAGTTGGCTTGCTGTTCAAGGTGATTGATGACAATGCCGTGAAGGTGAGTATGAGGTCGGCTGGCAAGGTTGACGTAGCAGCTGTTGCTCAAAGCTTTGGTGGAGGCGGTCATGTTCGCGCCGCAGGAGTACGGATGCAAGGGAGTCTAGACGAGGTTGTCTCGCAGATTGTAGAGCAGGTGAAGGCCCGACTATGAAGCAGAAGTCTTATGAAGGAATACTTGCCGTCCATAAGCCTGCAGGATTCACCTCTCACGACGTTGTGGCCAAAACCCGTGGCATATTAAAAATGAAAAGGATCGGCCATACCGGAACGCTGGACCCGGCGGTTACCGGGGTGCTGCCCCTTTGCCTCGGACGGGCGACCCGGATGGTGGAGTACCTGCAGGAGCTGCCCAAGGAATACGAAGCTACGCTGTATCTCGGTATCGCCACCGATACGGAGGACATGTCAGGCTCAATCATTGAACGCAAGGAAGGGATCAGCCTTACGGAGGAAGAGGTTAGAGCGGCTTTAGGCCAGTTTGTCGGGACGATATCCCAAGTACCGCCGATGTATTCCGCTTTAAAGCAGGACGGGAAACGTCTGTACGAATTAGCACGGGAAGGTAAGACGGTTGAGCGCAAAGCGAGGGAAGTTACGATTGAGGAGCTAGAGCTAATCTCTTATGAGCCAGGTGGAGAATATCCGTCCATTTCTTTTCGCGTGCTGTGCTCCAAAGGGACATATATCCGTACGCTGTGCGTCGATATCGGCCGTACGCTAGGCGTACCGGCTGCAATGGCCGAGCTGAAAAGGACGGTCTCGGCAGGGATTACGGAAGACCAGTGCTTGACGCTTGAAGAAATAACGGCTCTGGCGGCAGATGGGATATTGGAAGAACG
Source organism: Paenibacillus woosongensis (assembly GCF_030122845.1). Classification (NCBI taxonomy): domain Bacteria; kingdom Bacillati; phylum Bacillota; class Bacilli; order Caryophanales; family Paenibacillaceae; genus Paenibacillus; species Paenibacillus woosongensis. The sequence continues at coordinate 2,423,158 of NZ_CP126084.1, forward strand.
GCTTATTCCTGTAGATCGGGCCGTGAGTCATCTTCCGGCACATCGTATCCCTGAAGAGAAGGTCAAGCAGGCTTTGCAGGGACAAAGACTATCTTCTCGGCTGCTTGATCCCCCTGTGCGCTGGGGAGAGAATATTCGATTGTACGGTGCAGAGGGACAGTTTTTGGGCATTTTTCGCGGGGAACCGTCTACCGGAGCGATTACACCAGTCAAAGTTTTCCCGCCAGAGTGAAATAGCGTGCTAATCCGAGTGAAATTGCAGGTGAAATAACAGTGGAAATAATAAATCTGACTTATCCTCTTACCAAAGAGGTTATAGACGATAACGCCAGACCCCAAGTGCTGGCTATCGGCCAGTTTGACGGCTTGCACCTTGGACATGCGAGCGTAATCGAATCAGCGGTGAGGACGGCGGCATCCTTAAACTTACCGGCTGCGGTAATGACTTTTCATCCCCATCCAAAAGAAGTTATGAAAAAAGGCGATTATGACGGTTATTTGACACCCCCCCGGGAAAAGGAACGAATTCTAAAAAGCTTGGGCGTGGACTACGTATATATCGTGGAATTTAATGATGCTTTTTCGCGGGTGAGCCCGCAAAATTTCGTGGCGGGAGTGCTCGTTCCGCTTCAGATCCATACAGCAGTCGTCGGCTTTGATTTCCGCTACGGGTATCGCGGGGAAGGCGACGCCGGGATGCTGCGCGAGCTTAGCGATAACACCCTGGAGGTTCATACGGTTCCTCCGTTTCTCATAGAAGGAGAGAAGGTGAGCAGTTCCGGGATTCGCCGGGCGCTGGCGGAGGGAGAAGTTCAGCTTGCTGCGCGCTGGCTGGGCCGAAGATATTCGATTTATGGGACAGTGATGCACGGCGAGAAGCGCGGGCGGCAAATCGGCTTCCCTACAGCGAATCTCAAGCCAGACGAGCATTTCGTACTCCCCGCCAAGGGCGTTTATGCTGTGCGGGTAAACTATGAAGGACAGCGATTGAAGGGCGTTATGAACGTGGGGGTCAAGCCGACCTTCCATAACGATAAGTCAGCGCCTTCCTTGGAAATCCATCTCTTCGATTTTAACGGGGACTTATATGGCAAATCCCTATCCGTAGAATTGGTAGAATTCATTCGCGAGGAGCGAAGGTTCGGCTCGATCGACGAGCTTGTAGCCCAGATCGGCAAAGATGCGGACACAGCTAAAAGCATGCTCCTTGCCGCCGAGTAGAAGGATCAACGAATTTATGGGCGAACCGGTGTTTAATAGCATTTACATTTGTCCATCATTTATGGTATACTGATCTACGTTGTTCGTGGTGAAGTTTGGTATTTTTCCACATGACAACTATAACCTTAGCTTGGTTGACCGGACCTCACCGCCCGGCGACGAGGCTAACGGCGATTTAGATAAAGGAGGTGAACAGGATGGCATTGACTCAAGAACGCAAACAACAACTGATCGAAGAGCACAAAACTCATGAATCCGATACAGGATCCCCAGAGGTGCAAATTGCTATCCTTACGGAGAACATTGTTAATTTGACCGAACACTTGCGCTCGCACAAGAAGGATCATCATTCCCGTCGCGGTCTATTGAAAATGGTCGGCCAACGTCGTAAGTTGTTGGCATACCTGAAGAACAAAGACGTAAAACGCTACTCCGCTTTGATCGAGAAGCTCGGATTGCGTCGTTAATTTCTCGAGGTTATCTAAAGCAGCCTGGTTGCCGCCGGATGCGCTATTATAGCGAACGGTGGCGGCCGGGTTGCTTTTTAACAGTTGTTAAATTGTATATACTTTGTTTTTTACGCATCTATAGCTCCTTCAGGAGCTTTTGTTGTGAAAGGGGACAGACTTCAACTTCTTTTATGATTTGGGCAAAAGGAGGAAATAATGAAGTCTATAACGAATTTCTATCTGAACAAGGAGGGATTTCATGGAGAAACATGTGAAAATGCAGTTGGGAGGAAGACCTCTTATACTGGAAACCGGCCGCTTGGCAAAACAAGCAAACGCAGCCGTTATGGTCCGTTACGGCGATACAGCCGTGTTGTGTACGGTAACAGCATCCTCCGAGCCGAAGGATCTCGATTTCTTTCCGCTCACCGTAAACTATGAGGAGAAGCTCTACGCCGTAGGTAAAATTCCGGGAGGCTTTATCAAACGCGAAGGCCGTCCCAGCGAGAAAGCGATTTTGGCGAGCCGTTTGACTGACCGTCCGATTCGTCCGCTGTTCCCAGAGGGATTCCGCAACGATGTGCAAATCGTAAACCTCGTTATGAGCGTTGACCAAGACTGCGAACCAGAAATTGCGGCGATGATCGGTACTTCGGCAGCGCTGAGCATTTCGGATGTCCCGTTTAATGGACCGATTGGCGGCGTAGCTGTCGGCCGTGTTGACGGACAGTTTATTATTAATCCGGATGTTGCCCAGCAGGAAGCAAGCGATATTTATGTCGTGGTGGCGGGTACGAAGGATGCCATTATGATGGTGGAAGCCGAAGCAAATGAAGTGCCAGAAGAAGTCATGCTTGAGGCGATCATGTTCGGCCATGAGGAAATCAAGAATATCGTGGCGGTTATTGAAGAACTCGTTGCCATTGCCGGCAAAGAGAAGATGGAAGTTAAGCTTCATTCCGTAGATGAGGAAGTCAATCGCGAGGTTCGTGAATTTGCGGCAAGCCGTCTAATCGAAGCGGTTAGAATTGCCGAGAAGCATGCTCGTCAGGATGCGATCGACGCCATCAACGAGGAGACCGTGGCTCATTTTGAGGAGAAGTACATAGAGTCTCCAGAGCTTCTTAAAGACGTGATGGAGGTACTTCACGATATCGTTAAGGAAGAAGTACGCCGTCTGATTACCCATGATAAGATCCGTCCGGATGGCCGGAAGCTGGAAGAAATCCGTCCGATCGAGTGCGACATCAGCCTGCTGCCGCGCACGCATGGATCAGGCTTGTTTACGCGTGGCCAAACGCAGGCGCTCAGCGTATGTACGCTTGGTGCACTAGGCGACGTACAAATTCTTGACGGAATTGATCTGGAAGAATCCAAGCGCTTTATGCATCACTACAACTTCCCGCCGTTTAGCGTGGGCGAAGCTCGTCCGCTGCGTGCGCCGGGACGCCGTGAAGTGGGGCACGGAGCTCTTGGCGAAAGAGCATTGTCCAAAGTCATCCCGCCAGAATCGGAGTTCCCGTACACCATTCGTCTCGTCTCCGAGGTATTGGAATCGAACGGTTCTACCTCGCAAGCCAGCATTTGTGCAAGTACGCTTGCGATGATGGACGCTGGCGTACCGATTAAGGCGCCTGTAGCGGGTGTCGCGATGGGTCTGATCAAGGATGGCGATCAAGTGTCGATTCTGAGCGATATTCAAGGCATGGAAGACCACTTGGGCGACATGGACTTTAAAGTAGCCGGTACTGCCGAAGGCGTAACTGCGATCCAGATGGATATTAAAATCGATGGCATCGACCGCCAAATTCTTACGGACGCGTTGACCCAGGCGAGAGAAGGCCGTATGCACATCCTCTCCAAAATGATGGAGCGCATCCAGAAGCCGAAGGAAAGCTTGTCTCCATATGCGCCTAAGATTCTCATCATGAACATCAACCCTGACAAAATTCGCGATGTGATCGGCGCAGGCGGCAAAATCATCAACAAGATTATTGAAGAAACCGGCGTGAAAATCGATATCGAGCAGGATGGCCGCGTATTCATTGCTTCTGCGAACGAAGAGATGAACAATAAGGCGCGTTCGATCATTGAAGGCATCGTGAAAGAAGTTGTCGTCGGTGAGATTTATGTGGGTACGGTAAAACGGATCGAGAAATTCGGCGCTTTCGTGGAGATTCTACCAGGCAAAGACGGTCTGGTTCATATTTCGCAGCTTTCTACAGAGCGTGTTGCTAAGGTGGAAGATGTTGTCGCTATCGGTGATACGATAACCGTCAAGGTTACGGAAATCGACCAGCAAGGTCGCGTGAATCTTTCCCGCAAAGCAGTGTTAACTGCAGAGGCAGCCAAATCAACAACCTAAGTTAACCCCATATTTCATTACAAAATGTGCGGGAAAAGAGACAGAATACAATATTCTGGCTCTTTTTTAATTTGTCCGTTTCTTCAGGATTTCTCGCCCAGACCATCGGTTTGTTGCATATTACAGTACTTGTCTTCATATGATGAGGACAAAACCGGGGTGAAGGGATGAGCTATCATGTATCGGAATAAACTCATCGCGATATTGCTTGGCTTCGTCGTCGTAATTGTATTTTGGCAGTGGGGAGGAATAAGGGCTTTTGTTGAAGAAAGCTCGGTTAGGCAAAGCGGTGATTTTGCATTCCGACTAATTGCAGAAGCGAGCGACGATGATCTGATGAAGATCATTCAGGAGGAAGCCGCGAAACGGCGTGAGGAGCCTGTAGATGCGGTCATAGACCGTGTATGGAAGGCGATCCCAGGTTATAACGGAATTGAAGTGGACATTGAGAAGACATATCAAAAAGCCAAAGAGCTCCCGCGGGGGGCCGATATTCCCTACCAGTACCGTGAAGTGAAGCCGCACGTCAATTTGGAGGATTTGGCGCCGGAGCCGATTTACCGCGGAAATCCAAACAAACCGATGGTGGCCTTGATGATTAATGTCGCTTGGGGGAACGAGTATATTGTCCCGATGCTGGATACGCTGGACGAAGCCAAAGTCAAAGCTACCTTTTTTCTGGATGGGAGCTGGCTGAAGAAAAACGTGGAAATCGCCAAGGAAATCCAAAAGAGGGGACATCAGCTGGAGAATCATGCCTATTCTCATCCGAACATGAGCCAGTTGGATGATTACCGGGCCAGATTGGAAATTTCCAAAACGAAGGATTTGCTCAAAAGCGAGCTGAACGTGGACAATCGCTGGTTTGCACCGCCTTCCGGAGATTTTGATGCGCGTACCGTGCGGCAGGCTGCCGATTATGGATTGAAAACAGTGCTGTGGACGCTGGATACCGTCGATTGGAAAAAACCGCTTCCGTCCAGCATCGTTCAGAAAATATCGGCGAAGGTAGCTCCCGGAACGCTTATATTGATGCATCCTACCGAATCATCCAGCCGGGCGTTAAAGGATATGATCGCTGTAATTCGTGAGAAAGGATTAGTACTTGGAACCGTAGAGGAGACGTTGTCAAGCGACCGCGTATTGAAGCCGGGGAGTTGAGTAAACTTGTTTTTTTTGATAGGATAATGTTGGCTTTATGGAGTATGAGAACTAAAGTTTTACTTCGTAAAACTTTTTAGGAGGGCCTTTCGTGCACAAAACACAGCTTAAAAACGGCCTGCGGGTAGTTATGGAGAAAATTCCAACCTTCCGTTCAGTATCGTTTGGTATATGGGTGAAAACTGGATCACGGAACGAAAGTCCTGATTTAGGCGGTATTTCTCATTTTATAGAACACATGCTGTTCAAGGGGACCGAGCGGTATGATGCTAAAGAGATCGCCGAGCAGTTTGACGCAATTGGCGGCAACGTAAATGCATTTACGTCAAAAGAATATACGTGTTATTATGCTAAAGTGCTGGATGAGCATTTGCCGATTGCGGTGGATGTGTTATCTGATATGTTCTTCAGATCGTTGTTCGATGAGGAAGAGCTGCGCAAAGAGAAAAATGTCATTTTGGAAGAAATCGCGATGTATGAAGATACGCCGGATGACATGGTCCATGACCTAATTTCCGAGGCAGCCTATGGAACTCATCCTCTTGCCTTGCCTATTCTGGGGACGGAGAAGCAGCTGCAGGCCATGGACTCCTCCCATTTGAAAGCATATATGAGGGAAAAATATACGGTCGACAACACGGTCATCAGCATTGCCGGGAACTATGACGATAATATTCTTGAGCTGCTAGAGAAGCATTTTGGCGATTTTGGCTCTAGGGGAGCGGAGAGCGCTCTGGCTGCGCCTGATTTTCTCGGAGGAATGAAGTTCCATCGTAAGAAGACAGAGCAAAATCACATTTGCTTATCTTTCCCCGGGCTGCAAATTGGCGATAAAAACCAGTATGCCATGGTGCTGTTGAACAATGCCTTGGGCGGCGGGATGAGCTCAAGGTTGTTCCAGGAAATCCGCGAGAAGCGGGGACTTGCCTATTCCGTATATTCTTACCATAGCTCACATGCGGATAGCGGTCTTTTTACCGTATATGCGGGGACGGCGCCTAAGCAAACCAAGGACGTTCTGGAGCTGACCAAGGAAATACTGCATGACGTCTCGCTCAAAGGGCTGACCGAGAGCGAACTGAGCAAAGGGAAAGAGCAGCTGAAAGGAAGCCTAATCCTTAGCCTGGAGAGTACGAGCAGCCGGATGAACCGGCTTGGCAAGAACGAGCTGATGCTCGGACGCCATTACACGCTGGATGAAATTATATCTCGAATCGAAGCAGTAACGATGGAGGATATCGGTGATGTGCTGCAAGGGATGTTTAAACAGCCCTATGCGCTGGCTATGGTCGGTTCCTCTGATCGCGTCTTATCAGGAATAAGGAGAGATGAACTTGTCGTATGAAGTGGAAATTAAACGTTTAGCAGGAACTGAAGATCTTGAGCTGCCGCAGAAGATGTCTTTGCAGGCTTCCGGGTTCGATCTATATGCCGCAATTACCGATGAAGTTGTGCTGAATCCGGGACAGCGCACCCTGATTCCGACTGGTTTTGCCCTAGCCATGCCGGCTGGCCTGGAAGCCCAAATCCGACCGCGCAGCGGACTAGCGTTCAAGCATGGCATTACCTGCCTCAATAGTCCTGGCACAATCGATGCCGACTACCGGGGAGAGGTAAAAGTGCTGTTGATCAACCACGGGGACGAGCCCTTTACCTTCCGGAGGGGAGAGCGCATTGCGCAAATGGTATTCCAAATCGTTCCTGAGGTCAACCTCGTCCAGGTTGAGGAATTGTCTGAAACTGTGCGCGGTGCCGGAGGATTCGGCCATACCGGAAGAAATTGAATTTACGCTAAACTAGCTTATTCACAATGCTAGAACATGAAGGCTGCTGGCCTGTACTTATCGGTACAGGATCGGCAGGCCTTTTTTGTTTGCGGCAAAAGCCTATGAACCGGGTATCACCACTTAATAGGCGTCGGCATAAGATGTTCTATAATGTGCTAGCTTGGAAGGAGGACGTCCACGATGCTTACCGGACTAACAATTGTATTTATTGGCGGAGATGCTCGGCAGATTCAAATTATTAACAAGTGTACGGAGCTTGACGCTACAGTGAAGGTAGTCGGCTTCGAACAATGGGAGCCTCCTCTATCCGGAGTATCGCATGAGAAGCTGTCTCCCGGTTTGCTGATGCGGGCCGACGTTATCGTGTTTCCAGTGATCGGCTGCAATGACCAAGGTGTTGTCGACTCGCCGTTTGCGAACGACGAGGTTGTGCTGACGAAAGATATGTTTGCGGAAATCCGGGAAGAGACCGTAGTTTATACAGGCATGGCCAAAAGTTTATTGAAACGCATGGCCGCCGAATTCAGTTTCAAGTTAATCGAGCTGCTTGAGCGGGATGATGTGGCGATATTCAACTCGATACCAACGGCTGAAGGAGCCATCATGATGGCGATTCAGCATACCGACATTACGATTCATGGTTCGACCTGTATCGTGCTGGGCATAGGAAGGACTGGGTTTACCTTGGCGCAAACCTTGCAGGGCCTAGGAGCAACCGTGAAGGTAGGGGTTCGCCGGGAAGATCAGGCAGCCAGAGCTGTCCAAATGGGATGGAAGCCTTTCGTAGCAACGGATTTGAGGGCTTATACGGGGGGAATCGACTTGATTTTTAACACGATTCCGACTATGATAGTCACAGCACAAATCATCTCGAAATTGCCCCGGAACGTCGTCATTATTGATCTTGCTTCGGCTCCAGGAGGAACTGATTTTCGCTTTGCGGAGAAGCGGGGAATCAAGGCGCTTCTGGCCCCTGGTTTGCCCGGAATCGTCGCTCCTAAGACAGCAGGGATCATAATGGCGAATACGATCTGTCAGTCGATATCGGAAGAGTTCCATTTACGGGGGGATGAAATGTGAATTGGCAGGGTAAAACGGTAGGCTATGCGATAACAGGTTCGCATTGTACGTTTGCTGAAGTAATGCCGCAAATCAAGCGCTTTGTCGACGAGGGAGCCAAGGTGGTTCCAATAGTATCTCATACGGTATTAACGACGGATACCCGGTTTGGCAAGTCGGAAGATTGGCGCAGTCAGATGAAGGAGATAACAGGGAATGAAATAATTTCCTCCATTGTCGATGCTGAGCCGCTAGGGCCTACGAGGCTGCTGGACGTTCTAGTTATTGCGCCCTGCACCGGAACGACGACGAGCAAGCTTGCTAACGCGGTGACCGACAGTCCGGTATTGATGGCGGCGAAGGCCCAATTGCGTAATGGGCGCCCTGTCGTGCTGGCTGTATCAACGAATGACGGTCTTGGCTTCAACCTGGCTAATATCGCAAAATTAATCGTTGCTAAGAATATTTATTTCGTTCCTTTCGGACAGGATAATCCGACGGGCAAACCAAACTCCCTCGTGGCCAGAATGGAGCTCGTCCCCGAAGCAGCCTATGCCGCGCTGGAAGGTAAGCAATACCAGCCGCTGATTATTGAACGATTCAGATAATGGATTCATATTAATTCACATATAGTTCTTTTGGGGAAAGGAAGACGTGCCGGCTGGCCCAACTAAATTAATTTCGTTGTGGCAGGAGCAACAGGGGAGAGCTCGTACATGATCCGGCGAGAAGTAGGTATTCACGGTCAGTAGGTATTCACGGTCCGCTTGTGCCGTAATCCGGGTAATCAGCGCGGTTTGAACATGTGGATCGTATCCTACAACCTGATTTAAGGGAGTGTATGGAGCGCTGTTTAAAACGCGGAAATCGTCGCAGCACAAGCGTTACCGAGTTAAATAGCAGAGAGGCAATTCAAGAAAGACGGAATGAAGTACTGCTTTACTCCGCCATCATACTGGAGGAATATGCATGCACATTATGGTGCAGAAGTTCGGCGGCACATCCCTCTCCTCTGCAGAAGCGAGGGAGCATGTCATTTCACACATTCGCCGGGAACTGGATAACGGCTACCGGCTTGTTGTTGTAGTATCGGCTATGGGCCGGAAGGGAGATCCCTATGCAACGGATACGCTGCTTGATCTGATCGAGCAGGCGGGGGGATCTCTTTCCTCGCGAGAACAGGATTTACTGCTGTGCTGCGGTGAAATCATATCCGCCAGCTTGCTCAGCAGTCTGCTGCAGCGCGAGGGTATTCTATCCACCGTACTGACGGGAGCTCAGGCAGGATTCAGAACGGACAGCCAATTCGGCAATGCCCGCATTCTTGATGTTGTTCCCACCCGTGTGATTGAGGAATTGGAGAACCGGAACGTCGTGATCGTGACGGGGTTCCAGGGACAGAACGTGAACGGTGAATTTACGACGTTGGGACGGGGCGGCAGCGACACTTCGGCTACGGCGCTGGGTGCGGCGCTGCATGCAGAAATGGTTGATATTTATACAGATGTCAACGGCATATTGACAGCCGACCCGCGCATTGTCGAGGATGCCAGGGCTCTGACGCATGTCAGTTATGCCGAAATCTGCAATATGGCCCATCAGGGAGCTAAGGTCATTCATCCCCGTGCAGTTGAGATTGCGATGCAGTCCGGCATACCCATTCGAGTCCGCTCCACGTTTTCGCAAAGCGAAGGGACACTGGTTGCCAATCCTGAAGGCTTTAGAGATGTACAGACAGGGGTTGTCGACAGATATGTTACCGGAATAGCGTACGTCGGAAATGTAACCCAGATTACGGTGCAATCTTCCGGACAATCTGAGGCGAATTTGCAGCTGCAGGTGTTCAAAGCAATGGCTGCACACGCGATCAGCGTCGATTTTATTAATGTAACCCCTTCGGGGGTCGTTTATACGGTATTTGACAGCGATGCCGGGAAAGCGAAAGCGATTTTGGAATCGATGGGCTTCTCTCCCCGCATATTAAGCGGATGCGCTAAGGTATCCGTCATCGGCGGCGGGATTAACGGGGTGCCGGGAATTATGGCTCAGATCGTTGAAGCACTAACCGAGCAGGGCATTCAAATATTGCAGTCTGCGGACTCAAATACGACGATATGGGTGCTCGTGAACAAAGAGGACATGGTACAGGCACTTAGGGCGCTGCACACCAAGTTCGAGCTTGCCCATCAGTGAATTATTTTAGAGGGGGATACAACATGGATTTCGGAAGATTGATTACGGCCATGGTAACTCCTTTCGATGACCAAGGGGTTATCGACTGGGAGCAGACGGCTAGGCTAATTGACTATTTGATCGATGAGCAGAAATCAGATGCTCTGGTCATTTGCGGTACGACGGGGGAATCACCAACACTAAGCGAAGAAGAGAAACTTTCTCTTTTCGAATTTGCCTTGAAGCAAGCCAACGGGCGCTGCAAAATCATTGCCGGCACCGGCAGCAACAATACGGCAGAGTCCATTCAATTGACGGCAAAGGCAGAGAAGTGCGGCGTCGATGGTGTGCTGCTCGTCGCGCCATATTACAATAAGCCCAACCAAGAAGGCTTGTATCGCCATTTCGAAGCGATTGCCCGTTCGACGGAGCTTCCGGTCATGCTGTACAATGTACCAAGCCGTACGGTGATCGGCCTCACGGCTGAAACAACACTGCGCCTGGCCCAACTTCCAAATGTGGTTGCGACTAAAGAATGCGCATCTTTAGAGCAGGTGACCCAAATCGTTGCCGGTGCTCCTGAAGGCTTCAAAGTGTATTCAGGGGACGATTCCGCCACCTTGCCGGCCATGTCTGTCGGCGCCTATGGCATTGTCAGTGTAGCCAGCCATATTATTGGCCATCAGATGAAGGAAATGATCGGAGCATTCTTGGATGGCCGAGTGGTCGAATCCGCCAAATTGCATCAGCGGCTGCTTCCGGTATTCAAAGGGCTGTTCGAATGTCCGCATCCGGTTCCAAACCCGGTTGCCGTTAAATATGCGCTAAACCAAACTGGTTTTGCCGTAGGCTCTGTACGTTTGCCGCTTGTACCGCCTACGGAAGCAGAGGCTGCGTTTATCCGCAATCTGCTCCCTTAAGGGAATAAGTTAAAAATGTGCTCTTCTTCCAGAAACCGATGCCCGCTTTGGGGCATCGGTTTTTTTGGTATTGCATAAGGTAACGTTAACTAGCTGTAAAGTGTTTGACTTGTTTTTTGCCATTTTAATCATGTATAATGATTTCAAGTGACTGGGTGCGGTGATTTAAAAAAATTTAATGTTATCAAAATATACAACGTCCAAATAACTAGGAGGGTTAGATTCACTTGTCCAAAAAAATGAATAATGATAAATTGACGATCTTTGCATTGGGCGGCGTAGCGGAAATCGGAAAGAACATGTACGTCGTTCAGTATGCCAATGACATCGTTGTAATTGATGCTGGCCTTAAATTTCCAGAAGAGGACATGCTTGGCATTGACATCGTCATTCCCGATATCACTTACTTGACGGAGAACCGTGACAAAGTAAGAGGCATCGTGCTTACGCACGGGCATGAAGACCATATCGGCGGCTTGCCTTATGTACTCAAAAACTTGAATGTTCCCGTATACGGAACCAAATTAACGTTAGGTCTGGTCGAGAACAAGCTGAAGGAAGCCGGCTTGCTGGGCGATACAAAGCGCGTGCTCATTCATGCCGATTCGGAAGTGCAGCTGGGGTCGACGCTTAAAGCGACATTCTTCAAAACAAATCACAGTATTCCTGATTCGGTTGGGGTGTGCATTGAAACGCCGGAAGGCAACGTAGTTCACACAGGTGACTTCAAATTTGATCATACTCCAGTCAATGATCAATTTGCTGATTTGCACCGCATGGGGGAAATCGGCAAGAAAGGGGTACTAGCGCTTTTATCGGATAGTACGAATGCGGAGAAACCTGGTTTCACACCGTCGGAGAAAAATGTCGGCATCGTCCTGGATGATATCTTCCGCAAGGCTCAGCAGCGTGTCGTTGTTGCTACGTTTGCTTCCAACGTGCACCGGATTCAACAGGTAATCGATGCGGCTTATTCGACGGACCGCAAGCTGACGATTATCGGACGCAGCATGGTTAACGTCGTGACGATTGCTTCGGAGCTCGGATATCTGAACGTCCCTGACGGCATTCTGATCGAGCCGGAAGAAGTAAACAAAATGGCTGCGGACCGCGTCGTCATTTTATGTACAGGCAGCCAAGGCGAGCCGATGTCGGCGTTAACACGCATGGCCCGTTCCACACATCGCAAGGTCGATATTTTGCCTGGGGATACGGTGATCATCGCAGCGACTCCTGTACCTGGTAACGAAAAATACGTGGGACGGACGATCGATGAACTGTTCCGGTTAGGCGCCGAGGTGATTTACAGCGGCTCGAATTCCGGTGTTCACGTATCCGGCCATGGCAGCCAGGAAGAATTGAAATTAATGCTGAATTTGATGCGACCTAAATTTTTCATCCCCGTCCACGGGGAATACCGCATGCTGCGGAAGCATGCACTGCTCGGAGAGTCCGTCGGCGTTGACCCGGATAATATTTTTCTGCTCGATATTGGCGAAATGGTGGAAATCCAGAACGGCGTCGCTCGCAAGGCCGGTAAAGTTCCAGCAGGCAACGTTCTGATTGATGGCCTTGGAGTTGGCGACGTAGGTAATATCGTGCTTCGCGATCGCAAGCTGCTGTCTCAGGACGGCATTCTGGTCGTCGTCGTTACGCTGAGCAAGCAGGATGGAACAATCGTATCCGGTCCGGATATTATTTCCAGAGGTTTCGTATACGTAAGGGAGTCCGAAGGCCTGCTTGAAGAGGCGAACCGAATCGTTTCCAGCACGTTGGAGAAATTAATGAGCGAGAACGTTAACGAATGGGCTTCGCTCAAGACCAATGTCAAGGATGCGCTTGGACGCTTCCTCTATGAGCAAACCCGGCGCAGACCGATGATATTGCCGATCATTATGGAAGTGTAATGAACAACTGTAAAAATAAGAAAAATTCATATATCTGACCTTTCGGGTCGGGCACACAGTCGCCCCTTCTCCTGCCGGCAATATTGGACGGTTTCTTGTAGGAGAGGGGGCTTTCTTTTTTGTTGCCGGTCCTGTATGAAGGCTGCTGGCCTAGGCATACTAACGACACGATGAATAATTACTGGCCAGCGCCGAAAGGAAGTGTCGAGGATGAATGAGCAACATCACAAGTCAAGCTATACGGCGAACGACGCAGCGGAGCCTGCACCTGAAGTTCCAGGAGGGGAAAAGACGGCAGCCGCGGTCACCGAAACGATCCAGCAGCTAGGTCAGACCGCAGTGCCTGCGCCCGGGGAATCCAACGTGTATTGCTTGACGATCATAGGACAAATCGAAGGGCATCTTGTGCTGCCTCCGCAGAATAAAACGACCAAATATGAGCATTTGATTCCTCAATTGGTAGCAGCCGAGCAGAACCCTCGCATTGAAGGGATTTTAATTATTCTGAATACAGTAGGCGGTGATGTCGAAGCCGGATTGGCGATTGCGGAAATGATATCTTCGCTGTCCAAGCCGACCGTCACGGTGGTGATCGGCGGCGGACACAGCATCGGTGTGCCGATTGCCGTCGCTTCCGATTATTCGTATATCGCCGAGAGTGCGACGATGACGATTCACCCCATCCGCATGACAGGGCTTGTGATCGGTGTGCCGCAAACGTTCGAGTATATCGAGAAAATGCAAGAGCGCGTCGTGCGATTTGTGACGGCCCACTCGCAAATCTCCGAGAATACGTTCAAGGAGCTCATGTTCAAGACCGGAGAGCTGAACCGTGATATCGGCACGGCTGTAGGAGGGAACGATGCGGTGAGGAACGGGCTGATTGATGGAATCGGCGGAATCGGCCAAGGACTTGCCAAGCTGAATGAACTGATCGAATCGCGGCGTGCGGGAGGAGGACTTACACAATGACTCATTATACGATTTTGCCGCAAGACGTTTATTGGAACTGGGACGACCAGGAAACGAAAGACAGCTATACGGAAATTGAGCTCGGCGGCGTGTTGATGCAGGTCAGGATGGAGCAGGACAATCGGGCAACGATTATCCGGCTGCTGCGCTGCTCTCTGGACGATTATCTAAATCCGGCCTATACGCCTGGGCAGCAGGTTACGTTTATCCCAATTTTGCGCAAATCATAAAGAGTCTATAGGTTGCCCCCAGTGATTATGGTATAATATTCATCTAGGGGGTGATCTTCGTTTGGCGCGAAAAAAGAAGAAAAAAAAGGCAGCACTGGGCAGTATGCTCAAGTATGAAATATATGGGATCATCCTGATTACGCTATCGATTATCGCCTTGTCCGGGGAGGCCGCAGTTGGCCGGACATTATCGAAGATGTCCGCACTTGTCCTCGGCAAGTTCTATTTCGTAATTCCTTTGATCGGGATTTTCATTGGGCTCAGCGTGATGATAAGCCGCAAATGGCCGTCCCGCTGGAATACTCGCCGCAGTGGAGCGCTACTCGCCGTGCTGTCGCTGGTTTTGATGAGCACGATTTTTTCCATGGAGAAGAAGCTTGCTCCATCGGTGTCATTATCGGCGGGAAATATTATGTCGCAAATTCATCATGATCTTCAAACCGCCTTGTTCGGCCCAACGCTTGAGGATACCGGGTTCAGCCTGCTCGGTCTCGATATCAGCGGGGGCTATGTCGGCGGGCTTGAATTTGCCCTGCTCTATTCTCTGTTCGGCATTGCCGGAGCGAAGCTGATCATGATCGTGATGATGGCGATCAGTTTCATGCTGATTACTGGTCTGTCTTATGTCGATTTATTTCGGTTGATTCGTAAAAATGTAAGCGGAGTGGGAGCCGATTTCGGCCGGAAGCTGAGAATGCTGCGTCCTGTTCCCGTCAAAAGAGAGAAGCGGCCATCTGCATCTCCGGATCGGGAAACCCGGTATGAGGATGAAACGGAGGAAGAGGAGGAGGAGTTTCCTGCGTCCCCTAAGCCGCAGAACAAGCCGGTATTTTTTCAGCTGTTTAACTTTAAGCCCCGTCCGAAGCAGACAGGCAGCTCTGGGGATTTCAGCGAGGAGTTGGGGGGGCGATTCGCGGAGGACGAGCCGTTACATACTTCCGGAGTGAATTGGAATGAACTCGATTATGCAGGCAGCAATACTTCCGTCCCTGAAGGAGCGAGATTCGATCCTTACACCGGTGAACCGATTCTGCAGCGGAACGACCAGGCAGATGTCGGTCCCATTATTCGCGATTTCTTCGACAATATACAGCATGAAGGACGCTCCGGCGAAAGTGAATCTGAAGCGGAGGAGCAGCAGTCTGGCGAATCGGAAGTATGGCCGGATGCCTTGGCTTCCATAGAGGATTACAGCCCGCCGGAGCTGAACACAGCTGAGGCGGACGCCGTGGAAATGAATGCAATCTCCCAAGAGATTTCGGAAGGGGAAAGTGCTGAAACCTCTGAAGAGGGTATTCAAGAAGAAGGGGACAAGCCCGAAGAACCGGCACCCCCGCCGAAGCCGGCTCCCAAGCCGTATAAATTGCCGCCGTTCCGTCTGCTGTCCAAGCCGGCAGGCAGCGGCAAGTCCGGTGATCAGGCGGATTACAAGCAAACCGCTCGAAAACTGGAGGCGACACTGGAGAGCTTCGGGGTAAGGGCGCGCGTGCTGGAGGTTGTTCGCGGACCTGCCGTTACCCGGTATGAAATTCAACCGGACATCGGGGTCAAGGTGAGCCGGATCGTCAATCTGACGGACGATATCGCCTTGGCGCTTGCAGCGAAGGATATCCGCATGGAGGCGCCGATTCCCGGCAAATCGGCGATCGGCATCGAGGTGCCGAACAACGAGGTATCTCTCGTTACGATGCGGGAAGTGATGGAAACCCCGGTTTTCCAAGATGCTGAATCAAAATTGTCCATCGCCTTTGGGCGGGATATCTCGGGACAGACGATTGTAGGGAACCTGGCTAAAATGCCACACTTGCTCGTTGCCGGGGCAACAGGTTCTGGGAAATCGGTATGTATCAACGGTATCATTACCAGTATTCTATACAAAGCAAAGCCGGATGAAGTAAAGTTCATGATGGTCGATCCCAAAATGGTTGAGCTAAATGTCTACAACGGGATTCCTCATTTGCTAGCCCCGGTCGTCACCGATCCGAAGCGGGCTTCACTGGCCCTGAAAAAGATCGTAGTGGAAATGGAAAAACGCTATGAGCTGTTCTCCAAATCGGGCGCCCGCAATGTAGAAGGCTACAATCTGATGATGAAGGACAATCCGGAGGCCATTCTCCCGTACATTGTCGTGATCGTCGATGAGCTTGCCGATTTGATGATGGTCGCGGCGAACGATGTAGAGGATGCAATCGCCCGCCTGGCGCAAATGGCCCGGGCTGCCGGCATCCACCTGATTATCGCCACGCAGCGTCCGTCGGTGGATGTAATCACCGGCGTAATCAAAGCCAATATTCCATCCCGAATCGCGTTTGGTGTATCCTCCCAGGTAGATTCCCGAACCATTCTGGATATGGCAGGGGCGGAGAAACTGCTCGGCAGAGGCGATATGCTGTTTATGCCGATGGGAGCCTCGAAACCGATCCGCGTGCAGGGCGCCTTCATGAGCGATCAGGAGGTCGAAGCGATTGTAGGTTACGTCCGCGATCAAGGGCAGGCTGAATATGACGACAGCCTCGTCCCCGAGGT
Organism: Paenibacillus woosongensis; assembly: GCF_030122845.1. NCBI lineage: Bacteria > Bacillati > Bacillota > Bacilli > Caryophanales > Paenibacillaceae > Paenibacillus > Paenibacillus woosongensis. The sequence goes on from NZ_CP126084.1 coordinate 2,439,927, forward strand.
GGATGAAGAAATGCAGGAAATGGAGGAGGTCGTGGATGAACTGTTCGATCAGGCCGTACAGATCATCCTCGAAGCGAAGCAGGCCTCGGTTTCGCTGCTGCAAAGACGGATGCGCATCGGTTATACCCGTGCGGCGAGATTGATTGATTCAATGGAAGCGCGCGGCATCGTCGGTCCGTATGAAGGAAGTAAACCTAGGGAAGTACTGATCTCTTTGGAGCAGTTCAAGCTCGGGAAAGTATCTTCGTAATAGCTCCTACAGCTGATATATGGCGGCAGATCCTTGAAGTACAAGGGTCTGCCGTTTTAATTTTGCTCTGCGAGAAAGGATTCTTTTTTGGAGTGCATAGGAAAGGGCGGCAGTAGTCATAATAATGTCATCCATCTATGTTAATCCACAAAAGAAAGGTAGAGCTAAACGTATGAAAAAATCGAGAATATGGTTTGCTACCGGTTTAGTGCTGCTTTTGTGCGGGGCATTGTTCGGAGCTTATCGGCTTTGGCATAGTACGCCCGCTATGGCGGAAAGAAGCGAGGAGCCGAAATCTTCCCTTCCTGTATTCAGCGAACAGGTGATCCAGTATGGCGCCTTTGGAACAGATGTCTATGAGCTTCAAGGCCGGCTGGGTTTTCTAGGATTTTATCATGGCAAGCTCGATAGTTATTTCGGTCCTAAGACACTGGAATCCCTCAAATGGTTCCAGTCGGAGTTTGGCATGCCGGTTGACGGTCTGGCCGGGCCGAAAACGAAGCTGAAGCTTTACAATGCCACGAAGGAATGGAAGCCGGGCATGGAGTATGCGACTGGCGAGACCGAAGCAAATAAAGGGGCAGAGAGTGCGTCCGAGCAGGCTGAAGGGAACACGTCGGCAGATTTATCCTCCGGTAACGCGATGGGACTGTCGGCCAATGACCTGAAAATCATGGCTAATGCCGTATACGGCGAAGCCCGCGGGGAACCTTTTGAGGGACAAGTCGCCGTGGCAGCAGTAATTCTTAACCGCGTGAAGTCGCCGAGCTTCCCCAATACGGTATCGGGCGTCATTTTCGAGCCGCTCGCCTTTACTGCGGTCGCTGATGGCCAAATCTGGCTTGAACCGAACGAGAGTGCAAAGAAAGCGGTACAGCAGGCATTGAACGGCTGGGATCCGACCGGCGGCTGCCTGTATTACTTCAACCCGGAGACAGCAACCTCGAAATGGATCTGGAGCCGTCCTCAGGTTAAAACGATCGGTAAGCATATTTTCTGTATGTAAATAACGTTTTGGCAGGAAGCAGCCGTTCATGGGATCGGGTTGCTTCTTTACTTTGCCATAGTATAGAATGGAACTAAAATTATTGAGGTAAAATGTGACAAGACAGTCTCTTGTAAAGGAGTTTTCATTTTGAATAAAACTGTATTTGAGCGGGGTAAAGCCGGCAACATTAGAATTCACGTTCTGCCGACGACCAGATTCAAAACATTTGCGGTATCGCTCTATGCGGGAATTCCTCTGCATGAGGATACAGTAACGACTACAGCGTTGACTCCGTTCGTGCTGCGGCGGGGCACGGTATCGTACCCGGAAACCATTCAATTTCGCGAGCAGCTTGAGCATTTGTATGGCGCCGGATTTGGCTTCGATGTATACAAGCGGGGGAATTATCAAATCGTTCAGTTCCGCATGGATACCATTAATGATGAATTTGTATCCAGCGACGACTCCTTGCTGCGCAAAACCTTCTCTTTCCTTGGGGAGGCTGTAACGAAACCTATTACGGAGAACGGCGCATTCCGGGAATCCTATGTGAGCTCGGAGCGGGAGACGGTTCGCAAGAAGCTGGAGGCGATCATTAACGATAAAATACGTTATGCCGCGGAGCGCTGTATGGAGGAAATGTTCCAGAACGATCCTTATCGCCTGCATCCGCTCGGTCAGCGTAAAGACTTGGACCAAATCACAGCAAAGTCGCTGTATGCGGCATTTCAGCAATGGTTGCAGCAGGCGAACCTTGATTTTTACGTTGTTGGCGATACGACCCTTGCCGAGGTGCAGGAGCTTGTAGAGCAGCATTTCAACTGGGGACGCTCGGCCATTCCGGAATACGTTCCCGCACAGAGCCATTTGACCAGCGACGATGTTCGCGTCGTCGAAGAAGTGCTTGACGTGAATCAAGGCAAGCTCAATATGGGTCTGAGCATCCCGGTTACTTATGGCGACGACCGCTATGCCGCAGCTTTGGTGTATAACGGAATTTTAGGCAGCTATCCGCATTCCAAGCTGTTCATTAATGTCCGCGAGAAGGAAAGCTTGGCTTATTACGCGGCATCAAGATTCGATGGCCATAAAGGAATCGTCTCGATTCAATCCGGAATCGAAATCGCGAATTACAATAAAGCGCTAGAAATTATTAAAGCACAGCTGGCAAGCCTGCGCGAAGGGCAGATCAGCGAGCTTGAAATGTCGCAGACGAAGGCGATGATTCGCAATAGCCTGCTGGAAATGCAGGATTCCGCATTTGATTTGATTGCATATGATTTCAACCGGGTGTTGTCCGGCCGGGAGCGGCCGGCGGAGGAGCTCCTCCGGCAGATCGAAGCGATTACGCCCGAGGATGTCGTTAGCGTAGCGAATTCGGTCAAGCTCGACACGATTTACTTTTTGACAGGGAAGAAGGAGGTGTAGCGGATGGAATTCATCACGCATGAACGACTAAAAGAGACGGTGTACCGGGAGACGATGGACAATGGTTTGCAGGTGTATGTGCTTCCGAAGCCGGGATTCCAGAAAACGTATGCCACCTTCTCTACCAAGTATGGCTCGATTGATAATCATTTCCGGGTGGAAGGAGAAGTCGAGACGAAGGTGCCCGACGGAATCGCCCATTTCCTGGAGCATAAGATGTTCGAGGAGCCGGAAGGCGATATTTTTGCCAAATTCGCTTCTTTAGGCGCCTCTGCGAACGCTTTTACCAGCTTTGAACAGACCGTATATTTGTTCTCCGCGACCGAGAATGTCATGGAGAATATTGAGACGCTCGTCAATTTTGTGCAAAATCCTTATTTCACAGACCAGAACGTGGAAAAGGAGAAGGGCATCATCGGCCAGGAAATCGGCATGTACCAGGATAATCCGGATTGGCGCGTATATTTCGGCTTGATCGAGGCTATGTACGCCGTACATCCCGTTCACATCGATATCGCCGGGACGGTGGAATCCATTGGCACGATTACCAAAGAGACGCTTTATAAGTGCTATGACGCTTTTTACCATCCAAGCAATATGCTTCTATTCGTAGTGGGCGGTGTCGATCCGGAGGAAGTATTCTCGCTGGTACGGAGCAACCAGGCTAAGAAGAGCTATTCGCCGCAAGGAGAAATTCAACGGTTGTTCGATCCAGAACCGAACGAAGTTCACGAGAAGCGCAAGGTGATCAAACTTCCGGTTTCACTACCGAAATGCCTTTTTGGGTTTAAAGAGACGAATATTGGAATTACGGGCGAGGCTCTGCTTCGCCGGGATCTTGCGCTTAAGCTGGCCTTGGATCTGCTAATCGGCTCCAGCACGAAGCTGTATCAGAAGCTGTATGACATGGATCTGATTTCGGATAGCTTTGGCCACGAATTCAACAGCAACCCGAATTATGCTTTCTCCGCGATTGGCGGAGACACCAAGGACCCGGACCGTCTGCTGGAGATCTTTACGGAGGAGACGAAGTTGATACTCGCCTCGGGGTTCCAGAGTGACGATTTTGAGCGCGCACGCAAGAAAAAAATCGGCGGTTATTTGCGGATGCTGAACTCCCCCGAAAATATCGCCCACGAGTTTACACGATACCGCTTCCGGGGCGGAGATCTGTTCTCCGTATTGCCGATATATGAATCCTTGACCTTGGAAGAGGTGAATAACCGGCTGCGCGAGCATATGGACTGGAACCAGCTGGCCGTATCGCTTGTCGTTAGTCCGTAAGACATGAACAGCTATCATGGGACAGATAAAAGCATTGGGGAAATGACGGTGCTGATTACGGGGGCGAGCCGTGGCATTGGTGCCCAGATCGCCCTTCGTTTTGCCGCGGTCGGAATGAATATTGTCATTCATTATAGGAAATCACATGAAGCCGCTAATGAAGTGGCCAGAAAATGCCTGCAAGTCGGTGCAAATGTATGTACCGTTTATGCGGATCTTGGAAGCCGGGAAGAGATTTACCGGATGAAGGAGAAGCTGGAGAGCCGGGGCCTTAAGCCGGATATTCTGGTGAACAATGCGGGGATTTCCCACTACGCTCTGCTGTCGGATGTATCGGAAGAGCAGTGGGATGAAGTGATGAACATCAATTTGAAAAGCGTGTTTCTGTGCAGTCAGGCATTTATGCCCTACATGATTAACCAACGGTTTGGCCGCATTATCAACGTTTCCTCTGTCTGGGGAATTTCCGGGGGAGCTTGCGAAGCCGTATATTCGGCGGCGAAGGGAGGCGTAAACGCCTTTACGAAGGCTCTTGCTAAAGAGCTGGCACCTTCCGGCGTTACGGTCAATGCAGTAGCTCCAGGAGCCGTTAAAACGGACATGATGGAACGGTTCGCTGCAGAGGAGATCCGTATGCTGGAAGAGGAGATTCCTGCAGGAAGACTGGCTTCGCCCGAGGAAATCGCTTCGCTGGTGTATTTCCTTGCGCTGCCTGAATCCGGCTATATTACGGGACAGATCATTAGCCCCAATGGCGGCTGGCTGACCTGATGCCGGGCTTCAAGCTAAATTCTACTGTTAAGGCAAGGAATGGCGCAGCTGTTTCGCCTGATTCCACGTATAAATAAGCCGAATAAATCGCATATTACGACTGTTGATTTTAAATCTCACGTTCAACCGAAGGAGGTTTTAAACATGTCAACAGTACTCAAAAATTTCGATACCTGGAAACAATTTTTGGGTGAACGCGTCAAACATGCGGAAAGATCGGGCCTCAGCGAGGAAACGATCTCTCACCTTGCCTACGAGATCGGCAGCTTCCTGGATGAAAAGGTCGATCCGCAAAACGCTTCTAACCGGGCCCTGAAAGAGCTGTGGGATGTCGGAAATGAAGAAGAGCGCAAGACCATTGCCCGGCTGATGGTGAAATTGGCTAAGGAAAACGCATAGTTTGCGAAAGGCAAAGCTCCCTGTTATGGGGAGCTTTTCTACCATTTTATACAGGCGCTTGCCTTTCGAAAATATTTTATATATCATAAAACACGTATTGTTCTTGTTCGCTTTCATTCTGCAAACTTTTCACTTTTCTGTCAATGAATGCAGGAATAATGGCCTATATTGTCGAATTAGTGTTCTATGAAGGGATTTTGACAATGAAGTACATATATTTGTAGGTCTTTTTGAGTACGACGATAAAAGATGGCGTTACTGGTCGTCTTTTTTTGGTGAAATAGTACACATGAATAATGACCGGCCGTGAAGCGTAACAATTGTACCGGGAAATACGTTATTTAATCGGAAGGCTGCTTTCATTTCAAATTGTATTTTTAAATTTAAAATATAATTCTATTTCAATTATTTGCAGGAGGTGATGGACGTGTCGAATTTGGGCCAGCAATTGAAGGAAGCCCGCCTTGCCAGAGGCTTGTCACTGGATGATGTGCAGGATATGACAAAAATTCGCAAAAGATACTTAGAAGCCATCGAAGCGGGAGATTATAAGGTGTTGCCAGGGAGTTTTTATGTGCGGGCCTTTATAAAGACATACGCTGAAACGGTTGGAGTAAATGCGGATGAACTGCTGAACGAGCATCATCAGGACGTGCCTGCTCCTCAGGTGGAGCAGACGATGGAACCCGTGCTGCAGAAGCGCCGCAGCAGACAAACGTCCGAGCGCAATTCGAAATGGATGTCTACGGCGCTGATGTGGTCTTTTGCTATTCTGATTTTGATCGTCATTTATATGTATTTTGCAGTCTGGGGCAAGAATCCGGCTACGGACAGGAACAATGAAACCGATCCGACGAAATTGACCCAATCGGAGAATCCCTCGAAGCAAGGCGACAAAGGCCAGAACGGAGCTTCTAACGGGGATTCGCAGGGAGCTAATGATGCTAACCAGCCGGACGGCGGTAATGCCCCTGCCGGTACGGACGGAAACCAGACGGATACTGGCACGCCGGACGGTGCAGAGAACGGTAGCGGTTTGAATAGCGGCGCGGGTACAGATTCGAGTGGAGACGTTGTGGTTCAGCCGGACGGCAAAAGCGGAAGCACGACGAATTTCAAAGTCATTAATCCTGGCGGGCGGCCGGTGCAGGTCGTGATCAATGCAACCGGCAAGAGCTGGGTCGAGGTGTACAAAGGCGGCAGAGATGGCGAGAAGCTGTATTTTGACAATACGTCGGATGGGGATGTGCTCACTTATGAGTTAGGCCCTGAGGGGATGTATATCAAATCGGGAGCTTCTTCGTACACGAAAATAACCGTTGCAGGCCAGGTTGTGGAGGACGGCAAAAATACTTCCAAGATCCAGCTCAACATGGACACGACCGGTGACGGAGCGGGGGCCGGCCTAGACAGCACAGATACAGACACGGAATAACCGCACCATGCATCGGGCAGAATAGTCTTCTATGCCTGCTTTTCCAGCGTGCATTTGCAAGCTATTTTCATGTGAGGTGCATTGGCATGGCTGGCTGGATCGTGCTGGGATTAGGCATTATCGTTTCGCTTTTTGGCTATTATCTGATGCCGAGCGCATGGGGTTACGGTTTATTTGGCTTTGGAACCGCCCATATGCTGCTCGGCATTTTGGATATGTTCAGTGATCCTCATCGCCGGGTGAAATCCAAGTGAGCCAAGAGGACAAATATATTCCCAAGCGTTCTTCGGGCTTTAATGTTCGAGGAGCGTTCTGGTGCGAAAACACATAAGGAAATGTGAGCAGCCAGCAGCTGATACAGCTATTTGCAAGGTTGGACTTTGCCCATGGGATTACATATAATTAATAGATATAAACAAATTGGGAAAGGACGGAGAGTTATGGCTTCTGAAAGTTCATTTGATATCGTCTCCAAAATGGACATGCAGGAACTTACGAATGCGATCGATCAGACGGAGCGGGAAATTGCAAACCGTTTCGACTTCAAAGGGAGCAAAAGCGAGCTTAAAGTCGAGAAGGATGAACTGGTAATCGTGTCAGACGACGAGTACAAGCTTGGAGCTGTCATCGATATTTTGCAGTCAAAAATGATCAAGAGAGGATTGCCGATCAAAAACCTGGATTACGGCAAGGTGGAGCCGGCTTCGCTTGGAACGGTTCGTCAGCGCATAAAGCTGAAGCAGGGTATCGATTCGGAGAACGCGAAGAAAATCAATGTCATGATCCGCGACTCCAAACTGAAGGTGAAGAGTCAAATCCAAGGCGACCAAATCCGTGTTACCGGCAAAAGCAAAGATGATTTGCAGCAGGTGATGCAAATGCTTCGCAAGGGCGATCTTTCGGTGGATTTGCAATTTACCAACTTCAAATAGTAACCAAAATGTCGGTCTTTTGCTGCGCGGGCTCGCGCGGTGAGAGACCTTTACACGTTTTTGACATCGTATGTTCGTAAAGCTTATACTTGTAGGGAAAAATGGGTATATCGGTTAATTTCAATGGGGGATACTGCATATGACTGAAAAAGTGAAAATCGTAACGCTCGGTTGTGAGAAAAATTTGGTTGATTCGGAAATTATGTCAGGCCTGATTGATCAACGGGGCTACCGCCTCGTAGAGGACCGGGAAGAGGCCACGGTCATTATCGTAAATACGTGCGGGTTTATTGACGCTGCCAAGGAGGAATCCGTGAATACGATTCTGGATTTGGCGGATTTGAAGGAGACGGGGAAGCTGAAGGCGCTTATCGTGTCCGGCTGCTTGACACAGCGCTATAAGCAGGCCTTAATGGAGGAAATGCCGGAGATCGATGGTATCGTCGGAACCGGGGATTTTTATAATATCAATCAGATTGTTGATGAAGCGCTCAAGGGCAAAAAACCGGTTCAAGTCGGGAATCCGGTGTTTAATTATGAAGAGGTACTCCCTCGCAAAGTATCAACGGCCAAGTATACTACATACGTAAAAATTGCCGAGGGCTGCGATAACAACTGCACGTTCTGCAGCATTCCAATCATGCGGGGGAACTTCCGCAGCCGTTCGATCGAATCGATTATCGCCGAGGTTGAGCTAATGGCTTCGCAAGGGGTGAAGGAGATTAGCTTGATCGCCCAGGATTCCACCAATTACGGAACCGACCTCTATGGGGAATATAAGCTGGCCGAGCTGATGAATAGGGTTACGGAGGTTGAAGGCATTGAGTGGGTACGGCTTCATTATGCTTATCCAGGCTTCTTTACCGACGAGCTAATCGAAATGATTGCGACGAATCCTAAAATTTGCAAATACATCGATATGCCGCTGCAGCATAGCGAGGATGCGGTCCTCAAACGGATGCGCCGTCCGGGACGCAATCGCGACATCCGCGAGCTGGTCGCAAAAATTCGTTCCCGTATTCAGAATGTTTCGCTGCGCACTTCCCTGATCGTTGGGTTTCCGGGCGAAACGGAGGAGGATTTTGAAAGATTATGCGATTTTGTACGGGAAATCAAATTTGACCGGCTGGGCGTATTTACTTATTCCAAAGAGGAGGATACTCCTGCCTCAAGGCTGCCGGATCAAGTGGAGGAAGAGGTTAAAGAGTGGCGCGCCAACACGCTGATGGAGATTCAGCGCGAGGTTTCTAACCAAAATGCCGGCAAATTCGTCGGACAGGTTCTGGATGTGCTGGTTGAACGGTATGACGGCCGCAGTGACGTCTATATCGGGCGTTCACAGTATGATGCGCCGGAAATCGACGGGGAAGTATACGTTACGAATTGTCCTGTTGGCATTGGAGAAATCGCCAAGGTACGAATTACGCATGCTTATGAATACGACATGTCCGGGGAGGGTGTCCTTTGAACTTACCCAATCGCATAACCATTGCCCGAATTTTTATGATCCCGGTCATGCTGGTCTTCTTGCTGGTTGACTTCGAGTGGTGGTCTTATGAACTGTCGCTTGGCGGTTATACGCTGCCGGTAAACCAGTTGATTGGGGCGATATTGTTTATTGTCGCTGCCAGTACGGACGGAATTGATGGATATATTGCCCGCAAGCATAATTTGGTGACTAATCTCGGCAAGCTGCTTGATCCTCTGGCAGATAAACTGCTGGTGGCCGCAGTGCTGGTAGCGCTGGTTGCGATGGGTGAAATCCAGGCCATCATTGCAATCGTCATCATCAGCCGCGAGTTTGCCGTAACAGGATTGCGGGAAATCGCATTGCTGGAAGGTTCGGTTATCGCCGCCAGCAAGTGGGGGAAAGCGAAGACCATCGCTCAGGTAATTGCGATATCCGTTCTTCTCCTGAATAATTTTCCGTTTGAGTGGATCCGTTTTCCCTTTGATGAAATTGCGATTTGGGTTGCTACGCTGATTACGATTTATTCGGGCATCGACTATTTTGTGAAGAACAAAAGTTTGCTTTCATTCTCTAAAAGCTGATTAGGGGACGGATTGTATAAATGAAACAACAATTTGCTATTCAGCCATAACTATTATTAGTGCTTGAAGTGAAGAGACTGGGAATGCCTTTATTTTGCTGGTGGAAGGAGACGTGAGAGAGAGATGAGAGCAGAAATCATCGCTGTAGGTACCGAGCTTTTGCTTGGGCAAATCGTGAACACAAATGCGCAATTTTTATCTCAGGAATTAGCGTCTCTTGGTATCGACGTGTATTTCCAAACGGTTGTCGGCGACAACATGGACCGTCTGCGTCAAGCGATTCAAACCGCCGAATCGAGGGCGGATGTGCTTATATTCTCAGGGGGCATCGGCCCTACACAGGACGATTTGACCAAGGAAGCGTTAGCTTCTGTGCTAGGCAGAGGTCTGCACTACGACAGGATGGCCATGGATAATATCGACCGGTTCTTTCAGGGGCGCAATATTCCGATGACCGAGAATAATCGGCGCCAGGCGCATGCGATTGACGGCTCCACGCCGCTGCCGAATGAGACAGGACTGGCCGTAGGGAACGCCATTGCGCATAACGGGAAGTTTTATGTCGTATTACCCGGTCCTCCGAAAGAATTGATGCCAATGTTCCGAAATCAGGCGGCCACATGGATATTGCAGCATGTGCTGACCCATAAGCAGCCGATTTATTCAAAGATGCTGAAATTTGCCGGTATCGGCGAGTCGGCATTGGAGACCCGCGTTCTCGATCTAATCGAAAAGCAAAGCGATCCGACCGTAGCGCCTTACGCGAAGGAGAGCGAGGTTACACTGCGTATTACTACAAAGGCGAATTCAGAAAGCGAAGCGATGGCCAAGCTGGAAGTGATGGAGAAGGAAATCAGCTCGCGGCTTGGCGACCATCTATATGCAACAGAAGATGTGCCGATCGAGAAGACGATCGTGGACATGCTTACAGAGCTGAATCTGACCGTGAGCTGCGCTGAGAGCTGCACTGGCGGATTGCTCATGGAGACCATCACCTCCATTCCAGGCAGCGCTGCAGTCTTCCACGGCGGTATCGTATGCTATTCTAATGAGATGAAGGAGAAGCTGCTCAACGTTCCCCATGACATGCTGGAGGGAGAAAATGCTCCCGGCGCCGTCAGCGCCGAAACTGCAAAGGTGCTTGCCGAGCAGGTGCGCATGATTGTTGACACGGATTTTGGTCTGTCGATTACCGGTGTGGCCGGTCCGGGCTATTCGGAGCGCAAGCCGGTGGGACTCGTATATATTGCCATCTCCCGCCGCGGACAAGATACTGCCGTTTTTGAGCTGAATCTTAAGGGGAATCGGGAGACGATCCGGATTCGTTCTGCCAAGACGGTACTCTATCATCTGTGGAGACAGCTTAAGGAAACTGCTGGCCGCTGAATCGTGCATAGCTGTTCGCAATTGCATTTGCAAATGGAGTAAGCTTCGGGGTATAATGGAATTACGGAAGAACCGTAGCCTAACTGATTTGTTGCGCTGCGGTTCTTTTTTTGTTGAATTGCCCTGGCCATGGCTGGTTGATGTTGATTTTAAAAATGGGTACTTATCCCTTTATTATCATTCCAGAATAAGCGAATCCCGAAGGGAGAGCGCCGCTCAGCACGAAGTAGAAGGAAACGCACCCACACCAGCTCCCATCTCCAACATGCAGGAGCGCCAAACCAGGAGCGGACCCGAAGGGTGGCAAGCGGCTCATTCCAGCAAAGCCCGCCCGGGTGCTCAACCGCATCTCCTTGAGCAGAGTGTTTCCAGGTAACCCGGGCGAACCCAAAGTAAGACGTACCCGAAGGGGGAAAAGCGATCCACGCGCCAAAAGTAAAGCGTATCCCCGCAGGGGCAGCGAGCAGGAGCGTCTCTGCAACTCCTACGTTAGTCCAATTTGCGGGAGTCCCGAGGGCTGCAAGCCCTGCGGGGGCCCTCCCTTACGGTAAGGGAGGGTTTGGGAGGGTTAAGACCCGAATATATGTTCGAAAAAATGCTTGGCAAACGTTCCAAAACAAGGTACAATTATTAATGTAAAGTCCTACATTTAATCAATTTGATAAGGATGTGAGCTGATTGTCAGATCGTCGTGCAGCGCTGGATATGGCGCTTCGTCAAATAGAAAAGCAATTCGGTAAAGGTTCGATTATGAAGCTGGGCGAATCCACTCATATGCAGGTGGAAATTGTTCCCAGCGGTTCGATTGCATTAGATATAGCTCTTGGCACAGGCGGGCTGCCGCGTGGCCGGATTATCGAAGTATACGGTCCTGAGTCCTCAGGTAAGACGACAGTGGCGCTTCATGCCATTGCCGAAGTTCAAAAAATCGGCGGACAAGCCGCATTCATCGATGCGGAGCATGCGCTGGATCCATCTTATGCCAGCAAGCTTGGCGTAAATATCGACGAACTCCTTCTTTCCCAGCCGGATACCGGGGAGCAGGCGCTTGAAATTGCAGAGGCGCTCGTAAGAAGCGGCGCTGTCGACATTATCGTTATCGACTCCGTGGCGGCGCTTGTCCCGAAAGCGGAAATTGAAGGCGAAATGGGAGATTCCCATGTGGGCTTGCAGGCTCGATTGATGTCTCAAGCCCTCCGCAAGCTGTCAGGAGCGATCAGCAAGTCGAAGACGATTGCGATCTTTATCAACCAATTGCGCGAGAAGGTCGGCGTGATGTTCGGAAATCCGGAGACAACCCCTGGCGGACGGGCTCTCAAGTTCTACTCCACCATTCGTCTTGACGTGCGCCGCATAGAGACGATCAAGATGGGAAATGACATGGTTGGTAACCGTACCCGGGTCAAGGTCGTCAAGAACAAGGTGGCTCCTCCGTTTAAGCAGGCGGAGATCGATATTATGTATGGCGAGGGCATTTCAAGAGAGGGCAGCATTATCGATATCGGCGTAGAGCTTGATATTGTCGATAAAAGCGGAGCCTGGTATTCATATTCGGGCGAGCGCTTAGGCCAAGGCCGCGAAAACGCGAAGCAATTTTTGAAGGAGAATACCCAGATTGCTGATGCCATTGAATTGAAAATTCGCGAAGCCAGCCAGTTGTCGACGGTCGTGCCTTCGGCTTCCGCAAGCGAGCTCGAAGAAGAAGCGAAAGAAGAGCAGGCGCTTTTCGAAGAATAATAACTTAGCAATATTTAGGCGCTCTGTATTCTGGCGAAGCCAGGACAGAGCGCTTTTATTTTGGAAGTGACCACCGTGATATAATATGCAAGCAAGCATTAGCATAATGCGGCAGGGGGGGCGGCTCGATGAATGGAAAATACCGCAATCGCGGGATACAGCCAGCTTCAGGGAAGGGCGGAAGGCGGTTACAGGAACCGCAGGGAATAGTTGATATTTCTGAAGAGCGTTTTTGGGGGAATACTACAGAGGAATCCCTCGCCGTAAAGTCAAGCTTTGATGATTTTCCGGATGAGGGTGAACTGGAAATTACTATGGTGGAAGCCCTAAAGCGGCCGAAGTTCCGTTACCGGATCCATTTTGGTTCCTATTCGGTCGAAATTCATGAAGATGTGATGATTAAATATCGGATGATCAAAGGCGCGGTTTTTGCCAAGTCGGATCTGGAAGAAATTATCGCAGCGGATGAACGGCAGAGAAGCTACGGGGACGCGCTTGTATATTTGAGCCGAAAGCCGCGTACTGCCTACGAAATAGCACTCCGCCTCGGAGAAAAGGGATGGAGCGAAGAGATGGTAAGCGACGTTCTTTACCGTCTTAAGCAGGAGCGGCTTATTGATGATGCCGCATACGCCCAGGAATGGGCCAAGCAGCGTGTTGGAAGCAGAGGCAAGGGAAAACTATGGGTTCGCCACGAACTTCGTCAGAAGGGCATTGCCAAGCCTTTGATTGAGGAGGCGCTTGGTGAAGTCAGTGAAGAGGATGAATATAATAGCGCTCTACAGCTTGGGGCGAAGAAATGGAGATCCACCACAGGCGAATTCATGGACAGAAAGCGAAAGACGGGCGCTTTTCTTATGCGCAGAGGCTACTCAGGAGGGCTTGTTTCCAAAGTCATCCGCGAGTTGGCTCAGCAGGACGGCCAAGAAAATACGGAGGAATGGGAAGAGGAATAGGCCTGCGGCAGGAGCGGCTGTCATTTGCTTGACAATATCTTTCGTCAAATAATAAAATGTCTATATGCACAGAGTCCTTTTTTCCTTCCAAAATTATGACTCTGTACACATTCTATTCGCCAATCATGAAGGGTTACATTTTAGCTCATGAATTAAAGTGAGCGGCCTACCTGAATCGGCCTGTATTCGATTCTTAGAAATGATGATGAATTGAGGAAGTTAACTACAACTGCAAGTATCCCAAGGAATGCCTTGGAGGAATCAACGGGGAGGTGAACAGATGCACGATGGAGTCTGGGTCGCTCTCGTTGCAGCCGCTTTATTCTTTGGGTTCGTGATCGGATATTTTATTCGGAAATCTCTTGCAGAAGCTAAAATTTCCAGTGCGGAACACGCTGCAAGCCAAATTTTGGAAAGTGCAAAGAAAGATGCAGAAGCACTGAAGAAAGAAACAGTCCTGGAAGCTAAGGATGAAGTCCATAAAATCCGGACTGAAGCTGATAAAGACATTCGTGAACGTCGGAACGAAATTCAACGGCAGGAAAGACGATTGTTGCAAAAGGAAGAGTCGCTGGATAAAAAATTAGAATCGCTTGAACGAAAAGAAGAGCAGGTGGCAGGCAAAGAGAAGCGAATTGAAGAAACTCAGCAGCAGATTGATCAGATTTATAAAACTCAGGTTCAGGAATTGGAACGTATCTCCAACTTGACGATGGAGGACGCCAGAATCATTATCCTAAACAATGTAGAGCAGGAAGTTCGCCATGAAACGGCGCAGCTGATCAAGGACATTGAACAGCAGGCGAAAGAGGAAGCCGATAAGAAATCGCGTGAAATCATCACGCTGGCTATTCAACGTTGCGCAGCCGATCATGTTGCGGAGACGACCGTATCTGTTGTAGCATTGCCTAACGAAGAGATGAAGGGACGGATCATTGGCCGCGAAGGACGCAACATCCGCGCGCTTGAGACGTTGACCGGGATCGATCTCATTATTGACGATACGCCGGAAGCCGTCATCTTGTCTGGCTTTGATCCGATTCGTCGGGAGATCGCTCGTACTGCATTGGAGAAACTTGTGGCGGACGGACGGATTCACCCGGCGCGAATCGAAGAAATGGTCGAGAAATCGCGTCGTGAAGTGGATGAACGGATTCGTGAATACGGTGAGCAAGCAACCTTCGAAGTGGGAGTTCATGCGCTTCATCCTGATCTGATCAAAATTTTGGGACGTCTTAAATTCCGGACAAGCTACGGTCAGAACGTGCTGAAGCACTCGATGGAGGTTGCTTACTTGGCCGGCCTTATGGCAGGCGAATTAGGCGAAGACATCGTTCTGGCCAAGCGGGCTGGACTGCTGCATGATATCGGTAAAGCGCTTGATCATGAAGTGGAAGGATCGCATGTCGAGATCGGCGTGGAATTGGCTAAGAAATACAAGGAGCACCCGGTGGTTATCAATAGTATCGCATCCCACCACGGTGACTGCGAGGCCACATCGGTGATCGCCATGCTGGTCGGTGCAGCTGATGCCTTGTCGGCAGCAAGGCCTGGCGCTCGTCGCGAAACGCTGGAAACATATATCCGGCGCCTCGAGAAGCTTGAAGAGATTTCGGAATCGTTCGAAGGCGTGGAGAAATCCTATGCCATCCAAGCGGGCCGTGAGGTTCGCGTTATGGTACAGCCCGATAAAATCGACGATGCAGAAGCATTCCGCCTGGCTAGGGACATCACGAAGACGATTGAGAATGAACTGGATTATCCAGGGCATATCAAGGTTACCGTCATACGCGAGACACGGGCGGTTGAATACGCAAAGTAAAGCTAATGCTGAGAAAGTGGCCCTTATGGGGCCGCTTTTTCTCATTGCTTATGAGAATACAACCATTGTTTGAGGAGGAACCTGCCATTAAGGTTTTATTTATCGGAGATATTGTTGGAAGCACGGGCCGCAAAGCGTTAAAGGAGACGCTCCCGCATTTGAAATCCAAATATAGCCCGCATGTCATTATTGCGAACGGAGAAAACGCAGCCGGAGGAAGAGGTATTACGGCGGCGATAGCCAAAGAGTTTTTCGAGCTAGGCATACACGGTCTTACGATGGGCAACCATACATGGGATAATAAAGAAATTTTTGAGTTTATCGACGATGAGCCGCGAATGATCCGTCCGGCCAACTTTCCGCCAGGAACGCCGGGACGAGGTTATACCGTCATTAAAGCCAATGGCAAAGAGCTCGCGATTGTCAATTTAATGGGACGCACTTTTCTTCCAGCTATTGATGATCCGTTTAGGGCAGCCGACGAAATTATCGGGAAACTGGCCAAAAAGCATAAGTGCATTCTCGTCGATTTCCATGCCGAGGCCACTTCAGAGAAAATCGCGATGGGCTGGCATCTCGACGGGAGAGCTTCCCTTGTCGTAGGCACGCACACACACGTGCAAAGCAATGATGACACAATATTGCCTCAGGGAACAGCTTATTTGACGGATGCGGGCATGGTAGGCTCGCGGGAAGGCGTATTAGGCATGGAGAGGGAAGCGGTGCTGCGAAAGTTTACAACACAGCTGCCGGTGCGCTTTCAAGTGTGCGAAGGGAAATGGCATTTTCATGCCTTAGTAGTGGACATGGATGAATCCACGGGACGTGCGAAGAAAATTCAAAAAATTCGCTTGCTTGAGGACGAGTGGATTATGGAATAAGAAAATGCAAAATTAGCTTAATGCCGGCTGCGGAATAGGGGCGATGGTAAAAAGCAGGAATTTTTTCACTTCTAACGAATATCTTCTAAGTAGTGGAATCAACCATTATTCCCAGGGAGGTACTTACCATGGAAGTATTAAAAGTTTCAGCAAAATCCAATCCCAACTCCGTTGCCGGTGCGCTTGCTGGAGTTCTTAGAGAACGTGGCGCTGCTGAACTTCAGGCTATAGGGGCCGGTGCTCTGAACCAAGCCATTAAAGCGGTAGCGATTGCCCGGGGATTCGTCGCACCTAGCGGTGTAGACTTGATTTGTATTCCGGCGTTTACGGACATTGTCATTGACGGCGAGGATCGCACAGCCATTAAACTGATCGTGGAGCCTAGATAAAATAATAGATAGCAACAATTAGATACCTGTTTACGAGCATGCGTAGACAGGTTTTTTTGCATTTAAGGCAAACCTATGATCAGGATTCAAAGTTTCATCTCTAGGTGTAAACGTGTAATCAGCTAATGAAGGGCGGGGGACGAGTTTGAAAATGAAAGTCGCCGATTTCCATTGCGATGCCTTAAGCAAAATGCGGCTTCATCCTGAAATGGACTTCACTGCAGACGACCGGCTCGACGTATCCGCAAAGCGAATGGTTCAAGGCAACGTAAAACTGCAGTGCTTTGCCATTTTCTTATCCAAGCAGCTGGGGACTCCGAATATGGGGCATATTTTGGATCAGATCGATGTTTACAATGCCCGTGTTGTTCCAAACGGAATATTTCCCATTCGCTATGCCGAGGAGCTGGAGCAATGGGAACAGGAGGGGAAGCAGGGAGGATTACTGGCACTGGAAGGAGCGGACGGCCTTGAGGGAAACTTGCATTATTTGCAAGTTTGCTTTGAATTGGGGGTGCGTTTGCTGGGAATTACTTGGAATCATGCGAATTGGGCAGCTGATGGCATATTGGAACAACGTAACGGAGGGTTTACGCTTAAAGGCGTCCAGCTCGTCGAATTAAGCCATCAGTTAGAAATGATACTAGATGTATCCCATTTGTCCCAGAAGGGCTTCTGGGAGCTTGTAGAGCTCTCTGCGGCTGCGCGGCGGCCGTTTATAGCTTCGCATTCGAATGCCTACGCGGTCTGTGATCATGTCAGAAATTTGCATGATGAGCAAATTCAAGCTATCATACGAATGAACGGCCGAATCGGTGTGACATTTGTCCCTTGGTTCGTTCATAAAGGGGGCGCTCCGTCGAGCAAGCATTTGCTTCCTCACATTGAGCATATTTGCGCTTTGGGCGGGGAGCACCATATTATGTTTGGCTCCGACTTCGACGGAATTGAAGAGCATCTTAGTGATCTTGATCATTGCGGACGCTATTTGGATTGGGCAGAAATGCTGCTAAAGCATTATCCTGAACGGCTTGTACGGGGATGGTTGTACGATAATGCAGTCAGGTTTTTACGCACGTGGCTGCCAAAAAACAAGTAAGCGCTTTAATTAATCCAATCGTGAGATCGATATGATCGAAAACTACTATATGAGAAAAGGCTCGAAAACGCTTGCTTTTTATTTGTTTGCGACATAAAATTGACATGACTCTGAAACAGAATGTTCACATTTATGGAAACGGTGAATACTGTTTCCAAGTCAACATTCTAGCTGCACTATAAATATACTGATAGTGCTGTAGCGATACGATTAAAGGGGTGGGCGATCTTGATTAGTCAATTGTCTTGGAAGATCGGTGGACAGCAAGGTGAAGGCGTTGAAAGTACAGATCGAATTTTTTCGACGGCCTTGAACAGACTGGGATATTACTTGTACGGGTATCGGCATTTCTCCTCCCGTATTAAAGGCGGCCATACGAATAACAAAATTCGGATCAGTACAATGCCGATTCGTGCGATTTCCGACGATTTGGACATTTTAGTCGCTTTTGACCAAGAAAGTATCGATTTGAATGCACATGAGCTTCGCAGCGGGGGCGTCATCGTAGCCGATGCTAAATTCGATCCTACCGTTCCTGAAGGTGTTGACGCGACTCTCTTTGCGGTTCCGATTACGGCGATTGCGGAGGAGCTGGGTACTTCACTGATGAAGAATATGGTAGCGTCCGGAGCATCTTGGGCGTTGCTTGGTCTGCCGTTGGAAGTATTTAATAAAGCCGTAGAAGAAGAATTTGGACGTAAGGGTCCAACGATTGTTGAGAAGAATATCGAAGCGGTGAAACGCGGTGCGGATTTCGTGCTTGAGCTTGCCGGAGGGCCGATTGACAGCTTCAAGCTGGGTCCTGCTGACGGTAAGCAGAAGCTGTTCATGATCGGCAACGATGCGATTGGCCTTGGCGCGGTTGCTGCCGGATGCCGGATCATGAGCGCCTATCCGATTACGCCGGCTTCTGAAATCATGGAATATTTAATCAAGAAACTGCCGAAATTCGGCGGGACGGTAATTCAAACCGAAGACGAGATTGCCGCCATTACGATGGCGATCGGCTCAAACTATGCTGGCGTCCGGACGATGACTGCATCGGCGGGTCCTGGCTTGGCCCTGATGATGGAAGCGATTGGCCTGGCTGGAATGACTGAAACGCCTGTCGTTATTGTGGATACACAGCGTGGTGGCCCAAGTACAGGGCTGCCGACGAAGCAGGAGCAAAGTGATATTAACGCCCTGATCTACGGTACTCATGGTGAAATTCCGAAGATCGTAATTGCGCCTAGTTCGATCGAAGAATGCTTCTACGATACAATTGAAGCCTTCAACCTTGCCGAGAAATATCAAGTTCCAGTCATTTTGGCGACGGATCTTCAGCTTTCGCTGGGCAAGCAGTCCTGCGAAATGCTGGATTACAACAAAATCGTCATCGACCGCGGATATGTGGTGAAGGATATTCCCGACCGTGAGGATGGCAGTATGTTCAATCGTTATGCTTTCACCGAAAATGGTATTTCTCCACGAGTTCTGCCAGGCGAGAAGAACGGGATCCACCATGTTACCGGCGTAGAGCATGATGAGGCTGGACGTCCATCGGAAAGCCCGATTAACCGGAAGAAAATGATGGATAAACGTCTGCGCAAGCTGAACAAACTGCAAGTAACGAATCCGATCCACCTGCAGGCTCCGCATGCTGAGCCGGACATCCTTGTCATCGGCATGGGCTCCACGGGCGGTACAATTGATCAGGCTCGCGCGCGTCTGGACGGCGAAGGCATCAAGACGAACCATATGACCGTTCGCTTGCTGCATCCGTTCCCGGTAGAAGAAGTGCTTCCGGAAATTAAAAAAGCCAAGAAGGTACTTGTTCTCGAGAATAATGCGACAGGCCAGCTGGCTAACCTGATCAAGCAAAACATCGGTTATCACGACAAAATTGTCAATGTGTTGAAGTATGACGGTAATCCGTTCCTTCCTTCGGAAGTTTACAACGAATGCAAAAATGTAGCCGGAAATAAACCGCAGGAGGAGTTGGTGTAAAATGGCAACCTTCAAAGAGTTTCGTAATAAAATCAAACCAAACTGGTGTCCAGGATGTGGAGACTTCTCCGTACAAGCTGCCATTCAACGCGCTGCGGCCAATGTAGGGCTGGAGCCGGAGGATTTGGCGGTCATCTCCGGAATCGGTTGCTCCGGACGGATTTCTGGATATATTAACGCTTACGGTCTTCATGGAATTCATGGCCGTGCACTGCCGATCGCTCAGGGCGTAAAGCTGGCAAACCGCGATTTGACCGTTATCGCTTCCGGCGGGGATGGTGACGGGTTTGCAATCGGTATGGGCCATACGGTTCATGCAATTCGCCGTAACATCAATATCACTTATATTGTTATGGATAACCAGATTTATGGATTGACGAAAGGCCAGACTTCTCCGCGAAGCGGCGAAGGTTTTAAAACGAAGAGTACGCCTGAAGGATCCATCGAATCTACGTTGTCACCGCTAGAGGTAGCTCTTGCTGCAGGCGCTACTTTCGTAGCCCAATCCTTCTCCAGCGACTTGAAGCAGCTGACTTCGTTGATCGAACAAGGCATTCAGCATGAAGGCTTCTCGTTGATTAACGTATTCAGCCCGTGCGTAACCTTCAACAAAGTGAATACGTACGACTGGTTTAAGGACAATATCATTAACTTGGATACAGTAGAAGGCTATGATCCTACAAACCGCCTTGCTGCAATGACGAAGCTGATGGAAACGGGCAGCATGATCACAGGTTTGATCTATCAAAACAAAGAAAAGAAAAGCTACGAGAACCTCGTGCACGGTTTCTCCAAGGAGCCGCTGGCGCATCAATCGCTGGCATTATCCCAGGCCGACTTTGACAATCTTGTTGCAGAATTCAGATAAATCGGAGAAAGATGTCCTTTTTGGGAGGACATCTTTTTCTTTTTGTTTGAAATAGGTGTATAATGGGTAACGATGTAAAGCGTCATCGACATAGAGAAAAAACTGAGGAGTGTTTGCAAAATGAGCAAAACAGTGCCAGTCGGCGTATCAGCGCGTCATATCCACTTGACCCAGGAACATATCGAAGCTTTGTTCGGACAAGGCTACCAGCTGACGGAATTCAAGCCGTTGTCTCAGCCAGGACAGTTTGCGGCTAACGAGACGGTGGCTGTCATCGGTCCGAAGGGTCAATTCGACAAAGTACGTATACTAGGACCTGCACGTCCTGCTTCACAACTTGAAATTTCCCGTACCGATTCGTTTGCGATCGGCGTAAAAGCGCCGGTAAGAGAATCTGGAAATATTGAAGGTACGCCGGGTATTACGATCAAAGGCCCGGCTGGAGAAGTGGAGCTGCAAGAAGGTGTAATCGTAGCAGCTCGCCATATTCACTTCCATACTTCCGATGCCGAGAAATGGGGCATTAAAGATAAGCAAATGCTGAAGGTCCGTCTGGGAGGAGAGCGCGGCCTAGTGCTGGAGAACGTCATTGCACGTGTATCCGATTCTTTTGCACTAGACATGCATATTGACACGGACGAGGCTAATGCGGCTGGAGCGAGCAACGGCGATACGGCTGAAATCCTTGACTGATTTACAAGCGACATTACAACGGGCGATCCCAGGGGAGACACTCCCCCAGGAGAGCCCGTTTTATCGTTTATGGGCTAATCTTTTTTACGTGGCTTGCGTATTCTCGATAGATACCGCATGTGCTATGCAAGGTATCGTCTCGCCTTGCTGGAAGGACAAGGGAGAAAGCAGAGCGCCCGTAGCAACAACGAGAATTCGCTTGAATTCGCCTTGTTCAAGTTTGTTCAGCAAGTGTCCATAGGTGACAACAGCCGAGCAGCCGCAGCCGCTGGCTCCCGCTTGAACCTGCTGCTTGCTGTAATCGTAAATCATCATGCCGCAATCTTTATAGATGGTTCCTTCCATCGGGATGCGGTGCTCTATTAGTAAAGTCTTGGCGATATCATAGCCTACTTTCGCTAAATCTCCGGTGACGATCAGATCGTAATACGAAGGGTCTATTCTCATATCTCTGAAATGGGCCTGGATCGTATCAACCGCGGCGGGAGCCATGGCTGCTCCCATGTTGAACGGGTCGCTGATTCCCATATCGATGACTCTGCCGATCGTCGCTGAAGTGACAGCGGGGCCTTCCCCTTCCAGCGATACGACGGCAGCGCCTGACCCGGTTACGGTGTATTGCGCTGTTGGCGGCTTCTGTGAGCCGTATTCTGTAGGATAGCGGAATTGCTTCTCCGCACTTGCATTATGGCTGCAGGTGCCGGCAAGAGCATACTTGGCGCCGCCATGGTTTACGGTGAATGAAGCGAGCGCCAAACTTTCCATCGAGGTGGAGCAGGCCCCAAACAGGCCGAGGAAAGGAATGTTTAGCGATCTGGCGGCAAAGCTGCTGCTGATGATCTGGTTCATCAAATCCCCGCCGAAATAAAACTGGACTTGTTCTTTGGTCAGGCCTGCTTTTTTGACCGCTAGGTTGGCTGATTCCTCGATAAGCGTCTTCTCCGCCTTCTCCCAGCTTTCTTGTCCGAGATACAGGTCTGAATGGATGATATCAAAGTCTTTGGCCAGCGGCCCGTCACCTTCGAAGGGGCCCACGATCGACGCCCTGCCAATGATCTTCGGTTTGTTCTCAAATACCCAGCTTTGGTGGCCTTTAAGCATGTCACGAACCTCCTCCTCCTGCGTATCCAGGTACGAAAATGGCATATATTAAACCGATAATGAACGCGGCTACGGTGCCGAATACGATGACCGACCCCGCTAATTTGAACATACCAGCACCAACCCCCAAGACAATACCTTCGCTGCGATGCTCGATGGCGGAAGAGGCCATGGAATTCGCGAAGCCGGTGACGGGCACAGCGCTGCCGGCGCCAGCCCACTGGGCGATTTTATCGTATACTCCTAGCGATGTCAGTATGACGGACAATAATATCAGCACGGCAACGGTTGGGTTGCCCGCTTCTTTATCCGTAAAACCGCCATACTTCATGAATGCCTGCCGGATAGCCTCTCCGATCAAGCAAATGGTCCCTCCGATCAGGAAAGCACGGATGCAATTGCTCCATATGGGGCGCTTCGGTTCCTTGGACTGTGCAAGTTTTTGATATTTCTGCTGAACCGGGGTCATTTTTTTATTTTTGTTTCCCATCACATTGCCTCCTATCTAGCCAAGAGCGGCTTGACGTCCTTAATGATTTGCTGCAATTGCTCGGAGCAGTTTGTGTATAGCTGTTTCGGTTCCGCTTGTTCCGTCGATAAAGCATACATCTCCAGATCGGCTTCGCATTTTTTAAGCTGTGCGAGCAAGGCCGCCTTTTCTTGAGGCTCTGGAACGGTGATTTTATCGTCATACAAGTCCACATACAGCTGTCCGAAGCCATCGACCTGCCCGATATACACGTTCTCAACGGTTACGCCTAGCTTCTCAAGTTCAGTTTCCAGCCATCCCCGATTCAGCCCAAGCGTAGAGAGCGGCTCGTCCATAATATTTCCGTCGAGTATGACGGCTTGCGGTTCGGGCTCGGGAGAAACCTTGATCCCTAAATGGGAAGGGGTAATCGGCTGATATTCTTTTTTCAGCAGGACGTTGATCTCTCCGCTCGGCTCGATGACCGCAAATTCGACTTCGGCCGCCTTGAAAATATTTTTTTTGCGCAGCTGTTCCAGCAGCTCCTCGTTCGTGAGTTTTTCCTTTTTCAAATTGTCCTCAAGGATTTTGCCGTCTTTAATCAGAACGGTCGAGCTGTTGTCAATGATGTTTCTGGCCTTTTTGCTTTTGATTTGTAGAAATTCAATTCCTAATGAGACGAGAACCCAGACGACTAATGCGGTAATGCCGATATACCAATCCTCCTGATGGTTCACCGAAATATAAGCAGCTAAATCCCCAATCGTGATCCCTGTAATGTACTCAAATAAGGAAAGCTGTGAGATTTGCCTTTTTCCAAGCAATTTGGTCAAAAGAAAGAGTACTGCGATAGAAACCAGCGTTCTTACGACAACCTCTAACCATATTTGCATACTGAACACTGACACTCCTTTCATTGCGGCTAAAACACGGTAACCCAATTATGCGCAGAAGCTGTTTTTTTACTAACACAAAATTTGGAAGCTCAGATTCCAGTATGTTTTGTGCAAAATGGGCCAAATTATGATGGCGCAAAGCACAGTTACAAGATTAAGGTGGTGAATCAGATGACAGTAGCATCACAAGTGAAAACGACGCTGGCGTCGTTAAAAAGCGCTCAAGCGAACCTGGAGTCATTCGCTCTGGGCACGCAAAACCAGGATGCAAAAAACTTGTTTACTGCGGCGGCTCAACAAACGCAGCAAATCGTTGACCAAGTGGAAACAAGAGTTACGCAGCTGGAAAATGAAGAACCGCAGTACAAAGGATTCTAGGACCTACCTCCACCGCAGAAAATTAAGAAGCAATAGCCGAGCCCGTTCTATTGGAACGGGCTTTTTCGCGTGCTGAAGAAGCTTGTAGAATAATCGCCAATGACCTTATCGCGTCTGGATATCAATTTAGAAGCATGTTATAATTTGGTGTAATGCATTTTTCGATCACTTAAGATGACGTTATAGTTTTAGCGATAGATTGACTAAAGGAGTGGGCCGACACCATGGCTAAGGAAACGAAGGATTACTCCAAGTATTTTGATTTCTCGGACGCCAAAGTCATTTCCGAGGACGAGAGCGGCAAGAAAATCAGAATCCGCGGACGGGATATTCAAATTCTTTCGGAACCCAATCACCGCAAAGAGAAGCAGCGCGGGAAAGAGGATATTCAAGTGTTGTACAACACTGCCGTGCCTGAGGAGCTGAAAGGCATCGGTAACGGCAAGAAATATATTATTTATACGTACGGCTGCCAGATGAACGAGCATGATACCGAGACGATGAAGGGTCTGCTTGAGGAAATGGGCTATACCCCTACGGAAGAGCGTAAGGATGCGAACATTATTCTGCTGAACACCTGTGCAATCCGAGAGAATGCCGAAGATAAAGTATTCGGCGAGCTTGGGCACCTGAAGGGGCTTAAGACGGAAAATCCGGATCTTCTGCTTGGCGTATGCGGCTGCATGTCGCAGGAAGAAGGCGTTGTGAACCGGATTATGCAGAAGCATGGCTTCGTCGACATGATTTTTGGCACACATAATATTCACCGGCTGCCTCATTTGATCCGTGAAGCGTTGTTCAGCAAAGAAATGGTCGTCGAAGTATGGTCCAAAGAAGGGGACATCATCGAGAACCTGCCGAAGAAACGTGAAGGGATGCGAGCCTGGGTCAACATCATGTACGGCTGTGATAAATTTTGCACCTATTGTATCGTTCCATTTACGCGGGGCAAGGAGCGAAGCCGCCGTCCTGAGGATGTCATCGCCGAGGTGCGCGATTTGGCGCGTCAAGGCTTCAAGGAAATTACCTTGCTTGGACAGAATGTAAATGCCTATGGCAAGGATTTTACCGACATCGATTATACGTTTGCCAATTTGATGGACGACATCCGCCAAATTGATATTCCGCGCGTTCGCTTTACGACATCGCATCCCCGCGATTTTGATGACGATTTGATTGAAGTGCTGGCAAAGGGCGGCAATCTGGTTGAGCATATCCATCTGCCAGTTCAATCGGGCAATACCGAAGTGTTGAAGCGCATGAGCCGCAAATATTCGCGGGAGCATTATTTGGAGCTTGTTCGCAAAATCAAAAAAGCCATACCAGACGTGGTGCTGACAACTGATATAATCGTTGGATTCCCTGGGGAAACCGATGAGCAGTTCGAAGACACGTTGTCCTTGGTTCGCGAGGTAGGATATGACTTCGCGTTTACGTTCATTTATTCCCCGCGCGAAGGCACGCCGGCTGCAGTCATGGAAGACAACGTTCCAATGGAAGTGAAGAAAGAGCGTCTGCAGCGGCTTAACGACGTCGTTAACGAGCATTGCCGCATTAGCAACGACCTGATGAAAGGCAAAATCGTCGAGGTGCTTGTCGAAGGGGAGAGCAAGAACAATGCCGAGGTGCTGTCCGGCCGGACACGCAGCAACAAGCTGGTCCATTTTGAGGGCGGCAAGGATTTGATCGGCAAGTTCGTACAAGTGGAAATTACCGATCCAATGACATGGTATATTAAAGGGAATATCGTGTCAGAAGCGGTTACCTCCGCTTAATGAATAGGATGAAATACAGATTGGATTGTGTATGAAATACATGGCTTGAATTTAGTTGGGAGGAAAGAGCATTGGGACAAGAGCATAACCACACGACCGATTGTGGAATTCCGAAATTCGATTCCCGCGATCTCGTCATTCGCGAAGATATTATGGCAAAAGCAAAAGAGCTCGCAGAGCTGATCGGGACAAGCGAGGAGGTTCAGCATTTCCAGAAGGCTGAGCAGCTGATCCGGAAGCATGAAAGAGTGCAAACGTTAATCAGTGCCATCAAGAAGAAGCAGAAGGAAATCGTTGCCTTCCAAAGCTTCCAGAATCAAGCGATGGTTGACAAAATTGAGCGGGAGATCGATGAGCTTCAGGACGAGCTGGATGAAATACCACTCGTGACCGAATTCCAGCAAAGCCAGAGCGATATTAATTATTTGCTGCAGCTCGTCATTTCGGTAATCCGGGATACGGTATCCGAGAAGGTCAATGTTGAATCCGGAAGCGAACCTGCTCCGGCTTCAGGATACGGCGAGTAAGTCATCATGAAACTGTGCGGAGGCTTACCCTTCGCACTTTTTTTGACGATACACCATCCGTATTTTATTAATATCATGAAATATCTGCGTAATGATTGTTTGAATAAAGGCATCTTAGGAATAATACATCAAGAAAGGGTTGACCGCGTCAATCCATACAGAAGGAGGAACGATAATGGATTGGACGGATATCATGTCCCGCAGTGAGAAGTCGTTTTGGGGACTGCTTGGCCTCCGGCTGTTATCGGCAGACAGTCAGCGTGTGGAGATCGGCCTTACCGCTACCGAGTCGCATCTAAATTCCATGGGCATCGTCCATGGGGGCGTCCTGTCCGCGATGATGGATCAGGCGATGGGGACGCTTGTAACGGCTACCAAGGAAGGCCGGGAAGGCGTAACGACGCATTTGAACGTAAACTTTCTGAGTCCGATGCAAATGGGCGAATTGATCGTGACGGCTTATCCGCTGCATGAGACGTTCCGTACGATGACTTTGCGTGCTGAAGTCCGCAACAGTGAGGGCTTATTGGGAAGCATCGCAACAGCGACGTTCCGGCTGCCGAAGGATAAAGGGAACTCCGGCAAGGATCAAGGCTGATTCATAGTAATGCAAATTCAACGGAATGTTGCCCGGTGATTCGCTAGGTAACGTTATCATATGAGTAATGTGGTGATTCATGATGAGTATGGAACAAGAACAGGATCAGGGACAGCATCGCTACGATGCCAAGAAATACCGAACACCGGATGGAATTCCTGCGGACATAGTCATGTTTACACTAGCCAAGCAGGAGCGCAAGGCCGCTACGAAGTCGCTTCCTAGGTTCGATTTGAAGGTGATGCTGATTCGCCGCAGAAGCTGGCCGTTTGCCGGGGCCTGGGCGCTGCCGGGGGGATTTTCACAAGAGGATGAGTCTTTGTATGAGACCGCGCGCAGAGAGTTGAAGGAGGAGACAGGGGTAGACGGTCACCATCTGGAGTATCTCGGGGTGTACAGCAAGCCCGGACGCGACCCGCGCGGCTGGATTATCTCTCACGCTTTCTTCGCGCTAGTCGAGGAGTGGGTGCTGGAGAAGCGCCAATCCGCGGACGATGCCCAGGAAGTCGGATTGTTTACGGTGAAAGAGGCGCTGGAGGATTTACAGCTCGCGTTCGATCATCGTGAAATTTTAGAGGACGCTTATAAGAGAATTCAGCAGCAGATGCTGCATACGACAATCGCGAAGCAGTTTTTGCCGCCTCATTTTACGCTTGGCGAGCTTTATCAAGTTATTCAGACGGTTGTACCGGATTTCGCGGAGCTGAATTTCATTCGCAAAATCACGTCCAC
This sequence comes from Paenibacillus woosongensis, assembly GCF_030122845.1. Taxonomy (NCBI): domain Bacteria; kingdom Bacillati; phylum Bacillota; class Bacilli; order Caryophanales; family Paenibacillaceae; genus Paenibacillus; species Paenibacillus woosongensis. The sequence goes on from NZ_CP126084.1 coordinate 2,467,762, forward strand.
CCGCAGCAGACAGGGGATTTTGGAGGAAGTGCGCGATGAGAACGGGAATCCGATGCTGTCCAATCAATATTCGCAGCGTCCGGCGCAGTTATATCGTTTTACCGATTATACGCCAAGATTATCCATTTATACTTAACGGATTGCGATATCTTGATTCTTTGTTCATGTAGTTAACTATTTGTCAGCTGCCGTTTCATGTTCATTCCATGTTCATAATTTATTAAGGTGAAGGGCTGGGTGAAGCTGGATGAAAGCACTGCTTGTTGTTGATTATACGAAGGATTTCGTCGATGGAAAACTGCCTGTAGGAGAGCCGGCGATTTTGCTCGAATCGGCGATTTGCCAAATTACGGAGCAATATGTGCAGCAGGGCGATTTTGTCGTCATGGCGGTGGATTTGCACGAAGAGGGGGATACGCTCCATCCGGAATCCAAGCTATTCCCGCCGCATAACATCCGAGGTACGGAAGGACGGGAACTGTACGGTAAGTTAGCGGACGTGTACAAGCGGCACCAGGATCGGATTTACTGGATGGACAAAACGCGATACAGCGCTTTTTGCGGCACCGATCTCGAGCAGAAATTGCGGGAACGGGGAATTAACGAAGTGGCGATCGTCGGTGTTTGCACGGATATTTGCGTATTGCATACCGCTGTAGATGCATATAATAAAGGTTATGGCATTACGATTTACGAGGATGGTGTAGCCAGCTTCAATCCGGAAGGCCATACATGGGCACTCGGGCATTTTCGTGCTACTTTGGGTGCAAATGTGACAAGCAGCCGATAAACTTAAGTAATAGCTGCGCATGAGTGCAGTTGCGACACCAGAGAGGATGAAAGACAGATGCAAAGCTCAAGTTTGGCGCTACATACGGATAAATATCAGATTAATATGATTTATGCCCACTGGGTAAACGGTACGCATGAACGCAAAGCGGTGTTCGAGGCGTATTTTCGCAAGCTGCCCTTCGGCAACGGATATGCCGTGTTTGCAGGTTTAGAGCGAATTGTGCAGTACATATCCCACCTGCAGTTTTCAGATAGCGATATCGAGTTTCTGGGCAGACAGGAAGAGAATTACGACCCTGCTTTTCTGGAGCTGCTCCGTAATTTCCGATTTAAGGGCAATCTTTACGCTGTTCCTGAAGGAGCTTTGGTATTTCCGAGCGAGCCGCTGATTCGCGTAGAGGGAACAATTATGGAGGCCCAGCTGATCGAAACCGCACTGCTTAATTTCATGAACTTTCAGACCTTGATTGCCACCAAAGCATCACGGGTGAAGCGGGTGGCCGAAAATGATGTGCTGCTCGAATTCGGTTCACGGCGTGCACAGGAGGCCGATGCTGCCATTTGGGGAGCGAGAGCTGCCTATTTATCGGGCTTTGACGCGACCTCGAATTTGCTTGCCGGAGAGATCTTTGGCATTCCGACCAAAGGAACGCATGCACACTCCTGGGTGCAGAGCTTCGACTCGGAGCTGGAGGCATTTGAACGATTTGCTGAGGCGCTTCCTGATCAGGTCTCGCTGCTCGTGGATACATTTGACACGTTAAGCAGCGGCGTGCCGAACGCGATCAAGACCGCAAAGCTGCTGGAGAGCAAGGGCAAACGGTTAAGCAGCATTCGCCTGGATAGCGGAGATCTCGCTTACCTGTCGATAAAAGCCCGTAAAATGCTTGATGAAGCTGGTCTTCCATACGTTCAGATCGTTGCATCAAATGACCTGGACGAGAATACGATCTTTAACCTCAAGGCACAAGGGGCGAAAATCGATATATGGGGTGTTGGCACCCAGCTGATTACGGCTGCGGACCAGCCAGCTTTGGGCGGAGTGTATAAGCTTGTTGAACGTGAACGGAACGGTACAATGGAGCCGACGATCAAAATATCCGCCAATCCGGAAAAAGTAACGACCCCGGGGAGAAAGGATATTTTGCGCATTGTCGATGGGGAGAGCGGCAAGGCAATCGCCGATTACATCTGCTTCCCACATGAGCAGCAGGCCAGATCCGGAGGTAAGCTTCGTTTGTTTGATCCGGTTCATCCCTATTTGAAAAAATCCGTTAAAAATTACAAGGCCATTTCGATGCAGCAGCAAATTTTCGTAGACGGGGAGCTTGTCTATGAACTGCCTACCCTTGATGCGATCAGAGCCTATCATAAGGAGCAGCTGCAAATGTTCTGGCCAGAATATTTGCGGAAGCTCAATCCGGAGAAGTATCGCGTTAATCTGAGCCAGGAGGCTTGGGAGCTTAAGCAGAAGCTGATCGAGGAATATATGGGCCAGCATGAAGATTGAAGCAATCCAAAATAGTTCAAGGCTGTTTTCTAGGCACATGCTTAGGAAGCAGCCTTTTTCATTGGTTATTATTTCTCGGGAAAGCGCAAAAACCGCTATTTTTAGCGTCGTTGCTTGCTTCATTCGACACCTGCCTCAAAATTGTCCATATGACATTTGTTACATCCATCACACTCCATATATGGTAAATTGAAAAATTAATCGAGGTATTTTTGACTCGAAGCATTTGCGATGCTGTTGAAGGGGCATTTTGTATAGTTTGATTCTGTAATGATTCCGTGTAGATGAACTCGCATACGCGAAAGAAGGGAGTCCGGACGTATGATGCAATTACCAAAATTGAATGAGTTAGGTTTTTTCGAAATTCGGCTGGAATCGATAGGGGGCCTTGGCGCGAACCTAGCCGGCAAAATGCTGGCTGAAGCTGGGGTCGAGGGAGCCGGGCTGAATGGTGTCAGCTTCTCTTCGTACGGATCGGAGAAGAAAGGGTCGCCGGTTAAAGCACATATCCGTTTCTGTAATTTAGACACGCCGATCCGGGATACATCGCCCGTAGAGCGGCCGCATATCGTAGGCATTTTTCAGGAAGCGCTTGCGAAGACCGTCAATGTGATCAGCGGCATTTATGAGGACAGCACCGTTCTCGTGAACTCCCGCAAAACTCCGGCAGAGCTGAAGGAACAGCTGAAGCTGCTCGGAGGAACGATTGCCGTCGTTGATGCTACGGGCATCGCCTTGGAGGAGAAGAATCGGGTTAATATGGCCATGCTCGGCGCGATGTTTCGGTTATGTCCATTTTTGGATCCGCAAACGATGAAGGAGGTCATTCGAAAATCCCTAGAGAGCAAATATCCTCAAATGGTTGCTCCTGCCATAGCAACCTTTGAACGTGGATATCAGGAGGTGACGATTGAGACCTTCGCGCTGCCGCAGGGAATGAGCATGCCTGCCTTTACCCGGGCGGATACACCGGTCTTGGGGTACGAAACCCAGCCGATTGGCGGGCTAGTAATCAATCCGGGCAACAGCATTTTGAAGGATCTAAGCATTTCGCGTTCGGGAATGATGCCGCATTTCAAGCTCGATGCCTGCATTCACTGCGCCCAGTGCGATAACGTCTGTCCGGATAACTGCTTTGTCTGGGAGGAGCAGCCGGACAAGAAGGGGCGTTTGCAGATGTTCCTGCAAGGCATCGATTATCAATACTGCAAAGGCTGCCTGAAATGCGTGCACGCCTGTCCGACGGATGCGTTATCCGGTGAGCGGGAGGAAGACGGTGTCGCGGCGGCCAATCGCGTCCCGCACAGATTTGATTTTGCGATGCAGTAAAGAGGGAAATGTCGGCTCAAAAAAGCTATCGTTGAAGTCCAATAAATAACAAGAAAGGCGGAAACGTCATGGCGATGGATATTGCAAAAGAGAAAGGCACAGCCAAGGTGGAACAGCGGGTCGTTTATGAATCAGGTAATGAAATGGCGGCATACGCTGCCCATCAAATCAATTATCATATCATGGGATATTTTCCGATATCTCCATCCACGGAGATTGCCCAATTTCTCGATTTGATGAAGGCGAACGGACAGCATGACATCAAGCTGATACCTTCTGACGGGGAACATAGCTCTGCGGGGATTTGCTACGGGGCATCCACGGCGGGAGGCCGGGTCTTCAACGCCACGAGCGCGAACGGGTATATGTACATGCTGGAGCAGATGCCGGTTCAGTCTGGAACCCGATTCCCGATGGTCATGAATCTAGTGTGCCGGTCAGTGTCCGGACCGCTGGACATTCACGGCGACCATTCCGACTTGTATTTTGCGCTGAATACGGGGTGGCCGATCTTAATGTGCCGTGATCCCCAGGCCGTGTACGACATGAATATTATGGCGATCAAGCTGGCGGAAGATCCGGCGGTGAGGCTGCCCGTGCTCGTCGCTTCGGATGGGTACTTTACCTCGCACCAGAAACGCCGTGTGTATACATTCGCGAACCGCGAGGACGTACAGAAGTTTATCGGCGAACAACCCGCCGGTTTCCCGCATACACTGGACCGCAACAACCCGATTACCGTCGGCCCATACATGAATGAGCCTGATTATATCAACAACTGCTATCAGCAGTCCCAGGCAATGTACCGTGCTGAGGACGTGTTTGAACGCATTGCGGGAGAGTACGAGCTGCTGACGGGCAGAAAATACGAAATGCTTGATCTGTATCGGATGGAGGACGCCGAAGTAGCGGTATTTCTCATGAATTCGGCTTCGGAAATTATCAAAGACGTAGTTGACAGCTTGCGGAGCCAAGGCATCAAGGCGGGTTCGATTGCACCCAACATGATTCGACCGTTCCCGCAGCGGCAAATCGCTGAGGCGCTCAAAAACGTAAAGGCGGTTACGGTAGGCGACCGTGCTGATTCTTATGGAGCGCATGGCGGAAATATGACGAATGAAATCAAAGCGGCGCTATATACGTATGGCAATACGACAACCCAGGTGGTCAGCCGCGTATATGGTTTGGGCGGGAAGGAATTTTACGCTGAGGACGGCCATCATTTGTTCTCCTTGGCGATCGAGGCGGCGAAGAAGCAAAAGGTCGACATCCCGTTCGATTATTACGGACATACGCCGGGAGATCCTGACAAGGCGCCTAAACGGGTGCTGAACCCGCTTCGCTTCGAGGATTTGAAGACCGGCCTGATTCAGGTAACCAAAAATGAGGAGACCGGGAAGCTGGGCGTTCGCATACCGCCGCTGCGTGCTTTGACGAAGAAGCCGAAGCGCATTGCGCCAGGGCATGGGGCGTGTCCGGGCTGTGGCATTTTCTCCGGACTGGAGCTGTTTTTTAAAGGGATCGAAGGCGACATCGTCGCGCTGTTCCATACCGGCTGTGCCATGGTCGTTACAACCGGGTATCCGTACTCCTCACATAAGGCAACCTATATCCATAACCTGTTCCAAAACGGGGCCGCAACCTTATCTGGGGTAGTTGAGATGTTCTGGGAGCGCAAGCGCCGGGGAGAGCTAGATCATCTCGGGCTTCAGGATGATTTCACCTTTGTCATGGTAACCGGCGACGGCGGAATGGATATCGGCATGGGACCGGCCATTGGCGCTGCGCTTCGCAATCATCGGATGATAATTATCGAATACGACAATGAAGGGTATATGAACACAGGGGCTCAGCTATCTTATTCAACGCCGCTAGGTCATCGGACTTCAACTTCGAATATTGGCTCGGTGCAAAAAGGGAAAGTGTTCCATCACAAAGATACGGCGCAGATTATGGCGGCGACGAACATCCCTTACGTATTCACCGGAAGCGAAGCCTATCCGCAGGATTTGGTCAAGAAAGCGGCCAAAGCTCAGTGGTATGCTCAGAACGAAGGGCTTGTATATGGTAAAATATTGATAGCATGCCCGCTAAACTGGATCAGCCCTGATGATGAGGGCACGAACATCGTGGACGCCGCGGTGAATTCCTGCTTTTTCCCGCTCTATGAAGTGGAGCATGGCAGTACGACGGTCACCTACAATCCGGAGGAGAAGGGCAAACGCGTTCCACTGGTGGATTGGCTCAAGACGATGGGCAAGACCCGCCATCTCACGAAGCCGGAGAACAGTGGAGCATTAGCAGAGTTCGAGCGCGAAGTGAACCGGAGATGGCAAGTTTTATTGGCGAAGCATGAGCATCCGTATTTGTAGTCTCAAAGACCAAGAATGAAGTATGATAGATGAAGCAAGAGTTATGAACCAGCGTAACGAAAGGAGGCATCCCGTGGGAAAGAAAACTTCATTTCGCGCGTATCGCGTAAATCAGAATGAAGACGGCTTCTCCGCAGGCGTCGAAACGGTTCAGATTTCCGATTTGCAAGAGAGCGACGTTGAGCTTGAAGTGCACTACTCCAGCGTCAATTACAAGGATGGCCTGGCCAGCAGCCCAAAGGGCAAGGTGGTCAGCAGCTATCCGCGAATTCTAGGCATCGATTTGGCCGGCAAGGTGATTTCTTCGTCCAGCCCGGATTTTCAGCCGGGAGATGAGGTGTTGAGCACAGGCTACGGCCTAGGAGTATCTCATGACGGAGGATATGCCGAAATTGCCCGCGTTCCGGCGGATTGGCTCGTCAAGCTGCCCGAGGGGCTAACCCTCAGGGAAAGCATGGCGCTGGGAACCGCAGGTTTTACCGCTGCCTTATCTGTGGATCGATTGCTCCATAACGGGCTTCAGCCAAGCAGCGGCCCTGTTCTTGTTCGCGGGGCAACAGGCGGCGTTGGCAGTATTGCCGTGAACATTCTGGGTAAGCTCGGCTTTGAAGTTGTTGCGGCGACCGGAAAGCCTGAGACGGAAGCCTCCTTGCTTAACTGGGGTGCGTCGTCCGTTATTTCACGGGAGGCGGCTGCCGCGGAGGTTAAGGGCGCGCTAGGCAAGACCCGCTGGGCGGCTGTCGTCGACCCCGTTGGAGGCGAGGGCCTAGGCGAGATTATGAAAACTGTCAAATATGGCGGTTCGGTGGCGCTGTCTGGTTTGACGGGCGGCGGAACCTATGAAGCCTCGGTTTTTCCTTATATTTTGCGGGGCGTTAACTTGCTTGGCATCGATTCCGTGTACTGCGCGCAGGCGAAACGGCTGGAGTTATGGCAGAAGCTGGCGAGTGAATGGAAGCCAGAGCAACTGCTTCGGGAAGGTGTGACAACCTATAACCTGAACCAGGTGGAGGAAGCATTAGCGACCGTACTGAGCGGCAGGGCGATAGGCCGTCAAATCATAACTTTGAAATCCGTCTAGCAATCGTGATTAAATGGATTCTCCGCATTGGAGAGCCAGGGACGCAAGGGCAGCTGCTCAATTGAAGAGCAGCTGCCCTTTTTTAATACAGCTGATTCAATGTGAAGGCTCGTATGAAACCGTCTAGGATGAGACAACCTAATCGTAATTCTAAAGCTGTTAAAGCGCATGGAAAGAAGGGGTTACGATGAAAAGGCGGAAGGCCGGCCTATATGTCGTTATGCTCATTCTGGGGACGGCGGTTGTAATGGCAGGATGCCGGAGCGGCTCGAACCGCATTGCCAAAGAAGAGCTCGACCGCGTGCAGATGAGAACGTACCAGAAGGGAAACCAGAGACAAGCCACGCAGGGAAAAACGTTAAACAAAGCGCTGCTTCATCATTTAATCAGCGAGAGCGCCAAACACGGAATTAGGTTGACCAGAGAAACCTATGCTGAAACGCTGGACGGTACGATCACCTACAATTACTTAATTGATAGTGATCCTCGCCATTTCGTGATCGTTTATGTTTATCCGTCCGAGGAGAAGCGGATCCGTGAATTGGCTGAAATCTATGGCACCGGAGAAATCCGTGCAAAAGCGGCCAATCAGCCCGCAGTCATTGCCACACGCGGCAAAACCGCATTCGTATATGCATCAAATGGGACGCCTGATCACAAATATACCGAAAATATGCGAGCCGTGTTCGACGAGTTGCTGAACCGGATAGCTAATCCTTAATGGGGTTACATTTTATTGATTTCGCGCATGACATGTCCAAGCTCGGGTATGATGATTCGCTCCATGGCAAGCTTGACAGCAGCCTGAGAGCCGGGCATGGAGAAGACGGCCATATTGCTGATCGTGCCGGCAATCGCGCGGCTTAGTATAGCTGCCGAGCCGATATCCTCCGTAAAGCTTAAGTAACGGAAAATTTCACCGAACCCGGGCATTTCTTTATTCAGCAGGCTGCGTACCGCTTCATATGTGGTATCCCGGGGCGATATTCCCGTGCCTCCGCTAAGCAGGACCGCTTCGATGCTGCGGTCGGAAGCCGCTTCACGCAGGAGCTGGCGAATCTGGTCGTATTCGTCTTTGATAATCACGTACTTCACGACCTTGCAGCCGCCGGCTTCCAATAGCTGCCGTATCAATTTCCCGCTGGTGTCATTTTCGGGAGTCCGGGTATCGGACACGGTCACAATCATGCAGGAAACTTGCCGGGGCGCTTCCTGACGGTGTTGTTCTACGGATTTCATGTTATCGTTTCCTTTCGGGTCTGAAATGGTTGAAGGTTGATTCAATAACCTATTTTAACATATTTACCCGGAACTATTCGGCGAATCACAGGTTGCATCCCAAGATGGCTTGGTGTAAACTCGCTCTCATGGAATGTGAAATGCATATGGGGGTAAGGAGATGTCACAAGCGAAATTGAATCAAGCCACGCCGGTTTACATATTGTCCGGGTTTCTCGGGAGCGGGAAAACGACGCTGCTGCAGCGGATGCTGTCATACTGGAAAGAGCAAGGCTTAAAACCGGCGATTATCATGAACGAAATTGGCGATATTAATTTGGACGGTTTGATTGTCGGAGATGAGGTGCCGATGGCGGAAATGCTTGGGGGATGCATCTGCTGTACGGTTCGGGGAGACCTCAGCGTGCAAATGTTCGAGCTCATTCGGGATGAGCGGCCGGATGTCATCGTGATCGAGGCTACAGGGGCAGCCAATCCGCTCGAAATATTGGACGCCGTAACCGAAGTTTCCTTAACAGCCAAAATCGATATCAAGCCGATGATTACGGTCGTGGATTCGGTTCATTTCCTGGAGCTGCATGCGGCGCAGAAAGGAAAGACCTACCGGCTGATGATGGAGCAGATTCGCTGCGGTTCCGTTCTGATCGTCAACAAAATCGACAGATTGCAGAGTGGGCAAGTGCAGGAAATCGAGGATTTGCTCCGGCGGTTGAATCCATATGCGGAGCTTCTGCCCGCCGTTAAATGCGGCGTGAATATCGAACACCTTATGACATTGTATGATGATCTGCAAGGAATTCATGATTATAAAGAACATGCGTCATCCTGCAGTCACGGCGTCGGTTGTCAGTGCGGAGAGCATGCTGACAGCAGCACTCATGGACATAGGGAAGCTCATGGGCATGGGCATCTGCATCATACTCATGAACACGTCACCGTGTACAGCCATTATTTTCAAGGGCCTGTTAACAGCGAGCAATTCGAGAGCTTCATCGCCGAGCTTCCCCGGGAGGTCTACCGGGCCAAAGGCGTGTTGAGCTTCTCCGACACGTCCAGCCGTTTTTTGTTCCAATATGCTTACCGTGAACCGGATTATTTGAAAATAACGCCTCAAGGCAATGTGCCGGATGTCGTCGTGTTCATTGGCGAGCATTTCGATAAAAACAAGCTGGCAGACCGGCTTCGCGAGCTGGAGGCCTTATCTCTCTGAGTCCAGCCACTATTTAGCAGATCGTCCTACTTCGTTTCATTTCACCGTCTTCCTGGTTAGTGTAATAAAGAGTTTGTTCGCGGATACTACATCTTCAGGAGGGAATAGGACTATGATTCAGGAAAAATACAGGGAATGCATCCAAGCTTGCCTAGCGTGCATGAATGCATGCAATTACTGCTATGTCTCCAGCTTGAAGGAATACGATTTGGCGATGCTGCGGGAATGTATACGGCTTGACCGGGAATGCGCGGAGATCTGTTCTTTTGTTGCAGAAGCGCTATCGCGCAGCACGCCTTTTGCCAAAGAGCTTTGTGAACTGTGCGCGAAAGCCTGCGACGCTTGCGCAGAGGAATGCGGGAAGCATGAACATCATCACTGCAAGCAATGCGAGCAGTCTTGCCGAAGATGTGCGGAAATTTGCCGCGGTATGATTACGGCAGCCTAAAGCTGGGGGATAAGGCGGGAATCCGTTTAGTTTATCGGTGTATTTTCCTGTAACGTTGAAACCTTCCGGTCCCCCTTTGCGTCAGAGAGGGCAGAGGTGATGAATAATGATGAATCCAAAATTGAAGCTGACAGCTGCGCTCCTGTTGTCCAGCTCGCTGCTACTGGCTTCCTCGGCAGCTGCCTTCCAGGACGTCGAGGGAAGGGACGCGGCAATTACGAAGTCTCTGCATGAAAGGGGCATTATCCATGGCATGACCAAGGAGAAATTCGCGCCGAAAAGCCAGCTTACCGGGGCGCAGGGTGTGCGAATGATCGTGCAGGCACTGGATTTGAAGGGCAAAAGCAAAGCCAGCCCTGGCGTAAAAGGCGGTGCGGCGTTCTGGTATTCCGAGTCGCTGCAGATTGCCAAAGACAACGGCATCCAATTGCCTGCGGATTTCAAGCCGAACGAGAAGCTGAGCCGCGAAGCTTTTGCCAATATGCTGATGCAGGGCGTAGCTGCGACCGGCGATTATCCGGTAATTATGATGTATGTGAACATCGCCGATTCGGATCAGGTAAATCCGGATTACATGAGCAACATCCAAACGCTGCTGCTGACGAAAATTGCGTCGCTGGATGACGACGGAAAGTTCCACCCCAAAACGCCGATTACCCGAATTGAAGCCGCCCGCCTTGTATACCAAGCCGCGGAGTTTGTTCGGCAGCATAAGGACAACGTTATTCCGGGCAAAGACGACGACCAGCAGTTGAACCAGGTTTCTTACCAAACCGTGAAGGTGAATGACCAGGTGAATAAAGTCGTCCTAACCCGGGCGAATCAGCCTCATCCGGGCTATGGCATTGCCGTAGCCAAAATTGAGTTCAAGGCTAGGACCGCGGTTGTATATTACGAGCTGTTGTCGCCGGACCCTGGCAAGTTCTACCCGCAGGTCATTACGGATTCCAAGACGGAAACGTATGTATCCAGCCAATATGAAGTGGTTATTAAACCGCTGAAAAAATAAAAAAGGGGCAGCCCTAAGCCATTTTCGATGGCTCGGGGCTGCCCTTATTTTTAGATGATTGATTCGGAGATAGTGAAACGTGTATAGATGTAACATGGATGTAACATGAATCAAAACCTAACGGACCTGAGGAAGCCTCGATGTTCGTATCACGGTGGCGCTAACGAACCTTGGTAGCCCTATTGGCCTCATAACCACGCCAAGGTAACGCATTTGAGCCAAATAGCGGCATATAGATTCGTTACAACTGGTACTATGCCGAAAATGAGGGATTAGCGTGCTCAAGATTCGTTAGGCGAAGCCGCCTTCTATTGATGCAGATCCCAGTGAGTTTACCGGCAGGTTAGGGCAGGTAGATCAGGTCAGTTTTACTCAGCTTAAGCCAGATTAGATTAGCTCGGGTTAACCGCTGCCCGTGTAGCCACCGCACCTGCGTGCTGTGGAAGCGGCTCTGATGCCGCTTCTTCCGCTGCGCCCAGCTGCAGGCGATACATTTGATAGTATCTTCCGCCTAGGGCGAGCAGCTCTTCATGGGTACCCCGTTCCACGATTTCGCCTCGATGCAGCACGAGAATTTGGTCGGCGCTGCGGATCGTCGAGAGGCGGTGGGCGATGATGAATGTCGTACGGCCGCGCTTAAGCACTTCTAACGCGGACTGGATCAGCGCCTCCGTCTCGGTATCGATATTGGCCGTCGCTTCATCCAGAATCAGGATCGCCGGATCGAAGGCCAGTGCTCTGGCAAAGGAAATCAGCTGCCGCTCTCCGGCGGATAGTGTGCTTCCTTTCTCCACTACGGGCTCATCGATGCCTTTAGGCAGATGCTGCAGAATACGCGTTGCGCCTACATCGGCCAAAGCCTTTTCAACGCTAGCCCGGCTGATCCGCTCGTCACCGAGGCTTACATTCGAGGCGATCGTACCCGTAAATAAGTACGGGTCCTGCAGGACGATGCCCATATGCTGGCGAATCCATTGCTTCGGCAGTTCGGTGACATTCTGGCCGTCAATCGTAATCGTTCCCTTCTGAGGATCATAGAAGCGGAATAGCAAATTGATGATCGAGCTTTTGCCTGAGCCGGTATGCCCTACCAAGGCGACGGTCTGCCCTTGCTTTGCCTCAAAGTTAATATTTTTGAGCACGTAATCCTTCTTGTAGGCGAAGGAGACGTTTTTGAACTCGACATTCCCCTTGTAGCGCGGCATTCCGCCGTCAGTGACAGGCTCGCCGGGCTCATCCATCAGCTTGAATACACGACCGGCGGACACCATGGATGAGTCCAGTGCCGCAAGCTGATTGACCATGCCGGTAATCGGCTGAAATAACCGGCCGAGCACATCCACGAAGGCGTACAGTACACCAAGGGAAATAATTCCTGCTCCGGTCAATTGAGCCGAACCGAAATGCCATAGGACGATCGCAAATGACAAGCTGCGGATGACGTTGACGAGATTATGCGAGGTCAAGGCATTCAGGTTGAGCATCTTGTTTTGGTGCTTCATGTAATCGTTGTTCAGGTTTTCGAATTCTTCCTTGGTTTGCTCTTCGCGCCGGAATATCCGGATGATCGACATGCCTTGAATCGATTCGTTGATCATCGCGTTGATCTCGCTCAGCCGGGAACGGATGATGGTGTTGTATTTCGTAGCAAATTTTCGGTAGAGCACAACCCAAATCCAAATGACCGGCACGACGAAAAGGCAAATGAGTCCCAGCCTGACATCGAGCAGGAACAGGGCTACGTACACCCCCAGCATGTTTATCACGCCCGAGAAGAAATTGGAGAGAACGGCGATAAACAAATCTTTGACCGCCTCGGTATCATTCGTTACCCGGGAAACGACCTTGCCAGCCGGCAGGTTGTCAAAGTAGTTGACCGGCAGGCGCTGAATATGGCTATATACATCAACGCGCAGCTTCTGAATGACCTTGTTCGCGGAAGATTGCAGCCAGTAGGTTTTGCCGAACTCCATGACGATGCCGACCGCCAGAAAGGCGAAATACCAGCCGACCAATGTCAGAATACCGGGAACTTCCGGTTGATAGAACGCGAATAATTCCGTTTTTGTCAGCTTGACTGCCGGATACTCGGATTTGCTCCCGTTATAATCAATGGTCAGCATGCCATCCTGAAAACGGCGGTCCCCGCTTGGATTTGTCACAGGCTCGTCAATGAAGACGAAGATCTTGCCCGTCTGCAGAATGCGAACCTCCTGGCCTTTGGCTTCATCAGCCGCAAAGCGGTCTCCGCGCTTGAAGTAACGTCCATCATAAGAAACAGTTTCTTTGCCGGGCCCGGATGTCTCGTAAAAAGGCCGCTCGATCGCCAGCATGTGATCATCGATCATGGAGCGGGCGATGAAGGGGCCGGCCAGATCGGCGGCAACGCCGATCGCCAGCATAACCAGGGCTAGGATAAATGTATTTTTTGCCGTCAAGGCGTATTTAAACAATGCTTTACCTGTATGTGTATGCATGAGGATTAGGACACCTCCCCGTCAAGGTTGGATTCAACCTGTTGACGCTCATATTGTTCGCGGTACCAGCCATTCGCCTGAAGCAGCTCCTGGTGTGTACCTTGCTCGATAATGCGTCCCTTCTCCAGCACGACGATCCAGTCGGCATGCTCCACCGCGGATAGCCGGTGCGTGGAGATGAGCGTGGTTTTGCCGGAACGCTTGCTTCGGATATTGTCGACGATTCGGGCTTCCGTACGGGCGTCAACGGCCGAAAGCGCATCATCGAGAATTAGGATTTCCGGATTGGCGATAAAGGCTCTTGCCAGCGATACCCGCTGCTTCTGTCCTCCGGAGAGGGCCACGCCTTTCTCGCCAACCAGCGTATCCAGCCCGTCGGACAAAGTTCCCAGATCCTGATCGAACGCAGCGGTACGAATCGCCTCCATAATCTCGTCATCCGAAGCGTCCTTGAGGCCAAATTGAATGTTCTGCCTGACGCTCTTGGAGAACAGAATCTGTTCCTGCGGCACGTAACCGACCCAGCCATGCAGTTGAGACAGCGTGATATTTTGAAGCGGAATGCCGGAAATCGTCAGCTCGCCGGTTCCTAGCGGATATTCGTGCAGCAGCTGCTTCAGCAGCGTAGATTTGCCGCTGCCGGTACGCCCGACGACGCCAAGCGTCTCGCCGCGGCGAATCTTCAGATGAATGCTGTCGAGGTTAACCTGTGCCGACGTCGGGTATTGAAAAGTGACATTATTAAATTCAATGGTATCGGGATAATCGACATGGACCGGATCGGCCGCGTCCTCGACGTCGGGCTTGACGTTCAGCGTCTCGTTCACCCGGTCGAGGGAAGCGCCGCCGCGCTGCATGATATTGATCAATTCACCGATGGCGAACATTGGCCAGATCATCATACCGAGATACATATTAAATGACACGAGGTCGCCTAAGGTCAGCTCGTTATGAAACACGAGGTATATGCCGTAGGTCAGACCGATGGCGTAACTGAGCCCGACGCAGAGCCGTATCGTCGGCTCGAAATAGGCATCGACCCGTGCAACAGCCAGATTTTTGCGGTACACGTCGTCAGTAACGTCCTGGAACCGCTTCTCATCAAGCCGCTCCTGTACATAGGCGCGTATGACGCGCACTCCGGCGACCGATTCCAGCACCTGGTCGTTCATATCGCCAAACGCATCCTGAGCCAGCGTATAGCGCTGGTGGATGATGCGGCCGTAAATCATCATGGCCAGGGCGATGAATGGGAGCGGAATGATTGCGGCGAGCGTTAGCTTCCAACTGATCAGCGTGCCCATGGCGATGAAGATGACTGACAAGTAAGCCGTTGAGTCGGTAAGTGTCAGCATGCCGAAGCCGGCTGTCTGGGCAACGGATCTCAAATCGTTCGTTGCTCTTGCCATAAGGTCCCCGGTACGGCTCCGTTCAAAGAACGGCGGCGTCATCCTTAGCAAATGGTTCATAAACCGCGTGCGCAGCAGCCTTTCAATCAGATTGGAACCGCCGAACAGCTTATGCATCCATATGTAGGTCATGTAGTAAATGATGATGAGTACGCCGGCAATGAGCAGGATATATTGGGTGAGCGACTCCCAGCTAATGGAACCAATGACGATATCGTCGATCGCTGCACCTAGCAGCCGAGGCGGAAGCAGCTCAATAATCCCGGTGATAATCAGCAGGATTAAGCCGATCGTGTATCGCCTTTTTTCTCGCTGGAAGAACCAGCCTAGCTTGTGAAGAACGGAAAACATGAAGGTTTCCTCCTATCCCTTTAACAATGCAAGATTTAATTCAATTCTTGAGCAGCCACTGCAGGTGACTCTATTTGAAACCGCAAAAAAGGCATATCGTCCGTAAACGATATGCCTCAAAGACCCGTAACATATAACGCGTACGCTGCTTTCACAAAGTGAAGCAACCGCAGCTATATAGCATTGCCTATACCCGCTAGAAGACGGCGGGGACAGTTCGCGAATATACTCCAGTCCTGCCTGCAGGGGTTGCTCCGGTATTCAGTTGTAACATGTGTCCGTTATGAACAGGAAAATGATTAACAATTAACACCGTGCTCACCCTTTCATAGTTTGGTAATTAATGCAAATGAGATCTCGTATGCTGTTGAGT
The DNA here is from genome assembly GCF_030122845.1 of Paenibacillus woosongensis. NCBI lineage: Bacteria > Bacillati > Bacillota > Bacilli > Caryophanales > Paenibacillaceae > Paenibacillus > Paenibacillus woosongensis. Next base: position 2,483,362 of record NZ_CP126084.1, read on the forward strand.
TTAACACCGCTTTCTTGCCGCTGTCAATTTTTATTTTGGCAATTCCATCAAGATTGGTCTAAAATAAGGAGAAGATAGGAGGGGATCGATATGATCAACGTTACAAAAGAAGCGGCTGGCTGGTTCAAAAACGAACTTGGCGTACAAGAGGGTCAGGCGATCCGCTTTTTTGCGAGATATAGTGCGGGAGGAACCATCCACCCGGGATTTGCGCTGGGCATCGGCATTGATACCCCGGTCTCGCCGGGAGCTGTAGCTGAGGTGGAAGGAATTACGTTCTACATGGAAGACAAGGATTTGTGGTATTTGAAGGGATACAACCTGAACGTTCTATATGACCTGAAGCACAACGATATCGAGTATGAGTACGAAACGGCCGAGGCGCAGGATTAGCGGTAGTCCCTCAAAAATGCCTTGGCAGGGACTCAAAAAGGACAAGAATAAGCCCAGAAGCGCGAGATAACGGCATTGAGGGCACGAGGTGAAAGAGGATCAGCTGCTGGTTCCGACAAGAAAAGGCCCGTCTAACGGGCCTTCGCTTTGTATTACGGCTGGTTATTCGTAAAAATGCTATCTTCCATGGCGAATTCGAAATCCTGGATATCGAATACCTGAACGGGAACCTCCGCTTCGATGATGCGGCGGATCAGTTCCAACTGATCCGTCAGGACTGGGGCGCCTTCGCGCTGTGCAGTCAGCACGATTTCGGTCTCGATCGGATCGAGGAATTCCCCGTATTGCTCGTTATCAAGCGCGTTGACCACCGTCCATGAGACGTTCTCGCCGAACAGGATGGAAGGGCTCTTGGCCCAGGGAATATTCAAGGCTCGTTCAAGCTTTTTGCGGTTGAGCGGTTCTTCCAGATAAGCTATTAACTCATTGATTTTATTCTTAACATGCAAGTCATCGGCTGGATCATGCATGAGAGGTTCGGGACTATTCTGAAATTCGTACAGCTCAATGACGGTGGTGTAAGGTACAATATATTCTACTGGCGCGCCGGGCGCGAGTAACTCCCCATAAATGGCCACCATCACGGCTTCAATGACAAATCGACGTGACATGGTTATCCTCCTACAAACGGTTGCTGCTCTTGTCGACTGCCGCAAGCGATCGCCCTTGGCAGGGACATATTACTAGGGAGTATATCACAACATGGATACAAATACAGCTTGATCGGCAAAAAATGAATGACGAATGGAGGAAGGTTATGCCTGAATCAGAGGATCTGGCACAGAAAGCTGAGTTGTCTTCGAACGTCCTTGCCTGGATTAGGGAGCAAAGCGGGGGGAGCTGGAACATTCGCCGTACCCGCCCCTTGTTAGGAGGAGTTTCGTCTGCGGTCTACGAGGTGGAGTTGGAGAGAAGCGGGGAGAACACCAGCTGGGTACTTCGTCAATATACGGATCTGACTCGGTTTGAGGCAGAGCCAGATCTCGTCGCACATGAGTCGGCGGCGCTTCAAGCGGCGTCAGAGCACGGGATTGTGGCGCCGAAATGGCTCGCATCCGATTCCGATGGCAGCAGCTGTGATACGCCTTCCGTCCTGATGACGCGGTTGCCGGGCGAGGTCGTTCTTATGCCGGCAGACAGGGCAGATTGGCTTCGCGGGCTCGCCCAGGCGCTGGCCCAATTGCATCTTCAGGGAACGAAGACATTTCCTTGGACTTATTTTTCATATATCGATCCGACCCGCTTCAGCATTCCCGAATGGACGGGCCAACCTGAGGTTTGGCGGGAAATCGCCCGAGTCATCCAGGGTCCGGAGCCAATGTATACGCCCAGGTTCATTCATCGCGATTATCATCCCGGCAATGTGCTGTGGGAGCATGGGAGGGTGTCCGGCATCGTCGACTGGGTCAATGCCTGCCTGGGTCCTTCAGGAATCGACATTGGTCATTGCCGGGTGAATTTGGCACAGCTTCATGGGGTTGATGCAGCCGACCGCTTCCTGGAAGCCTACATAGAATGCATGCAGGGCAGGCAGGAAGCAGAATACGACCCTTACTGGGATATGGCAACCTTGGCGAGCTACGTTTCCTATGGTCTCGTGGTATACCGCGGGTGGATAGATCTTGGCATTACGCATTTGCACAAAGATTTGCTGGGTGCACGATTGGACAAATACGCGGAAAGTCTGCTGCAGCGGCGTTCGGCCAGCCATTTGGATTGATGATTGCGTAATTTAGAATTACGGAAACTACAGAATTCGTTTAGCAGAACAGCATAGAGGGATGTGCGCATCAGTTGAAACATTGGAAAGCTTATTTTACTTTTGTTAAACCGTATACGAAATGGATTCTGCTCACCTTATTCATAGGCGTGCTGAAGTTCGGCATTCCGTCGATGCTGCCGCTGGTGCAGAAATATGTCGTTGACGATATTTTGCTGAATAAATCGATGGGGCTTCAGGAGCAGGTCTCCCAGTTGATGATCGTGCTTGGGGCAACGCTGTTTCTCTTTGTCATCGTGCGCGGGCCGGTGGAGTATGCCCGGCAGTATTTCGCGCAAATGATCACGGCAAAAATTCTCTTCGACCTTCGTAATAGGCTGTACAGCCATTTGCAAAAACTTTCGCTCCGTTATTATCAGAACACGAAGGTGGGCGAGATCATCTCCCGGTTCATCAACGATGCGGAGCAAACCAAAAATATCGTTGAAGTCGGCATGATGAATGTGTGGTTGGACGCCTTCACGCTCGTCTTTGTCCTTGGGTTCATGTTCTATCTGGATCCGGTGCTGACCCTTGTATCTATCGCGATTTTTCCGCTGTACGCGATCGCCGTCAAGGTGCTGTACAAGCAGCTCAAAAAACTGACCAAAGACCGCTCTGCAGCTCTCGCCGGCATTCAGGCGTATTTACATGAGCGGATCCAAGGGATTTCGGTCATTCGCAGCTTTGCTCTGGAAAGGCATGATCAGGCCAAACTGGAAGGCGTCAACGGGAATTATTTGAAAAAGGCGCTGGCCCATAGCCGCTGGAATGCCTGGACCTTCGCGATTATCAACACGATGACGGATATTGCTCCGCTGCTGGTCATCGGTTATGGCGGTTATCTGGTCATTCAGCAAAATTTGACGCTTGGTACATTTATCGCGTTTTTCGGCTATCTTGATCGTCTTTATTCGCCATTGAAACGGCTGATTAACTCCTCGACTGTGCTGACCCAGGCATCCGCATCCTGGGAACGGGTGCTGGAATTGCTCGAGGAGCCGTACGATATGGTTGATCAGCCGGATGCTCTCCCTCTCAAAGGGGGGAATCATGGCATAGCGCTCCGCAACGTCTGGTTCAAATATCATGAACGGGATCCTTGGGTGCTTAGGGATATATCCCTCCGGATTCATCCGGGAGAGACGGTAGCATTCGTTGGAATGAGCGGCGGAGGAAAATCGTCTCTTGTCGGTTTGATTCCAAGATTTTACGATATTCAGAAGGGAAGTTTGCTGGTAGGCGGCCGGGATGTGAAGGAGTGGACGATGGAGAGCCTGCGCAGCTCGATCGGCATGGTGCTGCAGGATAATTTTCTGTTTAGCGGCACCGTTCGCGAGAACATACTTTTTGGTAAACCAGGCAGCAGTGAAGAGGAGGTTTATGAGGCGGCCAGGGCGGCGAATGCGCATGAATTTATTATGGAATTGCCGAATGGCTATGACACGGAAGTCGGGGAGCGCGGCGTGAAGCTGTCCGGCGGGCAGAAGCAGCGTATTGCTATCGCGCGGGTATTCTTGAAGGATCCGCCGATTTTAATACTGGATGAAGCCACCTCGGCCCTGGATTTGGAGTCAGAGCATCTCATCCAGCAGTCGCTTCAGCAGCTCTCCAGAAGCCGGACGACCTTAATCGTTGCCCATCGCTTGTCCACGATCACTCATGCGGATCAAATTTTCGTCATGAAGAACGGCAGTATCGCCGAACGGGGAACGCACGAAGAGCTGATGGCTAAGGACGGGGTTTATGCCCAGCTCTACAGTATTCAGAATTTGAATCCCTAGCGGAAGTGGATAGGACTTATTGTCTGTTATTGAAATTGGTTTAAAATCAATGGCTTGGGCATCATGCCAAAAAGCGCCCGTGAAGCATAAAGGCTTCACGGGCGCTTTTGCGGTTAGGAATAGTCTCGAGCTTCTTGAGCTTCTACAGCTTGCCGATAAAAAGCGACAAAATGCCAGCCGCGATCAGCGGGCCGACTGGAACCCCGCGGAAGAAGGCTACACCAAGCACCGTGCCGATGAGCAAGCCTGCAACGACTGTCGGCTGGCTGCCCATTAGCGCGGCTCCCCGTCCGCCTAGCCATGCGACAAGCATGCCTACGGCAATGGCCAGCAGGGATTTCCAATGGAAAAAGGAAGACCATATGACGGACAAGGGGATTTTGCCGCTCGCGACAGGGGTCATGACGCCGATCGTCAGAATGATGATGCCCACCGTCAAACCGTACTTCTCTAGCCAGGGGAAAGTGGAATGCAGCTGCAGTACACGGATCAGCAGCAGGAAAATCATCGCAACTGTAATCGGCAAGTTGCTGCTGAAAATACCTAGCGCGGCTAGAAATAGCAGAATAAGCGAGGTGACATCGACTTGGCTCATGGTCAAGCCTCTCCCGATCTGCTGGCTACGATGTGCTCGGCGATCAGCACGCCATGTTTGCGGCCGGTTTCGATGAATACCTCATTGGCGTTGCTTCCAGAGGCGATAACACCGGCAACATAAAGTCCGGGCACGTTGCTCTCCATCGTTTCCGGGTCGAAGACCGGCTTATCCGCTTCGCCTGACATCTTGACGCCTGCCTGGAACAGCAGCTTTCGGTCCGGGTGAAAGCCGGTAAGGGCCAGCACGAAATCGTTCAAAATTTTCTCCCGGCCGAGCTCGGATTCGATAATGACATGATCTTGGGCAATATCGATAACCCGGGAAGATAGTCTTAGATCGATCTTTCCGCGGTTGACCATGCTTTCAAAGATCGGCCTTACCCATGGCTTGATCTGCTCCGAGATGCTGTCCCGGCGGTACACGATCGTTACCTGTGCTCCGACGCGAATCAATTCCAGCGCTGCATCGACTGCGGAGTTGCTGCCACCGATGATCACAACTTTCGTGCCCGTGTACGGATGCGCCTCCCGGAAATAGTGGGATACCTTATCCATCTCTTCACCCGGGATGCCGAGCATGTTCGGATGATCGAAATAACCTGTGGATATAATGACGTTGCGGGCTTGGTATTCCCACTTCTCGCCGCTCCGCGTGACTGAATGAACGGTAAAGCTGCCGTCTTCGTGACGGTGGATCGCCGTGGCTTCCTCGTAGGAAGCGATCTGCAGATTATAATGGCGGCTGACTCCACGGTAATAGGCCAAAGCTTCATGGCGGAAGGGCTTATCGTTAGGCGTGCTGAAGGGAATATCCCCGATTTCCAGCAGTTCCGGCGTGCTAAAAAACTGCATATGCGTCGGATAAGAATAAATGGAATGAACAAGAGAATGCTTCTCGAGTACGAGAACGTGAAGTCCCCGCCGCTGGCATTCTATGGCCGCCGAGAGTCCGCAAGGACCAGCACCGATGATAATTACGTCTTGCATGTGAGTCCTCCTAGTTCGTGAATGAAGTTTGCGTTGGCGCTAGCTGAAACAATACTATCCTACAGGAAATGCTCCTTAATATCCACCTGGAGTCAAGCTCTGTTTAGCGGCAGCCAGGCTAGAACATCCTGAATGCGCGCATCCCAGTAGGCCCAATCATGGTTTCCCGGACCCTCCTCGTAAGTCAAATCAAAGCCGGAATTCCTGCATGCATCCCTGAAGCGGATGTTTTGCTCGTACAGGAAATCTTCAGTGCCGCAGCACTGGTACAGCCGCGGGGCGGAAGCTGGGTCAACCGTCTTGAGCAGATATAATAAATCATTTTCGGTGCCTTTTGGGCCGGCAGGACCGAATATTTGCTCGTAAAGCGACGGATTGTTATTCTCGATCGGGCGTCTCACTTCATCGATCCGGTTGACCGATACGTCCAAGGCGCCAGACAGGCTGGCGGCTGCTGAGAATGTGTCCGGCTTCCTCAAGGCCAGCTTGAAAGCGCCATAGCCGCCCATTGACAGGCCGGCGACGAAGGTATCCTCGCGGCGCTGCGACAGGGGAAAAAAGGAACGGCATATATAAGGAAGCTCTTCGCTGATGAAAGTCCAGTATCGTTTGCCGGCAGCCATATCTGTATAGAAGCTGACATCGACTTGGGGCATGATGACTGCAAGTCCGAGCTCGGCAACATAACGTTCTATCGATGTCCGGCGCAGCCAGATCGAATCGTCATCCGACAGTCCATGCAGCAAATACAAAGCGGGAAAAGGACCGGATACTTCGCTGCCGCCCAATCCGATTTGCGCTTTGGCAGGCTGGGGTAAAATGACCGTCATGGAAGTGGAGAGGCCCAGTACCTCGGAGAAAAAACGGCATTGAATTAAAGCCATGGCATTAGCTCCTTTTACAATTGTTATCAGGGAAATTATAACATTACCTGGCGGAATTCAGGCGATCGAAATATGGGTAAAGTGGTACAATGGAGTTATTATGTTTACTGTACCAGGGAATTAGATATTTCAAGATGCAGAAGCAGAGGTGGTCACATGGAAGTCCCCTGGAGAAGAAATTTGGTTGTGCTTTGGCTCGGTGTGTTTTTTTGCAGTATGGCTTATTCCATGGTTATCCCCTTCATGTCCTTATTTATTGCCCATGATTTAGGCATTACCGATCATTTGACGATTTGGTCCGGCTTTACGTTTGGCATTACATTTCTGGCAAGCGCGCTAATCGCTCCCTTCTGGGGATCGCTATCTGACAAATACGGCCGGAAGCCGATGCTGCTGCGGGCGGGTTTTGCCCTCTGTCTAGTCTATGTACTGAATGCCTTCGTCAGAAATCCGTTCGAACTGGTCATCGTTCGTATTCTTACCGGTTTGCTCTCAGGTTATGTTCCGTCGGCGATCGCGCTGATTGCGACCAATACTCCGGAGAAGAAGGTAGGATTCTGTCTCGGCATTATGTCAACAGCCGGAGCGGCAGGAGGGATTATCGGCCCGCTCGCGGGCGGCGCTCTAAGCAAATTCGTCGGCTATCGGGAGTCCTTCCTTGCGGCTGGAGCTATCGTGCTTATTCCCACCTTGATCGCCTGGCTATTCGTCCGGGAATACAATTTTGACAAGAACAAAGCCCGCTCCCGTGTGATTGACGATTTGCGCTCTGCTGCCGAGAATCGTCCATTAATGCAGCATTTGACCGTCGTGCTCATCGTTACCGCCTCTGTGATGGTTCTTGAGCCGCTGCTATCGCTTTATGTGCTGCATTTGGGCTCTACCGCTGCAGATGCTTCCTTCAGCTCAGGTATTATTTTCTCGGCGGTGGGGATTTCTACCGTGCTCGCCGCTCCGGTATGGGCCAAAATTGGTGAACGGATCGGCTATCGGAATACGCTGATCATCGGCTTGGTTGGCGGAGGACTCGGCAATATTTTACAAGTGTTCTTTCACGACATTTTCGGGTTTGGCACACTGCGTTTCATCTACGGGTTGTTTTTCGCCGCCGTATTTCCCGCCCTCAATGCGCTGATCGTCCAAACGACAGAACCCGAATTCCGCGGCAGGGCGTTCAGTCTCAATCAATCCGCAGGGCAGCTCGGCAATATGATGGGGCCGATTGCTGGCGGAACGTTGGCGGGTTGGATAGCGATTCCCACTGTGTTCGTGATGAATGGGATGCTGCTTGTCGCGACAGCAGCAGCGCTGAAGCTGAATCTAGGGTCGAAGACCAGCCGCCCTGCAGGTACAAATTCATCCGTGGGCCATTATTAATTTGAGTTTAATCAGTTCCAATTGGGTTAAATAACCATTAAGGGCATGGAAAATATTTCCAAGTTGCCGTTTTGCCTGAATAAAGGGGAGGAGGATATGGCGATCGATCGGTTTATTCTGAAAAAGCTGCATAGCTGTACCTATCAGCCAATGAGGCAAAATTTGATTCGTTTGTTCCTGATCCGCATCGAGAAAGCTTGGCATGAAGAAGAGGCCCTGAAGCCGGCGTGGTAACCGCCGCTGCTTCGGGCCTCTATTCTTCTATTCACCAAGAATCATAATTTGCTGTTGACGAAAATATTAATAGAGAGACAGCGCCAAGGAGTCATATTCGCTCTTGCTGTGCAATATGGCTTCCGAGCCTTCGATTTCAATACTGATCAGGGAGTTCAGGCATTTCTTCAACGCCCGTTTACCGTGATTGAATTTGTTCTCCAGCGCGCTGGTCAGCAGCTTGAGAGTCCGCTGAATCGGCTGTTTGCTATCAACGTTGAAATATACTGGGATCTGATTATTCTGAAAGCTAATAAGTATTTTCATGTGAATCACCTCTTAATACAGTGGTTTCATAGTACATATTGTAAAGCAGAAAACTTAAAAACAGATTAAGAAAACATTATAATTCAATTAATCTTTGATGAGGAATTTCGAAAAATGGAAGGGCTGTTTTCTTTTTTTTCTATTTTAAGTACGAAAAAGTGGTCGATAAAGTTTCAAAATAACGAAAAAGTTAAGCTGATTTTCCTATTTTTATGGGTATATTGCAATAGATTTCCAAATTATTCCGAGCATAAATGGTATAAATAGTGTTATGATAGGAATGAAGTTATTACAAAACTGTAAGGAGTGTTTCAAATTTTGGAAAAAAGGGTTAAATATATTGGCTAAAATTTTAGGTATGATCAAGCCCTGAAAACATTCCTAGGTTAGTAGTACTGATTTCAATCGAGTTAGATAGAGAAAAAAGGATTAACGAGTCATACCTGATATTGTTGAGGAGGTGGGCAGATGTTAATTGCGGATGCGTCCCAGAGTGAAATCGTAACACTGGAATCCAAAGAACTGATCTATTTAACCGATCTGCTCGGAGCAGACCGTCTGCTGGGGAAGGAAGGTCCATTTCGCGGCTTCTTGCTCAAGGAGATGGATGAGAATTGGGAGCATGTCCGGGAATCCTTAATTCAGAAAGGTTATTTAACGCCTCGGGGGAGCGAGGATACGCTGACCGTCCCGATGCATGTTATGTCAAGGCTGGTGGCGGCGTCCCTGGCTGATAAAGCTTGTTGGGTGAAATATCGCGCAGGAACCGAGACGTATGAACAATTTCTACATATTGCGGACGAATGCGTAGTCAAGGTGGAAAGATCAAAAGACAATCCGGCGCTGCATCAGCTGGATGAAATTAGCGAGGTCAGAAACGTATGCGGGAGCTTGGCCGGCAAAATGATGTGGAATGCGCATTGCCCGGGAGAGCTGCCTGCGCTTATGCTGTCCAGGCGGCAGTTTGCGGAGGTTATCCGGCAGCTCGATGATTTGGATATGGAGGATGTCATGGTAGAGCTGCTGAAGATCACGGATGATCAAGAGGGGGCCATTTCACTGGCCAATTGCCTGAAGACTTATGTGGCGCAAGGGGACATTCGTTTCTTTGCGTGGAATGGCGATCAGTGGGAATCGCAGCATGCGCAGTTTATCAACAACCATTCGATCAATTGGCTGTTCCGTTCCAGCACAAAGGCGGATGAAGACTGGCTTATTGCTACCCCGACGCAGAAGGACCAATTCCAGGAGATGCTTCTGCACTGGTTCCGGGAGCCCTGTGAACAGGTTCAAGGAAGACAGTAGCCGACGTGAGGGAGGGAGTTTGTGAGCAGGATAGATGATGAAATCATGGAACTCAGGCAGAGGGTCGCTCGTCTGGAGGAGCAGATCAGGCAATATGAAGAAGCGCCTGCTCGAGGCAGTTATGTGCGATGGCTCCTTACCGGTTTTCTCGTCGTTATTCAATTTTTAGTTTGGTAAAAAATAAGCCGTTTTAAATCTATTTTGCTTGTCCAGTGGTTAAATCACCCCCTGTTTTGGGTAATCTTGAAACAGACGGCAAGGCGGAGCATACAGCGTCAGCCTGCCTCGGCGAATGAACCCAAAATTCTGGTAGGAGTGTGACCTTTATGACGGAGAAGCAGGGTAATCGACTTCGTTTTCAAGGAAAAACCGCGATTGTTACGGGGGCTGGCTCCGGGATCGGCAAGGCAACGGCTATCAAGCTGGCGAAGGAAGGCGCAAAAGTCGCGCTGTTTGATTTAATAGATGACCGTACGCACAGCACCGAGCACCAGATTAATGAAATCTATCGGGGGGTGTCGCGTTCGTTTGACGTCGACGTATCGGATCCGGTGCGAATGGAGCAGGCGGTTAAGGAAGCGGCGGACCATTTCGGACGCATTGATATTGTATTTGCTAATGCCGGCATTAACGGCACACTGGCTCCCGTAGAAGAAATGACGTTCGAGGATTGGCAGCGCACGCTGGGAATCAATTTAAACGGGACGTTTCTAACCGTGAAGCATGCTGTTCCGTATTTAAAAAAGCAGGGCGGCGGCAGCATTATCATCACAAGTTCGATCAACGGGAACGACCGCTTCTCCGGATTCGGCATGTCGGCTTACAGCACGACGAAGGCTGGCCAGGTCGCCTTTGCCAAAATGCTGGCTTTGGAGCTTGCGAAGTTCAAAATCCGCGTCAATGTCATTTGTCCCGGCGCCATCTCGACGAATATCGATTCTTCCTCAGAGGTCCGCGAAGAGCTGGAGGAGATTATCATTCCGGTGGAATACCCGGAAGGTTCGCAGCCGCTCGCGGACGGTCCGGGGCAACCGGAGAACGTTGCGGATTTGGTGGCGTTTCTCGCCTCTGATGAATCCGTGCACATTACCGGCGCCCGGATCGTTATCGATGGGGCCGAATCCCTGCTGTAGTTTTTAAATTTATCCATATAGGCATTCAAATTCACATGAACAAGGAAACCCCGCCCCGATTCGCACAGCGACTCGGGACGGGGTTTTGTACTGCTGTAGGACAAATGACGCCTGTATGGTAAAATGCTAACAGCACTTTGTACATGAAGGAGAAGAGAATGACAAGGCTTCCTATTGATGAGGTTATTCCGGAGCTTAAGGCCTGTTTGCAGTCCGCGGGGACGGCCATTCTGCTCGCGGAGCCGGGAGCAGGCAAGACGACGCGCACGCCGCTTGAACTGCTCCAGGAGCCCTGGCTGGAGGGTCAGGGCATCGTTATGCTGGAGCCGCGGCGGCTTGCCGCCCGTTCGGCGGCGATTTATATGGCCGCGCAGCTTGGCGAGTCCGTTGGCCAGACGGTTGGCTACCGGACGAGAACTGACAGTAAAACATCGGGCCGGACAAGGATTACGGTTGTGACAGAAGGCATTCTGACGCGGATGCTGCAGCATGACCCGGCCTTGATGGGGGTCGGGCTGATTATTTTTGATGAGTTCCACGAGCGGAATTTGCATGGCGACATCGGTCTCGCCTTAGCGCTGCAGAGCCGTGAGCTGCTTCGGGACGATTTGCGGCTCTTGATTATGTCGGCAACGCTCAATCCCGAGCCGTTGGCCGAGCTGTTTGGCGGCGCGTCCGTCATTCGCAGCCAGGGGCGGACGTACCCGGTGGAGACCAGGTACGCGGCAGGGCCATTAAGCCAAGCTCCGTTGGAGCAGGCGGTGGCGCGAGCGGTACGCAGCGCGCTTGAGCAGCACGACGGGAGCTTGCTGGTGTTTTTGCCCGGCGCACGGGAAATTCGCCGGGTGGAGCGGTCGCTGGCACCTATCGTGCCAGGCGATGTGCTCTTGGCGCCGCTATACGGCGCGCTGCCTGCGGAGCAGCAGCAGCAGGCGATAGCGGCAGCGCCGCCGGGCAAGCGCAAGGTGGTGCTTGCCACGTCGATCGCGGAGTCAAGCCTGACGATCGAGGGCGTGACGGTGGTCATTGACAGCGGCTTGCGGCGTACGGCGCTGTTCTCCCCGCGCACCGGCATGAGCCGGCTGGTCACCGTGCGCGCCGCCCGGGACTCCGCTGACCAGCGGCGGGGGCGGGCCGGGCGTACGGCGCCCGGCGTGTGCTACCGCCTCTGGAGCGAAGCGGAGGACCGGCTGCTGCCCGAGCGTACGGCGCCGGAGATGCTGGAGGCGGATCTCACGCCGCTCGCTCTGGAGCTGGCGGCCTGGGGGGCGGGCTCGCCGGAAGAGCTCGCCTGGCTTGATCCGCCGCCTGCGGCGCCTTATCGGCAGGCCGTGCGGCTGCTGCAGCAGCTCGGAGCGCTTGACGGCGAAGAGCGCATTACCGGGCATGGGCGCAGGATGGCCGAGCTTGGGCTGCATCCGCGTCTGGCCCATATGCTGCTGAAGGCAGCGGATTTGGGACTGGGCCGGCCGGCCTGCCGTCTGGCCGCACTTCTGGAGGAGCGCGATTTGTTCAGAGGAGCGGCTGGAGCGGGTGAAGACAACGATATCCGCAGCCGGCTGGCTCTGCTGATGGGGAAGGAAAGTTTGTCCCGGAGCACGGGAGTCCCGTTGCTTCAGGCGGAAGAACGCGATCTTCAGCGAGTGGCAGCCGTAAGCGTCCAATATGAGCGGAGGCTTGGGATCAAGGAATTAGCGCAAGCGGGAGAAGAGCAATGGTTTGAGGCTTGCGGCCTGCTGGTGTCGTTTGCATATCCAGACCGGATCGCCAAACGCAGAGCTGACGGCAGATATTTGCTGCGCAGCGGCCGCGGCGCTGTCTTCGCCAGGAAGCAGCATCTTGGAGAATCTCTCTATCTAGCTGTTGCAGAAGTTGATGATGAAGGGACAGAGGGGCGGATTTTATTGGCTGCTCCCCTGGAACGGGATGATTTGACGCAGTATTACGGTGAACATATCCGGGAAGAGAGACAGGCGGAATGGGATGAGGAAGCAGGGACCGTCCGTGTTCGTCTGCGGGAGACGCTAGGGGCGATTGTGCTTCGGGAACAGCCGGTTCAGCCTGTGGCCGAGGATTTGACGAAGGCGCTGCTGCATGCCGTAGCAACGCTTGGCGTGGGGATTCTGCCTTGGAATGACAAGGCTCGGCAGCTGCAGGCCCGCATCGGATTTCTCCGCAAGCTGAGCGAGCGCTGGCCGGATTTCTCCGACGAAGCTTTGGCGGAATCTGCGGGAGTATGGCTCGCGCCTTACATCGCCCATTTTCGCAAACGATCGGACTTGCAGTCCCTGTCCCTGGCGGCGATTTTTGATAATGAGCTGGGGTGGGAGCTGAAGCAGGAATTGAATGCACAGGCGCCAACGCATTTGTCAGTACCCAGCGGCTCCCGAGTTCAGATCCATTATGATCAGGGAGAGCCATATGCCGCAGTCCGTCTGCAGGAGCTATTCGGCATGATGGACACGCCTCGCATCGGCTACGGAAAGGTCCCGGTTATCATGCACCTGCTGTCACCAGCTAGGCGTCCCGTACAGGTTACGGCCGATTTGCGGAGTTTTTGGGACAACGCTTATTTCGAGGTGAAGAAGGATTTGAAGGGCCGCTACCCGAAGCATTATTGGCCGGATGACCCGCTTCAGGCCACGGCGACGAATCGAGTGCGCCCGAAATGAACCTCATTTATTTACGGAATAGATGACTGGAAGCTTGGAGCCATGGGCAGCCATCCGCAAGACGAAGCGGATGCTCTCGGGCTCTATTTTTGTACCTTGCATTTTTGCGTCCTGTTTGTTTATGGTATGTGCAGAATTTGTCTCATTTCCAAGACCCCCTCGGCTTGGCCCTGTTCGGAAATGGATGAGGATCCTGCTATTTGCTTTACCGCAAAGCTTGCCAGGCTCAGGTCTATGGCGTATATTCGGTGGAGTACGCCAGCCAGCTTGAAGCAAGCACAAGTAACATTATTATGAAGGAGACTAGGCCATGAAGGTAAGAGTGTTAGTCGTTGACGATCATCCCCATGCCCGCGAGGCCATCGGTGAAATATTGTCGGACGATGACTGCTTTGAAATTATCGGATATGCCGAGAATGGAGACGAAGCCCTGCTGCAGACAGAGCTGTGGATGCCTGATCTTATATTGATGGATATCCATATGCCGGGCAAAGACGGTTTGGAAACAACGAGGGAAATTAAGCTGAAATATCCTTACGTCAAAATTGTGCTGATCACCGTCTCCGACGATGCAGCTCATCTGTTTGAAGCGCTGAAGCAGGGAGCGCAGGGCTATTTGCTGAAGAACCTGGAGCCGGGCACCTGGCTGCAATATTTGCGGGCGGTCGCCAGTGACGAAGCCCCGCTGTCCAGTGAGCTGGCTTTCCGGATTCTTCAGGAATTTCCGCTGTCCAAGAAAAATAACAGCGCTGATCACCCGCTTACGAGCCGGGAACGCGAGATTTTGAACTGGGTCGCCAAAGGGTTGACCAACCGGGAAATCGCCAAGGAACTGCAAATTTCCGATCAGACGGTCAAAAACCACTTGAAAAACATTTTGCAAAAGCTGCATTTGGAAAACCGCGTGCAATTGACGAGATATGCTTTGGAGCAAGGTTGGATCGAAAGCTAGCTCCTAATTATCAAATTTCATCATGTGAAAAATTCACAATAGTAACCCAAAAAGCTATTTTGCTCCTATTTGCCAATCCTGCTTCCTACTACGGCACTTAGCAACTAATCTATCGTATTAAAAGAGCTGTTGGACGGCTATTGTGAAAAATTCACAGCTATTCTATACTTTGAAGAAAGAGCAGGAGGTGGAACGATGGCCTTTATGATTGCACAACGGGCATATATCAAGCTCTATTTGATTTCGATGGTAGAGCAGCGAAGGGGCTACGGTTACCAGATGCTTGAAGAGTTGAAGGAAGAGTTCAAGCCGTTTGGCTATGTTCCTCCGCAGAGCGAAATATACCGGGCCCTTCATGAGCTCGTGCAGGAAGGGGTACTGTATCGCTCGAAGCATCTGAAAGGGAATGATCCCAGCGTGGATTTCCAAGAAATCGTACTCTATGATTTTACCGATGACGGACATGAGAAGGCCGAGCTGTACAAGAAGCAGGTTAAGGTCGATTTAGACCGCTGCATCGGTATGTTGAACAAGGCTGTTGCCGATAATTATTGAGTTTTGTGCATAAATAGGACATATTTATTCTAGGACTAATCCGATTTGTATTGTATTATTTGACAACATGAAGTAACATAAATTGTATATTCATAACCGAATATTGTGGGAACAGGTGCTTCAATCACCGTCGATTGAAGCTTAAAAGGGAAGTCCGGTGCAATGCCGGCGCGGTCCCGCCACTGTAACAGAGGAGCTGGGAGCATGGGTGCCACTGATGATCCGTCATTGGGAAGGCAGCTGTCCAGTTATGATTCTGAAGCCAGGAGACCTGCCTGTTCTGTCAGCACTGCTGTACCTACGGGAGATAGGGAGGTGTTAAAGATTTGAGCCATCGCGCAGTAGACGAGGGTCCTCTTTAGCCATTCCAGCTATAGGGGACCCTTTTTGTTATTGGAAGAACTTACACTGGGGAGGAATTGTGAATGAGTCATACGGTAAAAAGCGGAAATTTAGGTTATCCGAGAATCGGCGGACAACGGGAATGGAAAAAAGCGATTGAAGCCTATTGGACTGGCAAACTGGACGAGCAGCAGCTGCACGGGCAATTAACGGAAATACGGCTTCATAATTTACGGCAGCAGCGGGATCAGGGGATCGAGATCATCCCTGTAGGCGATTTTACGTATTACGATCATGTCCTCGATATGGCCGTTATGTTCGGCCTTGTCCCGGAGCGGTTCTCCTATAGCGGCGGCGAGGTATCTCTGGACACGTATTATGCCATCGCCCGGGGAAATAAAGAAGCGCCGGCCAGTGAAATGACGAAATGGTTCAACACGAACTATCATTATATTGTTCCGGAGCTAGGCGGCAGAAAACCGCAGCTAACGGTAAACCGTCCGCTGGTTGCTTACCGCGAAGCCAAAGAGAAACTGGGGATCGATGGAAGACCTGTGCTGATCGGGCTTTACTCCTTCCTCAAGCTATCGAAAGGGTTTAACGAAGCGACGGAGTGGGATCATTGGGTCGAGCTGCTGCTGCCGCTATATGTTCAAGTACTTCAAGAGCTCGCCGCAGAAGGTGTAGCCTGGGTTCAAGTGGACGAGCCGTCTTTGGTGACCTCTGTGTCGGCCGAGGATATAACGCGGGTAAGAGCCATTTACGAAACAATTCAGCGCAAGGCTCCGCAAATTTCCATTCTGCTGCAAACGTATTTCGAAGCGGTGGACCGTTATGAGGAGGTCGTGTCTTTGCCTGTTGCCGGCATCGGACTTGACTTCATTCATGGGCTGGACGGCAACCTGGCTGCCCTGCGTAAATTTGGATTCCCGGCGGGCAAGACGCTTGGAGCGGGCATGGTCGATGGACGCAATATTTGGCGCACGGACTTGTACCGCCAGAAGCAGCTGTTACTTGAAATCCTGGAAATGGCTGCGGATTCCGAGGTTATCGTGCAGCCGTCCTGCAGCCTCCTGCATGTGCCCGTGTCGGCTAAGCAGGAGCAGACGCTGGTGGCCGTGCTTCGCGACGCTTTGTCCTTTGCCGAAGAGAAGCTGGGTGAAGTCGTCGCATTGAGCGCTGCGGTGAGTACAGGCATTGACAGTGTGAAGGGGATATTCGAAAGCAATCGCATCGCCCTCGATAATCTGGCCAAGGATCCAGCTCGCAACCGGGCAAACGTAGCGGCCGCGGTAGAGAAAATCGCCTCTGAACCGGCTGCGAGGGGAAGCGAGTTCGCCATTCGCCGCAAAAAACAGAAAGAGAAATGGCATTTGCCGCTGCTTCCGACGACGACCATCGGCAGTTTTCCGCAGACGGCAGAGGTTCGCTCCGCCCGTCAGAAATGGCGCAAAGGGGATTGGAGCCAGGAGCAATACGAATCCTTTATTAAGGAGCATATTCAACAGTGGATTTCCCTCCAGGAGGAAATTGGCATCGATGTGCTCGTACATGGCGAATTCGAACGTACGGATATGGTGGAATTCTTCGGCGAGAAGCTGCCGGGATTCGCCTTTACGAAGGGCGGCTGGGTTCAATCCTACGGGACGCGCTGCGTGAAGCCGCCGGTCATCTACGGGGATGTTGATTTCGACCAGCCAATGACCGTGAAGGAGACGGAATACGCGCAATCCCTGACGAACAAGCCGGTCAAGGGAATGCTGACCGGGCCGATTACGATTCTGAACTGGTCCTTCGTGCGCAGTGATTTATCGCGTGAGCAGGTCGCTTATCAAATCGCGCTGGCGTTGCGTAAAGAGGTAGAGGCGCTGGAACGAGCAGGCATCGAGATGATTCAGGTCGACGAGCCTGCGCTGCGTGAAGGGCTGCCGTTGAAACGCGAAGACTGGGCGGGGTATCTGGACTGGTCCGTCAAGGCGTTCCGCGTCACGACGTCGACTGTGCGCGATACGACCCAAATCCATACCCATATGTGCTATTGCGAGTTCCACGACATTATCGATTCCATTCGTGCACTGGATGCGGATGTCATCTCTATTGAAACCTCGCGCAGCCATGGCGAGCTCGTTCATAGCTTCGAAGAGCATACGTACGATCTCGGCATCGGTTTAGGCGTATATGACATTCACAGTCCGCGAGTTCCGTCGGTTGAGGAGATGACCTCCATGATCGACCGCGCGCTGCAGGTGCTGGATCCCGAATTGTTCTGGATCAACCCGGACTGTGGCCTGAAGACGCGGGGAGTGGATGAGACCGTGAAATCATTGAAGAATATGGTGCTGGCCGCCAATCAATACCGCGCCAAGGAATCGCTGGTCGGCACCAAGTAATCCGCTGACTTTTATGTAAATATGGTAAATCATAAGACTGCCCTGAATAGGTTATAAAAGTAACCTGAGGGGTAGTCTTTTTGATTGCCTAAACATAGCAGTTACACTTATACTCTCTCTATACGCAGGAGGAGATTACGAATGTTACTGGAATGGGAAATTATTATGAAGCTGTTTATCGCGCTTCTGTTCGGTTTGTTTATCGGCATCGACCGCCAGCTGAAGCAGAAGCCGCTGGGCATTAAGACGAGCATGGTCATTTGTATCGCGAGCTGTCTGGTGACCATCGTCTCCATACAATCGTTTCACAAATTCGCCGGACCGGATCATCCGAATATGGACCCGATGCGCCTGGCAGCGCAAATTGTCAGCGGTATTGGTTTTCTTGGCGCCGGGGTTATTTTGCGGAGAAGCAATGAAGGCATTTCCGGACTTACGTCGGCAGCGATGATATGGGCGGCGTCGGGTATCGGGATCGCAATTGGCGCCGGATTTTATCTTGAAGCGGCGCTGGCGGTTGTCCTGCTCATTTTGGCGGTGAATTTCATTCCTTATATGATCAAATGGCTTGGACCCTATAAACTGAATCAACGCGATGTCTCCGTCAAAATCGTGATGGAGGATCGAGGCAACGTTACGGATATGATCCGGATCATTGAACGGAAGGAAGAGAAGGGGCCAGCAGCGAAATGGAACCGTCATCGCATACGCCGTTTAAAAATTAAAGATTTGGAGGAGGGCCGTCAGCGTATTGATATGGTCATCTCGGCCTCGGAGCGGGAATACACGACGGAAATATACCATTTTGTGCGCCAAATCGATCATGTCATCAGTGTTGAAGTAGAAAATTTGTAGTGCTTGTAACTTTCCAATGGATCCGCCCGTTTGTAAGATAATCAGAAAGTTATTCATAATTAGGCGGTTCGGTCATGGTATGATAGAACTAACTTGGTTTATTCGAACAATCACCAAAGGATGGATTATTGGATGAGCAAACAAATTTTAATCGTAGACGATGATGAGAAGATTGCAAAGCTGATCGAGATATATTTGCTGAATGAAGGCTACTCCGTATTTAAGGCCGACAATGGACTGGATGCTCTTGACATTGTGGAGCGTGACCCCATAGATCTGGTTATCCTGGATATTATGATGCCAGGCATGGACGGAATTACCGTGTGCATGAAAATCAGGGAGACGCGAACCACGCCGATATTGATGCTCAGCGCCAAGGACGGGGATATGGACAAAATAACAGGCCTTATGACCGGGGCTGACGATTATATGGTGAAGCCGTTTAATCCCCTAGAGCTGATTGCGCGGGTCAAATCGCTGCTGCGCCGCTCCTCTTACAGCATGCAGCCTGCGCAGCCTCCGCAGGATCATATCATCAATCTGGGCTCCCTGCAAATCGACAAGGAGACGCATACGGCGACGGTCGATGGCCGGGCAGTCAAGCTGACGCCAATTGAATTCAATATCCTGTTTCTGCTGGCCAGTCACCCCGGCCGGGTGTTCGGCTCGGAGGAGATATTCGAGCTGATTTGGAAGGACAAGTACTTTGAGAGCAACAACTCGGTAACCGTTCATATCAGCCGGCTGCGGGATAAGCTGGAGAAAGAAATGGACGGCGAAAAGCTGATTCGCACCGTATGGGGGGTTGGCTACAAAATTGAAAGCTAGCCTCAGATTTCTAACGTGGCTGTTATGGACTGTAGTCACTTCCATTGTTGCCCTGCTTATTTTGGTATTGGTAGCGAAGCTGTTCTACGCCTTATTCCCGTGGGTGACTATCGGTTATGTGCTTAGCTGGGTGAACCGGAATATCGGATATCCTGATGCCTATTACATTACGGGCGTCCCCATCCTCCTGCTGTTTGCACTCTATTTCTACCGGCGCAGCATTCGCCGTCATGAGGAGAAGTATTTGGCGCTTCTGATCGAAGAGGTGCATCGGATCGAGGAGGGAACCACGCACAGAATTCCAATTGAGAACGTCGGGAAATTGGGCCAGCTGGCGACGGACATCAACCGAATGGTCGATCGCTTGCGCACCTCTATGGAGGAGGAGAGACGGGCGGAGCAAACGAAAAATGAGCTCATTACGAACGTTTCCCATGATCTGCGCACGCCGCTGACGTCAATTACCGGATATTTGGGATTGATAGAACAGGACCGGTACAAGGACGAGGTGGAGCTTCGCTATTACGTCGGCATGGCCTATGAAGAATCTCTACGCCTCAAGCAGCTGCTTCAGGATTTATTTGAGTTTACAAGATTGCAGAACAAGGAAATGAAGATATATAAAAGCCGGATCAATCTGGTTGAAATGCTTCATCAAATCACGGCACACTTCGGCTGGCAGCTGCAGGAGAGCGATATGGAGTGCCGGCTCTGTTTCGCGGAGCAGCAGCTCTATGTCATTGCCGATGGGGACAAGCTGCGCAGGGTATACGAGAATTTGATTGTCAATGCTATCCGTTATGGCAGCGACGGGAAATATATTGATATTCGCGGCCGCGTGGAAGGAGATCAGGTCATAACCGAGGTTATCAACTACGGCGAGCCGATTCCAGAAGCGGATCTTCCACATTTGTTCGACCGGTTCTACCGGGTCGAGAAATCGCGCGCTACGAATACAGGAGGCTCCGGCATCGGTCTGGCAATAGCGAAGCATATCGTCGATCTTCATCAAGGTGAAATCTTTGCGGACAGCGACGAAGACCGGACCGCATTTACCGTCAAGTTATCAAGGAAATCGAAGCCTTAGCAATGTTGTTGAAGGAGCATAATTACGATGAAGGTAATCTTGGTAGATGATGAAAGGCTGGCCTTGGATTATTTGGAGCGTCAGCTGATGAAGCTTGATGAAGTAGTGATTCTGGGGAAATATACCAATCCGTTCGTGGGCAAAGAGCAAATATTGCAGCAGGATGTAGACGTTATTTTCCTCGATATCAGCCTGCCTGAAATTAACGGGATCGAGCTGGCGGAGCAAATTTTGGAGAAGAAGCCGGACATGCATATCGTATTCGTGACGGCCTATAACGAACATGCGGTGAAAGCATTCGAGCTGAATGCCTTGGATTATATTGTCAAACCCATTATTGCCGAACGTTTAGCCATCACGATGGAACGCGTCAGGTCGCGGAGGGTTCTGGTCTCCAAACAGCAGGAGGTGCCGCGGAAGGAAGAGCATATTCGGCTGAATGTTCTGAAGCAGGTTACGATTGAGACCTCCCCTGGGCAATTTTCCATCATGCAGTGGCGAACCTCCAAGGCGCAGGAGCTTTTTCTGTACCTGCTTCAGCATCGCGGGCAACTGGTGCGAAAGTCGGCCTTGATCGATTTACTCTGGCCCGAATACGAGATGGATAAAGTGTACTCCCAGCTATACACAGCGGTTTATCATATTCGTAAAACACTGGAGCCGTTCGGGGAACGTTTTCAAATTGCCAACGCAACTGAAGGCTACATTCTGAAAATTCAAAATGTCGTTCTTGATGTGGAACAGTGGGAGTCAGAGCTTGCATCGCTCTATCCCCCGACCTTGGAACGTGTAGATCGATGCTCTGAAGCTATAAGGCAGTACACAGGACATTATTTGCAGGAACATGATTACTGGTGGGCGGAGAGCGAGCGCCAGCGGCTTAAGGAGCTTTGGCTTGAGGCCTCATATGCCGTCGCTGCTCTGTATGAGCGCGCGGGGCTTCTTGATCAAGCGATTAACAGCTATAGCGCTATTTGCAGGCAGCATGCTCTAGAGGAAGAAGCTTATTTTGCCCTGATGAAAATCCATCATTCCATGAACCATCCCCATCTGGTTGAGCGGGAGTATGGAATGCTTACCCGGATCTACCAGGAAGAGCTGAATGAGGAGCCAAGCCCTCACATCATCAAATGGTTTAAGCAGAATATGATTGAGCAATAGTCATTTCTATAGTCGCCGGTGTGCGGCTTTTTTTGTATGTGCGGAGTCTTTGTTCACTTGTTTAGAAATTGTATAGGCCAGTTTTCTATGATGGAGACAAGAATATTTGACATATACAAAAATATTGGGGGAAGAGCTGCACATGAAATTGATTCGTAACTTTAGACATCGTTCAACTATCGTTTCCAAAGGCTTGGATCTCCTTGCTATGAAGGAAGTCGAAATTGCTAGGGATAAGCATGCCAACTACGGAAGAGGCTATTACATTAATTTTGAAGGGCAGATGCTTGGCATCGTCGCCACGCCGAAAGGTCCTTTATTCTTCTGCAACGAGGACACTTACCTGCTGAAGGATAATTTTAAAATTCAATTGCTGCACCATGGCCAAGAGAATACATTCTTGTTCACCTGGAAAGGGGAAACCAAGCTGCGCATCGCATACTCCCGCAAGTTGTACCGAAAAGGAGACGAGTGGGTGGATGATATGGTGCAGGATTTCTTTACTTGGCTTGCCATGGCCGTCAAACGAAAGAAATTTTACAGTTTCTATACTTTAAAAGAAGATGAGCTTCAGGAAAACGATGTAATTTTGCTGAAAATGGCTCAATAACAAGCTCTTCGACCGCATCCATCCTGTTTGTTGAGAATTGTCTAGTCTGATTTTGCAATATAGGCTTGCCACTGAAGAAACCGATGAAGGGAGGATAATTCAGTAGATCCTTGACAAGGAAGACAAGTTCTAAATTGGAGACGGGTTAAAGTATGAGAAAAAAAGGTTTTGTATTACTGGTCGCCGCCATGCTGTTTCTACACAGCATCATAGGTCCCGGATTTGCATCGGCGAACACGCCCCTGGGCAGCTCCAGTAACAGTAAGAGCATTTTGACCAAGGTCATGCTGAAGGATGCGGCAGGCAGCGTCATTGACGCTGTCTATAATCCGAATGCCGACCCGGTGGTCATGGGAGCGCCGGTGACCCTGGAATATGAATGGGAGCTTGAGAACGGTCATGATTACGTAGCCGGGAGCACGTTTGAGTTCGATATTCCACAGGAATTCGAGCTGTACAACAGCGTAAATGGCATTCTCGAAATTAGCGGTTTAGAAATCAGTAATTTCGCTGCCTCCAAAAACGGCCATGTGATTGTTACCTTCGATGAAGATGTAAGCGGGTATTCTGACGTGGGCGGGACGATTATTTTCAACACCAATTTTAGCAAGACGGCGATAACGGGCAGTACCGAGGTGGCTATTCCGTTTCCGGTCCGCGGGGGATAAACAGATTCACTGGTCGATCGATGTCAACACTTTGCTTGAACGGATCGATCAGGCTGTAATCACGGATGAGACACCCCCGGGCCTATCTCTGGATGTTTCCTCGATCCAAGTTCATAAGTTGAACGTTAACGTGGACGGCAGCACGCAGCTTGGGGCTCCCGTTCTATCAGGCTACACGCTCGACACACAGTCCCTGGACGGCTTTAGAATCGAATTTGACAGTCGCTCGATTCGGCATATCGGATAACGTCTACGACGAATGTCGGCAACGGCGATGAAACGAGCTTCACCAATACGGCGAAGCTGACGGGAAGCAAATCTGCTGAAGCATCAAAAACAGTGCCGATTCAGCGCCCCGAGGTATTGAGCAAGAGATTGGAGAGCTATGACGAGCAGACTCGAACAATGACCTGGGTGATCGAATATAACTTTAGAGGCAAGCATATTCCGCAGGGGATTTTGGAAGACCGCTTTAATGACACTCAGCATTTGGTAGCGGGAACGCTTGAAGTTCGCGATCGGGAAACGGCACGCTTCTGAGCGAAGGAACGGGCAAGGTGGAGAGTTTGTATCCAAAGGCGGAGAGCAAAACGACGATAGAATTGATTGGACGATCTATATCAACCGCGGACAATCCTATGTCGAGGATGCCAAAATCATTGTCGAGCCGACACCGAATCAGGTGCTTGTCGAGGATTCTTTCCGTTTGTACAAAGCAAAGGTTGGCGCCAGCGGAGTTAGCACCGATAACGGGCTTGACGCCGCTTCAGGAAGGTGTCGATTATACACTGGTCATCGCTCCGGACGATTCGTCCCAAATGCTGGAAGGCGCTGTATTCGTATTGCAGGATGCCAAAGGTAAAAGACCGGCGATTACGAAAACGACGGATGTTGATGGCAAAGCACTGTTTACCGATTTGCTGTATGGTGACTATGTACTGGAAGGCTTCAGGCTCCTGCAGGCTACGAACTGCTTGACGCTCCGATCAGTGTCACAATAGACTCCGGTATTAAGGCCGACGGCAATGTTAAGAGAGTGGCTGTTGCCAATGAAAGAGAGGCGGAACCACCGGTAACACCGCCAGTAGCGCCGCCGGTTACCACACCGGAAGAGCCGGAGCCGGAAAACCCGGCAGTAGCTCAGGAGCCCGTGGAGACCGGCGAGGATGGCGAATCCGCAGAAAATGCCTCGACTGGCGAGGGGAATCCGCCTCAATCCGAGGCAAGCGGTCAAAATCATGAAGAACAAACGAATGCCAATGACGGTAAAAATGTGTCAGGAGCTGGTGAAGGAGCCCAGGATCATCCGAGTAAATCGGACATGGGTGTGACCAAGCTGCCGAAAACGGGAGAAAGCTCTGATCTGCCTTACTATGCAGCAGGATTGGCGATCATTGCCGCCGGAATCTATTTACGGCGAAGAACAACCAAACAAGCTTAGATGAAGAATCCTTTCTCGGCAATTGCCGGGAAAGGATTTTTTTTGTTCATAAAAGTTGAGAAATTGTATAGAAACAGATTGTATACTGGGCAAATCATACTAGAAACAAGAATGGATAGACAGGAAATGCTTCTGCAGGATATTGAAAACGCTGAGCAAAGCCGCAGGCAAGCAGACAGCATTGATCTAAACGCCTGCAATCAAGTTATGCGCAGGTAACCCAGTAGCTTGAAGAAATGAATACGGAGTCTGGGCCGGCGATTGCCCATACGAAGCTTAATAATTTTGAGGAGGAAGAGGGATTGGGGACGATCCTCATCGATGTTATTGATTTGAAGCTGCCGATATTGGAAGGCGCTACTAAGCAAAATTTGCAGCATGTGGCCGCGCATATGACGGAGACCGCCCCCCTTGATTACTTGCGATCTGCTGGTTAACCCTACCCATCGATTGATTGTTCATGCCAAGCAGGACGTCCGGGAAGGCGGACAAGCAGCGGGAAATGAGTAGACTTCCCTTATCAATTTTGTTGTGAGGCATGCTCTACAATCTTACCGTAAAGGAATTGTTGATCCTTGTCCATTTCAAAAAAGCAGATGACAACGAAAAAAGTATTTATTTATCTCGGTATATTTTTACTTGTGTTGGCCAGCCTGAGACTGGTATGGTGCTCCTTTCGCATCATGCCCGAGCATCCTCAGGCAGAACGCGGAGAACTGGACCTTAGACATTGGCAGTTCAGCGATCGGCAGGTTATTACACTAAATGGAGAGTGGGAATTCTACCCTGGGCATTTTGTAAGCCCCGCAGCAAGCGGAGAGCAGCGGGATGAACTCGATAGACTCTACATGCAGGTGCCGGGAAAATGGAGCTCTTCCATAAATCAAAAATTCGGCTATGGAACTTACCGCCTTCGGGTTTTGATTCAGGATACGGACGGCGTATATTCGATTCAGCTTCCGAATGTCCAGTCAGCAACACGATTGTATATAAACGGTCAAATGTATGGCGAAATGGGCCCTGCAGAGACAAAGGAACACAACAAAGCAAGAAACGTTCCTTATTCCGTTAATTTTCACACTGCTAAATCTGAAGTTGAGGTTCTCCTCCATGTCTCGAATTTTCATATCTACGGCATGGGCGGTATAGTACAGTCCGTAAAATTTGGAACGGCTGCGGCCATGATGAATGAGAGGCTGCTGTCCGAAATGCTGCAGATCGTCGCATGCGTAGTATTGCTGCTGCATGGCATATATGCCGGGATTTTGTTTGCGCTTGGTCATCGCGGCAAAGAATTGCTTTACTTTGCGCTTATGATATTTTTTGCCGTCCTCTCCGTGTTGACGGATGACGACAAGCTGCTTCTGGCCTGGCTGCCTATCCCAATGGCATGGGTCTTTAAGCTGAAGATTATCATCTACATTTGCTTGGCTATTTTTCTGATGCTGTGCACGAAATCTCTTCTAGGCCGAAAAGAGAATAGAAGAACCGTTCGCGCGCTTCTCGTGTTTAGCGCTGCAGGCATGCTGCTCATGTTCGGCTTGCCGGACCGCTATTTGAGAGTAGGCAATCATCTACTGCTTGTCATCATGCTTGCTGTCATTATACTTGTTCCATACTTCGCATTCCGCTCCATTCGGGAAGGAGAGAAGTCGGCCGTTTTCATTCTTATGGCGGCGGCTGCCGTTTCCATAAATATATTTATTGGCGGGATCATCAAGAGTAGATTTTGGGCGGATATGCCTTACTACCCGCTGGATTTGATCATTGCATTTGTCAGTTTTGCGGCCTTCTGGTTCATCCGGTTCGCACAGACGACATTTCATGCGAAAAAGCTTGCTGAACGGCTGCAAGAGGAAGACAAGCGAAAAGACGAGTTCCTCGCCAATACTTCACACGAATTGCGTAATCCGCTGCATGGCATGATCAACATGGCACAGGCGGTGCTTGATAATGGACAGAATCGTCTGATAGACAGGCATCGCAGCGACCTGAAGCTCTTGATCCAGATCGGTCAGCGCCTGTCGCTTCAGCTCAATGATCTGCTGGACGTTTCATTGCTCCGAGAGGGACAAATCCGGCTGTATAAGCAGAGCGTGAGTGTGCAGGCGACGGCTTCCGGCGTAGTCGAGATGCTTCGTTATTTAAGCGATGCGAAAAAGCTGGAAATGGTGCTGGACGTGTCTGATTCGTTTCCGCGAGTTCTTGCCGACGAGAACAGGCTGGTGCAAATCCTCTTCAATTTGCTGCATAACGCGATTAAATATACGAACGAAGGCTTCATCGTACTGTCGGCGGAAGTGCATGAGAACCAGGCTCGTATCTACGTTAGAGACACTGGCATCGGCATGGACGAAGAGACACAGCGCAGAGTATTTCTACCGTATCATCAGGGGACTTCTGATGCACCGGCCATACAAGGTGGATTGGGACTAGGGCTCAGCATTTGCAAGCAATTTGTCGAGCTGCATGGAAGCAGCTTGGAGCTGCAATCCGAGCCCGGTCAAGGCTCCGTGTTCAGCTTCTCGCTACCTCTGGCCGTGGCCGATCAGGATAAAGCGGCGCCAGATCCAGGGAAATCCGGGGAGGACGATGCGGCCTATCTATTTTTAACTTCTTCTGACAGGTTAGCCGAGCCGGCCGTTACGGAGGAATCCGCTCCGGAGCAGGAAACGGCCCAGTGGGACAGCCAGCCCAAAATTATTGCTGTGGATGACGATCCCGTAAATCTGAAAATACTGCAGCATATCCTTTCTCAAGAGCATTATCATATTTCGGCCGTAACCACCGCCGAGGAAGCGTTGCAGCTCCTTGACTCGGGAGAGTGGGACCTCGTCATTTCCGATGTCATGATGCCAAATATATCGGGGTACGAACTGACGCGGGAAATTCGCCGCAAATATACGATTTCCGAGCTGCCGATCCTGCTCCTGACGGCAAGAAGCAGGTCTCAGGATATCGAAGCCGGGTTCAAGGCCGGAGCGAATGATTACTTAAGCAAGCCAATGGATGCGCTGGAGCTAAAAACAAGGGTGCAGGCTTTGATCGCCTTAAAGCGGTCGATTATGGAGCGTCTGCATATGGAGGCCGCTTGGCTTCAGGCACAGATTCAGCCGCACTTTCTGTATAACACGCTAAACTCCGTGGCATCGCTCAGTGTTATGGATACGTCACGAATGGTAGTTCTTCTCGAGCGGTTTGGCAGCTATTTGCGGACCAGTTTTGATGTGCGCAATTTACAGCGGCTCGTGCCGATTGAACATGAGCTTGAGATGCTGCATTCTTATCTCTACATTGAGAAGGAGCGCTTCGGTGACCGTCTGCAGGTGGTCTGGGACTTGGAGGATTACAGCAGCGTTCAGATACCTCCCCTATCCATGCAGCCCATCGT
The DNA here is from genome assembly GCF_030122845.1 of Paenibacillus woosongensis. Classification (NCBI taxonomy): domain Bacteria; kingdom Bacillati; phylum Bacillota; class Bacilli; order Caryophanales; family Paenibacillaceae; genus Paenibacillus; species Paenibacillus woosongensis. The sequence continues at coordinate 2,511,133 of NZ_CP126084.1, forward strand.
GGAAAATTCGGTCAGACACGGCCTGCTGACACGGGTAAGCGGAGGTACGGTAACGATCTGCATCCATAATCACCCAGACTATACAGAGATCATCGTTGAGGATGACGGTGTAGGCATTGAGGAAGAGAAGCTGCGATGCCTGCTTGAGACCGACTCCCATTCGCGCCGCGGGATCGGGCTTATCAATACAGACCGGCGCTTGAAGCAGCTCTATGGACAGGGTTTACATATAAGCAGCGTTCCTGGCGAAGGAACAAGGGTGGCTTTTCAGATACCTAAGCCCAAATCATAGCCTGACCGACCTTGAATCTTTGCTGTTTATAGTTCTTTTTATGAAATGGGATGTGATAAGAGTATGGCAGAACATGCAGGAACGATGTATATCATTATCATCGGAGTTTTAAGTGCAGTGCTTGTCGGGATGACCATTGTTCTCCGGTCGCTGCTCCGGGAGAGAACAGACCTGATGAAGCTGGCTTATACCGATGCCGTCACTGGGCTTATGAATCGAAATGGTTTCGATCATTTCTGGGCACGTCATAAAGGGAAGGATCATCTGGCTGTATTGTCTCTAGATCTGGATCATTTCAAAGAGATAAATGACACGTACGGTCATATGGCGGGGGATCAGCTCCTGCATGATGTCAGTATCGGCCTGCGCCAAATCACGAATAAAAACCAGTTGGCTTTTCGCATCGGAGGCGATGAGTTCGTGTTTATCATGAAAAATTGCGATCCGAACAAAGTGGAGATATTGGCGTCGCTAATCTTGGATAAAATCAGCCGGCCGTTTGAAATTCAGGGGCGTAACATCAAGGTCACCGGGAGCATCGGGATCAGCATTAGTGAAGGGCGCAAGGTTGACCGCCAGCGAATGATGGCTGAAGCTGATCTCGCGATGTATCATGCCAAGAAGCTTGGCAGAAACCGATATTCACTTTACAGGGAGGAAAGACATAAGTATTTGAAGGAATTGGAATACACGCTTAGGAAGAAACATAAGAGAAAAATGCTATTTTAGATCCGTCCGTCAAAGACGCGTCATCCCTACAGGGGAGGCGCGTTTTTTGCTATATCACGCTGTTCAAGCTTGCTGGACGGAAAGTTTAAGAAATTTGCAGCAAAATCTTAAGATAATCTTAATAATTTCTTACGCGGAAAGAAAACTATGACCCCGATAATGGAAATATCGAATTCAACTGACCTATGCTTGCGCAAGGAGGAAAGGGGTTACCAGTTCTTGCGAAAAAAAGGGCTTGTACTGTTTGCAGTCATCGGACTGCTGCTCCTGGCCAACTCTCCGCAGCTTGATCATCTGCACCTGAGCGCGTCGGCGTTCATGAGTAAAGCAAAAGCGCAATGGCGTGTGATAACAGCCCCCGGGCTAGGTGGACTGGAAGGAAAATCCATGCTTGTTATGGATCGGGAGACCGGAAAAATCTTATATGCCCATAATGATAAAAAGCGAATGTATCCTGCCAGCACAACCAAGATATTAACGGCGCTGATCGTGCTCGAAAGAGGCGATCCCGATGAGCTTGTAACGGTCGGCAAGGAAGCGCGGCTTCGTACAGCCGACGAGAGCACGGCAGGTCTCCACGAAGGGGACCAGCTGCCAGTTCGGGATCTGATCGCTGCGATGATGCTCCCCTCAGGGAACGATGCGGCCAGAACCGCGGCGGTATATATTGCGGAGAAAGAAACGGGCCGAAAGCTGGAGCCGGAGGAAGCGATCGCTTATTTTGCCGGGCTGATGAATCAGCGGGCTAAGGAGCTTGGTGCGAAGAACAGCCATTTCGTCAATCCGCACGGGCTGCATGATCCGGATCATTATACGACGGCGCGGGATATCGCAGTCATCGCCCAAGCTGCGATGAGTCAAGAAGCCTTTCAGGGCATCGTTGGCGAGGTGGTTCACTATAGAGAGGGTACGGGGGAAACCACTGCTTTTCGTAACCGCAACAGACTAATTCAAAGCGATAATGAGTGGTATTTTCAGGGAGCTAACGGCATCAAGACGGGATACACCGAGAAGGCAGGTTATTGTCTGGTCGGGTCGGCCGTCCGAAATGACAAAGAGTTGATTTCCGTTGTTCTTCATTCGACTGAGCAGGGAGTTTGGTCGGACTCGGTCAAATTGCTGGATTACGGATTCCAAAGCTAGAGAGAGAATAACGAAGGGGAGAATAGGAAATGAGCGTATTATCGATCGACAAAGCTTACCGTGATTATAAAAATGACGTATACCGGTATCTGTTTTACTTATGCCGGAACCACCACACCGCAGAGGATTTGACACAAGAGACGTTCTGCCGGGCATGGTCCCACCTGGAGCAGCTGCCGGAGAAAAAAGTGAAGCCCTGGCTGTTCCGGGTGTCGCATAATGCTTACATAGATAAGCTGCGCAAGGAGAGTCGTTCCTCTTCCTATGAAAATGAATTTTTTTATCAGTTTGCAGGCGAGGAGACGCCGGAAACATGGATGCTTCGGGAGGAGAGCCGCCAGGAGCTTTACAGCCAATTGTTGCTGTTGAATCTAAATCAGCGTCAGGCCGTGCTGCTCTACGACATCCATGGTTTCTCTTATCAGGAAGCGGCGAATCTCATGGAAATTTCGTTGTCCAAATTCAAAATTACGCTATATCGCGCGAGACAAAGACTTCGCAACGAATCGAAGGCTACGGCGACCGCTTAACCACAAAGGCTGGGGAAATATCCCCGGCCTTATTTATTTTAACGTTGTTGTAAGCGCTTTTAAGGTCGATTTAAAGACGTTGTCTTATAATAACGGCGATTCTAGAATGAAATCGACAGGAGGTATTGATTTCCATCTGATCATATAACTAGTAGAGGTGAGAATGTTGAAAACGATAAGCGAACTGGAGAGCAAGTTAAGCGAGCCTTCTGACCGTTTAATAGAGGATTTGTCCAAGCTGGATGGAGATATTCTCATCCTTGGCGTGGGCGGAAAAATGGGGCCAAGTCTGGCCAAGCTGGTGAAGCGAGGGATCGAGGCGGCTGGCATTAAGGCGAAAGTAACCGGCGTATCCCGCTTCTCCTCTGGCGATTTACGCGGCGAGCTGGAGTCGGCAGGCATTGAGACGATTGCAGCTGATCTGCTGGATGAAGCGGCGCTTGCCAAGCTGCCGTCCGCGCGCAATGTCATTTATATGGCCGGTAACAAGTTTGGAACAACGGGCCGCGAGTATTTTACTTGGGCAATGAATGCCTATCTGCCGGGGCGCGTAGCTGAGAAGTTCCCGCGGTCGCGAATCGTCGCTTTTTCCTCGGGAAATATTTATCCGCTTACCCATATCGGGTCAGGCGGCGCCTCTGAGGAGACGCCTCCTGCACCTATTGGCGAATATGCGCAATCCTGCCTTGGCCGGGAACGAGTGTTTGAATATTTCTCCCGGAAAAATGGTACGCCACTCGTCAATTTTCGCTTAAATTATGCGATTGATCTGCGCTATGGCATCTTGTTAGAAATCGCTAAGGCGGTTAAAGAAGGGACGCCGATCGATGTAAGCATGGGCCAGGTCAATGTCATTTGGCAAGGGGATGCCAATGAAATGGCGATCCGCTCTTTGCTGCTGTGTGACTCGCCTCCCGTCACGCTCAATATTACCGGACCAGAGACGGTATCGGTTCGTTGGATGGCGGAGCGTTTTGGCGAACTGCTTGGAACAGTTCCGCAATTTACCGGAACGGAGCAGTCTACGGCGCTCCTTAACAATGCCTCGCAATCCCATCGTCTGTTTGGCTATCCCCGCGTCACGCTCCGGCAAATGATGGAATGGACGGCCGGCTGGGTCGAAGCCGGTGGAAATACGTTGAACAAACCGACGCATTTCCAGGAACGGGCAGGTGCGTTCTAATGACAGCCCTGCAGTTGAAACCGGAGGTTGATGCGCTGCTGCAGCGAGGCACCGTAATTCCGGCCCATCCGCTGGCGCTAGATGCGTCCCGGCGCTTGGATGAACGGAGGCAGCGGGCTTTGTCCAGATACTATATCGAATCGGGTGCGGGCGGCATAGCCGTTGGCGTGCATACGACCCAGTTCGAAATTCGCGATCCGGGCATCGGGTTGTTTGAGCCGGTTCTGCGCATGGCGGCGGAAGAAGTCGAGGAAGCGGGGCTGGATCGTACGTTCATCAAGGTCGCGGGAATTTGCGGGCCGACGGACCAGGCGCTGCGGGAAGCCGAGCTTGCCGTTAAACTTGGTTATGATCTGGGCCTAGTCAGTACAGGCGGGCTGGATTCGTGGAGCGAGTCAGAGCTTCTAGAGCGTACGGAAGCGATCGCAGACGTCATTCCCGTCTTCGGGTTTTATTTGCAGCCAGCCGTAGGCGGAAAGCGGCTAAGCTATGGGTTCTGGCGGGAAATGGCCGAAATTCCAGGCGTGAAGGCGATCAAGATGGCCCCTTTCAACCGCTATCAAACGCTGGATGTTGTCAGGGCTGTCTGTGAGTCGAGCCGCCGCGAATCCATCGCATTATATACCGGTAATGATGACAATATCGTGGCCGATTTGCTGACGATCTATCGCTTTAAGGTCGGCGGTATGAAGGTCGAGAAGCGTATCGTTGGCGGTCTGCTCGGACACTGGGCGGTCTGGACGCGCAAAGCGGTTGAACTGATGTCACAAATCATTGATCTGCGGGAAAGCGGAGAAAACATACCTCATGAGCTTCTCACGCGAAGCATGGAAATCAGCGACGCGAATGCTGCCTTTTTTGACCCCGGGCATGATTTTCATGGCTGTATTCCGGGCATCCATGAGGTGCTTCGCCGCCAAGGCTTGCTCGAGGGCCGCTGGTGCCTGAATCCTGCGGAACAGCTGTCTCCAGGACAGATGGAGGAAATCGACCGGGTATATCACTCATATCCCCATCTGAACGATGATGATTTCGTGCATCGCCATTTGGCGAAATGGCTGGGATCGCCATGAAATACCGCTCCGTCTTTGATATTATCGGCCCGGTCATGATCGGGCCGTCCAGCTCGCATACAGCGGGTGCGGCACGCATCGGACGGATGGCCAGACGGTTATTCGGCCGCGTTCCGCATAAGGCGCAAATCGAATTTTGCGGCTCATTCGCCAAGACGTATCAGGGGCATGGTACGGATGTGGCAATCGTCGGCGGGCTGATGGGTTTCGATACCCATGATCCCCGTATCAAGGATGCTCTTAAAATTTCGGAAGATATTGGTCTAGCCATTTCAATCACAACCGTAGACTTGCCCGAGGAGCATCCCAATACAGCCTGGATTCGCCTTGAGGATGAAGCAGGGGCAATGAGGGTGAAAGGCATCTCTATCGGGGGCGGTAAAGTCGCCATGCTGGAGGCGGATGATTTTCAAATGAATCTGTCGGGGGATGCCTGGACAGCCTTCGTATTCCATAAGGATCATTTCGGCTTGATCGCTTCCGTGGCCAGTGTGCTGGCGGATCGGCGGATCAACATCGCCAGAATGGAAATGTCCCGCAAGGCGAAGGGCCAGGAAGCGCTATTGATCATTGAGACGGATGAAGAGATATCCGCTTCCGCCGGATCGCAAATCGCAGGCATTGCTGATGTCGCGCATGTCCGGATTCTGCCGCCCTTGTAAGAAGGGTGATTGAAAGGGAGGTTTACAACCCATGCAGTTCAGCACAATAGAGGAACTGGTGCAGCTTGCCGAGGCCCAGGGCCAAGCCATAGCCGACATCATGATCGAGGAGGAAGCGCTGGCCACGGGTGTGCCGAAGGAGAAGATCATCAGCAAAATGTTTCAGCACCTGGACACGATGGAGAAGGCCGTGCAGCGCGGCTTAACGGAGGAGATTAGATCGCGGAGCGGCTTAACCGGCGGCGATGCGCGCAAGCTGGAGGGCTACTTGCGACAGGGGAGCACCTTGTCCGGCCAGCGGGTGCTTCAGGCGGTCAGCCGGGCGATTGCGACAAACGAGGTCAATGCGGCGATGGGCACGATTGTCGCTACGCCGACCGCGGGAGCGAGCGGTGTGATCCCGGGCTGCCTCTTCGGGCTGGCCGAGGAATTGGGCGCGGATCGCGACGCAATGGTCCGCTTCCTGTTTACGTCAGGCGCCATCGGCTATGTGATCGCCAACCGTTCTTTCATTTCCGGCGCAGCCGGGGGATGCCAGGCTGAGGTTGGCTCCGCGTCGGCTATGGCGGCCGGCGCAATCGTTGAAATGGCCGGAGGCACGCCAAGGCAGTCGGCTCACGCCGTGGCGATCGCCCTAAAGAACACGCTAGGTCTCGTATGCGATCCCGTTGCAGGACTCGTGGAGGTGCCCTGCGTAATGCGAAACGCGATGGGGGCGTCCAATGCGATCGTATCGGCCGATCTGGCGCTGGCGGGCATCGAAACCATCATACCTGCGGACGAAGTCATCGGAGCGATGTACCGCGTCGGCCAGGCGATGCCTGGAACGCTTAAAGAGACGGCGCTCGGGGGGCTTGCGGCGACGCCGACAGGCGAAAGGCACCGCCAGAGACTGTTTGGATCAAGTCATGAACGATCGGAAGAGAAGGGGGGCATACAGGATGAGTGAAGGTTCACTGCCGGTTCGGCGTTTTTATTGGACGGAGGAAGATCGCCGGTTTATCGTCGATGCCTGCCGGAAGCACTGGCCGGAGGAAGTGAAGGAAGTCGTGCACCGGGCTGATTTGGCGTGCCGGAACACCTTTATTTTCACGCATCGCTGGGATATGGAGCGCTGCGAGGAGGAGGTTGCTTTCCCTGAGCGCATCAATTGGTATTACCGGCATAACGAGGATCTGGAATGGCTAGTCATGCTGAACCGTGCGCGATATATGGGTGAGCTCGGGCAGGCCTATTGGCTGACGGGAAAAGAGAAATATGCCGAGGGATACATCCGGCTATTGAAGGATTGGATGCAGCAAAATCCTTTGACAGAGGAAGAAGTGCGTTCTGCGGCAGACCGGGTTTACAACGTCAAGGATACGTGGCGCAAGCTGGATAGCGGGATACGGATTACGCATTGGCTAAAAGGGTATTACTGCGTTCGCCGTTGTTCCTTGTGGGGGGAACCGGAAGAGAAGCTGTTTAAAGAAGCGGTCCGCAGGCATGGAATGTACTTGAATTTGGCATATGTCCCGCATGATCGGCAGAGCAATTGGGGATTCCTGGAGACGAATGGTTTGTTTCAGCTTGCTCTGTTGTTCCCCGAACTTGCGGAAGCCGAGACATGGCTGCAGACTGCACTGCAGCGGCTGGCGGAAATGTGCAGGCTGCAAGTGTATACGGACGGCCTGCAAAACGAGCAGTGCACCATGTACCATCATGAGGTGCTGCATTGCCTGTTCGAATCGGTATGGCTTGGCAGGTTGAATGGCATTGAAATGCCGGAAGTGCTGGATGACACGCTGAATCGCATGTATACCGCTTCGCTAGCGTTTGTTCAGCCTGATGGCCGTCAGCCGATGCTCGGCGACAGCGACGGGACAGACATGCGGGACGTACTTAGCCGCGGTTCCGTTCTGTTCGGGCGCGGCGATTTGAAGCGAATGGCTTATGAGCGGCTGGACTACGAAGGAATTTGGTTTTTTGGGGAACGGGGATACGATCGCTTTAATCAATTGGCAGTTCAGGAGCCAAGCTTCACGTCAATTCAACTGAACGACAGCGGATATGTCTTTATGCGCAGCGGCTGGGGCAGCCACGCGCAGTATCTTGTTTTTGACGGCGGCCATATGGATGTGATCCGGGCGCATGGGCACGATGATTTACTGCATGTGAGCCTGTTCGCACACGGTCGCGAATTTCTGACCGATCCGGGCAGATTCACATATATGGAAACGGAAGATAGACAATATTTCATGGAGTCGCTGCAGCATAATACGTTGTCCGTTGACGGGGAGACGATTTCCACGTACGTCAGCTCCTGGCGCTGGGCGGATGTGGCGAGGCCCTTAGACCGCTACTGGAACAGCGGTCCGGATTTCGATTACGTGCAGGCCGGGCATGACGGCTATTGGAGATTGGAGCAGCCGGTGCATGTCGCAAGACAGGTGCTGTTTGTCAAGCCGGATTACTGGGTTATCGTCGATACTTGCCGTTCCCATGGCGAGCATGAATATACGATCCCTTTTCATTTTGCAGAGGGGCTTGAATTAACGGTTCGGAAGGATGGAATTGTTCATGCGGCTGCGTCTCAGGAGGGGCCCGAACTGTGGATTATCCCATTGGTTCCAGTGGACGTCAAAGAGGGACCATGCTGGGTGTCGCGCAATTACAACGAGAAAACCCCCTCGCTTAAAGCTTCTTTCGTCCGCAAAGGCAAGGGGTTCACCAAATTCATTACCCTGCTGTATCCAAGTGCCAGCCCGCAGGCGAAGCTGCCTATCCTGCAAGAGCTGGAGGTACTGGACAGTTACGGTAATCAGGTTCCGTCCCATCTGGCTACGGCGTTTTCGGTGCAGAGGGAGCAGGGGAAGGAAGAGTTCGTGTTCTCCCATCAAGGCCCGCGCAGCTACCGTTTCGGGGATCATCATCTCAGCGGTGAGGTGTTACTGGTGCGCAGCGGCGGGCTAACCGGGAATGAGGCGAGGCCTTCCATCATAAAGGTATAAGTAAAGCATGAATAAAGGACTTTTTAAGGACGTTGACCCTAAAAGGAAGCATGCAGTAATTTTAAAGTAAGTTCACAGTTCACAAATCGGACACAATTATGAGAAAGCGCTTTAATAAGGTGAACAATCCAATCATTAGGGGGTTATAGCTTGAAAAGCCAGCACAAAAAATGGGGCGCGTTGCTGCTTGCGATAACATTGCTTTCCGCGCTGCTGATCTCCGGCTGTTCGACCAAGGGCAAGGGCGGCGGAGATGTGGAATTGAAGCTTGGATTTTATTCCTCAGCTCAATCGGATGAGAAGATGCAGGAGCTGATCGCCAAATTCCAGGAAAAGCATCCGAATATTAAAATAAAAACGGAATCCTCCCCGTATAATCAGTTCTTTCAGAAGCTGGATACGCAAATCGCGGCGGAAAGCGCACCGGATGTATGGCTCTCGGACGGGGTGCTCGTCCCGAAATATGCGGAGCGTGGCGTGCTTAAGGATTTGACCGAATGGATTCAGCGGGACTTGAAAGCAGGCGATTACTACGGCTTGGAGTTTAATAAAGACGCTGCAGGCAAGTACTGGGGCGTGCCGCAGGGGATCCAAATCGCCGTGCTGTACTACAACAAGGATATGTTCGACGAAGCCCAGATTGAGTACCCGACTGACGCTTGGAGCTGGGACGATCTGAAGACGGCCGCGGAGAAATTGACGAAGGATACCAATGGCAAATACGCCGTAGACCCGGCGTTCGACAAAAATAAGATCAGTCAATACGGCCTTACCTTCTTCAGCATCACCGAAGGATGGATGACGGTGCTGAAATCGTATGGCGGAGGGGTGCTCAACGAGACGCTGGAACAGTCGATCATCGATTCGCCAGAGAACAAAGCCGCATTGGACTGGATTGTGGACGGCATGCAGCGCGAGCTGCTTCCGACTCCCTCTGATTTAAAAAGCTTCCAGAGCAATATGGCCCCCTTCCCGAGCAAGGCGGCTGCCATGAGAATCGGCATATACGCCCGGACGATCGATGCGAACGCAGCAGGCCTGAATTACGATGTGACGCTGCTGCCAAAAGGTCCTGAAGGCAAACGCTTCTCCCCGGTGATCGCAAATTCCTGGGTGATCAACAAGAAGGCCGAAGGCGCGGTAGGGGAAGCTGCCTGGGAATGGGTGAAATTCTGGGCCACAGAGGATGAGGTTCAGAAAGAGTGGGCTTCGCTTGGCGAGGCGGTGCCTGTCAAGAAATCGGTGGCGAATTCCGAGCAGTTCCTGAGCGGATCGCCGGCCAATAAACAGGCCTTTCTCGACAGCTTCGAATTCGCCGGGACGCTGGATGTAAATGCGGTATGGAGCGAATGGGTCGGCAAATTCAACGACAGCATCAACCGCGCATTCGAAGGCGAAATTTCCGTCGAGCAGGCAATGAAGCAGGCGGATCAGGAAGTGCAGAAGGTGCTGGATGAATTTTATAAGAAATGATAGAGCAGCGCCTTTCATTTGAAACTTTGAAGGATTGCGGGCTGGCATGCCAAGTGCCGGCCCTCTAGAATAGCGACAGAAAGCGTGATGATCATGATGGAAAAAACGGAAAAAGTAAGGATGGGAGTCAAACCATTAACCCCGCGGATCCGGAGGCGGCGCCTTAACAGTGACAGCAAGTGGGGACTGCTGATGGTAACCCCTTATATCATTCATTTTATTGTTTTTGTACTTGGTTCGCTGCTCGCCTCCTTGTATTTCAGTTTTTCTCATTATGATATTCTGAACGCTCCGCAGTGGGCGGGCCTGGCGAATTATAAGAAACTGTTCCAGGAGCCGGTATTCTGGAAGGCGATGTGGAACACGGTATATTTCACGATCCTGTTCGTGCCGCTGCAGACCGTCTTGGCCTTGATTTTAGCGACGGCACTGAATCAGCGGCTGCGGGGGCTGAAATTTTTCCGATTGGCGCATTTTGTGCCCGTTATTTCTTCCTGGACAGTCATTTTGTATGTTTCGGATGCGATTTTTAATCCCCGCTTCGGGATGGCCAATTCTTTTCTCCTGAAAATAGGGCTGGAACCGCAAAAATGGCTGCAGGATGAACGTCTCGTCATTCCTTTGCTGGTGATGATCGCTGTTTGGAAAGGGATCGGCTACATTATGGTCATTTTTCTTGCCGGATTGCAGAACGTTCCTTCAGACGTGTACGAGGCGGCCGAAATTGACGGGGCTGGCGTATTCCGCAAATTCATGCATATTACAGTGCCGCTGATTTCGGGCACAACGTTTCTCGTTCTCATTCTGAGCACGATCTCCACCTTCCAGGCGTTTGAGCAAATTTACGTGATGACGGGAGGGGCGCTCGATGCATCATCGGCCGGGGGACCGAATAAATCCAGCCTTGTGCTGATGATTTTTTTGTATCAGGAGGGCTTCACTTTCCTGCGTATGGGATATGCTTCAGCAATTGCCTGGGTGCTCTTCGTCATCCTGTTCATTCTTACCGCCCTGCAGGTCACGCTTCAGAAAAAGTGGGTGCATTACGAATGAATAGCAGCACAGCATGTCGAAAGGAGGCTCCGGTATGAAGCTGAATAGATTTCGCAAAAGCGTCGGTTACGCCGTCATTATTTTTAGTTCGCTTATTATGATCCTGCCGTTTTTGACAACGCTGTTCAATTCCTTGAAAACTTATGCCCAGTATACCGCCTTTCCGCCCAAATGGATTCCAAGGCCGATCCAATGGAGCAATTACCTTGAGGTGTGGAAGCTGGGAGCATTCGAGCAATACACCATCAATAGCGTTATCGTGACGGTGCTGTCCGTGTGCGGAGCCCTGATCTCCTGCTCCATGGTCGCTTTTGCGTTTGCGAGACTGCGATTTCCCTTCAAAAATACGCTGTTCATGATCGTGCTCGGCACGATGATGATTCCGCCGGTTGTGCTGATCATTCCGCAATTCGTTATATTTAAATCGCTGTATATGCTTGATACGCTGACACCGCTGTGGATTATCGAGTGGCTGGCCCAGCCGTTCGGCATATTCCTGATGCGGCAGGCGTTCCTCATGATTCCGAAGGATTACGAGGAGTCTGCCAAGCTCGACGGGTGCAACCCGTTTCAGATCTACTGGAAAATATTCCTGCCTATGTGCAAGCCGACCTTCGCCACCTTGGCTGTCTTTACGTTTATGACGAAGTGGAACGAGATACTGTCGCCGGCGATCTTCCTGACGTCGAAGGAGAACTTCACGCTGCCGATCGGCATCCTCTCCATGGCCGGGCAGTGGTCGGGCAATGAGCAGTATATGGTTGCCGCGGCGCTGATGAGCTTGATTCCGATATTGCTGGTGTTTTTGTTTGCGGAGAAATACTTTGTGCAAGGCACAAATTCGTCCGGTATAAAATGACCGGACGAATTTGAGCCAGGGCGGACTCTTCCGGTAGGCATAAAGTGACCAGAAAAGTTTGCGCCAAGAACAAACTCTTCCGGCAACTTCAAGAAAGGAGGGAATCGCATGCCCTATCGGGTCGTTCTCATCGGAGCTGGCATTATCTCGCGCAACCACTTGAACGCGATCCGGCAAATGAAGGAGCTGAGCGCGGCAGCTGTCGCTGACATCGACGAGGAGCGAGGCAGAACAGTAAGCGGCGAGTACGGCATTACTTATTACAGCGATTATAAAGAGATGGTCCGTAAAGAAAAGCCGGACATTGCCATTATCGCACTGCCTCATTTTTTGCATGAGGAGTGTGCAATATGGTGTGCTGCCCAGGGCTGTCATCTGCTTCTGGAGAAGCCGATGGCCCTTAATGTGAAGCAATGCGATGCAATCCTGGGGGCGGCAAGGGCTTCGGGCGTCAAGCTCATGGTCGGTCATACCCAGCATTACTGGCCAGCCAATCTGCTGGCCAAGACGCTCATTGAGAGCGGTGAGCTTGGCAAGCTTCTCGCCATTCAGGATACCCGCCATTTGTATTATTTCAGTGAGCACCGCCCAGCTTGGTTTCTGGATAAAGCCAAAGCAGGCGGCGGGATTCTCATGAATCTGGGCGCTCACTCCATCGACAAGATCCAGTGGCTGACGGGAAGCCGGATTAAGAAGGTGAAGGCGGCTTTGTCTTACGAAGGAACGAGGGGCAATGTGGAGGGAAGCGGCTGTATTTTTCTAGAAACATCAAGCGGAGTATCTGCCGTGATCGTGCAATCCGGTTACGCTGGCGTAGCCAGGGATGAAACGGAGCTGATTTTCACACAAGGGATGATCAGGCTCGTTTCTGCCAAGGGGTTGTGGGTGAGCCGGGACGGTCGCTATGAGGAGGTTAGGCCTCCATGCAGCACTGATCCGTTCGTATTGCAATTCGAAGATTTGCTGCAGGCGATCAGGCAGGATGCGGAGCCGGGCAGCACGGGAGAATACGCCAGATCGGTCATCGCGGCCTTGGAAGCGGTGTACCGCTCGGATGAGACGGGAGTGGAACAAACCCTTGATGCAGAGTGACGGCGATAAACAGGGCTTCATTCGGTTCAGCATCTGCACGACCGGATTAAAGACGATGACGATCGAACAGATCGCTGTCGAAGCCAGAGGTATAGGGCTGCAAGGCGTGGAAATCTGGCGCGGACATATCGAAGACTACTTGAATCGGGGCGGTACGTTAGGCCAGCTGCGGGCTTTGCTGGATTCAAACCGGCTGCAAGTCCCCTGTATTAGCGAATACAGCTATTTTACGAAGGGGAGGGAAGCATACCAAGCCGAGCTGGAAAGCCTTCAGTATTCGGCGGAATGGGCCAGAGCGCTGCACTGTCCGCGGATTCGTGTATTTGCGGGACATGTATCCTCTGGAAAGGCAGCGAACGGTCATTGGCGCATGGCCGCACAAGGTTTGCAGGAGGCGCGTCAAATTTGCAGTGTGCAAGGTGTTTCTCTCGCGGTCGAAATTCACAATCATACACTGGCCGACACGACAGGCGGCTTGAACAGGCTGCTGGAACCCCATGAACATGAAATTGAACTTATCTATGACGGTTTCAATCTCTGCGTGGACCGGCTCGATCCGCTCCCGGTGCTGGAGCAATTCTATCCACTGGTCAGCCATGTGCATTTTAAAAATTACCACTGGAACCATGAGGACTGGAGCAAAAGCATAGCCGTACCTGTTCTGCAGGGGGATGCGAATCATGCGGCGATTCTGGGCAGGCTGATTGCCTTGGGGTATCAAGGCTTCATCTCTTTCGAATATTTTGGCAGTCAGGCTTTGGAATTGACGAAGCAGTCGCTGGCGGAGTTAACCGAATATATGCATTAGCAGTCCTGAATTTAGGCGTATGATCCTATTTTGGGGGTGGCGAACGTGTCGATGAACATGAAGGTTGCAGTCATCGGTCCGCATGACCTAGTCGATGCGGTGCTCCATATTGGATCTTTCTTTTCCGAGCTGTCCATGCTCCCCGCGCCTTACCGCCATGAACGGGAGACGCTTGAGATCATCGAGAACATTCGGGATCAGGCGGATATATTGCTTTTTACAGGTCCGATCCCTTATCAGATTGCCTTGGCGGCATCACCCGGTAAACCTATGATTCACGTGTTTTATTCGGGAACGGCACTGTATAAGGTGCTGTTTGATTGCTACCGCCAGCATGTTCTGTCTTTCGATGAACGGCTGCCAATCAGTGTGGATGTGCTGCAGCGAAATGAGGTGGAGGAGCCGCTTCGGGAAATCGGGCTGCCGATTGATGATATTTTTATCAAAACCTATGCATCGGGTATGGGCCATGAGGAATTCGTCGCTTTTCATTATGATTTGTGGAGAGCGGGGAAAGTTACGGTCACGGTAACCTGCGTAACCTCGGTTTATCATCGTCTGGTCGAGCTCGGCGTTCCTGCATTCCGGGTCATCCCGACGCAATCGGCGATTCGGGACGCCTTGAATTGCGCTCTGCTGGAAGGGAAAAGCCTTCGTTATAGCAGCACGCAAATCGCCGTTGGCATTATGAACATCGATAACTTTGAGCAGGTCGCCAAAGAGGCAGCCTCTGAATACGACATCCAGCGCAAAAAAATTATCCTGCAGCAAATTCTCATCGATTTTGGAGAAGAAACCCAGTCCCTGATCAAATGGAGCGATTCGGATGAAGTATCGTTTATCACCACACGGGGAATTATCGAGCAGGTGACGCGTAAATTCCAGGACGCTCCGCTGCTGCTGGAAGTCATGGAGCGGCTGCAATGGAATGCCAGCATCGGCATTGGCATGGGCCGTACAGCCAACGAGGCGGAAGGCAAAGCACGCGAAGCGCTGCTCAAGGCCAAGACGGGCGGCGGAGGCAACTGTTTTCTGATTATGCAGGACGGAATGGTTTACGGCCCGATGGGCTCGGAGCTGAAGCTGGAATATTCCGCGCGGAGCGAGAATCCCGAGCTGATTTCGTTAGCGAAAAAGGTAGGGCTTAGCGTGGGTACGATCAATAAGCTCATTTCGCTATGCCGGAGGCTCGGTACGTCGAGGATTACCGCCGCCCAGCTCGCGGAGGGCTTCGGTATTACGCTTCGCAGTGCACGGCGGATCATGGCGGCCTTGGAGAAATATGAAATTGCGAGCATCGTAGGGGAAGAGCAGCCTGCTGGACGGGGCAGACCGCGGCAAATTTATTCTTTGAACCTAGAAGGAGTCGACTATGAGTAAAATGAACCTATTGCAAGTCGCCTTATCTCTGGAACAGGAAATTGTAGACGTTCGCCGCCATTTGCATCAATATCCCGAGCTGGGCTTCCAGGAGTTCATTACTTCGGCGTACGTGGCGGAGCATCTTGAGCGGCTTGGGCTTGAGGTGCAGCGCGGCGTTGCCGGCACCGGGGTCGTGGCGCTGCTCGAAACAGGCCGCCCCGGGCCATGTATCGCGGTACGGGCGGATATGGACGCCCTGCCCTTGCAGGAGCGGACAGGGCTGCCTTATGCATCGCGGCATGAGGGCGCGATGCACGCCTGCGGCCATGACGGCCATATGGCCATGGCGCTAGGCGCCGCTCGGATGCTGACCGGACTAAAGCGTGAGCTGATGGGGACGGTCAAGTTCATTTTTCAGCCGGCGGAGGAAATGCTGGGCGGGGCCCGGCACATGATCGACGCCGGGGTGCTGGACTCGCCGCGCGTGGACGGCATCATCGGTTTGCATTTGTGGCCGGATCTGCCGACAGGATGCTTCGGCGTAAAGGCGGGGACAATTATGGCCAGCATGGATCATGTCGATATTACGGTCCATGGCCGTTCCGGGCATGGGGCGGCGCCGCATCAGGGCGTCGACGCAATCATCGCCGCAGCTCACGTGCTCACGGCGCTGCAGGTGCTGATCAGCCGCGAGAGCGATCCGGCGGACGCCGTTGTGCTGAGCATGGGTTCGATCCACGGAGGCAGCATCCCTAACATTATCGCGGATGAGGTGGAGATTCGCGGCACAGTTCGTGCGGTGAATTCGGCTGCCCGCGAAAGGATGCGAGATCGTGTGACGGAGCTTGCCCAAGCGGTTGCGGCGGGGATGAATGCCCGGGCGGACGTTCGCTATGAGTTCGGATATCCGCCCACCGTAAATGATGGCCGGTGGATCAGCTGCGCCGAAGAGGCGCTCCGCGAACTGTACGGGCAGGAAGCAATCCATCGTCTTGCGCATGCGCAAATGACCAGCGAAGACATGGCGTATTACATGGAGCACATCCCTGGCGCGTTCCTGCTGGTCGGCACAGGCGGGGCAGGCAAAGGCAGGTTCCCGCTGCATCATCCGGAGCTTGCCGTCGATGAGCAGTCACTGATCTATGGCGCCGCATATTTGGCGCAGTTTGTACGCAACTATTTACGGGATACGAACTAATACATCTTTGCTAGAAAGGGGGAGTACAATCATGTTGGAGCATGCGGAACGAGTCAAGCAATCCCTGCAGGGAGGGCTGATCCCCGCCGTCCCGGTTCCGCGTTATGCGGACGGGAGGATTCACGACGAGGCTCAGGCCGCATACGCTTCTTACTTGGCTCGCCAGAACATCGCCGGCGTAGCGGTATGGGCGCATACCGGGCGGGGGCTGCAATTGCAGCCGGGGCAGCGGTGTGATATTTTGCGGTTGTGGCGATCGGCCCTGGGTCCTACTCGAGTTGTCATTGCCGGGGCAGGAGCGCTGCCTGATCCTGCTTTAAGCATGGCAGACCGAATCGAGCGTTGGCGGATGGACAGTAATAGGATGGCCGAGGAAGCGATCGCAGGGGGAGCGGATGCCTTGCTAGTATTTCCGCCCGTCCTTCTTCGCGGGCTGCCAGCTCATGAGCGGGAGGCGGCGGCGGCTGAATATCACCGCGATTTGGCTCGTCTCGGCATTCCGCTAGTCATCTTTTATTTGTATGAGGGAGCGGGTGGATGGTCGTATTCCCTGGATTTGCTGCGGGAGCTGCTCTCTCTGCCCCATGTGATCGGCATTAAGATCGCGACGCTGGACAGCATTATGACGATGCAGAAGATCGCCCGGCTCCTTGCCGAAGAGTTTCCAGGCCAGATGCACATCACGGGAGAAGACAGGATGTTCGGTTATGCCCTGATGCGCGGGGCACGGAGCGCGCTCGTTGGTCTTGGAGCTGCTTTTCCGAATATTCAGGCGGATCTGATTACGGCATACCGCGTACAGGATTACGCCAGGTTCCTCGACTTATCGGAGCGTGTGGACGGATTCGCCGAGATGACCTTCACAGAGCCGATGGATAAGTACATTTTAAGAATGCTGCATTGCCTTGTCTTTGCCGGCGTCATTCCGCAGGAAGCGGCCCATGATATGGCAGGATACGAAATGACGGAACAGGAGCTGGCTTCGATTCGCCAAGGGATCGATAAGTACCGGTTGTATTAACCTGAGATGAATTTCAACAAGAAAAAGGCTCTCCATATGCCATCTAACCGGCTGGAGAGCCTTTTTGCGTCAGAAAACGACTTCGATTTCCTTCTCCTTCAACATGTCCATCCACGCCGGCTCGGGTTCCCGGTCGGTGATGAGCGCATCGATTTCATCGAATTCCATGAGCTTGACAAACGCGGTCTTATTGAATTTCGAATGGTCCGCAAGCAGCAGCACTTTGCCGGCTTGGCGCAGCATGGCCTTCTTCAGCTCGCATTCCGGCTCGTTGGAATCCATGATTCCCTTGCCGAGGAATAGCGCTTTGCAGCTCATGACCACTTTATCCACGTTGTATTTCTTTACGATCTCCTCTGCGTTTGTGCCGACGAGGGACATCGATCTAGGACGCAATGTTCCCCCGGTGGAAATGATTTGAATCCCGCTGTTTAGAAATTCGTGCAAAATATGAATCGAGCTTGTGATGACAGTTAAATTTTTGCGCTGATGCAGAAGCTTCATCAGTTCAAACGAGGTAGAGCTGGGATCCATCATCAGGGTATCCCCGTCATGGATCAGCTCCAATGCTTTAGCTGCGATTTGCTGTTTGATTTCCGAATTTGTGGCATTTCGGGTCGTAAAGGGCAGGTCTTCATTGGTATGGCTGTTTAATATTGCACCGCCATAGGTTCGAGTGACGATGCCTTCCTTCTCCAGCTTCTCCAGATCACGGCGGATCGTTTCCTCTGTGACGTTGAATTTGTCGCTGAGCTCCGAGACGAGGACGCGTTTGTCCGCATGCACCATGCTGATCATTATTTGGCGCCGTTCAGCTGCTAGCATAGAAACTCCTTTCTCCGTACCTTTATTAGCTCCTCATTATATGTTGAAAATACAGAAAAGTATAGGTTTGTTACAAATATGTTAACAAAAATAAACAAAAACAGATAAAACAACATTTAATTATGTTTGATCGTGTTGACTTAACAGATAACCACAGGTACGATGTAAGTAGAACAAAGAAATTTAGGATTTACTGGTGACGATGAAGTGAGGGGTCAAGCTGGAGCCGGAATTCAAACCTTATCCGCTCGGTGCGGTATATACGAACAGGAAATCCCTGCTTCAACGCTAAAGCACAACATTTAAGCCAAGAGAAAGGGAGAAACCGTGATGACAACTATTAAACAGCATCCTTTATCCTGTACGCGCAAGCTGGAGATTCCTTTTGTGAAGGAAATGGCGCAAATTACGCAGCATATGTGGAGGTTTGGCTGGGATGAGCGGAACGGCGGGAATATTAGCTGCATTCTGGACGAAGCCGAAGTGTCGCAGTATCTGGATATTAACCATGTGATCCGAACGATCAAGCCTGCTTTTCCCGTGCATGAACTGGCTGGCCGCTATTTTATCGTGACCGGTTCGGGCAAGTATTTCAAGAACGTCGTTGCCGACCCGGAAGCGAATCTCGGCATATTGCGCGTCTCAAAGAACGGAGAGCATTTGGAGCTGCTGTGGGGATTGAAGGACGGCGCGGTACCGACGAGTGAACTGCCGTCCCATTTCATGAGTCATATCGAACGCTTGAAGGTTGACCCGAACCACCGCGTCGTCATTCACAACCATGCGACGAACGTCATTGCTATGACTTTTATTCATGATTTGGACGATAATAAATTGACGAAGACGCTCTGGGAAATGTGCACGGAATGTATCGTCGTTTTCCCGGATGGCATTGCCGTAATCCCGTGGATGGTGCCGGGTTCCAGCGAGATCGGCAGAGCCACGGCGGAGAAAATGAAGGGCCACCGCGCCGTGGTATGGCCGCACCATGGCATATTCGGCACGGGCAGCTCCATTGACGAGGCTTTCGGGCTCATTGAAACGATTGAGAAGGCGGCGCAAATCTACATGCTCATTGTCAACCAGCCGATCAGGCAGCGGATCACCGATGGGGAGCTGGCCGAGCTGGCCCAGGCATTTGGCGTAACGCCGCGTGAAGGCATTCTGAGCACCAAGTCACCGCTCTAGCGGACACTGTAATAACGCTTGCGATGTATGTTCGTGCGGCGTCATGAACGAAGCGTTCACAGGACGCTTCGTTTGTTTCTGTATTCGATGGGGGTCACTCCGGTGAATTTCTTAAACATTTTCGTGAAGTAGCTTTGGTCGTGATAATTCAGCAATGTCGATATTTCCGAAATGGTCTGATCCGTAAGCAGCAATAGGGATTGGGCCTCTTCTATTTTGATCCGCTGAATATATTCCCGCAGGGAATAGCCGACCTCGCGCTTGAACAGCGCGGATAAATAATTGGGATGAAGCCCCGCTTTCTGGGCCAAATCATTCAAGCTGATATGGTCGTACAAATGCTTGAAAATATAATCCAGGCAAATATTGATCGGCTTGGAGTACCGGTTCCGTTTCGTTTGATGCACGCGTTCCGCATAATCGGACAGCACTTCCTCAATGAAATGGTCGACCGCCTTAACATCGTTTAATTCTTCGACATTTTGAATATACAGATCACTGATGGTCAGGGCGGTCTCATATTGCAGCCCGCCTTCCACAGCGGCCCGGGTTGCCAGGGTGATGACGGTGATCGCGAGATTTTTCCGGCTTCTGAGCTCGCTTGTTTTGGAGAGCAGTCCGACTTCGCCGTATTGGGGGAGCTGCCTCCAGTTGCGGATAACCTCATCTTTATTGCCTTGCTTAATCGCTTGCATCGATTTTTGCTCAAACAAGGCATCATGGTGCATGGCCGTATTCTGGCGGCGTTCGGAGATCGTGAGGATTGGATCCTCGATCTCTTTGGACAAGCTCGTTACCGAACGGCTCTGCGTATAGACATCGGCAGGGTCAAGCACTTCTTGATACAGCATATAGTGTAGATGCATGGCGGCATACACGCAGTCCGTGATCGAAAGCACGGGGAGGGAGCGATAGTAGGCAGCCAGCTCGTCGTGCAGGTCGTGATCGGGGCCTGTCTTCTGCAAGAAAGCTTGAATTTCCGTATCGGTCAGTTTCATTTCAGCTGCCGGTCCAAGCAGAATGGTTCCATTAAATTCACCGTCCGTACGAACAGGAACGGAGATAAAGGTCTCCGAATCATCCGTTCTAAAGAGTATGGGCATATGTCCGGCATGCGGTGCGCAAATCTGGGACAACCAGCTGTCTTTGGACGAGAAGTGCGGATTGATTACGAAATTAGCGGAAAATTCGATTTCGATCTTTTTATGCTCATTTAAATAAAAGACCGGTATTTTAAAAGAGTGCCACATGAGCTTGCAAATATATGGCAAGGAATGATCGGCTGGCAGGGTCATGATAAATCTCCTTTAGGTTCATAATTTGAACATAACATACTTCAGCGATTCGAACATCTTTCCAGGAAAAAACCTTAAAAAAATACCAAAAAGCCTAAATCAGCGCCATAAATAATCAGATTCTCTTCTTATAATGAATATATCATTATTGAAAGCGATTACTTTATGCTTGGAACAGGAGGAGCCTATGAAAAGAGACATGAAATCACTAATTGCCCAAATGACGTTGGAGGAGAAGGCAGGGTTATGTTCAGGGCTGGATTTTTGGCATTTGAAAGGGATCGAGCGTCTGGGCATTCCATCTATTATGGTGACGGACGGACCACACGGTCTGCGCAAGCAGGCGGCGGACGCCGATCATTTAGGGCTCAACGAAAGCGTGCCAGCCACCTGTTTCCCGTCGGCTGTGGGCTTGGCCAGTACATGGAACAGGGAGCTGATCAGGCAGGTTGGTGAAGCGCTAGGCCAGGAGTGCCAGGCCGAGAATGTGGCGGTGCTGCTTGGACCGGGAGCCAATATCAAGCGTTCGCCGCTGTGCGGCAGAAATTTCGAATATTTCTCCGAAGATCCTTACCTCTCCTCACAAATGGCCGCAAGCCATATTCGCGGCGTGCAGAGCCAGGGCGTAGGCACATCGTTAAAGCATTTCGCCGCCAACAACCAGGAGCATCGCCGGATGTCGACCGATGCCGTCGTCGACGAAAGAACACTGCGTGAAATCTATCTCGCCAGCTTCGAGCATGCGGTTCGGGATGCCCAGCCGTGGACGGTGATGTGCGCCTACAACAGAGTAAATGGTGAATACGCCTCTGAGCACGAAGAGCTGCTTACCGATGTTTTAAGGGACGAATGGGGCTTTGAAGGCTTTGTCGTTTCTGACTGGGGTGCGGTCAATGAGCGCGTAAAAGCGCTTGAAGCGGGATTGGAGCTGGAAATGCCTTCGAGCAGTGGCCTTGGGGAGCAAAAGATTATCGCGGCCGTCCAAAATGGAACGCTTGCAGAAGCGAAGCTGGATCAGGCTGTGGAAAGACTGCTGAACATTATTTTTAAGGCGGTCGACGAGAAGCGGGAGAACGCCGTTTATGATCGGGAGGCGCATCATCAGTTGGCCAAAGAAGTAGCCATGGAGAGCATGGTGCTGTTAAAAAATGAAGACCGGCTGCTGCCGCTTGCGAAGCAAGGGAAGATCGCTGTGATCGGTACACTGGCGACAAAGCCTAGATACCAGGGCGGAGGCAGCTCGCATATATTGCCGACGAAGCTGGATAACGTGTTCGAGGAGATCGTTCAGGCGGCGGGCGATGCAGAGGTGTTCTTTGCCGAGGGCTACCCTCTGGAGCATGATGAAATCGACGCGGAGTCGATGGCCAAGGCGATAGAAACAGCACAGAATACGGATGTTGCTGTCTTGTTTATCGGCTTGCCTGACCGATATGAATCGGAAGGCTATGACCGTGAGCATCTGAGCATCCCGCAGAACCAAATCGCTTTGATCGAAGCGGTGGCTTCCGTTCAGCCGAACCTTGTCGCGGTGCTCAGCAACGGGGCGCCGATCGAAATGCCTTGGCTGCCGAAAGTAAAAGCGGTGCTGGAAGGTTACTTAGGCGGGCAGGCTCTGGGCGGTGCGATTGCTTCGTTGCTGTTCGGCGATGCAAATCCTTCCGGCAAGCTTGCCGAGACGTTTCCGATGAAGCTCAGTGATAATCCGTCGTATTTGAATTTTCCGGGTGACGGGGACAAGGTGGAGTATAAGGAAGGAATTTTCGTCGGCTACCGCTATTACGATGCCAAGGAAATCGAGCCGCTGTTTCCATTTGGCCATGGATTGAGCTATACCGAATTCAGTTATCGGGATATGTCCATAAGCGCGAAGGAAATCGCAGATTCAGACACTGTGGAAATCAGCGTATTCGTCAAAAATACAGGAAAAACTGCCGGCAAAGAGATTGTCCAGCTCTATGTGAGAGATATTCAGAGCAGTGTAAGGAGACCGGAGAAGGAGCTGAAAGG
Organism: Paenibacillus woosongensis; assembly: GCF_030122845.1. Classification (NCBI taxonomy): domain Bacteria; kingdom Bacillati; phylum Bacillota; class Bacilli; order Caryophanales; family Paenibacillaceae; genus Paenibacillus; species Paenibacillus woosongensis. The sequence goes on from NZ_CP126084.1 coordinate 2,533,919, forward strand.
TTTTGAGAAGATCAGTCTGAAGCCAGGGGAGGAGAAGAAGGTTACTTTTACTCTCGATAAGCGCTCCTTCGCTTATTACAATGTCGAGTTAAAGGATTGGCATGTGGAAACGGGCGAATTCGAAATATTAATAGGAAAATCCTCTCGTGAAATCGTGCTGCGCGACACGCTGCTCGTCCGTTCGGGCACAGCCGTCAAAATGAAGGTGAACCGGAATACGCTGGTCGGAGACTTGCTTGCTGATCCGCATCTTTCTTCGACAGCAAAGAAGCTGCTCGATAAAGTAAACGAGACCCACCCATTTGCACAGATGGGCGATGAAGGGAATATGGCCGAAATGCTGGCGGCGATGATGAAATATATGCCGCTGCGCGCGTTGGTTAACTTTGGCGGAGGTACGTTTACGGAAGAGATGATGGATGAAATGATCGAAACGCTGAATGCAGCAAGTTCCCCTTCTTCCCGGGCATAACAAGACAATCCCCGCAGCTTGCAGGACTGGTCCGCTGCGGGGATTGTTATGTAGAATAGCTGCAGTGTGCACTCGCTCTCCTAAAGCTGCTTGTTCTTCAGCAAATCGCGGATTTCAGTGAGCAGCAGTTCTTCTTTGCTGGGTTCTGCGGGTTTGTCCGGTTTGGGGTCATCCTTCCGCTTGAATTTGCTGAGCAATTTGGTGAATAGAAAAATCGAGAAAGCAATGATCAGGAAATCAATGACGGTTTGCATGAACGATCCGATTTTGATCGTTGCTTCATTAACCTGGATCACGATGTTCGAGAAATCGCGCCCGCCTAACAAGATACCCAAAAGCGGCATGATTAGATCCTCGACGACGGAGCTGACGATTTTTCCGAATGCCCCGCCGATGATGACGGCAATAGCCAAGTCTAGCACATTGCCTTTAAATGCAAATGATTTGAACTCTTTCCACATAAATGTCCCTCCTGACGGTGTTCAAACTTAATATAAGATTAAATGAGCCTAAGTTGCTTGGCAACAAGAAAAACCCCAAACAGTGGCTGCTATAAAAATAGTAACCATGGTGATGGCCAATATCTAGGAAGATGGTATAATGCTTAATTAGCGGCTTCTGATAAGAAGTTCAACCGGAAGAAGGAGTTTACAAAAATATGTGGCTGTTATTCGCTTCTCTCGCTGCGATCAGTTTTGGTCTGCGCGGTATTTTGTATCATTGGTCATCAAAACAAGGAATGGATCGTAATTTGATGTTATTCGGCGTATTTTTTACTGGAGCCCTTGCTAGTTTAATAGGCAGCTTCCTGTTTGGGCAGAACTGGACGCTGAGCGCGCTTACGGGCGTATTTATGGGGGCGTTTTCATTCGTAGCAAATGCCTGCATGTTCCAAGGCTTCGCTGTCGGGAAACCTTCGATCATTGCGATTCTGACCGGGCTTCCACCCGTCGTTGTCGTTACGCTTGCCTACTTGTTGTGGGGGGAGTCGCTGTCCCTGGGGCAGATGCTTGCGTTCTTTCTCATTGTTGCAGGGATTCTAACCGTCAGATATTCGAATGACCTGCGAATCGGGAATTTGCAGGGCGCACAATGGGGTCTGCTGGCCATGGTATTTTTCGGTTTAAATGATATGGCGGGCAAGATGTCGACACGTTTAGAAGCAGCGCTATTTCCAACATTGTTTTACATGTTCTCCGTCGGATCGGCCTGCTTTGCTGCTTGGTGGCTGATCGATACAAATCGCAAACGGAAATTAGCGGTTTCCGGTACATACGGATTCTCTGCGCAGCTGGGCAAGTGGAATGAAAAACAAACTTTCTTCAGTGGCATGGCGATCGGCTTCACGAACTTTTTCGGAATGATCCTCATCATAACCGCCTTTAAATATGGTATTACAGGGCTCGTGTCGGCCGTTGTCGCAATGAATGTGCTATTAATTCTTCTTTATACTCGCGTCTTCGTCAAAGAGAAATTTAGAAGGCTTGAAGTCATTGGCATGTCTATATGCATTGTTGGCATGATTGCCCTACGAGTTTTCTAACGGCAATTTGAAGCAAGAGTGGTATGTCTTTATGACATATCGCTCTTTTTTTCATTAACGCTAACACTAAATAACAATTTATATGTAAAATATAGTAATTAATAGATTGATATGTTATATTATGGCTAGGAATTGTTGTAATTAATTGGAAACTTTCTAACAACAATCCTAATTTATTGAAAGAAGGTGGTACTTGAGGCAGCCTGTCGGTGATTTTGTGGATATTATCGTATAGAAAGGAGGCAATGATATTATGGGAAAATGGGTGAAACGAAGCGGGATATTTTCATTCGCTTTAGTGTTAGCGCTTACAGGGAGTGCGGTGCTAACAAATGTGCCAAGCGCTCAAGCCGCGGCCTCGGATTATAACTACGCCGAAGCGTTGCAGAAATCGATTTATTTCTACGAGACACAGCGTTCTGGCAAATTGCCGGACAATAATCGCGTCGAATGGCGCGGCGATTCCGGGCTGAAGGACGGGGCTGACGTCGGTCATGATTTGACGGGCGGCTGGTACGATGCAGGCGATCATGTCAAATTCGGTTTTCCGATGGCTTACACCGCAACAATGCTTGCATGGTCCGTGTACGAGTACCGCGATGGATATGAGCAGTCCGGCCAGCTCGAATACATCCTGGATAATATCCGCTGGGCGACGGATTATTTTATGAAAGCTCATACGGCTCCCAATGAATTATGGGGACAAGTAGGGAACGGCACAGCGGACCATAACTGGTGGGGCCCGGCAGAAGTCATGCCTATGGCGCGGCCGGCCTATAAAATTGATGCAGCCCATCCGGGCTCGGATCTTGCCGGGGAGACAGCCGCAGCGCTGGCTGCCGCCTCGATCATTTTCAAGGATACGGACGCCGCCTATTCGGAAGAGCTGCTTAAGCATGCGAAGCAATTGTATCAATTCGCGGATCAATACCGCGGAGCATATTCGGACAGCATTACTGACGCTGCCCAGTACTACAAGTCCTGGAGCGGTTATGCCGATGAATTGAGCTGGGGAGGCGTGTGGCTCTATCTCGCTACGAACGACGAGACTTATCTTAATAAGGCCATAGCCGCAAGCAGCCAGTGGGGAACTCTGCAGTCCGGTGGCTGGGATTATAAGTGGACACAAAACTGGGATAACAAGCAATATGGCGCCCAGCTTCTCCTGGCCCGAATTACAGGAGATCCACGGTTCGTACAGTCTACGGAGCGGAGCATGGAGTTCTGGACGACAGGCGTATCGGGAACCGGTGAACGAGTCACGTACACGCCAGGAGGGCTCGCTCATTTGGATCAATGGGGGGCGCTTCGTTATGCTGCCAATCAGGCATTCCTTGCTTTTGTTTATTCGGATTGGGTGACGGATCCTGTCAAGAAATCGCGTGCGCGTTCTTTTGCCGAGAGCCAAATATTGTACATGCTGGGGGATAATCCTCGAAACAGCAGCTACGTGGTCGGTTTCGGCAACAATGCGCCAGAGCATCCGCATCATCGAACCTCGCACGGCTCCTGGGCCGACAACCAGCAAACTCCAGCGAATCACAGGCATATTCTGTACGGTGCGCTCGTTGGCGGGCCAACCAAGAACGATAGCTATACTGATTCGATCGGAGATTATGTGTCAAACGAGGTAGCCACGGATTATAATGCCGCTTTTACGGGGGCGCTTGCGAAGATGGTGCTCCTTCATGGACAGGGGCAGCAGCCTCTTCCGAACTTCCCGTCACCGGAAGTGCGCGAGGATGAAATGTTCGTTGAAGCTTCTGTAAACGTAAGCGGCAGTAATTTTGTGGAGATTAGAGCATTGCTCAATAACCGTTCGGGCTGGCCGGCACGCTCGAGCGACAAGCTGTCCTTCGATTACTATATCGATATCAGCGAAGCAATTGCGGCTGGTTACGGCCCCGAGGATATTACAGTTTCTGCCGGCGGGTATAACCAGGGAGCGACGGTATCACCGCTTAAGCCGTTTGATGCAGCTCAACATATTTATTATACGACCATTGATTTTACAGGAACCGCAATTTATCCCGGAGGACAGTCGGCGCACCGCAAGGAAGTACAATTCCGGATCTCCGCTCCGCTGAACACAAATTTCTGGGATAACAGCAATGATTTTTCTTACCAGGGCATTGCGTTGAATGCGGCTGCTCCTGTAAAGATGAACAATATTCCGGTCTATGATGCCGGTGTTCATGTGTTTGGACAACTTCCTTCCGGAGGAGGCAATCCGGGAACGCCGACGGTTCCTGCTGCGCCCAAAGGCGTCAAGGCAACGGCAGGCGACGGCCAGGTTGATCTGTCCTGGAATTCATCGGGCGGTGCCAGCCAATATGTGGTGAAGCGTGCGCAAGCCGACGGAGGACCTTATACCGTGGTTGGCGAAACGACGGGGACAGCCTATAGCGATCATGGAGTGATCAATGGGACGTCCTATTATTACGTGGTTGTTGCCAGGAACTCGGCCGGGGATAGTCCTAATTCGCTGCAAGTCAGCGCAAAGCCCCGGGAAGGGACAGCGCCGGTTGAAGGTGGATTGAAGCTGCAATATCGTACGAATGATACGAATCCGGGCGACAATCAGTTTCGTCCGCAGTTTCGCATCGTTAACACGGGAACGACGTCTGTTGCCCTCAGCGATATAAAGATTCGCTATTATTTCACGATTGACGGGGACAAGGCTCAAGAGTTCCATTGCGATTATGCGACTGTGGGCAGCGGAAATGTAACCGGGAAATTCGTTAAGCTTGGCAACGCGGTTCCCGGGGCGGATTATTATTTGGAAATCTCGTTCGGGCCAGGCGCAGGCAGCTTGGCGCCAGGAGCGGATAGCGGTGAGATTCAGACCAGGGTGAATAAGACTGACTGGTCGAACTATAACGAATCTAATGATTATTCGTACAACGGAACACAAAGCGGTTTTGCTGATTGGGACAAAGTGACATTGCATCTAGGCAGTAATCTTGTATGGGGGATTGAGCCCTAAAACCAAGAATAGAGAGGATGTATATGATGAAATGGTCAGCTTTGAAGAAGCCGGTATCGCTCTTAATGAGTGCGGCACTGTCGCTTACGATCGTATCGGGTGTGTTTACCGTCCATTCCAGCCAGGCATTCGCAGCATCGTCCACCGAGGAAACCCGGTTCCTGCAAATGTATCAGCAGCTTAAAAATCCGGCCAATGGCTACTTTTCGCCCGAAGGAATTCCTTATCACTCCGTTGAGACCCTAATGAGCGAGGCGCCGGACTATGGGCATATGACGACGTCGGAGGCGTATAGCTACTGGCTGTGGCTCGAGGTGCTCTACGGCCATTACACCGGGGATTGGAGCAAGCTTGAAGCCGCGTGGGACAATATGGAGAAGTATATTATCCCGGTGAATGAGGGAGACGGCAAGGAAGAACAGCCAACGATGAGCTACTACAACCCCAATAGCCCGGCAACTTATGCCGCAGAATATTCGCAGCCGGATCAATATCCGAGCCAGCTTAGCGGTCAATATGCGGCAGGAAGAGACCCGCTGGATGCAGAGCTAAAAGCGACGTACGGAAATAACCAGACGTACTTGATGCACTGGCTGCTGGATGTGGATAATTGGTACGGATTCGGCAATTTGCTCAATCCAAGCCACACGGCAACTTATGTGAATACGTTCCAGCGGGGTGAGCAGGAGTCGGTATGGGAGGCCATACCACATCCATCGCAAGACAATAAAACGTTTGGTAAAGCAGGGGAAGGCTTCATGACTCTGTTTACGAAGGAGAGCAACGCTCCGGCCGAGCAATGGCGGTATACGAATGCGACCGATGCGGATGCGCGGGCCATTCAAGCCATGTACTGGGCTAAGGAACTGGGTTATAACAACTCCGTATATTTGAACAAGGCCAAAAAGATGGGCGACTACTTGCGCTACGGAATGTACGATAAATACTTCCAGAAGATTGGAAGCGCTTCAAATGGAGCGCCGACAGCCGGTACCGGCAAGGATGCCAGCCATTATCTCATGGCTTGGTATACAGCCTGGGGCGGCGGCCTGGGACAAACAGGCAACTGGGCTTGGCGAATCGGAGCGAGCCACGCTCATCAAGGTTATCAGAACGTCGTAGCGGCTTACGCGCTTTCCAATCCAAGCGGCGGCCTGGTGCCGAATTCTCCAACGGCAGGACAAGATTGGACGACTTCGCTGAAACGCCAACTGGAGTTCTACACTTGGCTGCAATCCGCAGAAGGGGCGATTGCGGGCGGAGCGACCAACAGCTGGGACGGCTCCTACAAAGCTTATCCTGCCGGCAAGAGCACTTTCTACGGCTTAGCTTATGATGATGCGCCTGTGTATCATGACCCGCCATCCAATAACTGGTTCGGCATGCAGGCTTGGCCGGTAGAGCGGATCGCTGAGCTTTATTATATTCTGGCATCAAATGGAGATACCTCCTCGGAGAACTTCCAAATGGCCAAGCAGGTCGTACAGAAATGGATCGACTGGTCCATGGACTACGTCTTTGCTAACCAACGTCCGGTAACCGATTCTGAAGGCTATTATCTAGATAGCCAGGGCAACCGTGTGCTCGGCGGAAATAACCCAGCAATTGCCACGGTTTCAGCGCCTGGGGAATTCTGGGTTCCAAGCAACCTGGAATGGTCCGGGCAGCCGGCGACTTGGAACGGCTTCAGCAGCCATAACGGCAACCCTAACTTGCGTGTAGTAACAAAGAACCCGGGGCAGGATGCGGGAGTGCTCGGCAGCTATATCAAAGCGCTGACCTTCTTTGCGGCCGGAACGAAAGCGGAAACCGGCAGCTACACTGTGCTGGGCAGCCAGGCTGAACAGTTGGCCAAGGCGCTGCTGGATGCTGCGTGGGGATACAATGACGGCATCGGTATCACGACAGTTGAGCCGCGCGAAGACTACTACCGATACTTCACGAAGGAAATTTATTTCCCTAATGGCTGGACGGGCTTGTTCGGACAAGGCAATACGCTCCCGGGATCGTCTACGGTGCCATCTGATCCAGCCAAGGGAGGCAATGGCGTATATGCCAGTTATACGGATGTAAGACCAGCCATTAAAAACGATCCTCAATGGCAATATTTAGAGAACAAATACAGCACTTCCTGGGACCCGCAAACGAAGAAATGGACGAACGGGGCCCCTGAGTTCACTTATCACCGCTTCTGGTCTCAAGTTGATATGGCCACGGCGTACGCCGAATACGATCGCCTGATCAACAGCAATCAAGGCGGACCGGTGGAGCCAGTAGCGCCAAAAGCTCCATCCAAGCCGAACGCGGTGGCTGGCGACGCTGTGGTCAATCTGTCCTGGAACAGCGTTAGCGGCGCTACCAGCTATACGGTGAAGCGGGCCACGACGAGCGGCGGTCCATACACGACGTTAGGCACTACAGCGCAAGCTGCCTATACCGATTCAAACGTTGTCAATGGCGCGACGTATTACTATGTAGTCAGCGCATCCAACAGCGTTGGGGAGAGCCCGAACTCGCCGGAGGCAAGCGCCAAGCCTGCATCCACTCCAATTCCGGTACAGGGCAATCTGAAGCTTGAATACCGTACGAATGACACGAATCCAGGAGACAACCAATTCCGGCCGCAGTTCCGCATCGTGAATACGGGTGACACTGCCGTATCGCTAAGCAATGTGAAGATTCGCTATTATTACACCATCGACGGTGATAAACCGCAGCAATTCCATTGCGACTACGCCGCTATCGGCAGCAGCAACGTAAGCGGAAACTTCGTCAAGCTGCCATCAGTCAAGCCGGGGGCGGATTATTACTTGGAAATTTCGTTCGGCGCTGGTGCGGGCAGCTTGGCACCGGGGGCGAATTCCGGCGAAATCCAGGTGCGGGTCAACAAGACGGACTGGTCCAACTATAATGAATCAGATGACTATTCATATGATGCGACTAAGACCAATTTTGCCAGCTGGGAGAAGGCAACTTTGCATTTGAACGGAGATCTGGTATGGGGACTTGAGCCTTAATCGCATAGAGCATAACGGAGCGCCCAACTTGCTGACCATGGCAAGTTGGGCGCTTTCCTGCTGTTTTTAATTTTTACAGTCTGGTCACTTCAAGGTATGAATTGTGATAAAATCCAATTGTAGAAACAGGAGGCTGATGTCCCGTTATGATGTTTATCCGCAAGCTGTTCGTGTTTGCTTGGCTCCAAGCGCTATCCTGCATATTTCCGCTGATAATCTTCGGAGCCCTCGCTCTGACGAAAGTGATCCAGCTGCCGGCTCTTCCGCGATATGACTGGATTTTGTTGATCTGCTTGCTCGCACAGGCAGGGATGATGATCAGCAAGCTGGAAACGCTGGATGAGCTGAAGGTCATTTGCATGTTCCACATCATTGGCCTTGCACTCGAAATATTCAAAGTTCATATGGGCTCGTGGTCTTACCCGGAACCTGCATGGAGCAAGGTGTTCGGTGTCCCGCTATACAGCGGATTCATGTACGCCAGCGTCGCCAGCTACATATGCCAGGCCTGGAGACGGCTGCAGCTGCAAATTACGGGCTGGCCCAATTCGATTTACGCCGTTGCCATCAGCACGGCAATCTATCTTAATTTTTTCACGCATCATTTTATCGGCGACTATCGCTGGATACTCATGCTGCTCCTGGTTGCCGTATTTTTCCGCTGCACGGTATATTTTACGCTGGAAGAGCGCACCTTTCGAATGCCGCTGCTGATGTCATTTCTGCTGATCGGCTTCTTTATCTGGATTGCCGAGAATGTGACCACCTTCCTGGGAGCCTGGAAATACCCGAATCAGGAAGAGGTATGGCGGCTCGTTCATATCGGAAAAATCAGCTCATGGATGCTGCTCGTTGTGATCAGCATCATCATCGTTGCGCAGCTGAAGCATGTTAAAAAGGGAAGGAGCGACGCCCCGCAAGGCGTGTCCTCCGAAAAATGGGAGAGTCGCACATGAATAACTCAAAAGGGATTTTCTATTATATTGCATGGATGATCGGCGCCTGTCTGCTTGTTTACTATAGCGGCAGCTTCTTCGCCATGATGGATCAACAGCGGACGATACTTTACAAAACTGACAATATGCTGCTGGCCAACATGATTTACGCCTTCGCATTTGGCCTGTATTTAAGTCTGCTTAACGGATGGCCGGCCCGGCGAAAAATGATTAAACCGCTGTTTTTCGGCGTGTTTTTGCCATGCTTTTTGATCTTGATTTATCCAATTGCCTCTTCATATATTAAAATTATCGCGATGGCCGAATATTACCATTTGGTCCGGGAACGCGAATTTTTCTTCTTTGGTCTTATGAGCGGATTAACGCTGATGAAGAGCTTCTTTACGACCCGTTAATATTTAAAGGAGGCTGTATTCGTTATGTCATTTGCCAAACTCGTCGTATTAGTCACCGGTGCTGCGCAGGGAATTGGCCGTGGAATTGCGGAAGCTTACGCTTGCTGCGGCGCTGTCGTAATCCTGGCCGATCTGCCGTCCTCGGCTGGGGAGCAATCGGCTGAGGAAATAAGGCAAAAGGGGGGACAAGCCGAATTCATCTCTTGCGATGTCCGCAGCGAACGGGACATATCCGGCATAATGAAGCAGGTTGAACATACATATGGCAGAATTGATATCGTCATTAACAATGCAGGGGTGTCCCGGTTCAAATCGCCCTTTGAGCTGACGGTGGATGAATGGGATGATGTGCTGAATACAAATGTGCGCAGCTGCTTTCTCGTAACGCGGGAGGCGGCAAAATTGATGAAACAGCATGGCGGCGGATCGGTCGTCAATATTTCCTCGACCCGCTCCTTCATGTCCGAACCGAACTCCGAGGCATATGCCGCCTCGAAAGGGGCCATCGTATCGCTAAGCCACGCGATGGCGATGTCGCTCGGCCCTGACGGGATACGAGTGAATTGCATCAGCCCCGGATGGATAGAAACGGGGAAATACGAGGAGCTCCGCGAGACCGATCATAGCCAGCATCCGGCGGGCCGGGTAGGCAAACCCGAGGATATCGCCCGGGCTTGTCTCTATTTAACAGATCCGGCTAATGATTTCGTGACCGGCATCCATCTCGTCGTCGACGGCGGAATGACCCGAAAAATGATTTATGAAGATTAGACGAACAATTGCGCAAGCATGCCTGCTGCCGCGCCTGCGATAACCGCACTCCACGGCGGCAGCTTCCAGAACACCAGCATCGCGAACAAGCAAAGCACGATAACGAAGTCCGCCGTGCCGCGAACAGCGCCGGTCCAAATGGGATCGTACAGCGCAGCCAGTAATATTCCTACCACTGCTGCATGGATACCCTGCAGCGCCCGCTGCATAGTTATGCTCCGGCTTAGCCGATCCCACAGGGGCAGAACGCCTGCGACCAGCAGAAAGGCTGGCAGGAAGATGGCGATTGTCGCTAATGCCAGACCCGGCACTCCTCCAAATATGGCGCCTAAATAGGAGGCAAAGGTAAAGAGCGGCCCAGGAACGGCCTGAGCAGCGCCGTACCCGGCGATGAAATCGGACTGGCTGACCCAGCCGTGTGCGACGACTTCTTCTTGCAGCAGCGGAAGCACCACATGTCCTCCACCGAAGACGAGGGAACCGGCCCGGTAGAAGCCGTCGACCAGGGAAAGCCATCCGCCGTTTGACCATTGGCTGAACAAGGGGAGAAGCAGGAGCAATGCGAAATAGAATCCTAGATAGATGAAGGACTGCCTGCAGCTATGAGCATCCCGCGAACTTGCCGCGGCAGCTGGCTTTACGGATTCCGCAGCCGCTTCATGGCGATACATGATGAGCCCCAGTAATGCCGCCGCGGCGATAACGCCTACTTGGCTATACGTGCCTGGCCAGAGCAGCACAACCGCTGCTGCACCAACAGCGACGCCGGCCTGCTTTCGGGTTGTGGCTAGCTTTGTCCCCATGCTCCATACAGCCTGGGCGACGATGGCCACGGCGGTCAGCTTCAATCCGTGCAGCCAAGGTGCTTCGCCGACATTCATGCGCTGCACGATGATAGCGAACAGTCCTAACAGGAGGATGGATGGCAGTGTAAACCCAACCCAGGCTGCTATGGCTCCCATCAACCCGGCGCAGCGCAGGCCGACTCCGATCCCGACTTGGCTGCTGGCCGGTCCGGGAAGGAACTGGCATAAGGCAACCAAATCAGCGTAGGCTTTCTCTTCCATCCATTTGCGGCGGACGACATATTCCTGATGGAAGTACCCCAGGTGCGCAACAGGACCGCCAAAGGAGGTCAGCCCCAATTTGGCTGAAGCGAGGAAAATATCAAGCACGGTAATGCGTGGCAGAGACTGGGCGGCAGTCTCTTTTTTTACTGTATTTTTTGTATTCATAGCATGTCATGTTCCTTTCAAAGTGTGGTGCCTAGAGAACCCGGCCTGTTTCAACCGTTCGTCTACATTATCATAGGTCTGTTAACCTAGCGTAAAATACGAGAAAACGCTGTGTAAGGCGGCTAGTTTATTTGCCGGGTAAAAGCAGCTATACTGGATAACATGATGATGTAAAAGAGGCTGTTCCTAGGCAGATAGTGCCAGGGAGGCCTCTTTTTTGTTGGAGTAAGCCCATTTTTTAACATACAACTTATGAAGATGACTAACCGTCTGATTCCGCACACATCAGGCAAAATATACGTCCAGGGCAAGGATATTACGCAGGAAAACCCCGTAACGCTGCGCAATAACATCGGCTACGTCATTCAGCAAATCGGACTGTTCCCCCATTACACCATCGAAGACAAACAACTGTCCGGCGGCCAGCAGCAGCGGGTTGGCGTAGCGAGAGCCTTAGCGGCCGATCCGGACATTATCCTGATGGATGAGCCGTTCGGCATTAATAACACATACACACTGGCGGTAACACGGGAGACTGCAGAACGGCACAACCTTGAGACCTTCAGCGATTTGGCAAAGGTAGCCGAGGACATGATTCTTGGCGTAGAATTCGAATTTCTTGATCGGGACGACGGCTTTCCGGGAATTCAGAAGCTGTACGGCATGAAAATCAAGCAGAAAAAGGGGGTGGACCACGTCATTATGTATCAGTCGATCGCCAGTGGAGAGACGGATGTGACGTATGCATATGCCACCGATGCGCAAATCAAGGTGCATGATCTAGTCATTTTGCGGGATGACAAAGAATTTTTTCCGCCATATGATGCCGGACCGGTCATCCGTAAAGCGACCTTGGAGCAATATCCTGAATTAGAAGAGGTGTTGAATCTAATGAGCGGTTTGATCAGCGACGAGGAGATGCAGAAGCTGAATGCGGACGTCGATGTGGAAGGGCTGAAGGAGGAAGAGGTCGCACGCCAATTTTTGATTGAAAAAGGGTTGATAGAAGGCTAGTATATATAGTATTAAATATTTGTACGGATAGGAGTATACGATGAGACCGATTTAACTATGAACTGTAAGCTGCAGCATTCAAGCTGATCATAAAAATTTAATACTATAGAACACGGAGGCTTACGGTTCATGTTCAAGAAGTCTTTTTATTACTTGTGGGGCTCGCAGGCGCTGTCTAATACGGTAGATGTCTTCTACCTGGTCGCGCTGATGACATTCGTGCTGAGCACTACGAACTCGATCATGTTTGCGACCCTGGTTCCTTTCATCCGGGTAACAGCCCAGTTAACGAGCGGATTTCTTGCCCCGCTGATGGTTGCGAATTATCGACTGCCCTTTCTGCTGACAATATCGCAGAGCGGGCAGTTTCTCTTGTTTAGTCTGCTGGCTTTCTATCTCTCACCCTGGATTGGGGGAAACAGTTTCCTGTTGATCTACGGTATTATTGCCTGCATTTCTTTCTTGGACGGCTGGACAACTCCCGCGCGAAATGCGCTCGTTCCGCGTCTTGTGTCAGACGAGGTACTGATGAAGGCCAATGGAATGGTGGCTACAACTGATCAGGTCGTTCAGTTTGCGGGTTGGGCGTTAAGCGGGTTGATGGTCGCGAAGCTGGGGGCTTTTCCGGTACTGGTTATCGTTGCCGCCGGTTATGGATTGGCCATGCTTGTGACCTTCTGGATTGAAGATCCGCTAGAACCGCAAAGGCGGGGAATATGGGATTGGCGGACTGCCTCAAAACAAGGCTATATGGCGATGAAGGAGGCGCAGACAGCGAGTGATCCGAGCAGCGAAATCAGGTCGCCTTCCCACTGGGATACGCTTAAGGAAGGCTGGGTGCTAATCTGGAAATCGCCGAGGCTGCGGGCTTTAACGGTGATGGACGTGACGGATATGTTCGGAGGCTCTGTGTGGGCCGGAGCGTTCATGCTTGTCTTCGTCAAGGAAGTATTGCTGAGGGATGAGCAGTGGTGGGGTTATATCAATGCGAGTTATTTTGCCGGCGCCGTGATTGGCGGACTGCTTGTCGTGGCGTTCGTTGGGCGTTTGGAGAAGAGGATATTTGCGGCAATGCTCGCAGGGATGCTGGGCTATGCACTGCTGACGACTCTGTTTGCGGTCAATTCCTATGCGCCGCTTGCGCTGCTCCTCGTTCTGCTGACCGGCCCGACGACAGAGCTTGCTGCGGTATCCCGCCGGACATTGATACAGCGAAGCGCAAGCAAGGAACGGCTGCCCCAGATTTTTTCGGCGCAAGCGACGTTGCTAAATACCGTTTTTGGCATATCGCTGCTCGCAATGAGCGGCATCGCCGAGTGGCTTGGGATCGTAAATATGTATTTGTTCGCCGCCGGTATTACATTACTTGCGATATGCACAGGCATAGTCAATCGAAGCTCCTTCCGAGAGGAAGTTCATATCGTGGAACCTTAGTAGAAAGAGGCGCCTAATAGGCGACTTTTTTAATTGGATGGAAGAAAGTTCATATAAGCCACTAAATATATATAATCAATTGATTATATAATTGTTCGATTATATAATATAATCTATCAAAATATATTCTAAGGGAGGAGGGGCTGCCCGATGGAAGAGATCATTCGGGATTTGAAGCTGCTGGCCGACAGGACGCGCTTGACACTTCTGGCCATCTTGAGGGAAGGGGAACGCTGCGTATGTGATCTGGTCGATGCACTGCAGACGACGCAGCCGAACGTCAGCCAGCATTTGCGCAAGCTGAAGGAGGCAGGTCTGGTCATTGAAGATAAACGCGGATCATGGGTCTATTATGATTTGACACTTGAGGGCAAGCCGCATGTCCAGGCTCTGATGGAGCATGTTCCTGTACCTGTGGAACAACTGGAATGGATGAAGAAATGCTCAACGAACAACTGCTGCTGATGGAAGAGGAGAACGGATGATATACATTGCTTTTAGCATATTTGCGCTTACATTAACGATGGTTATATGGCAGCCCAGAGGGCTTGGCATCGGCTGGTCGGCGATGGGGGGCGCCATACTGGCATTGCTGTTTGGCGTGGTTGGCTTTCAAGACGTGCTTGATGTCACAGCTATCGTATGGAATGCCACACTCGCTTTTATTGCGATTATAGTAATTTCTATATTGCTGGACGAAATCGGATTTTTTGAATGGGCTGCGCTGCACATGTCCAGGCTGGCGAACGGCAGCGGAAAATTGATGTTCATCTATGTTATTCTGCTTGGTGCGCTGGTCGCCGCTTTATTCGCCAATGATGGAGCTGCCCTAATCCTTACACCGATCGTATTGGCCATGGTCAGGGCGCTCAAGTTCGAGGACCGCATGGTCCTGCCATTTATTATGGCGAGCGGTTTTATTGCGGACACGGCCTCGCTGCCGCTTATTGTGAGCAACCTGGTCAATATCGTGTCAGCGGATTACTTTGGAATCGGGTTCGGCGCCTATTTTATCAAAATGATCATACCAAATTTATTTTCGATTAGTGCCAGCGTGCTCGTGCTGTACCTGTTCTACCGCAAACAAATTCCGGGCCATTATGACGAGGCACAGCTCAAGGAGCCAAAGGAAGCGATCCGGGATCCCCGGATGTTCCGGTTATCCTGGCTTATCCTTGTTCTGCTGCTGGCGGCGTATTTATCCAGCGAATTTATCGGCATTCCTGTTTCGGCGGCGGCGGGGGCAGTGGCGGTCATATTTATTATTGCTGCCCGGCAGAGCCCGGCAATACGGACATCCAAAGTCATCAAAGAAGCGCCTTGGTCCATTGTCGTCTTTTCCATCGGAATGTATGTCGTCGTATATGGGCTTCGCAACGCCGGATTAACCGATCAGCTCGGAAGCTGGATCCAGGCCATTGCGGGTCACGGGCTATACGCAGCCACGTTAGGCATGGGTCTGCTGGCGGCGCTGCTGTCATCGATAATGAATAATCTGCCTACGGTCATGATTGGCGCATTAGCAATAGATAGTACGAGTACAGCGGGGGTCATGAGAGAAGCACTTATATACGCGAACGTGATCGGCTCGGATCTCGGTCCGAAAATAACACCGATCGGCTCCCTGGCTACTTTGCTGTGGCTGCATGTGCTGTCCAAAAAGGGCATCAAAATTACATGGGGCGAGTATTTCCGGACCGGAATTATTCTTACGATACCAACGCTAGTCATTACGTTAACCGGACTCTATTTATGGCTTTTATTGCGGCTTTAGCCAGTTGAGCTCGCGAAGCGTGCGAAACAAAAAACCACCCGCTATGCGGGTGGAGGGAACCAAGGTTTGACCAACAAGACCATTCCCATAAAATTGAGATGTTCAGGCTCAATTCAAGAAAGGAATGGTCTTAGATGGCAAACAAGAGCTATAGTTTAGCTCACACGAAGTGGATGTGCAAATACCATATCGTGTTTACCCCGAAGTATAGACGGAAAGAGATCTATAATCAAGTGAGGAAAAACTTGATCGAAATATTTAAGCGTCTGTGTAAATACAAGGGAGTGGAGATAATAGAAGGCCACATGATGCCCGATCATGTACATATGCTAGTGGCAATTCCTCCCAAAATCTCAGTATCCTCATTTATGGGGTATTTGAAGGGAAAGAGCTCACTAATGATATTCGAAAAGCATGCTAGCTTGAAGTATAAATATAGCAATCGAAAATTTTGGGCGGAGGGATACTACGTCAGCACAGTAGGCTTAAATGAGGCCACCGTCGCTAAATATATCCGCGAACAGGAAGCACATGACCAGGCAATTGACAAACTGAGTGAGAAAGAGTATGAAGATCCGTTCAACAGAAACGGCGGCAAGAAAAAGTAAACCAGTTTAACTGGTAAGTGAAGGTGACAAATTACACTGAGCCTGAACAATTTAATTGTCAGGCTAGTGTCTTTAGGCGCAGTTTGGCAACAAGGGGTTATACCCCCAAGAGCAAACCACCCGTTGGACGGGTGGTTATAATTTCTAAGCAAACTATACAGCTCTTTGCCTCTATAAAATGCAAAAAGCATTCGGGCTCGCCTCCCGGCGAGGGCCGGGGGGGGGGTAACCAGAGCCACATGACATTCCTGCATTCCCATAAAAGAAGAAAAATCATCTTTGTATTTATTCAGGTATTGACTTTCAATAAGTTCTCTTGAAGCAATCTGCTGTTGCATTGTCCTGAAGCTGCTCCCAAACACTTCAATTTGCTGTGGTTTAAATTGAAGAGCACCAAACTTCTCTGAGTAGCCAATTTCAAAGTGACCGGAGAATATGTAGGTTTTCTCACGCTCAAGTTCATTAGCAAGTTGTTCTGCCACCTTCATTTGAATCTCTGTACCATCTTCATCAAAAACAGTAACAAAGCTTGTCCCATACTTACCCTCATTAATGAACTTAACCTCAGCAACAATGGTATACCTTCGTTGCTCTAGGGATTTCCCAACGATATTCCTGATTTCTTTCAGTTCTCTCTTATATGCCTCTGATAATTTGTCCTTAGATAAAAGAGAATTACTCATTTCAGTATCTACTCCAGTTCATGTATGCTCACCAAGAAAACATATCCTACCAAAAATCAACATTATCTGACGCTCAGTATGTATTTTCGCCATAAGGAATCATTTTCCTGCTGTTTTAATGAATCTATATACCTATTTTCAGACCTCGGAACTATCTCAGTGAGATGATAGAAAGATAATCAATAAAACATCCAAAAAAGAAGGATTTCATGTAAATATATGGAATTAAAATGTGGGGAGGTGAGATAATGTTGACTTACATAGCTAAGGCAATAAAGGAGAACAAAGAGGTTATCCTTACACTCAAAGACAATTCCAAAATTTCGGGACTACCAAGCTGGGGAGAGGATCACAGTAGGGTAAAAATAAAATCGCCTGATAAGGGAGCCGGAATGCAAGCACTCAAACCTCTCACACGCTTACCTGCTTCCGAATGCAGCTAAGCCACGCGTCTTTATCGTCCTCGCCTCCTCTTTACAAAAATACCATTTTATAATCAACATTCAATCATTTGTAGAATATTACAATTTCATTTGAAAAATCAAAACCAATTTTTTATAATAAAATAAGGGAAATTATTCCACTTCTTACATATCAGAATGGTGGTGATTATCAAATGACTATGATTTGACGTTGGGAATCTGTTTAAAAAGCAACCGTATAACCAAAAAAAAATTCCGAGGAGGAACAAGATGAAAAAGCTCTTATCGGTTTTATTAGCTGTTCTTGTAGTCCCGCTGGTTATATCAATTCCCACCTCATATGCTAAAAGTAATATCGATGAAGGTTACGTAACCGTTAAATCTATTGACGGCGGAGCTACCATCGAAGCTTCCATTAAGAGTAGTGATCCTAATGAATCAGTTCAAGCTGTTATTGAAGAAGAGCCGAACAATTATTCAGTTAATCGGACATCAGATAATGGTTACATTACTAAGTCATACAAGGTTACCTACTATGTCCCAAGTAGCGAACAACCGTCTTCAAGGATTACGCCCCAATCTTCACAAGGAGGTTCAAAAACCGAAGTGGGGGCAACAGCAAGAATTACAGTTACCTATGATAAGAAGGGTGACCTTATTGATTTACAAACGGTATCCGGAGGATGGACTCCCGAAAGCTCGTTGTATTATATTACAGATCGAGAAGTGATCTATAGAGCAGACTCCATCACTGCAGGAAAAACCGAGAAAAAGTATCCTTCATCTAATTCGTTTACCTACTACCCTAATTGGGGATACGTTCAATATTATCCCAGCACTGCATACTCTGGTACAGGTGCAGATTCATGGGCAACCATACGGGTTAATGGAATGACTGCGTATTATAATATTGAAGTGCATGTAAGAATTTAAAGAGCTGCACACATAATTATGGGGGGATCGCAATGGACAACTGGGAAAAACAAGAAAAGGATAAGTTTGAAGAGTATAAACGCAAGCCTTTCATTAATTTTGCTGATTCGATGAATCGTGCTGAAATCGGTGATTGGAACGTCTTAGCAAAGGGCGGTTGTTTGACCACCATTGTTATCATTGTAGGACTTCTTCTTTTCTTATACTTTAAATAGAGCTTGTAGTTCCCCCGTGCAACAGCCATGATTCAAATGGATCATGGCTGTATTCATTACGGCTTTAGCCAGTTGAGCTCGCAAAGCGTGCGAAACAAAAAAACCACCCGCTATGCGGGTGGAGGGAACCAAGGTTTGACCAACAAGACCATTCCCATAAAATTGAGATGTTCAGGCTCAATTCAAGAAAGGAATGGTCTTAGATGGCAAACAAGAGCTATAGTTTAGCTCACACGAAGTGGATGTGCAAATACCATATCGTGTTTACCCCGAAGTATAGACGGAAAGAGATCTATAATCAAGTGAGGAAAAACTTGATCGAAATATTTAAGCGTCTGTGTAAATACAAGGGAGTGGAGATAATAGAAGGCCACATGATGCCCGATCATGTACATATGCTAGTGGCAATTCCTCCCAAAATCTCAGTATCCTCATTTATGGGGTATTTGAAGGGAAAGAGCTCACTAATGATATTCGAAAAGCATGCTAGCTTGAAGTATAAATATAGCAATCGAAAATTTTGGGCGGAGGGATACTGCGTCAGCACAGTAGGCTTAAATGAGGCCACCGTCGCTAAATATATCCGCGAACAGGAAGCACATGACCAGGCAATTGACAAACTGAGTGAGAAAGAGTATGAAGATCCGTTCAACAGAAACAGTGCCAAGAAAAAGTAAACCAGTTTAACTGGTAAGTGAAGGTGACAAATTACACTGAGCCTGAACAATTTTATTGTCAGGCTAGCGTCTTTAGGCGCAGTTTGGCAACAAGGGGTTATACCCCAAGAGCAAACCACCCGTTGGACGGGTGGTTATGATTTATAGGCTAGAAGGCACCATTACTTAACTTCTATTAACCTCGGAAAGAGGAATGCTAGATGAACAATAAAAAAAGCGTATATTTCCTTTGTACGGGAAATTCATGCCGGAGTCAGATGGCAGACGGCTGGCTCAAGAAAATCGGCGGTGATCAGTTTGAAGTGTTCAGTGCGGGATTGGAGGCTCGCGGATTGAATCCTCGCGCCGTTCAGGTCATGGATGAGGCAGGTGTCGACATTAGTACTCACCGGTCAGAGGTGATTGATCCAGACATTCTAAAGCGTGCAGATTATATTATTACGTTGTGCAGTCATGCGGACGATCACTGCCCGGCTGTACCTAACCGAATTGGTGTGAAATGGCATTGGGGATTTGAAGACCCCGCGAAGGCGACAGGAACCGAGGAAGAAATTATGCTGCGTTTTCGGGAAGTCAGGGATCAAATCAAGGCCCGCATTGAACGATTTGTTGCGGAAGGCCAGTAATGCCGAAATATGAGCGTTAGAAAAAAGATCTAAAGGCACCTCCAGGGTGCCTTTTTTTGGGTGTAACTTTATAAGGTAAAATGCGTACTACATGATAAACGTTATTATCAATTAACCATTGGAGGGATCCATATGCGCATAGGGATCATCGGTCTGGGGGATATTGCGCGCAAAGCGTATCTGCCGGTCATAACGGCAATCGAGAATATAGAACTTGTACTGTGCACCCGCAATTCAGAGGTTCTCCGCCAAACAGCAAATCAATATCGCATTGGTGAAACGGCTAATCGACCTGAGCAATTCATTGCTGCCGGGATAGATGCAGCGTTTATACATACAGCGACGGAATCACATGCCGGGATCATTGAACTTCTGATCAGGCACGGCATCCATGTATATGTAGACAAACCTATTTCTTATAATTACGGGGAATCCGCCAGATTGGTAGAGCTGGCCGAATCCATGGGAGTTCAGCTAATGGTCGGATTCAACCGGAGATATGCCCCGATGGTTGCGGCCATGAAGGAACAGAACGAACGGCGTCTTGTTATTATGCAGAAAAATCGCGTGAATTCTCCCGATTTTGCACGCCGCTTTGTTTTGGATGACTTTATTCATGTAGTCGATACAGTGCGCTTCTTAGCGCCGGGGGAAATTAAGGACACCAAAATCACAACCTATCAGCAAAATGGGAAGCTGCACCATGTTACTCTGCAACTGGAGGGTGACGGTTTTACAAGCACAGCTATTATGAATCGCGAAAACGGAATAACCGAAGAGACGCTGGAAGTGATGAGTCCGGGAAATAAATGGCTTATTGACGGTTTAAATACAACAAGACATTTTCATGCGGGCAAAGAGCAGCTGATCAAATTTAACGACTGGGATCCGGTGCTTTACCGTAGAGGTTTTCATCAAATCATCAGTCAATTCCTGGACATGGTCCGCAGCAATTCGAAGCTGGAGTTATCCGCGCGTGATGCGCTGGAAACGCATCGACTCTGTGAATTAGTCGTCAAGCATGCCGAAGAGCATGGTGCTGATATTTGGCATGGTTAGGCGGCCGCCATCCGGGTACTTTTTTTAGTAGGAGGAGATGCGTTATGTATGAGGACATGAATGAGCGTTTAGCCGAGCTAAAAGAGAAGGGACGGAAAAAAGAAAAGTGGGAGAAGCGCCATCAACAATTGCAGGAAGAGCTCGCGGCGTTGGAGCGTGCAAGAGAAGAGGCTGGCCGGAGACTTGCTGCGGAAGAGAAGGACGTCAAGCAGTTGACCAGCTTGTCTTTATCCAATTTGCTGCATACGATTCTTGGCAAAAAGACAGAGAAGCTGGATCAAGAGCAGCGCGAGGTGGTCGAAGCTAAACTCAAATACGATGAAGCCGATCAGGCGGTGCAGCATACCGTGCAGCAAATCGCTGCTGCCGAGAAGCAGCTGGCGGAAGTGAAATTCTGGAAGCTTGATTATGATCAAGTGTTTGAGGCTAAGGAGCGTCAAGTGCTGCAGGAAAATGAGGAGCTGCGGACATTGGCGGAAGAACAGGCAGCCCTAAGTGTACAGAACAAGGAATTAGAAGAAGCGCTGCGGGCGGGCCGCTCGGTCGCTCACGATCTGGACAGCGCCATTGACAAGCTGCTGTCAGCTAAAAATTGGGGCACCTATGATATGCTTGGCGGCGGCATGATCTCGACGCATATGAAGCACAGCCGTCTGGATGAGGCGATGGATTGTTTATACCGTGCCCAGAATAGTTTGCGGCATTTCGAGAAGGAGCTGCGGGACGTGGGCGAGCAGATGCCGGTTCATATTGAAATCAGCGGGTTTCTCAAATTCTCCGACTATTTCTTTGACGGTTTCATTATGGATTGGATCGTTCAGGGTAAAATCAACGATATGCTGCATCAGGTGGAAGGTAAGCGGTCAGAGGTAAACAGAATACTGTCAGATCTAGCTGCATTGCAGCGCAAAGTCGGGACAGCGCTGGATTCCTCGCGACGCAGATATGTCCAGACCATAGAGCAATATAAATAACATTATTCAAAAGGGACCGTGATCGCAACAGCAGCGATTCGCGGTCCCTTATTATTGGCTAACGCACCTAGTCTTCAAATCAATTTAAAATGTGGTGAGCATAGCTTGAATTATTTGCTTGCAAGCCTTGGATGCACCAGGAACAAATAGCTGCATATCGCGCCAAGTTCGGCGATCGCTATGACGATGCCCAGCGGCACCGCGGTGTGCTCACCGCCCAAACCAACAAGCGGGGCGACGGTCGCTCCAAGGATGTATGGGATTAGTCCGAGCAGAGCGGAGGCGCTGCCGGCAGCTTTTCCCTGACTCTGCATCGCCAGCGAGAAGCTTGATGTGGAGATGATTCCTACGCAGGATACGACTAAAAATAAAGGAATCAGGACAGCGATCAGCTTGCCTCCTAGCAGTATCGCCGTTAATAGGCCTGTGGCGCCTGTCAGCGCCAGAGCCAGTCCGAATTGCAGCATCTTCGCTTCTCTGATTTTTCCTGCCAAACGGCCTGTAGTTTGGCTTGCAATGATAATGCCGACGCCGTTCAAAGCAAAAATAAAGCTGTACATTTGTGGTGAAACCTCAAATACATTCTGCATGACGAAGGAGGAGCCGGATATGTATGCGAACATAGCAGCGGACACAAGGCCTTGTGTCAGGCAGAAGCCGATGAACAGACGGTCTCCGAGCAGCCGCCGAAAGGTTGTCCACGTGGCAGCGAAGCCGCCGGACTGCCTGCGCTCCCTGGGAAGGGACTCGGGAAGTCCGAATAATACGGCGATCATCATAACAACGCCGATCAAGGCTAATACTACGAATACACCTCGCCAAGACGTAAACTGCAGCAGCTGCCCTCCAAAGATTGGAGCGAGAATCGGCGCAGCACCATTAACGAGCATGAGGAGTGAGAAAAACTTCGTCAGCTCCGAACCGGAGTATAAATCGCGTACAACGGCACGGGAAATTACGATTCCAGCCGAACCGGACAAGCCTTGGAGAAACCGCAGGGCAATAAGCGCCCAGGCCGAAGGCGCAAATACGCAAAGCAGCGAGCTTATCGCGTAAATGCAAAGGGAAATGATCAGCGGCGCGCGGCGACCGCGCACATCGCTCATCGGCCCTGCTGCCAATTGGCCCAGCGCGAGTCCAAGCAGGCAGGAAGTCAGGCTAAGCTGAGTAACGGAAGCTGTCGCATTTAGCTCTTCGGCGAGCTTGGGCAACGCGGGCAAATACATATCAAGCGAAAGCGGACCGAAAGCTGACAGACTGCCGAGAATAAAAGCCGTCCTCAAGCGTGCCGAACGGGATAGGGGATGCGAAGACGTCGAAGAATCGCTGGTTAATGAATTCATTGCTGTAGGAACACCCTTTCGAAACATAACGATAATTTGCATAGTCTGACGTATAGACGCAGATTATTTCATTATACTATATCAGTGAAAATAAGCGGCAAAAGAATGCCATTCCGTCGAAAGCTCTTTTTGTCTGTTATACCGGACGTTTCACTCGTTTATAGATATAACAAAGCGCATATCAGGTTTAGTTGCAATCTAGGAAGAATGAATTATCCGCTTGCCGGCCCGATGAGGCTCAGTCCGGATAAGGAGGCAGAATATAGAATGAAACCGAAATGGTGGAAAGAAAGCGTAGTATATCAAATTTACCCGATTAGCTTTAAAGACAGCAATGGCGACGGAATCGGCGATCTTAAAGGGATCATCTCCAAGCTGGACTATTTACAGGAGCTGGGGGTCAACGTCATTTGGCTGAGCCCCATTTACAAATCCCCCGGCCATGACAACGGATATGACATTAGCGATTATTGCGATATTATGGAGCAGTTCGGCACGATGGAGGATTTTGACCGATTGCTTCAGGACATGCATTCCCGTGGGATGAAGCTCATGATGGATTTGGTACTGAACCATACCTCGCACAAACATCCATGGTTCATAGAATCCCGTCAGTCCAAAGATAATCCGAAAAGGGATTACTACATATGGCGGAAAGGGAAAAACGGTGGTCCGCCTAACAACTGGGAATCGTACTTCAGCGGCTCGGTCTGGGAGTACGATGAGCAGACGGACGAATACTATTTGCATTTATACTCCAAGTACCAGCCGGATTTAAATTGGAGCAATCCCGTAGTGATCGATGAACTCCATAACATGGTGGAATGGTGGCTCAAAAAGGGAGTGGACGGTTTTCGTTTCGACGCGATATCACACATCGTCAAAGCCGAAGGCCTTCCGGACGCCGACAATCCTCATCAGACGAAGACGGTACGGGCCTATGAAATGTTCTCCAATCTGGAGAATGTCCATACCTTACTGCAAAATCTGCATGACAAAGTACTTTACTATTACGACATCATGACCGTCGGGGAAACGTCGGGACTCGGTCCGGAGCAAGCGCTGGATTATGTAGGGGACGGCCGGCGCGAATTGAATATGACTTTCCAGTTCGAGCATATGTTCATAGATGCCGCCTCTTCAGGGAGCGGTAAATGGAACGTCGTTCCCTGGAACCTGCTGGAGCTGAAAAAAATCATCAGCAACTGGCAGAACGTTCTCCACGACCGGGGCTGGAATGCGAATTACTGGTGCAATCATGACCAGCCGCGTTCTGTATCCCGTTTCGGGAACGATGTGCTGTACCGGGTGCCTTCGGCGAAAATGTTGGCCACCTTCATTCACACCCTGGAAGGCACGCCGTATATTTATCAAGGCGAAGAAATCGGAATGACAAACATCGCATTCGAGTCTATCGACGATTACCGCGATGTGGAGACGCTGAATTACTACGAGGAACAGCGCGATAATGGGGTGCCGGAAGAAGAAATCATGCAGGCTCTTCGCAAAAGGAGCCGGGACAACGCAAGAACTCCGATGCAGTGGGATACGACACCAAATGCTGGTTTTACTACGGGAACGCCCTGGATTAAAGTCAATTCCAATTATATGGAGATTAACGTAGCGGATGCGCTGAATGATCCCGATTCTATCTTTCATTATTACAAAAAGCTGATTCAGCTTCGCAAGCAGCATAAGGTTATCGTTTATGGCAGATATAAGCTGCTGCTGCCGCTTCATTCGGAAATATATGCTTACACTCGAACTCTAGATAACGATCAGCTGCTGGTGATCCTTAACTTTTTTGAACGGGAGCCGCTCTTTGAACTGCCGAAGGATGTATCACCCGAGGGAATGGAACTGCTCATTTCGAATTACCCCCCGGAAAAAAATGAAGATTTGTGTAAATTGAAGCTGCGGCCTTATGAAGCAAGGGTATATTTGCAGCGTCTGCCCAAATCTGCGAATGAACAATAGCAACGACCGCGTTTCGCGGTCGTTGCGCATTGTCGCTCATTCCACTTTCATCTGCTTGTCCTGCTGAATTCCATTTCTGATACGCCAGTCATGGTACACATACTCGAAGACGGTTACGGCGACCGCGGCAGTGAGCACCTCCATCAGCGTCATTCGACCAGCCGTTATTGGCTGCTATCGCCCAAATAAACAGGTAGGCTAGAAAATCGTCAGGCTAAAAGCTGTTCCAGACGATTTTGGCAACAATCCGTTTGGTCATCGTATCCTCCTTATAAAGATGTATACTCATGATTCCCAGTATGTCCCGCAAGATATTCAGCAACTGCCGAATTCTAAATGAAGGAGTTTATGTTTATGCCGCGTGATTGCATTATTGTCGGAGGTGGAATCGCTGGGCTGCAAGCCGCGATCCAACTAGGCCGTTATTCCGCTTATGATGTTCTGGTCGTTGACGCTGGGGAAGGCAGATCTACGCTTTGCCGCGGTTATCACAATATTTTAGGCTGGCCAGACGGAATATCGGGACAAGAATTGCGTGCAAGAGGAAGGCATCAGGCTGAGAGCACTGGTGTCCGCTTTGCTCAGGACAGGATCGTAACAGCGGCTCGAACCGCAGCCGGAACGATACTTCTTAAGGGGGAAACGGGACAAACATACGAGACCTATACGACGCTGCTTGCGACAGGAGTGAGCGATCGCATTCCCGAAATCCCGGGACTAGTTCCGCTGCTCGGAAGCAGCGTATATATTTGCCCGGATTGCGACGGGTATGAAATTGAAGGCAAGTGTACCGTTTTGATGGGATCTGGAGATGCCGGTGCCAATATGGCGCTTCTGTTGGCAGAACGCACAAACAGTCTGACTTATGTGAACCATGAGTCTTCCCGTATATCTCCAGAGCTGTTGGAACAGATGGGTCATGCAAGTATTTCTTATATCGAGGCGGCGATCGTGGAAATACGGTCAGCTGCGGAAGGGCAAATTGAGCAGATCATACTTCATGACGGTACTGTTCTGCCCGCCGAACGGGGTTTTATTGCTTTTGGCGGAAACAAGGTTCATTCTGACCTCGCGAGGCAGCTTGGGGCTGTGCTCAGTGATAACGGCCATGTGGAAAGTGATCCGCGAAGCAAGCAGACGAGTGTCGATAACGTATGGGCCGCTGGCGATATCGCCCTGCACGCAGAGCAGGCCACTGTGGCGATGGGCGAAGGCTCGATCGCCGCGATATGGATCAATAAAGCCTTGCGGGCGCAGAAAGGAAAATTCGATCAACGTAAATCATATAATGATGGTATAATAAGGACAACATAACCAATTATGCTTCTTTTGAGCTGGTTAGGGGGGAAAGAATGATCCTTGAAGTAGCCGAGCTGCATGTGAAGCCAGGAACGATCAATGACTTTGAGAGCAGCTTTCGGCAAGCGTCCAAAATCATTTCGGGCATGCCAGGGTATATCGACCATGAGCTGCATAAATGTGTTGAAGAGGAGAATAAATACATTCTTCTCGTCAAATGGCGGTCGATTAGCGATCATGAGGTCGGATTCAGGAAATCGGAGCAGTATCAAGAATGGAAAGCGCTGCTTCACCATTTCTACGACCCGTTTCCCGTAGTCCAGCACTATGTTCAGATCAAGCAGCTTATTGATTAATTTAAGGGGGCTAGTCCATGGGGGAGATTATTTTTAGTCAATTGGAATTCATTCGCGGTCAGACATTAAAAATGGTTCAGGATTTATCAGAGGAACAGGCTGATATTATACCTGCCAAGTTCCGCAACAATATTCGCTGGAATCTTGGGCATATCGCCTTTGTACAGGACGCATTTGCATTTCAGCTAAACGGACGCCCTTCGCTGATTTCAGCCCAATATAGGAGTTTTTTTGCTAACGGGACATCTCCAGAAAACTGGACGGAAGACGTGCCAAGGCTAGCAGATATCGTTAAGGTCCTGGAGCAGCAGCCGAAGCAGATTGCTTCGATTTTACCAGGAAAACTGGACGAACGCGTGAGTAAGCCGTATACGACATCGTCGGGATTTACGCTGGACACGATTGGAGGATTTTTGAATTTCTGCCTCTATCATGAAGGTATGCACTTTAGCGTGATTAAAATATATAAGAAATTGATTCAAAGCTAGCCTTACTGGCTAGCTATTTTTATTTTTTTTTGTTATCTTTGGTTGGATTGGGAACTGATACGGATAGGAGCAGCATAAATGTTGACATCATATGCCATAGAATATGCGACAATTGATGATTTACAGGAAATCGTAGCCATCTATAACGAGACGATCGACAGCAGAGCTGTTACGGCTGATCTGGAGCCGGTCACGGTGGAAAGCCGCTTGAAATGGTTTGCGGAGCATACGCCGGACCGTAGGCCGCTATGGGTAGTCAGAGCCGGAGAAAACAAAGGGGCAGGTTCGGCTAATGAGTATGGAAATTCGGTGATCGCCTGGCTTAGCTTCCAGTCTTTTTATGGTCGTCCTGCCTATGACAGCACAGCGGAAATAAGTATTTACATATCCTCAGGGTATCGCGGGAAGGGAATCGGCAGTATGTTAATCGAGCAGGCGATAGCCTCCTGTCCCCGTATTGGAGTGAAAACGATGCTCGGCTTCGTATTCGGCCATAACGCCGGAAGCTTGGCGCTGCTGCGCAAGCACGGGTTCGAACAGTGGGGATTGCTGCCGCAGGTCGCCAACTTGGACGGTACCGAGAGAGATCTTGTGATCATGGGAAGGAGGGCAGGCAGCAATTAAGCGGCTGGTCTATGTATAGTAAAGTGAATTTGCGAATGTATTTGCCGAGTGACGAAGAGTTATTGGAGCGCTTTGAGCTTCCGGAGGAACAGGTTCTTTACAGCGCTTTGCCGAAGGACGTGCTGGCAGAAGCCATTCAGGATAACTGTCGTTATGCGGTGGTCATTACTTACGAGGAGATTCCTGCCGGCTTTTTTATCCTGCATGAAGGACCGGATATCGGGGAATTTACCGCAAATCCTGATGCCATGCTGCTCCGTTCCTTCTCCATCGATTACCGCTATCAAGGGCAAGGGATTGCCAAAATGGCGATGGTTCAGCTTCCCGAATTCATGAAATCCCGATTTCCCGGGAGAACTGAAGTCGTGTTGGCCGTAAATAAGCGCAATAAAGCAGCCCAGGCCGTGTATCTGGCGGCGGGCTTCCAAGATAAAGGCAGATTGATCGAAGGTCCAATCGGACCGCAGCATATTTACCATCTGGCGCTAGATTAGAGTAATGAGCATATATAGCTAAAGAGCTGTTCCCAAGGGCAGATCGCCCGTCAAGGGAACAGCTCTTGTTATGTAATTCGTTTAAAGTCAGTTAACTTTATATGAACACTCTGAAAAAACCTTTGAGGAAACCATAAACAAAACCGACGGCAAAGCCAATGAGCAGCATTACGATCGCATAGGATGGAAATTGGCGCAACCGGTATGCCCGGATAAACATATAAACCGAAATGATCAAAAACCACCAGACAGATGTCGTTCGGTGACCTAAACGCTGCAGTTCGTTTTTGTCCAGCGAGCAAAACAGAGCAAATAGCCCGACCATGATGATGGTTACCATGAATTTTAACCCGAAGGAAGCGCCAGCGTCTCTGGCGAGAAGATATATAAGATTACCGACTCCAGCAACTGTAACGGCCAACCACATATATGTATTGCTGATTTTTTGCAATGGATATGGCCCGGGTGGGGCTTGAGCTCCGGTATGCTGACCCGGATAAGCCTGCGCACCGGGGATATAGCCTCCTGGCTGATATCCTGCTGGTCCAGGAACCGAACCGGGCTGTGAGCCGGGATAAGCTTGGCCTGCGGGCGCTTGATTCGGATATGCTCCATTATACGGAGAACGCGCTGGCTCTGCTTGCGAGCCGCTGCCGGGCGCAAACATGATATGGTTAATCAGATCCGTTGAAGATAGCGGCGTCCATTCGGTCATTCCATCGGTCCAAACCATTGTACCCGGATGCAGCTCGCGGTAGATGTAATAGTCTCTTTGCATCTGTCCGATGGTAACCGGTCCTTTAATGATGTCGTTATGTACATAGTACCAGGGAACCGGACTGGTGTTATAATTGTTTCCCATGAATATCTTCCTGCCTTTTGAAAAAGATTTGCAAAATATAGCATAATATCCTCAATAGTACCATGGAATGACATAGAAGTAACGAAGGAACTGAAGTTTTTGAGCGAAAATAGTCATTATTTGCTATTATTAATCCATATTAAGAAGAGAGAGAAACTAATCGAACCTGTAGGAGTGGTAGAAAAATGAGCATATTGGAGACGATCCGCCAGCCGAAGCAGCGCAAGCTGCTGATGAGCGCGGGGCTGAGCTGGATGTTTGACGCGATGGATGTCGGCATGCTGTCGTTCATCATCGCCGACTTAAGCCTGAAATGGCAGCTGTCCCCCCAACAGACCGGCCTCTTTACAAGCATTAACTCGATCGGCATGGTCTTCGGTGCGGCCATCGCGGGCTACATGGCGGATAAATATGGCCGAAAATCTGTGCTGCTATGGACGCTGCTGATATTTTCGCTCGCGACAGGCTTGTCGGCCGCGACCACCGGATTTGCGGTCCTGTGCGTCCTTCGGTTTATTGCCGGCTTTGGCCTGGGAGGAGAGCTGCCCGTTGCCTCTACACTGGTATCGGAATCGGTTCAGTCTAAGGACCGGGGCAGAGCGGTTGTGCTGCTGGAGAGCTTCTGGGCGGCAGGCTGGATTGCTTCAGCTTTGATCGCCTATTTCGTGATCCCGAAATACGGCTGGCAAGCAGCCTTTATCATCGGCGGGGTGCCAGCGCTATATGCCCTATATTTGCGCAGGGCGATCGAGGATCCGCCGAGATATACGAAGCAAACGGCAGAGAAGGGAAACCGGGCAGCGTCTTTTCGCCAGAGGTTCAAATCCGTGTGGGCCAAGCCTCATCGCCGTGCGACGATCATGCTGTGGTTGCTCTGGTTTACCGTCGTATTTTCTTACTACGGTATGTTCCTGTGGCTTCCATCGGTTATGATGCTTAAAGGGTTCAGTCTCGTCAAGAGCTTTGAATACGTTTTGATCATGACGCTGGCCCAGCTTCCCGGTTACTTTACGGCGGCCTATTTCATCGAGAAATTTGGCCGTAAATTCGTTCTCGTTCTCTACCTTGTGCTTACTGCTGTGAGTGCGGCATGGTTTGGCCTCGCAACTACGGAAGGCGCATTGATCGCTGCCGGCATTTGTTTGTCGTTTTTCAATCTTGGTGCTTGGGGCGGGATGTACGCTTATACCCCTGAGCTGTATCCGACCAGCGTACGGTCCACGGGCGTCGGGCTGGCGGCCTCGTTTGGCCGGGTCGGCGGCATACTTGCGCCATATATGGTCGGGATGCTTGTTGCCAGGCATTATGAGATCGGGTACATTTTCGGCATCTTTTTTGTGACCATCCTCATCGGTGCGGCAGCTGTGCTGTGGCTGGGGACAGAAACGAAAGGCAAAGAGCTGGAGGATTAGCTAGCATAAGTAAAGCCCCTGGGCTGCCGGGAACGGCAGCCAGGGGCTGCTTTTTATTATAAACTTAACTGATGGTGGTGCAGCTCTTCCCCGGGCTTCAGTGCATGTCCCGTTATGCCCAGCTTGCTGAGTTCGCTGACGAACAGATCGCCATCCTGCCGGATCAGACCGAAGGTATTATAATGAATAGGCACGACATGGCGGGCGCTGACCCATTCCGCTGCGGTCAAAGCATCCTCCGGCCCCATCGTAAAGAAATCGCCGATCGGGATAAAGGCCAAATCGACCCGGTGGCGCGTGCCAATCAGCTGCAAGTCGGTGAACAGAGCCGTGTCTCCAGCGTGATAGATGGTAAACCCGTTCAGCTCCAGCAATATCCCCGCGGGATTTCCTAGATAGACATTCGTGCCATCTACCTCTACCGAGGAGCTGTGCAAGGCCGGAGTGAATTTCAATTTACCGAACGGAAACGTGAAGGAGCCGCCAAGATTCATGCCCGTCGTTTCCAGTCCTTT
Source organism: Paenibacillus woosongensis (assembly GCF_030122845.1). Classification (NCBI taxonomy): domain Bacteria; kingdom Bacillati; phylum Bacillota; class Bacilli; order Caryophanales; family Paenibacillaceae; genus Paenibacillus; species Paenibacillus woosongensis. The sequence goes on from NZ_CP126084.1 coordinate 2,565,083, forward strand.
GGCTGCAAAATAGTTCGCTAGTTCCACAACGGCAATGATCGGACACTGATTGTTGCGAGCAATGGCCTCGGCGTCGCCGATATGGTCGGAATGACCATGCGTCAGCAGTACGAAATCGGCCTCAACCTCTTCAGCGGAAACTGTGGCGACCGGGTTGCCCGTCAGGAACGGATCGATGATCAGCTTGTGTTCGCCAGTGTCGATGTGAACGGTAGAATGTCCTAAATAGGTCAGCTTCATTAATATCACCTCAATAAACGTAGTCGAATCCCTACTAAATTATAACTGACTTGGGCACTAGAGTCACATTTCAACTAATTTATGCCAAAATCATAAAGGATAGTATTGTATTCGAGACTCGAACATGCTACGTTTTGAAGCGAGAGGGGGAGCAGAATGAGCACTGCGTTTGAGCAACTGAAACAAGAGAGGATCATCGCCATCCTTCGCCATGTGCCCGATGAACAGGCAGACGGATTGATTGCGGCTTTGGATCGTGCTGGAGTAGTGTTTGTGGAGGCTACGTTGAACAGCGATGGCGCTTTAGGCATGATTTCGCGCTGGCGCGAGCAGTATGGCGACCGGATGCGTATCGGAGCCGGCACGGTCCTGGATGTGAACATGGCCAAGGAAGCCGTGTCCGCAGGGGCAGAATATCTAATCGCCCCGAATTTGGATGAAGCTGTCGTGAACTATGCGCGTGAACAATCGATTGACGTTTATCCAGGCGCCATGACGCCAAGCGAGATCGTCAGGGCCTGGAGCGCGGGAGCAACCGCAGTAAAAATATTTCCCATGGCCTCCATGGGGCTCGCCTATTTACGCGAAATTCGGGCTCCGCTTAGCCATATTCCGATGATCGCGACCGGGGGCGTCCGGCTGGATAATATTCATCAGTTTTTTCAGGCGGGAGCGACCGCGGTCGGACTTGGCGGAAGCATCGTCAACATGGATCTCGTAAAAGAAGGTCGCTTTGATGAAATCGAGCGGAATGCAGCATTGCTCGTACAGGCGGCCCGGCGGGCTGACGGTAAATGAAATGAAGCTGCTTCTACTATGAAGCACACCAACCAAGCTCCCTTGACCATTGGCCAAGGGAGCTTGGTTGGTGTTCAGGATTCTGTTTACGGAGTGGGCCAGCTTACGGTCACTGTAGTGGATCGCGGGTGATCGTAAGCGCTTGCCCAGTAGTAGTCGCCCGATAGAACTCGCTGCGGCCAGAAGCCGACTTCTCCGGCGGCGTCAGGCAATGCTTCCGAATGGGCGTACAGCATACCGCTTGCATCAGGCGCTAGTTCGACGTATTTGCCTCCATTAAAGGTGAAGCGCCCGTAAACTCTGGCGACGATTTGTTCACCCGTTTCGTAATCGCATACTTTTAGCGTTACCTTCGAACGCGTACCCTCGCGGACGATATTCATTCCGCTAATGATCATCGGGCGGAGGCTTGAGCTGGAGGTCGTGGCCGAAGCGACTTCGGAAGCGGGACCGACGTTGCCGCTAATGTCTTTGGCCGCAATCTTGTAATAGTATGTCGTATCAGGCAGCAGGCCGCGGTCTTTATAGGTCAGGTTGCGGGACTGGCCAGCCATGTTGGTGGAGTCAGGTTCGAAATCGGGCTCAGTGCTGCGGTAAATGACGTATTCCTCAATATCCGAATCGTCGAATGCCCTGCCGTATCGGAGAATAATGCTCTGGTAGTCGAAGGCTTCGGCAGATGGCTGTTCGCTCACGGCGGTCGGCGGATTCACATCTTCAGGCGTTACCGTCCACTTTACTGCGCCTGGCCCCCAAGCTGAAGGCAGCCAGCGAATCGAATCATAATGATGCATGGCGATGCCTCCGAAGGCGGGATTCCCGCTGAACCAGGCATAGACCTTATCCAGCTCGCTCTCCATATATGCCCGGCCCTCCTCCCGGAAGGTAATGGTTTCCGGGTCTCCGCTGTTGGCAATATCGAGCGTTTCGACACCAATCACGACCGAATTCGGCTTGCCAATCAAATTGGCATAATCGATTTCGCCTTGAGCATGGGCGATGATTCCGGCGCTGCCTTCAGCGCTATCGCGATAGTCCATGATTGTAATATAATCGCTCATGTCCTGAATATGCTCAGACAGCCATTTCGTTTGTCCGTTCCACGTAATATCTTTGGCCGGGTCGTTGCTGTCAAACCATCTGGGGATGGCTGGGCCGAACGGCAAGGCGATCCCAGCAGTATCTCTGCGAGCTATTAGCTGTTCCATAATATCGAGATACTGAAGCTGAACCGAGGGCTTTTGCAATCTGAAGTCCGGCAGGATATACGGTTCGATGTCTACGTTTACGCCGTCGAATTGCTCGTTAGCAGCTGACGACAGGTTGTAGTTAATGACCTTTTCCATTTCACGGATCGCCAGCTCGTGATAGGGGGTTAATGCTCCGAAATAGGGGGGGACCGTACCACCGGCGATGCAGGCATGGACTTTAAAGCCGTTATCGTGGGCCCAAGCTACGAATTCCCTTACTTTGCCGGGTTCATCCTCCAGGATGTCGATGCCTTCGTATGGGAATACACCCAGGTAGAAGGTCGTTACCGAGTCGGAGCCGAAGGTATCCGTATCGTCTGCAAAAGCCTTAAGAGCGCTGCGCGATCCTGGGTTGAGGAATAAATTATAGGCGGCTTTTTCCCAAATCCATATGGCCCGGTCCTGCCGTTCCAAAACCATCTCTTCCGGAATCACTTCGCCGTTCTTTACGTATACGGTCAAGCTACGGCCGACATTCCCGAATTGGTCGATTGCTCTGGCCTCGATGCTTGAGGTTCGGTTTGGAGCCGAATCGGCATCCCACATATACTCGTAGTTCTCCCCGGAAACGCTCGCGGCATTCCATGAACCGCCGTTCAACCTGACTTCAACGGTTTGCACAGGATTTAAAGCATAGACGGATAAGGCTACGGATATTTGTCCTTCGACGAGGGAGCCGTCAAGCGGCTGATCAATGCGTACAAGGGGAGGGGAGGAGCCTTGATTATCCACCTCGATCCGTTTGACCGGGGTTGTTACTCCGTATCTGGTAACGCTGTCCAGTCCACGCGCGACGAGATTGATTTCGCCGTGGTACCGGCTGGTGTCCAGCTCGGCATGCCATGTGCCTGTCTCGGTTCCGCTCAAATTGTTCATGTGCGTATCGAGCTGTTCCCGCCCGTTCACGATCAGCTTGATATCGTAGACGTCCGTATAATGCCCGGAAATGATGACCTGGCCTGCTTCTACTTGGGCCCCATCGCTATGGGAATCGATCGTGATTTGCGAAACGGCCCGGGCTACCGGAAGCTGATGAACGGGGAACAACGGCATAATACCGACGACGAGCATCATGACCAGCCATTTGGATAGCAAAGGGAGGACGCGTGACTTCCTGCCTGTCGCTTGACATGACATCGTGAATCCCTCTCTTTCCGCGGGATCAACACCGCTCCAATATTTGTAAACGTTTACAGCATCCATTGTAGCGGTTGAAAATTTAGAAGGGCAACGGCCTTAAATCGACCATATTACGGCTCAGGATATCCAAAAAAGCTCTTTCCGCTTTTGGATGAATATGGATCATTCCAAAATTGGAGAGAGCTTCAGAGTGAGACAGGCTTTAATGTTTAAGATGAACAGCGGACTACGACTTGCTGCGTTGGGCCATTTCCATCATTCCCACGAGGTCATGAACGGCGATGCCCGCATACGAGCTGTAAGCTCTGCCGAGCTGATCCAAATAGAGCAGCTGTGCGTTCATATAGTCGTATCCTTCCTCGTAGAAGGATACCTGATTGCCTTCCGAGGAATACTTGGTCTCAACGCCGGTATATATACGCTTGTTCAATTTCTCCGCCTCCTGGAGCTCCTCTTTGGCCAGTTTAATGACGGCATCGGCGCTATCGCGGTAAGACATCAGGGTCACAGAATCAAATTGGGAGATCATCCAGGAGCTTAATGACATTTCTGAATCGCTTGCCGCATATTTATCTAACCAGAAAGGCAAATCGGCAGCGATCGGCAGCTTCAGGTTCGCGGCTTCCTGAATGAGATACTTTACATTCGACTGCCACTGCTTAATAACCTTATTGATGTCGTTCTTCCACTCGGGCAAAAGATAAGGTTCAATATCCACATGAACGCCCGTAAATTGTTCCTCTTCAGCAGCTGTCGTTTGATAGCTGCGAATCCAGTTCATGAAGCTTGCCAGTTGAGAGCGGTTAGATTCCAGCGCCCAGTTCGGGGCTCCGTTCAAGGCATGAACCTGGATGCCGAGCGCATTTGCTTTGTAGATGAATTGCTTGTAATAAGGGATGTCTACACGTGTGCTGATTTGCAAATAAATCATGCGAATGCCTTCCGAAGCGGAAAATGCCAGAAGCTCTTCGGTTTGCGTTTCGATCAGTTTAGTATTCCACAGCCATGTAGCTTTGGGAAGCTTGCCGGTTGCAGCGGCCTTGGTTGCAGAGGGGGCAGTTATAGTACCGAATATGATCATGCTTGCGATGAGCAAGAAGAAGAGACGCCGGAGGGAAGGATTTGCAGGTAAACTCATGTTGTCCAGCTCCTTAATAATAAATTATTCACAAAAATAGGACTATGGTGGCGGGAAGATGAAATGATTTCATGATATGCTGTTACTCCCAGGCCCTACCTCCTATTTTTTCTTTACCGTATGAAAAATACATGAAAGAATTGGTTATAAATGCACTATATCATATAAATTGATAATTTTGTCGAAATTTGTCTAGTTCTTTAGTATGATTTTTCAAAATTATCGTTTCATCTGCACATTTTTTGGGTATTTATTCAGGTTTGAGTGAAGTAATTTGTCAGCGAAAATAGGATGACATACATATAGCCAGTGCACGGTAAAGAGGCTGTACGCCTATAGGGAACTTGTTCCTGTTAACGTTCGCGGAGTGGTTTGTAAGCGATTACAAATGGAGGGGGTGCTTAGATGCCGATTTAGGCATGCAAATCACTGTTTCAAAACCGATATATTGGCTAAACTATTATTAAAAATTTAAATATATAGGTATAAAAGACCTCGGAAAAAGGAGCGATCCTGGCATGAAAATTATCATCACGCAAAGCGAGGCGATAGAGAAAGGGATTTGGCCGAAAGTGATGAGCGCATTCGGTTTGGATAAGGATGATGAGGTATGGGACAAGGAACAGTTCATTTTAACGGAGGAACAGGCCCGAGAATTCGGGTTAATTCGCTGATCCTAAAATCGTTACCCATTAAAAAACGCCGACCCGTCAGGGATCAGCGTTGTTTGCATGAATTAAGCAAAACTATTGATTGATTAATTATTATTTATGTGTTAAAATGACGGATAGTCAAATAGAAGCAACGATTTTTGGATCGCTTTTATAATAGCATAAAAGCTGGCAATTGTCAAACCAAATATAGATCGAGATAAGTTGTATGTCAATTCATGGGTGGGGGTCTGAATCGTGACAGAGGATTTGAAGCTTCATACTGAATCAGAATATACGGATGACCTGACGCTGCCGCCAGGTATAAAGATCGATGATCCTGTCCGCATGTATTTGAAGGAAATCGGCAGAGTCCCGCTCTTGTCAGCGGAAGAAGAAATCGAACTGGCGAAGCGAATAGAGCAGGGGGACGAAGAAGCCAAACGCAGACTGGCCGAAGCCAATCTGCGTCTCGTCGTTAGTATTGCCCGCCGATATGTCGGCAGGGGAATGGTGTTCCTCGACCTGATTCAGGAAGGGAACATGGGGCTTATTAAAGCCGTCGAAAAATTCGATTTCAAGAAAGGTTTCAAATTCAGTACCTATGCTACATGGTGGATTCGCCAGGCTATTACGAGAGCTATCGCCGATCAGGCCAGAACGATTCGGATTCCAGTTCATATGGTAGAGACCATTAATAAGCTGATCCGCGTTTCCCGCCAGCTTCTTCAAGAGATCGGGCGTGAGCCAACTCCGGAGGAAATCGCCAAGGAAATGGATCTTACTCCGGAAAAGGTTCGGGAAATCATGAAGATCGCCCAGGAGCCTGTTTCATTAGAGACGCCGATTGGGGAAGAAAATGATTCCAATCTGGGTGATTTTATTGAGGATCAGGATGCACTTGCACCGGCGGATGCTGCAGCGTACGAATTGCTGAAAGAGCAGCTGGAGGAAGTGCTGGATACGCTGACCGAACGTGAGGAGAATGTGCTTCGTCTTCGTTTCGGGATGGATGATGGACGGACGCGTACGCTTGAAGAGGTAGGCAAGGAGTTCGGCGTGACCCGGGAACGGATCAGACAAATCGAGGCCAAAGCGCTTCGTAAGCTGAGACATCCAAGCCGCAGCAAGCGTTTGAAAGATTTTATGGAATAATAGCTTATCGTTTGACATATGAAGGGAGCTTTCGCTTGAGTTCAAATCAAGGAAGCTCCCTTTTGTTTTAACGGCGGCACATAGGGGGGCAGTGCTCGGCGGTAATAGGCCTGATTGCGCGCAGCAGCTTAGGCGGCAAAGGCTGCGTAAAGGCATAGTTCCGCAGCCGGCTCCGGCCTGGACGATGCAGGGCATGACATTTCCGCCGATGATGGCTGGACGGGGTGGCTACCCTTGTACCGAATACCTGCATGAACCATTCAATCGGATACGAAATCGAAAGAAATCCGTCGGCAGAGCCGGCATAATTGACTGCGGCTGCCAAGTTCCCGCGGCGGGTTAGCCATACGGAGCCAGAGTCTCCGCTTAAGGAGACGGGCCGATTGCCGCGAATAACGCTCTGGTTCTTGAAGGTAATTGTCCCTAGATTGCCGTATGAACCGTAGCCGACGCGAATATCAGTATGGATCGATTCTACGCGTCCTGTTCTTATTCCCGTCGTACGGCCGACCTTCTTGAACCGGTCTCCTACACGATAGGAGCGCAGATGGCCTGGAACGGTTCCGAACACGGCGTAACGGGGGCTGAGCAGCGCGGGGCGAAGCGGCTTGGCCATCGCTGCGTCTAGGTAATTGTTCCTTTTCTTGCTTAATCTTACGAAACGATGCAGTTCTCCGATGCGATCCTTGCGTACCGTGCCTCCGTCGGCACCTCCCGGCTGGAGTGTCTTGGAGCAGCGGTTGCTGTTCTCGTTCACGAGCACATGATTATTGCTGAGCAAGTAGCGGTTCTGGCCGCATTTTCTCTTGGTCACGATCAGTCCGGCTGTACCGGAAGCCCCAGGAGTTCCGACGCTGTAACCCGCGATGACCGGCCGGATTCTTCTTCTGAACCGAACGCTTTCTGAGCTGCTGTGTTTATGAAAGCCAGCCGAACGAACGATGCGCACTGGAACGCCCAATTTGGTCTGCAGCATGGCGCAATTTATAGGTTTTCTTTTGGACGAGGCCTTTTGATTGGATTTTGCGGTTGCCGCCAGAGCGTTGGCATAGAGAATAATTGCTGCGCCCTTGCTCGGGCGGCGCGGATCGGATAGTCCAACGCCAATGCCGTGAACACCGTGCCGCTTCAGTATATTTGCGGCTAATCGCTGCTTTATTTGATACGCTTTGCGGAAGCTTACCAATGGAAATCACCTTTTCTCTCTGGTTTTTTGTATCTTATGCCGGGAATTAGGGTTTGGTTTGGGGGACGATTGACTATGGAGAGCAAATTGATATACAATGATTCCAACAAAAAAGCGAAGGCGATGGAGTTCGCCATAACCGCCAATGAGGCTAATGACTCCTATCAGTGCGTATTTTGCCTGCGCACTGGTAGGAGTCTTTGTTCATTAACCAGTTTCATCTGCTAGGAGGATTAAGTTCATGTCGGCTCAAGAATCATCGCCTCGAAATAATGAGCGAACAAAGGGCAGCTATCTTATCGGGGAAATAAAGAATTTTGCAGCTTTTCCTGGCTCATTTATAAAATGGATACTGCTTGGGAGTATTGTTGGACTGCTTACCGGTACGGCTTCCGCTTTTTTTCTGATCAGCCTTGATGCTGTTACGGATTGGCGGTATATGCATCCTTGGCTGCTATGGCTGCTTCCGCTCGGGGGGGCGTTAGTAAGCTATGCGTATATGAAATGGGGAATAATCAGCGCCAAGGGCAATAATCTCATTCTGGAGCAAATCCAGAACGGAAATGAACGCATCCCCATTCGAATGGCGCCGCTTGTCCTGTTTGGAACTTTGGTCACCCATTTGCTAGGCGGTTCAGCTGGCCGGGAAGGAACAGCTGTACAAATGGGGGGAAGCCTGGCCGATTCGTTAAGCAGGCTCGTTAGGCTGGATCCGCTGGACCGCCGGATCCTGTTAATGTGCGGGATAAGCGGAGGCTTCGGCTCTGTATTTGGCACGCCGCTGGCGGGAACGATGTTCGGACTAGAGGTGGCCGTGCTCGGGCTGATCAGCTATCGGGCGCTTGTCCCCTGTTTTGCCGCGAGTTTCGTTGGGCATTTGACGACGGTTAATCTATGGGGGGTTCAGCACCATACGTATCAAATCGGGCAAATTCCGGCTTTATCCGGCACAGTGCTGTTGAAGGTCGTAGCCGCATCCATCCTGTTTGGGTTGACGAGCCTGCTATTCAGTAAACTGACTCACTATTTAAAAAGAACCTTCAGCCGCGCAGTCCCTAATCCAGTGTTGAAGACTGCGCTAGGAGGCGGTCTCATCATCGTTATGGTCTATGCGGCAGGAACCCGGGATTATTTGGGGCTTGGCCTGCCGTTAATTGCCGATTCCTTTGGCGAGGGTGTTTCGCCGTTTGCTTTTCTGGGCAAGCTGCTGTTCACCTCGGTTACACTGGGCTCGGGATTTCAGGGAGGAGAGGTGACACCGCTTTTTGCGATTGGAGCCAGCCTGGGGCACAGTCTGTCCGGTTGGCTTCATCTCCATGGCCCGTTTCTCGCGGCTCTTGGTTTCATCGCGGTGTTCTGTGGGGCAGCCAATACGCCATTGGCCTGCTTCATGATGGGCATTGAGCTGTTCGGCTCGGAGGGGGCGCTATACATGTTCATTGCCTGCCTGGTCAGTTATGTATTTTCGGGTCATAGCGGTATTTACAGCTCCCAGCAAATCGGCGCCTCCAAAAGTTCGCTGCTGAGCATTCTGCCCGATACAAGACTGGATGGCAGTAAAACGAAGCGGTAGGGGAACAAGCGAGGTATATTTTATTAGGCGTTTCATTCCATTTGAGATAAAATAGAGCTAGCGATGATGTGATTATAATCATATTTTCTTGAAATGAATGGAGGACTTGGAACGATGAGACAAGCGTTTGCTACGCTGCTGGCGTCTACGCTTCTATTACTCTCGTTAACCGCCTGCGGCGGTGGGAGCAAGGGCGCAGCCGGCGGAACTGATACGAATCAAATGCAGCATGGCGAGTTACATATTACCACTAGCGGGGACTTCCAGGAACGAACGGCTAGCCGGGAGGTCCTGCCTTCTTTTTTGGAGGGTCAGCATGAATATGTCGTTCTCGCGTACAAAGCTGTCAGTGAGCATCCCGAGCTGCTGGATGGAATGCCCTGCTATTGCGGCTGCGGGGAATCGGCAGGTCATCGCAGCAATCGGGACTGCTTCATTCACGAGCTGAAGGAGGACGGCTCTATCGTCTGGGATGACCACGGGACAAAATGCAACGTATGTCTGGAAATCGCCGTAGAATCGATTCAGCTGCAGCAGACTGGCAAATCGGCCGCGGACATCCGTACATGGATCGACGAGAAGTATCGGGAGGGCTACGCCAAGCCGACGGATACGCCGTTTCCATCATAAGTCGCAAATAATATGAGACAAGTAGGAATAAGACAAGATGAAAAAATTCAAAAAGTTCTATATTGAAACGACCAGCATCTGCAATTTGGCTTGCAGCTTCTGTCCGCCTACGGAACGGAAATCCCAGTTCATCAAAGTTGAGGACTTCGCAAAAGTACTGGACGAGGTAAAACCGCACACCGACTATATTTATTTGCATGTCAAAGGTGAGCCTCTGCTGCATCCGAAGATCGACCAGCTGCTTGATTTAAGCCATGAGAAGGGCCTCAAGGTGAATATTACGACGAACGGAACCTTGATTCGCAAAGCCTGGCCCAAAATCATCAACAAGCCTGCTTTGAGACAAATGAACTTCTCGCTGCACAGCTTTGATGGTCATGAGGGTTCGACGGACCGCGAAGGGTATATCGAAAATATATTGTCCTTCGTGCGGGAGGCGGTCAGTACCTCTGACTTGATTGTTTCGTTCCGCCTGTGGAATTTGGATAAGAACAACGAGACCAATTTACAGCGGAGCCGCAACCGGGCAACATTGGAAATGATCGAGAAAGAGTTCGGGCTCGACTATCAAATCGAGGAGAGAGTAGTACCAGGGGGCGGAATTAAGCTTGCCGACCGGGTGTATTTGAACCAGGACCACGAGTTTGACTGGCCGGATTTACGGGCGGAGGAGGACGACGGTCAGGGCTTCTGCCACGCGCTGCGGAATCAAGCGGGCATTCTCGTGGATGGCACGGTCATTCCATGCTGTTTGGATGGGGAAGGCGTAATAAATTTAGGCAACGTCTATCAGACGCCATTCTCAGACATTATTGAAGGAGAGCGGGCAACCCGGCTTTATGAAGGATTCTCGCGCAGAACCGCCGTGGAGGAGTTATGCCGCAAATGCGGCTACCGGAAGCGGTTTGGCGGCAGGCCGTAGCAAATCATATTACAATAGCCGATCAGCGTCAGGCAAGAGTTCCTGTTACTGGTCGGCTATTTGTTTTGTTTCTAACGGAGCAGGCTGGGGGCTATCTCGGGTACGAGCCCTTCGCGTGCTGCACGGCTAAGGAGCGCAGTAACAGCCGCGTATCCGTCCTCGCCTAGCGATTCCGTATAACGGTTTACGTACAGGTTGATATGCGCGTCGGTCACTTCCGGCGACATTTCCTGCGCATGGCTCATGACATATTCCCGCGACGCTTCCGGGTGAGCCCAGGCATATTGCACCGATTGCCGCGTCCAGTTCGCAATGGCCGCCAGGTCAAGAGAGCGGCGGGCGATAATGGCCCCTAAAGGGATCGGCAGGCCGGTATCGTCTTCCCACCAGCTGCCGAGATCTCGCATTAGCATTAACCCATACGCAGGATAAGTAAAGCGGGCTTCATGGATGACGAGTCCAGCGTCGACCTGGCCGTCGCGGACTGCAGGCATGATCTGGTCGAAGGGCATGACTACGATTTCGCCTACGCCGCCAGGAACCGCCTGGGCGGCCCATAACCGGAAGAGCAGGTAAGCCGTGGAACGTTCACTCGGAACGGCGACGCGCCGCCCAGACAGCATGGAAGGGTCGGCCGCCGCCGTATCAGACCCCGAGTCAGCGGCAGATTTGTCTCCAGCGGTCAGCACTAGCGGTCCACAGCCGCGGCCGAGTGCGCCTCCGCAGGGAATCAGCGCATATTCATCAAGCACCCAGGGGAGGGCGGCATAAGAAATCTTCAATACATCGGGGCCTTTGCCGCTGGCGGCAAGACCGTTGGTTACATCGATATCCGCATAGGTAATGTCCAGCTCGGGCGCTCCGGGAATGCAGCCATGCGCCCAGGCATGAAACACGAAAGTATCGTTCGGACAGGGAGAATAAGCTATTTTCATAATTCCAGTACCTCCGGCAATAAGGAACAAGCTCGTTCCAAGGCTAATAGGGCATCGCCGATTTTCCACAGCTCGCGCTGGCGCGGGCCGACCGGATTGGAGATGGCCCTGATTTCCATTACGGGCAGATTTAGATGGTGTGCTGCTAAGGCCACGCCGTATCCTTCCATTCCCTCCGCAGCAGCTCCCGGAATGCGATGGCTGAGATGCTCTGCCGTCGCTGCCAATCCCGTAACGGTGGACAAGGTCAGAACAGGCGCTGTGCAGGCGGCAAGCCCAGATTTCAGAACCGCCTGCGCCCATTGGCTCAACAAGTGCTCATCGGCTTTGAGGCGCGACGAGCCGAAGCCGAGCTCGTCCAGGCTCAAGAAGCCCTCCGGCGATTCAGCGCCCAAGTCGGCGGCGATAATATCGGTGGCGATGACGATGGAGCCGATGTCTGCTATGCCGATAAATCCGCCGCCGATGCCAGCGCTGATCACCAAATCATAGGGCTTCGCCCCGTCTGCTGAAGCAAGCGTTGCCGCTGTATTGGCCGCAGCCGCGATCGGGCCGACACCTGCCAGCCGCACCTCAATTCCGGGCGCACCGTTTAATCCGCGAAGCACCGCATCCCGCTCTGCTTCGACCGCAGTCATGATGAGCACGCGGCGAGGACGAGGGGGATTGTCTTTCTTGGAGTTGTTGTCATAATTCATGCTGTGAGCCACTCCTTCTCTTATGCGCGATGGTACGGCTGAGGACGCTCGATTTCAGCACCCAGCTCCTTAGCTGCGTTCAGCGGCCAATACGGATTGCGCAGCAGTTCCCGGCCGATGAAAATAAGATCAGCCCGGCCGTTGCCGAGGATTTCTTCCGCCTGCAGGCCGCTGGAGATAAGGCCGACTGCTCCAGTTGGGATGCCGGCTTCGTTTCGAATCCGATCGGCCAAATTGACCTGGTAGCCGGGATATACGTCGATGGAAGCTGGTACGATCCCGCCAGAGCTGCAATCGATCAGGTCCACTCCTTGCTCCTTCATGTGCGCAGCGAATTCAATATATTGCTCCAGGGAGTTGCCTTCCTCATGGTACTCATTCGCGGAGACGCGTACGAAGATGGGGCCGCTCCATTCCGTTTTCACCGCTTCGATAATTTCGCGCAGCAGGCGATAACGGTTATCTGCGCTGCCGCCGTATTCATCGCTGCGCTTGTTCGCAAGCGGAGAGAGGAACTCGCTGATCAAATAGCCGTGGGCGCCATGAATTTCGATGATATCGAACCCGGCTGCCTTGGCACGACGCGCCCCGTCTTTAAAAGACGCAACGATATGAGCAATATCGTCTTTGGAAGCTTCCTTTGGCGTTTTCATGCCTGGGAAGGGAATGGCGGAAGGGGCGATAATCGTTTCTTCCAGCTCGGCTTTTCTTCCAGCATGAGCCAGCTGAATTGCCACTTTGGCCTCGTGATGATGGATGAGGCGGACGATTTCCTGCAGCCCCTCGATATGCTCGTCGCTCCAAATGCCCAGATCCTGATAGGAGATCCGGCCTTCGGGCGCCACGGCGGTTGCTTCAAGCATAATCAAGCCAACCTGTCCGGCGGCGCGGCTTGGATAATGCACCCGATGCCAGTCGGTGACTTTGCCGTCGCGGTTATAGGAGGAGTACATGCACATCGGCGACATGACGATCCGGTTCTTTAGAGTTACATTTTTAATGGTGTAAGGCGAGAACAATTTGGTTTGGGTCATGGTTACTCTCCTTTTTTTATAGGGTTATCTCATGGAAAGAAGGTGCAAATTCCCTCCTGAAAACTATGTTAGACTATACGGGAAGGGTTGACAAGTTTGCGGGAACAAGGGCAGGGAACGACATTCCCGTTGACCATGAGCTCATTATCTTGTAAAATATATGTCACAATTGTTCTCTAGGGTTCCGCGGCAGCTTCTGCAGCCGGCCTGGTCCAAGAGAGGACGCGCAGGAAATATCCTGTGGACACGGAGGGACAAAAGCCCGGGAGGATATCATTCGCCGATATCTTTCCGGGCTTTTGTCTGCCTGAGAGATATGAGAGCACAGGGGAGGAGGAGTTCCATGGATAGAATAAAATCGGAGGTGCTGTTCGATGAATAACAACTGGATCAAAGTAGTTATTGCTGCTTTTTTTGAAGTTTTTTGGGTTATTGGATTAAAACATGCAGATGACTTTTGGACTTGGGCTGGTACAGTTATTTCCATTATTGTTAGTTTTTATTTAATGATTATGGCTGGCAAAAAACTGCCTGTTGGAACTGTATATGCAGTTTTTGTTGGGCTAGGTACAGCGGGAACTGTCTTTTCAGATATCGTATTCTTTGGTGAACCATTTAAATTAGCAAAATTAATTTTAATTGTGGTTTTATTAGCAGGGGTCATGGGCTTGAAATTAGTTACTAATGACAAAGGTATAGAAGGGGTTGAATCTTAATGGCGTGAGCTTCTTTGGTCGCAGCAGGCTTGTTTGAAATGTTTGGTGTTTCCATGATAAATAAATTGCATAAAGATCGTAGCTGGCAGTCAATAGCGCTGTTAATTCTTGGATTTGGAGCAAGCTTTCTATTTCTTGCTTATGCAATGGAAACCTTACCTATGGGGACCGCGTATGCAATTTGGACAGGAATTGGTGCATCTGGCGGAGCGATATTAGGAATGTTGCTATATGGCGAGTCAAAAGACTGGAAAAGAATTTTTTTTATAGCTATGGTATTAGGAGCTGCTATTGGTTTAAAGCTAGTCTCGTAAAGCATTCACCATCCTCATTTAGCGTAAAAAAAGCGGCCGAACTCTCACTAAGGAGCTTCGGTCGCTTTATTTGTGTATTGAACGGGTCAAACCCGTTTGGTTGCTTCGCTGAACCGGTCTTTGATCCGTTTGCTATTGCGTTTCATTGCGGTGCGCTGCTCGCGCAATATTTGCGAGGAGCTCTTCTTGGAAGGAGCGAACAACAGCGCTTCCTTGGGCTGGGTGCCTATAGCTTCGGTAACTTTCCCGTTCTTCGAGACGAATACTCCGGTGCTCACGACTGCATCCCTCCTAGAATCAGCTTGATAAACTCGATCATCAAAGGATTTTTACTAATTATAGCATCGTTTGCGGCTTCTTTGTAGTGGATGAATTTCTTATAATCCCAATCCGGGTCGGCCGGAAAATGAAGGGTCAGTACTAAGTTACCCGTTCGCATGCAATAATAAAACATGTTCTTCGACGCTTTGAAAAATACCTGCTCCTCTTGATCTCCCATATGATACGTAAGCACGTTATAGGAGCTATGATCGTCGAGCTTGTAGCAAGCTGCCCCTGCCGCGCTGCCTACCTTGGCAATTAACCGGAGACAATCATCCTCCTGCCGATATAAGGTAGCCGCGCAGCATTCTCCGTAAAACCCAACGGTCTCTGCAACATAGGAGCCGTAGCTGTGCTCAATGCGACCGCCGGCCATTCGCGACCTGATGATCTCCAGAAATTCCTCGCTTTGCTGCAGGCCCGTAATTTCGAGCTGCGGGATAAGCTGGTACAGCAAATCGACCGCTTCGTCGAATTGCTCAAGCCTGAAGCTAGTCTGCTCTATGGATTGTTCGAGGGGCAGGAGCAGCGAACCGCGGCGGAGCAAATCGCTGAAATAAGCCTTCCAGTCGATCGGTACGCCCAGTGACAAATCGTCGATGTATATTTTGCGGAGGGTCATGTCGTATAGAAAATACCATACATAAGGCTCAACGTTGGAAGGGATGGTATGATTTGCGCTAAGGAAATCCATAATATGTAATGGGGAAGGGAAACGTTCCTCGTCATTAATGTATTGGTCGATGAACTGATCGATCAGCGGTTTGATTATGGTGAAAAAAACGGATTTGATCTCCGTATCCGCAAATACGAGAATAAGCTTGCCCTTCTCATGCGCCTTGATAAATTCCATATGCGTTACCGTGATTCCGGACGCAGCATTATAAGTTCCCGATTTGCTCCCCAGGAACAGCAAATAAATATCGCATGCCTCAACCGCTTCAAGGCATTTCTTGATTGAATCGATATGGGCTGGCCAAGGACCTAGATTTTCCTCCCACATCAGAGGATCATGACCAAGGGACACCAGCTCGCGGAAAGCAGCTCGGCGAAGCGGTTTCAGGCCATCTTCATTTACGGAGCTAATGAACACTTTAGTTCTCGCCACGCCAGTGAGTCACCCCCTTAAGTTGGGTTTTATTCCCATTATAAACGAGTTGGATGGGGATAGATAGCGTCGTTTTAGGATAAATGGGTTAAGTAGTTGTTCCTATTGCATTTGTTTTTTTCATCATGTAATATATAAAACAGTGTTACTAAATAAAAGTAAGTGAATATTCAAAAGATAAGGAGAACTTCAGTATGAGCCAATTTTTGGACGAGATCAAAGTAAGACGCAGTGTGTACGCTATTAGCAAGGAAGAGGTTATTTCCGATCAACGTGTAGAAGAAATCGTTGCCGAGGCCGTACTGCACACGCCGTCATCCTTCAACTCGCAAAGCGCGCGCGTAGTCGTTCTGTTCGGTGAGCAGCACGACAAGCTGTGGGATATTACGAAAGAAACGCTGAGAGCGATCGTGCCGGCGGACAGCTTCGGACCGACCGAAGAGAAGATGGCTGCATTCCGCAGCGGCCGCGGAACAGTACTCTTCTTTGAGGATCAAGAAGTCATTCAAGGGCTTCAAGAACAATTCGCGCTGTACAAAGACAATTTCCCAGTGTGGTCCGAGCAATCTTCGGGCATGCTGCAATTCGTAGTATGGACAGCCCTGGCTAACGAAGGCGTTGGCGCTTCGCTGCAGCACTATAATCCGCTGATCGACGAGAAGATTCAGCAGGAATGGAATATTCCGGCTTCCTGGAAGCTGATCGGGCAAATGCCGTTCGGCAAGCCGGTAGCCGAGCCGGGAGAGAAGCCATTCAATCCGATTGAAAGCCGGATGAAAGTATTTAAATAATTCAGACTGCGCTATATAAAAAGGGAAGGCATCGTTAGGATGCTTTCCCTTTTTTTCATTCGGTTATTCGTCGCAATCACATATTGGCGAGGTCAGCCAGATGTCCTTGAAATCCATCCAGCCCAGGCGGTTAATGCCGATTCCGCGGATGGAGGGGTGAACATAGGTATTGATTTTGCGGTGAACGAGAAATAAAAATTGAGCTTCGTCCTGCAGCCGGAACTCGATTTGCTGAAAAAGAGCACTGCGCGCTTCGATGGAGGCCGTCGCCAAAATTTCCTCGGTGATCCCAAATATCCATTTACGCAAATTGTGCTCCATATGGTTATATATAAAGCCTTGGCTTTGAAGGTAAGTTTCCAACTGGCACACCTCATCATCTGCGAAGGCAAGGGAGGCCAATATGCAGTCGGCTTCCGCGCTGATATCCTCGTCGCTACACACGTTGAACGAAACATAATTTATTTGGACATTAATACCGACTGAAGCGCATTGCTCCGCAAACCAGCTGGCATCCTCGCTCTGTTGAATGGTCGTAACCAGGTTAAGTGGGGTTCCGTCATAGCCGGATTCCTGGAGCAGCTGCAGGGCGGCGTTCCGGTCATACCGGAATGCGCTGCTGGCGAGGCGTTCCTCGCGGGGCAAGAAACCTCGGGCAGGAGCGCCTCGCTCTACATCTTGAATCAGCTGCCTCCGGTCGATAATGAGATTGACGGCCTGTCGGAAGGATAAGGACTGCTGCGGGCCTGGTTTGTTGCGGTTCCAGCTAATTAGGCTGCAAATTTTCTCCAAGCCCTCGATTTGGTTCCAATCCTTCTCCGGTTTGCTTGGAAACCGTGCCTCGTTGTCGATAAGCTTCTCCCATCTCAGCCGGGAAGAACCGGGGACCTCTTCGGGAAGGATGACGATACTCACCGCATCCAGGTAAGCCCTCCCTAGGAAATACTCGGTGTTCACGGAAAGGTTGATAAGGTTCGAGCTCCAATGCGTCAGCCGAAAGGCGCCCGTTCCGATAGGCATCCTCCAGAACATCTCTTCATTCTCGCTAACCAAATCTGCGGGTAAAATCGCCGCGCATGCGGAGCAGAGCATACGCGGGAGCAGCCAATTGGGCTGCTTCAGAACGATTTTGACCGTAATCGGGTTCAGCGCCTCAACGCGGTCCATTGTAAAAAGCAGCCATTCGTTCATTGAGCGATTCCGAAGCCGATTAAAGGTAAATACGACGTCATGAGCAGTCAACTCGCGTTTATGGTGGAAACGCACGCCTTTTCGGAGGTGAAAAACCCACTGTGTTCCATCATCATTGCTCTCCCAATGATGGGCGAGCATCGGTACAACCTTCGAATTTTCATCGGATTCGTATTGCACGAGCCGATCGAATATTTGTCGTGTGAGATGAGCGTCAAAGCTATGGAACAGATTGGCGGGATCAAGCGTCAGCGGGGCGCGGTATACCGGCAAGCGGAACAAATCGATGCAGCCTGCTGAATTGGAATTTTCCTCTTCGCTGTAGCCAAACTGGCCATTGAGCCACTTCATGAACTGATCGAGAACCACCTGGTCCTCCTCATACTGATTCAGCACCTCAAACGCGGTCCGGTATTCGCCTTTGTCGGCCAGGCGCTGTGCATATTGAAGAAGAAACTCGTCTCGCGGGACGCGGAACTCGATCCGCGAGCGGTTGCCGCGTCCTCGTCCAGGGTGCCATACAATGAGCTTTTCCTCTTCGAGCTTGCGAACGATCAGCTTGACATTCCTCTCTGTGCAATGAAACAGCTTGGTCAATTCGTTTAAAGTGATTTCCTTGTCCATGACAGAGCCAGCCGGGATATCCCTCGCGATATATTCATTCAATAGTGTCAAATAACGTTCTTCTGTAAGCATAAAAATACCACCTCATTGCGGTATAAATTGGACTTGTTCCTCTAAAAGGGGAATTACTTGTTCAATAGTGTACTCTTTTTCTTCCTGATTTTGAAGCAGATAATGGAAATATATATAAAGGGTCCAAAAGTAAGGGGTGGGAGAGAATGTACACAGAGGAGTTATATCGTTTAGAAAGAGATTTGAAGTTGTTTCATCATCATCCACAGCAATACAGAGTGAATGAGGAAGGCAAAATCGTTGGATTGAAGAGGCGGCCAATGAAGAGGAGGGCAGCACTTCGCTTGCTGCGTTCTTTCGCCAGCTTGGTGAAATTCTAAGGCGATGACGGGGAAACCCCGTCGTCGCCTCGTCTTTGTTTTAAATAGAAATCGGCGAAAAGTTGAAATTGATAACCTCAAGCGAGCGCTTTGCGGAATTCTTCCGTTAAAAGGGGAACTACCTCGAATAAATCACCGACGATCCCGTAATCCGCTATTTTGAAAATCGGGGCTTCCGGGTCTTTATTGATGGCGATAATGATCCGGGATTGGCTCATGCCCGCTAAATGCTGGATGGCACCGCTTATTCCGCACGCGATGTAAATTTGTGGCGTGACGACTTTGCCGGTTTGGCCGATTTGCAGCGCGTAATCGCAATATCCGGCATCACATGCCCCGCGCGAAGCGCCGACTGCTCCGCCCAGCACCTCGGCAAGCTGTTCGAGCGGCTTAAAGCCTTCCGCGCTCTTCACGCCGCGGCCGCCGGAGACGACGATTTGCGCTTCGGCCAAATCGACCCGACCCGATGCTTTGGTAATGACGTCTTTAATTATAGTTCTAAGATTGACGGGAGCTGTGTAAGCATGCTGAACAATTTCCCCAGGGGAGCCGGCTTCCGCGGCGGGGGGGATGTTGTTGGGCCGTACAGTGATAATATGCCGACCGTCGATGAATCGCTTCTGTTCGAAGGCTTTACCCGCATAAACAGGCCGTGTAAAAAGAAGCTCGGAGCCGTTTCTGTGTATGGCCGTCACATCGGAGATTTGCCCGGCCTGAA
This sequence comes from Paenibacillus woosongensis, assembly GCF_030122845.1. Taxonomy (NCBI): domain Bacteria; kingdom Bacillati; phylum Bacillota; class Bacilli; order Caryophanales; family Paenibacillaceae; genus Paenibacillus; species Paenibacillus woosongensis. Next base: position 2,584,607 of record NZ_CP126084.1, read on the forward strand.
AGTGGGCGGCCAGCATGGGGGCGAGATCCCGCCCCATCGCAGTATGGCCAAGGACAATGGCGTAGGGCTCCAAGGACTCCAGGACGGGAATGATGGCGGAGCAATATCTTTCGGCTAAATAATGCTCCAAATCAGGATGATCCAAGACATGCACTTGTCCGGATACGTATCGGGACAGCTGGCTGACTTGCTCGGACAAATTATGCCCGAGAAGCAGGGCGGAGATCGTATCGCCTTCATGGGCGGAGAGCCGCGCCGCTTCGATCGCCTCCAGGCTGACCTGGCGGAGCTGCTCGCTGCGCACCTCCGCGATGACCACATAATGTTTGCTCATCGATATTCCTCCCTGGGTTATTAAATCGCTTTGTCTTCGGAACGCAGCAGGGATACCAGCTGTGCGGCCTGTTCCTTCAGCTCGCCCTGCAGAATTTGTCCGGCCTGTCTCTGTGGAGGCAGAGACAGGGAGATTCGCTCCGTGCGGGGGGCGATTTCCGCATCCGACAAGCCTAGCTCACTTAGTCCAAGCTGGTGAAAAGGCTTCTTCTTCGCTTTCATAATACCGGGCAGGGAAGGGTAGCGGGGTTCGTTCAATCCTTGCTGCGCCGTAAACAGGGCAGGCAGGGCGACCTCGATCGTCTCGGCGTCGCCTTCCGCATCCCGGAGCACTTTCGCTTTGCCGTCAGCGATATCCAGCTTTGTGACCGAGGAGACGTGGGGAAGATTGAGCAGCTGGGCCAAACGGACGGCGACTTGCCCCGACCCCTGATCCACGGAAAAATTGCCGCCGAGCACAACATCGGCGGTTACTTTGTACAAATACGCGGCGAGCACGACCGATAGGCTATATTCGTCTGCTGGAATTCGCTCATCCGAGATCAGCACCGCCTCATCTGCGCCCATGGCCAGGGCGGTTCGCAGCGCCTCGGCAGACCTTGGCGGGCCGATGGAAATGACAGTGACCTGGCCGCCATGCAGCTCCTTTAGGCGAAGCGCCTCTTCTACCGCGTACTCGTCGTAAGGATTAATGATGAACTTGACGCCATCCTCGGAGATTTCCCCGCCTTGAATCACGATTTTCTCCTCGGTATCGAAGGTTTGCTTCAAAAGCACGAAAATGTTCATGCCGTTTCTCCTCCTTCACATGAATGACCGCGTTATTGACATACGTACTTGTCAACTTTGTCGCCAGATATCCCAAAGCCGAAGCCAGTCTACGCTACGAAATCAAGGCCTTGAGGAAGAAATCGACCGTCTTGTCAACCTGGGCGGAGAGGGAATATTTCCTCCCGGAAATAAGCCACGAGGTCACGACCTCGTCCATTGCGCCGAAGATCAGGTGGCGCGTAAGCTTGGGATCAAGCTCGGGACGGAACGATTTCTCATGAATCCCCTTCTGTACAATATGCTCAATCAGCTGAATATAGGGCTTCACGGATAAGCCAATCGCCTTGCGCAGCTCAATGGAGCTCTGCCGGAGCTCGATTTGGGTAACGTAGGCGAGATCGACGTTGTTCTCCAGTTCGGTGAAATGGATCTCGCATACTTTGCGCAGCGCCTGCTCCGCCGTATCGGTCTCCTGAATGCTGCTGTTGAATCTGTCGACCAGCTTGCCCAGGCGATCCTCAAACAAAGAGATAAGGATATCTTCCTTCTTCTTGAAATATAAATAAATCGTACCGTCCGCTACTCCGGCCTCCTTCGCGATTTTGGACACCTGAGACCCGTGAAACCCATTCTCGGCAATGACTTTCTGCGCCGCATCCAAAATCATTTCAAATTTTTCCTGTTTTCTACTTGTCATCAGGTCACCTCAATGCTAATATTTAAACCAACTGAATGAACGCTCATTCATTTTTGATATTATCTTAGGGGAAATGATGGGAAAAGTCAATGTTTGTTCGTTCATCGTCGAGAAGTCCAATCGGTTGTAAACGCTATCTAAAGCTTGTCGTCTTAGTTTAACCATTACGGAAGAAAGGACGGAAAGCATATGACGTGGCAGCTCATTAACTTGGTTTTATTTCTGACGGCAACCGGGCTCGGCCTATATTTGTTCGCGGTCGTTGTCCATCGCCGTTACAGCTATCTGCGGCTCGGAAAAAGCACTGAGCCGCGAAAACGCGGCATGGGCAGGGCGGCTGAATATTTGTCCGAGGTATTCGGCCAAAAGAAGCTGCTGAAGGACCTGCGCAGCGGCCTGATGCATATCGTCATTTTTTACGGATTCATTATTTTGCAGTTCGGCGCCTTGGATCTGATTGTCAAAGGACTGGCCAAAGGCAGGCATTTGCCCCTTCCAGCCTACGAGTCCTTCGTCCTGCTGCAGGAGATTACAGTTCTGCTCATTTTGCTGGCAATGGGTTATGCTTCTTATCGCCGTTACGGCGAGAAGCTGGCCCGGCTGAAAAGGGGCTGGAAGCCCAGTATCGTCGTTATATTCATCTATTCGCTCATGTTGACCATTCTGTTATCGCTCGCCTTCGAACGGCTTTGGCTCGGGCTGGAGCCATCCGGCTACGCCCCCACTTCCTCATTAATCGCAGCAGCGCTTGCCAGGATACCGCAATCTTCCGCAGCTTACTTCTTTTACCTGTTCTGGTGGCTGCATTTACTCATACTGCTATCCTTCTTAGTTTACGTACCCCAATCGAAGCATTTTCACATTATTACTGCACCGATTAACCTATGGCTGCGCCGCAGCGACCCCCCCGGGCGCTTGAAGAAGCTGGATCTCGAAGATGAAGAGGCCGAGAGCTTCGGCGCCGGCAGGATCGAGGATTTCACGCAAAAGCAGATGCTCGACTTCTACGCCTGCGTGGAGTGCGGCCGCTGCACGAACGCCTGCCCAGCATCGAATACCGGCAAGCCATTGTCGCCAATGCATCTAATCACGAAGCTGCGCGATCATTTACAGGAGAAAGGGAAAGTGATTACCGGGAAATCACCCCATGTGCCAGCTTTCGCCAATTCCATGCACGGCGCTCATGCCCTTGAGTTTGCGCCCGCAGCTGAATCTCTTCAGCCAGCTTGGTGCGACAAGGCCGGTATAACCAATATCGCGCCTACGATGGATTGGCATAAAGCCACCTGGAGGCTTCAGAATGAATCATCTCCCAAGGATGTCGCCCTGATCGGCGGAGTGATGACGGAGGAGGAAATTTGGTCCTGCACGACCTGCCGGAACTGTGAGGATCAGTGTCCTGTCGGCAATGAGCACGTTGATAAAATCATCGATTTGCGCCGCCATCTCGTTCTCATGGAAGGCCGTCTCCCGCAGGAAGGACAACGTGCAATGACGAACATCGAACGCCAGGGAAATCCGTGGGGGCTTAGCCGTACCGACCGGGCGAACTGGACGGGAGAGGTGGAGGGAATTTCCATCCCTACGGTCCGGGAGAATCCGGAGTTCGAATATTTGTTTTTCGTCGGGTCGATGGGCTCTTATGATCAGCGCAGCCGCAAAATATCGAGAGCCTTCGTCCGTCTCCTGCACGAAGCCGGTGTGAGCTTTGCGATTCTCGGCAATGAGGAGAGGAATTCCGGCGATACGCCGCGGCGGCTAGGCAATGAGCTTCTGTATCAACAGCTGTGCCAGGAGAATATCGATACCTTCCGCAAGTATGGCGTACGCAAAATCGTGACCGCCTGTCCGCATACGTTCAATACGCTGAAGAACGAATATCCCGATTTCGGGCTGGAGGAGGTGGATGTGCTGCATCATACACAGCTGCTGAGCCGGCTGGTGACGGAGGGGCGGCTGGTCCCGAGACATGAAGTAAACGAACGAATTACTTACCATGACTCCTGCTATCTTGGCCGATACAACAACGTATATGAGGAGCCAAGAGCTGTGCTTCGTGCCATTCCCGGCGTTCAGCTTGTTGAAATGGAACGCAGCCGGGAGAACGGTATGTGCTGTGGAGCCGGGGGCGGGCTGATGTGGATGGAGGAGAACAGCGGGAAACGGGTCAACGTGGCCAGAACCGAACAGGCGCTTAAGGTAAACCCGAGCTTGATCAGCACGGCATGCCCTTACTGCCTTACGATGTTGGAGGATGGCACGAAACTGAAGGAGGCCGATGATACGGTCAAAACAAAGGATGTCGCGGAAATATTGGCGCTGTCCGTGTTTGGCAGTGATACGGCAGTTACGGGACAGCCGGAAATGATAATTGTTCCTGAGAGAAGCATATAGCTGCCATTCGAGCAAAACCACCTAAAACAGCAAAATGTGTATGGGAGGGGAAGGAGTATGTTCAAACCGATTACAACTGCGGCCGTCATCGGCTCCGGAATTATGGGCTCGGGGATTGCAGCGCAATTGGCGAATGTGGGAATATCGTGCCTTCTGCTGGATATCGTTCCGACACAGCTCACCGAGACCGAAGCCGCAAAGGGGCTGACGCTGGAGGAACCGGCTGTACGAAGCCGGCTTGCCTCGTCGGCCATCAAGCAGCTGGCAAAGACCAAACCGGCGCCGCTCTATGACGAGCGCTTCGCCAAACGGATTACCCCCGGAAATCTGGAGGATGATCTTCACCGCATTTCTGGCGTGGACTGGGTGATCGAGGTCGTTGTCGAGAATCTGGAGGTCAAGCGGAAGCTGCTCAGCGATATCGAGCGGTATTGGCGGCCCGGCGTTGTCGTCAGCTCCAACACATCCGGGATTTCGATCAACGAGATGACGGAGGGGCGGTCAGAGGACTTCCGGCGTCATTTCCTCGGGACGCATTTCTTTAATCCACCGAGGTATATGAAGCTGCTGGAGATTATCCCCGGAGAGAACACAGATCCCGGCGTAGTGGCCCGGATGACCGAATTTGCGGAAAGGAAGCTCGGCAAGACGGTCGTCCAGGCCAAGGATACGCCGAATTTCATCGCCAATCGGATTGGAACATATGGGCTGCTCGTTACGCTGCGGGAAATGATTGCGAAGGGGCTGTCGGTGGAAGAGGTCGATGCCGTGACCGGTCCGGCGATGGGGCGGCCGAAGAGCGCGACATTTCGCACGCTCGATCTGGTCGGTCTGGATACGTTCGTGCATGTGGCGAGCAATGTATTCGAGCATGCAGCGAATGAGCAGGAACGAGCGGTGTTTGCCATTCCCAATGTATTAAAAGAACTGGTCGCTCAAGGCAGGCTGGGGGAGAAATCGGGGCAAGGCTTCTATAAAAAGGTGAAGGGTTCCGAGGGCAGCCAGATCCTTGCGCTTGATCTGGATTCGATGGAGTATAGGCCGGTTAGGAAACCGGCTTCCGGGTCGCTGGAAGCGGCGAAGCTCGCGAAAGGCGCCAAGGCCAAGACAAAGGCGCTGCTGGCAGGCGGAGACCGTTATGCGGATTTTGCCTGGGACGTATTGAAGCAGGTGCTCCTGTATTCCGCGGAGAAGGTCGGCGAAATCGCGGACAGTATCCGCGAAATCGATGAAGCGATGAAATGGGGCTTCAATTGGGAGCTCGGTCCCTTTGAGACGTGGGATGCCGTCGGCCTGCCCCGCTCTGTCGCACGTATGGAAGCCGAAGGCTTGAGCATTCCAGCCTGGGTGAAGGATTGGCTCGCGCAAGGAAATGAGACGTTCTACAAGAAGGAAAGCGGCGTCTTATTCCAGGCTTCGGGGCTGAAATATAAGCAGGTAGACATTCCGCCGGAGAGAATTTCCCTGCGAGAGCTTAAAGAGCAGAACAAGGTCGTTAAAGCGAACAGCGGAGCGAGCCTGATCGACCTGGGTGACGGCGTGGCCTGCCTCGAGTTCCATTCGCCGAACAATGCCATTGGAGGCGACATTCTGGCGATGATCTCGCAGAGCGTAGAGGAGGTGCGGCGCAATTTTGCGGGCCTGGTCATTGCCAACCAGGGACGTAATTTCTGTGTCGGCGCAAACCTGATGCTGCTGCTGATGGAGGCCCAGGATGAAGAGTGGGATGAGATCGACGACATCATCCGCCTGTTTCAGAGCACGATGTACAATTTGAAGCGATTCGAGAAGCCTGTCGTGGCAGCTCCGCACCGAATGACACTCGGCGGCGGTGTGGAAGCGTGCATGCCTGCGGATCAGGTGATCGCCGCGGCGGAGACATACTACGGGCTGGTGGAGGCCGGCGTCGGGCTGATTCCCGCCGGCGGAGGGTGCAAGGAACTTGCGCTGCGGGCCAGCAGGCATGCGGGAGCAGACGGGGATTTGCAGCCTCAGCTCAACCGGGCCTTTGAGACGATTGGCATGGCCAAGGTGTCGAGCAGTGGACATGATGCCAAGACGCTCGGTTATCTCAAGGAGCACGATCGGGTCGTTGTCAACCCGGATTACTTGATTCATGAGGCGAAGCAGGCGGTGCTTCGGATGTCGGCCGCCGGGTATGAACCGCCGCAGGAGGAATTGATCCGCGTGGCCGGCTCGGAAGGCAAGGCAGTACTGCAAATGGGCGCGATCGGTATGAGGGAGAGCCGCTATATCAGCGACCACGATCTGCTCATCGCGAAGAAGCTGGCTCATGTGCTGGCCGGTGGAGACGTTCCGCCGGGCAGCTATGTGAGCGAGCAATTTATGCTGGACTTGGAGCGCGAGGCTTTCCTCAGCCTCTGCGGCGAACCGAAGACCCGGCAGCGGATGCAGCATATGCTGGCTACCGGCAAGCCGCTGCGCAATTAGCTTTGGTCTCATGACGGTGTTCAAATAAACAGGGGAGGGAGCAAGGATGAGGGAAGCGGTAATAGTAGCGATGGCGAGAACTGCTGTCGGTAAAGCGAAGAAGGGCAGCCTGGCCCATGTCCGTGCGGACGATCTCGGCCGCACCGTGCTGGAGGCGGTTATGGAACGGGCTCCTGGCCTGGATAAAGGAGAGGTCGAGGATATTCTCATCGGCTGCGCCATGCCGGAGGGGGAGCAGGGACTTAATTTTGCCCGCATTATGGCGTTATATGCCGGATTTCCGGTAACTGTTCCGGCAATGACCGTTAATCGCTTCTGCTCCTCGGGGCTGCAGACGATCGCCCTGGCGGCGGAACGCATCATGCTGGGCCATGCTGACGTAATTATCGCAGGCGGCGTGGAGAGTATGAGCCATGTGCCCATGACCGGCTTCAAGGTGTCCCCGAATCCGCAGATCGTGGAGAAGCAGCCGGAAATTTATATGGCGATGGGCCATACCGCTGAGCGTGTTGCGGAGCGGTTCGGCGTTGCGAGAGAAGACCAGGATCGTTTTGCACTAAGCTCGCACCGTAAAGCGGCAAAGGCGATCGCATCCGGGAAATTTCGAGACGAGATTGTTCCGGTGCAGGTGGAGGAGAAGACCGTGGATGAGAGCGGGCATATCCGCAGCCGGACATTCGTTTTTGACGAGGACGAAGGGGTGAGGCAGGATACGACGCTTGAGGCGCTGTCCAGGCTGAAACCGGGCTTCAAGCTCGGCGGGACGGTAACGGCTGGCAACACGTCGCAAATGAGCGATGGAGCGGCAGCGGTTGTTGTGATGAGCAAGGAGAGCGCTGCGGCGAAGGGGTTGACGCCGCTGGCGACCTTCCGCTCCTTTGCGCTGAGCGGCGTGGAACCGGAGATGATGGGTGTCGGTCCAGTCAAAGCCATTCCGAAGGCGCTGGCGCTGGCGGGCATTTCGCAGAAAGATGTTGCAATCTATGAGATCAACGAGGCGTTCGCCTCGCAATGTCTGCACATTGTCCGCGAGCTAGGGATCGAGGAGGAGAAGGTCAACGTAAACGGGGGAGCGATCGCCCTTGGTCATCCGCTTGGCTGCACGGGGACGAAGCTGTCCATCAGCCTGATTTCCGAATTGCGGCGGCGGGGCGGCGGGTATGGTGTCGTCTCGATGTGCATCGGGGGGGGGATGGGCGCAGCCAGCGTCTTCGAAGTGCATGGCAGGAAGCAGGCGGTATCCGAGTGAGTGATCAGGGTTTGCATTTGCCGTCAAGTAGAAATCGGAAAGAAAAAAGGAGCTGATCAAGGATGAATAACGATACGGTCAAAGCGGCGGACACAACACGGGAATCCGCACGTAAAGTGTTAGGCGGAGCCTTCGTGATTGAGGATCTGGACTGGCGCAGAGTAACGACGCCGGAGGACTTCACGGAGGAGCACCGCATGATCGCCGGAACGACGGAGGATTTCGTGGCCGCGGAAATTTTGCCGTGCGACGAAGAGATCGAGAAGCTGGACTATGAACTCACGGTGAAGCTGCTTAGAAAAGCGGGCGAGCTCGGGCTGCTGGGCGCTGAGGTACCGGAGAGCTACGGCGGGATGGGGCTGGATAAAGTAAGCACAACGCTGATCAATGAACGGTTAACGAAGGCGTCTTCCTTCGCTCTCTCTGTCGGTGCGCACGTCGGCATCGGCACCCTTCCCATCGTATATTTCGGGACAGAAGCGCAGAAGCAGAAATATTTGCCGCTGCTCGCGACCGGGGAGAAAATCGCCGCCTATTGCCTGACGGAGCCGTCCTCGGGCTCGGATGCGCTTGGCGCCAAGACCACGGCTGTGCTGTCCGAAGACGGCTTGCATTACGTGCTGAACGGAACAAAACAATTCATCACAAATGCGGGCTTTGCCGACGTGTTCATCGTATATGCCAAAGTTGACGGTAAAGACTTCAGCACATTTATCGTCGAACGCAAAATGGAGGGCGTCAGCATCGGGCCTGAGGAGAAGAAGATGGGGATTAAGGGCTCCTCGACCTGCCCGCTCATTCTGGAGGACGTGAAGGTGCCTGCCGATAACCTGCTCTGGGAGGTTGGCAAAGGCCACCTGATTGCCTTCAACATTCTGAACATCGGCCGGTTCAAACTGGCTGCCGGCTGCGTCGGCGCAGCGAAGGACGCGATCCAGCACTCAGCCCAATATGCCAACGAACGCTCGCAGTTCGGCCGTCCGATCAGCTCTTTTCCGCTTATTGGCCAGAAGCTGGCGGAGATGAACGTCCGCACCTTCGTGCTGGAAAGCATGGTGTATCGAACGGCTGGACTATTCGACGTCGGCCTCTCCGAGGTGGATCATCAAAGTGCGGATGTCGGCTACCAGTCGGCCAAAGCGATCGCCGAATATCAGCTGGAGTGCTCGATCAATAAGGTGTTCGGTTCCGAGGTGCTGGACTTCGTCGCCGACGAGGGCGTTCAGATCCACGGCGGCTATGGCTATATCCAGGAATATCCGATCGAACGGATATACCGTGACTCGCGGATTAACCGCATATTCGAAGGGACAAACGAAATTAATCGATTGCTCATTCCGGGAACGCTTGTCAAGCGGGCACTGAAGGGCGAGCTCCCTCTAATGCAGAAGGCGATGGCGCTGCAGTCGGAGCTGCTCGGCATGACGCCGCCTGCTTCCTTTGAAGGGACATTGGAGCAGGAAGCCCATATGCTGGCCATGGCCAAGAAGATATTCCTGATGACCGGTGCGGGCGCGGTGCAGAAGTACCAAATGAAGCTGGAGCAGGAGCAGGAAATCCTGAGTCTGCTTGCCGATATGATGATTTCGATTTATGCGATGGAAAGCGCGCTGCTGCGAACCCTCAAAATTATGGAGACGTCCCATGAGGCGAAGGCGGAGCTCCCGATCAACATGACAACGTTGTTTATTCATGAGCAGTTCGGGCAGCTGGAAGGATGGGCGAAGGAGCTGCTGGCGGCGATGGATTCGGGGGATACGCTGCGGACGCAGTTGTCCGTGCTCAAGAAGCTGACGCGCAGAACGCTGGTCGACCTGATAGGCTTGAAGCGGCGAATTGCCGGAAAAGTCATCGCTGCCGAGAAATACGTTGTGTAACGAACATCCGAAGATAGGGGTGGACGGCAATGTCAAACAAACCTTGGTTGAGACATTATCCCGCTGAAGTACCACCGACCTTTGAATATCCCGCACATAATCTGGCAAAGTTTCTGGTAGATTCCGCAGCAGGTCATCCGGAGAAAATCGCTCTTGAATTTATGGGCGCCAAAATAAGCTACGGCACACTGCTTGATCACTGCTATCGTTTTGCCAATGCACTGTTGAAGCTGGGCGTTGGGAAAGGGGAGAGGATCGCGGTCATGCTGCCCAATTGCCCCCAGTCCGTAATCGCTTATTACGGGACGCTGCTGATGGGCGGGATCGTCGTCATGACGAACCCGCTCTATATGCCCCGGGAGCTGGAGCATCAGCTTAAGGATGCCGACGTGCGCTTGATCGTCACCTTGGATGCGCTCGTCGCTCGCGTTAAGAAAGCAATTGGCGTGGGTGGAGACGGCTTGGACTATATCCTCGTCACCTCGGTGAAGGATTATTTGCCTTTTCCCAAAAACGTGCTGTATCCCATCAAGGCCAAAAAGGACGGCATGTACGTGAAGATAGACTACGACCGCAGGGTGCTTTCTTTAAAAGAACTAATCAAGGGAGCCTCACCAGAGCCTTGCGAGGCTTCGGTGGACGGCGAAAAGGATCTGGCGCTAATACAATATACGGGAGGGACGACAGGCTTCGCGAAAGGCGTGATGCTGACGCATGCCAACTTAGTGGCGAATACGCTGCAGACACATCTGTGGTTTTACCGCGGCCGAGAGGCAGAGGAGAAATATTTGGCGGCGCTTCCGTTTTTTCATGTGTTCGGCATGACAGTGCTTCTGAATAAAGCGGTGTATATGGCCGGAACGCTGATCCTGATGCCGAGGTTCGAGGTAGATCAGATTTTGAAGGCGATTGATCGGCAGAGGCCGACCGTATTCCCCGGGGCGCCAACGATGTATGTGGCGATCATCAACCATCCGGATGTCCGGAAATACGATTTATCCTCCATCAATGTATGTATCAGCGGTGCCGCGCCGCTTCCGCTTGAGGTTCAGACCCGGTTCGAGGCATTGACGGGAGGCAAGCTGATCGAAGGGTATGGCTTGACAGAGGCGTCTCCCGTGACGCATGCCAACAACATTTGGGAGAAGCGCAAGAGCGGTTCCATCGGCATCCCCTTGCCCGATACGGAAGCCCGCATCGTAGTTCCGGATACGCTGGAGGATGTGAAGCCTGGCGAAATCGGCGAGTTGGCCGTGCGTGGCCCCCAGGTCATGAAAGGCTACTGGAACAGGCCGGAAGATACGTATAAAACGCTAAAAGAAGGCTGGCTGCTGACCGGGGATTTGGGGCGCATGGACGAGGAGGGATTTTTCTACATTCTCGATCGGCGCAAGGACTTGATTATTGCGGGCGGCTACAATATATATCCCCGGGAGATCGAGGAGGTGCTCTTCGAGCATCCCGACGTAATCGAGGCGATCGTCGCCGGCGTGTTCGACCCTTATCGCGGAGAGACGGTGAAAGCATACGTAGTCCTGCGCAGCGGAGCGGTGCCTGACGAAGCGTCGCTGAAGCAATGGTGCAAAGAGAAGCTCGCTGCCTATAAAGTGCCCAAAATTTACGAGTTCCGCGACAGTCTGCCAAAGACGCTTGCTGGCAAGGTGCTGCGCCGCAAACTGGTTGAGGAAGAGAACGAGAAGCCGCAATGATGATCCCGGAGGAAGGGAGAAGCAGGTTATGAATGCAGATACAGAAGACAAGGACGCTTTGCAGCGTAATATTGAGAAATGGAATGCCATGGCCCAGAATACGTTTTGGGATTACTTGGGCTGCGAAATCGCGGAGATTCACGAAGGAAAAGTCATCGTGACGCTGGACATTCAGCCCCATCATCTGAACCTCATCGGCATCGTCCACGGCGGAGTATATGCCACGCTTGTCGATTCGGCGATGGGACTGACCGCTATGCTTGCGCGCCCTCATGACAGCATCGTGACAACCAATCTCAGCATGAACTATGTAGCGAAGGCCGAACAGGGACGTATCGTCGTTACCGCTGAAATCGTACACAGTTCCCGCAAATCCATTTCGACCCAGGCTTATGCCCGGCTGGAAAACGGAGAGCTTTGCGCCTTCGGCAGCGGGACGTTTCGCGTCATTAACGGAACAGGGTAAAAGCTGCGCGATAAACAAACCGACCTTTAGAGCAAGGTCGGTTTATTGTTATTTGCTCCGCTTCTCCAGCCGATCGCGGAAATAGATGAGCTTGAATACCAGGAATATAATGATCAGGAAAAATCCGGATGTCAGCACGTCGATCAAAACCGCTTCAATATAAATTGAAGTAATAGGCAGCCCCAGTCCGGCAGTTAGCAGTCCGGCAAAATACGCCGTTAAAATGAACAGGGTATCGACAAGGGGAATATACCACTTCTGCCCCCGTCTCCAGTAAGTTCTCGAAACGACAATGCTTAATACGGTTAACATGCAAACCACCGGTGAAGGCGAGCGGTCGGGAAACATTTCTTCCTCGATCGGCCAATAGGGGACCCATAGCATGGCAATGAGAAATAGGGACAGCAGGACCCCTGCGAACAACGGGCGGAAAATCCGCCGGTCGTTTGCAGCATGCCGCTGTGCCTTGCGGTGCTTCATATCGGTACTTTGCCAAATTGGAATATTTCTGCGTTGTCTTGTTTCGATGTCGGACAAGGCGTCCATGGAGCTTAACGGTGTTTTATCGAGCTCATCGTACCCCGCAGCATAGTTCTGCGCTGAAGCTTCGCTGACATTTTGAGGCGTATGGTATACGGGAACGTGATGCTCCCAAAATTTATGCACCCACTTCGTCAGATCGCTGCGGCTTCCTAGGCCAAACAGAGCATAATCGACATTTCCGTGCTCGTCCTGCCATTTCATAATAATTTGTGAACAGACGACATAATAGCCGGGTGTGTTGGATCTTCCAGAAGAGACATACTGCGTCTTGCGTGCGATGAGTACCTCCTGCATGCACTGGAACGGGATTAAATGCTCGTGTTCATGGCCGCTTTTTATATTTTTGAAATAGGTATAATAGCCATCGTTTCGCAGCTCGCTGACTATTGTAAAATCGGTATGCAGTTTGCTCCCCAGGATCATCATGCGCGTCGCCCATACGATGACGACTCCTACGAAAATACATAGCGCAGCTCCAAGCCCCTCTTTTTCAAATATAAAATAGCCCCCACTCCCTGGCAATGTGATATATGTTATATAAATGGTGTTATACGAGTATGCACTGGACTGGTTTCGCAAGCACCGAAAGATAGGACTATAGTCTTTTTAAACTGATTTGAAAATTTCGAAGCTGACGAAATGGGTGCGGCTTGACACGAAATAGCAAAAGACCTATTCTTTTTGTATACCCCTAGGGGTATTGCGGGTAGATTCTTGGATAGAGCGGAGGGAATACAAGTCGGAACAATTACACTCGGGCCACTAATGTTAAGAGCGGATTTGCTCATTTTTTTGCTGTCGGCCGTCATCGGTTACTGCGTTCTAAGCATCCGGCTGCGCCATCGGGAAGAGGGCCGCTGGATCAAGGATTCTTATGTCACTGCTCTGGGAATCGGATTTTTCTTATGGAAATTTAGCATGCTGATTTTTGATCCGCTAGAAGCGCTTGCGAATCCCCTGTCGCTGCTGTACTTCTCGGGAGGGCAAAGGGGCTTATGGCTTGGCGCGCTTGGAGGGATGGCCTATCTTGCTTACAAGGGCAGTAGAAATCGGCCGCTGATTCAACTTCTTATTAAGTCATCAGTTTTGGCATTTGCCGCGGTACAGGCCGCCAGGTTCACGATGGTCTTTCTGTGGGAAGGCTTGTTAGGCTGGAAGCTTCTGCTTTACGCGCTTCTATCTCTAGTCCTGTCGATTGCAGCCTGGTTGAAATTCGATTTCCCGCTAAGCTCCTTCGTACCGCTCGTTTTGTGGTATAGCATTGGCTCTGCTGTTTTTCCCTTTCTGGACGGGAATCGCCATATCGCGTTGGCCGGTTTTTCACTGGAGCAGCTGCTATTCATTCTCCTGGCAGTGGCGATGCTCGTCTTGGATTCAATAGGGAATCGCCGGAATCGCTCACGATATCCCAACGATTATGATCGAAGTCAAAGGAGGCAGTGAAATCAAATGAGAAAAAACTGGATCGCCATCATCGTGCTTCTGGGCTTGATCGGTTGGGGTGTGTATGATTACATGACTAAAGCAGATGTCAACCCGATAACGGCTGGGGAGTCAGCCATGGAGGATGATTCTGTTCCAATCGGCTTGAAGGTCGGCAATCGTGCACCGGATTTCACTTTGTACAATCTGGATGGAAACGAAGTGAAGCTAAGCGATTATCGCGGCAAGACGGTGCTGCTTAATTTCTGGGCTAGCTGGTGTCCGCCATGCCGGCTGGAGATGCCTCATATGGAGAAGTTTTATGCGAAATATGCTGATAAGGATGCGGTTGTGCTGGCGGTCAATATGACTCACTTGGAAGAAGGCAAGGAACATGTGAAGTCTTTCCTCGAGGATTTCGGCTTGACGTTTCCACATGCGCTCGATGAGACGGGGCGCATCACCGATCAGTATCAGGTCATTGCCTATCCAACGACCTATGTGCTCAATGCCAAAGGCGTAATCACCCAGAGATTTCAGGGAGCGATCGATCATAATATCATGAAGGAAGCATATTCGAAGGCGGTGAAGTAGCCGCTGAAGGAAGGATTAGGAGGGAAATAATGCGTAATCACGATAATGACGCTGCGGTTCTGTCTCCTCACTTATATTCGCTGCTAAACGGGACAGATTTGCCGGACAAACAGCATGTGGCCTTTATGCTGCTCACCGTTACGGAGCAAAATTGGCCGCATACGGCGATGATCAGCGCAGGCGAAATCGTCGCTTTAAATCCGTCCACACTTAGGCTCGGTTTATGGGAAAATACGGTCACGACGCGCAATATGACCCGCACAGGACAAGCGATGCTCGTCGTTATTTCGGGCCAGGCCGCATGTTATATCCGGTTATCGCTAATGAGACTGCCTGACCTTGCCAATGCCAAGCATCCGCGAACCCGCTTTGAAGCTAAAGTCGCGGATTGCCGGGAGGACATTGCGCAATATGCCGACATTATTTCCGGCGTGCAAATTCGGCTGAAGGAGCCGGAGACAGTACTGCAGCGTTGGCAGGAGACGATTGAGGAGCTGAAATCTTGAACATGGTTCATTTATAATTGTTTGACAGTGCTAAGGGGCCACTTCGGGAAGAAGTGGTTTTTTTCGTGATCTGAGTACTTCGATTCATTCTCTTAACCTATCAAAAGTTGGTAAAATAAAATTAAACTTCCAGTATAATAGCTCTCTGGTCGTGGTAAGCCCATACCCTAGTTTCTTGGAGGTGATTAAGGAGCGTAATGAGGCATGATCCTGTTCTAGATCGCTAAAAGCGTACCGGTCATCATGAATTTCTCGAATGTCTTGTTCATCAAGTACAGTCATACATTCTTAAATCCTGGAGGAGAGAATGATGAAAAGAACAAATGTACTGTGGAACCAAAGGATATTCACCTTGATTTTAACTATGACGATCGTATGGACTTTGCCAGCAGCACAAGCTGCGGCTACTGAAGCGACGGGGACTCTGGAATGGGAACGCGCTTTGGGAGCAAATCTGAAATTGCTGGATGTGTCCGAATATGGGAATGGGTATTCGGTGGTCGGCTTGAACAAGAATACTAATTTCGTGTATATGGCGAAGCTCCATGCCGACGGAACGGTTTATTGGGAAGAAGAGCTGCCGCTGATTGCCGCAAACGGAAAGCGGGCTGTACCCGAGGCAGCAGGTACAACGAAGGATGGAGGCTATATTGTAGGGGCCACCGTAAGTGGTATTCATTACCGGTATAGCGATTATTATACGGCCAAGCTTAGCGCTGAAGGCAGGATAGAATGGACTAATGAATACTTATCAGGGTCTCATGCTTCCTTTAATTACATTCATCAGGCTGATGATGGGGGGTATTTATTTCTGAATAATACGGAGGTGTATCTGGCCGATTATTCCAAGACTTCCGCAGGGAGAATGGATGCTAATGGCAAGGTACAAATAGAGAAGACCGTTGCAAATGGAAGATTCACTACCCCTTATGCCCGGCAGATCCTTGAATTAAAGGATGGCAGTTACCTGGTTGTCGGAGGCAAGGATCAAATCTTCTATACATGGAGGTTGGCTGATGATTTTAGCATTGTAGATGAACAGGAATATACGGAGCTCTCTACGGGAAAAGCCTCAGTTACTGCTGATGGAGGCTATACGCTGGCCGGAGCAACGCAGCAGGGCTATGTCAGGTTGTACGTAAACAGCGGCCATCAAGAGAGCAATGTCGTCCAACTTGATTTGACGGGGCAAGTTCGCTCCCTCTATGAGACGGCGGGCGGAGGTTATATATTGGGAACTTCCCAAGGCGTATATCAGACAGATTCAGATGGGAATATATTGCGGGTTTATGAGGTCAGCGGTCTGGATAAGGCCATTCCGACTTCAGACGGTAACGCCGTCGTTCTCGTGGAAGGAAGAATCATCAAGCTCGGCAGCGTCCAGTCTTTACAGCTGGACTCCAGCGAGTATAGCGTGAACATCGGGCAGCCGATCGATGTGATCGTGACTTATTTCGAAGGAGCTACGCCGCTTAATGTTACCAAGGAGAGTTCGTTCCGCACTAGCGATCCATCGATTGCATATGTGGATGAGGAAGGGAACCTCATTGGCGTGAAGCGGGGGCGGACAATGTTAACGGTGACCTATAATGGACTTGAAGCCCAAGCGGCTGTTGATGTGTATTAATAGTGCCAAAGCCAAGGAAGTGTTAAAGAATGGAGGAATAAGATGACATTAGCACTCCGGTTGAGAAAAGTGTACGGCTTGCTCGTATTGGCTGCGGTCCTTGTGGCAAGCTTCGCGTCTGAAACGGCAATGGCTGCAAGCGGGCACGAGCCAGTCCAGGAATGGGAGCTTGATTTTAGCGGCACCGGCATAAAGATATTCGAGATCTACGAGACGGATCAGGGTTATACGATCATCGGAACGAAAAATAAACAGCAAGCCTTTTTGGCCAGGTTGAACGCAGAAGGCAGCGTCATGTGGGAGAAAACGCTGGATCTCCGAACCAGCGAGGGGGATCAAGTCATTGTCACAGCTGCGCATTATACGCGCGACGGGGAATACCTGCTTGGCGGCACGGTCCCTGGATATGATTCCTATTATTATATAGCCCGGACGGATGCGGATGGGATTATCCTCTGGGAGAAGGAAGAGTTCAGCCGCGATTATGTCGAATTTAATGAGATTCGGGAGACATTCGATCAGGGAATTATTTATTCTTATAATTCGGGCCAGTCCACTGCCTACATGGTGAAGCTTGACGCCACAGGGAATGACCAGTGGAAAAATGAGCTTGCCATGACGAAATACGACCCTCACGTATCCATAGAATCCGTTCGTCCGGCGGCAGATGGCGGCTACATTGCCGGGGCTTTCCGCAGCGGCAGTTATATGCTATGGAAGCTGAGCGCCTCGGGTCAATCTGAATGGATCAACTATTATGGCGACGGGATCGGGTGGGCCGTACCTGCGCCAAATAACGGCTATGCCATCGTTAATTATGATCGCTGGCTCAATCAATCCGTTCTGATCATAGGCCATTTCAATGGGCAGCAGTTGACCAAGGAGCTCGGCATGAACGGCACAGCAAGGTCAATTGAGTCGGCGCTGGCCGGCGGTTACCTGATCGGCCTCTCCAATGCGGTTATTGCCTGCGATGCACAGGGGAACGTAACATGGAGCAAGCCGGCAAGCCTGTTGACAAAAGCGCTGCCGACGCATGACGGTGGAGCCGTATATATCGCCTCGTATGAGAAGGTGGTAAAGCTTACGGGCAGTTCCGGACTCTAACCGAATTTCGAACAACGATCAAACACGATACCTAGCAACAGCGAGAACAGTCCCTATCATTCTTATATCCCGGAGGAGAGAATTATGAAGTACGCTTCAATGACTGATGTAAGCCGAAGAGTGGTTCTATGCCTGCTTGCTGCTGCGCTGATTTCCCTATGGCCGTCCGCTTTGCATGCGGCGACCTCCTCTGACGAACCGCCGATCGTGGAGTGGAGCCATAAGTATAGCGGTTATACCAAGATTTTTCATCTAAATGAAACGGAAAGCGGATATGATTTGGCAGGGGTGGCTTTAAGGGACGCGGTGAATTTATCGAAGGTGGATCAATCCGGGCTGCTTCAGGGCAGCAGAACGTTTTACTTAACTGGAGATAACGGTAAACGCGTTGCGATTACGTCGGCGACCCCTACCCGGGACGGCGGGTTTATTCTAAGCGGAACCTATCCCGAATTTTATTATTTCGACTGGATTCCTTATGTGACCAAGGTCAATCCTTCCGGAGAAGTGGAATGGAGCAAGGATTTGGCCAGAGATGTGGGTTACGCCGAGCTGTATGATATTCGGGAGAATCCCGATGGCAGCTACATTTACGCTGCAGTGAATTCAGGTGAACCGATGACCCTCGTTGCTGGCAAATGGAATGAACACGGTCAGCCCGTTTGGGAAACGACGCTAAAGACCGGCAGCTTCGTTGAATTATGGAATATGGATACGCTATCGATCGAGCAGTCGCCCCAGGGCTATTATTTAGTAATAGGCTGTAATCGCGGAAAGCTGGACATTTGGAATTTAAACGGGGCGGGGGATGTGATCTGGACGAAAAGTTATGGCGGCGTCAAGCCTTCTGTTGGCATTCCTCTCAAGAATGGCGGATATGCCATAGCTTCTTCCGATTATTTTACGGATATGACATTAACGCTTACGGACGCGCGGGGTGAGACGCTGTGGACTCAGAACTACGGGGTTCAGGGCAAGGTTCTATCCGTGGAGCAGCTCGATGATGGCGGATACTTGATCGGAACGGTAAAAGGAGCGGTAAAGACGGATGAGGAAGGCAGACTCGAGTGGGCAAAAACGGATGTGGATCGGGTACTCCGGGTTGCCGCTACCCGTGAAGGTGCCGTAATAGTGCTTACAGAATACGGCAACATGATTAAGCTGTCTGCACCACCGCGATCCGAAAAAGTCAAATCCTTAGCCTTTGATTCGGACAGCTATAGCCTGAGCATCGGCCAAACGCTGGATACAGTGGTCACCGCTGTATACGGTCAGGGGGAGGTTCACAATGTCAGCGGGCAAGTTCGGTATTCTTCCGCAGACCCCGATATCGTTGCCATAGACTCCGTTGGCAACATTACAGGGCTGCGGCATGGCGTCACAACGATCAGCGCCGAGTTGTCCGGGGTGAAGACCAGTGCAGAAGTATATGTTTACGGCTCTGTACCGATAGACCGGCTGCAGCTGGATTCCGGAGAATACAGTCTGATCGTGGGCCAGACGCTGGATTTGGCCGTGATTTACAATCGAGGCGGGCAGCACCGTATGACCGTTACCCGGGATAGCGTTATCACGGTATCTGATTCAACGATTGTTGCTATAGATCCCGAGGGGAATATGACCGGCATAAGAGAGGGACGGACGAGCGTTACCGCTACTTATGAGGGATTGGAAGCCATGGCAGTCGTTGTGGTATACAAGTGAAATAAGCCCATCGTTTGTTCGCATTGGACAAACGATGGGCTTATTTTTAGCTGGGCGCAGATTTACTGCTTAATGGTGCAAATGCTGGAGCGTATTTTATTTGCCGCTGGTTTTGTCGTCGTCGACGAACGCCACGGGCTTGCCTACCCATTCATCGGCTTGCGGCTCAATGTCTACGCCGCTTTCGATTTTTTTCTTCTCGGCCAAGGAATCGCCTTTCTCGTCAAGCTTGTTGCGGATTTGATCCTCAGATTGGTGATCCATTATGGTAGCCTCCTTCTTTTCGGCATAATTGATTCTGTCCCTATTTATAGTTACCCTTAACCGGGCATTACAAACATGATCCGTAAGAAGAGCGCAGCGAATCGATAAGGAGCTCCATGAACTGTTTAGCCCCGACAGATAAAGACATATCTCGCCGTGTCGCCACGGAAATAGAGCGCAAGGGGATCGGCTCGGCGATTTGCAGCTCGAACAGCGTCTCGTCGCGCAGCTCCTCGGCAGCAAAGGCGCGGGCGACGAAGGCGGCTCCATAACCGCGCTTGGCGAACTCGATCAGCATATCCAGGCTCCCAAGCTCGATGTCGACCTGAGCTTCGATCCCGTAATCATGAAGCCATTTCTCCACGAAATGCCGCGTGCTGCTGTCTTTGGAGAACAAGAGCAGGGGAATATGGTTTAGCCCGCTGGCGGTCATCTTCTGTCCGGCGAAATGGCGGTAGGCAGGTCCGACGACGAAAACATGCTGCTGTGAAATAAGATGGTTGGAGACCAGCCTATCGTCGCTGAGCGGCAAGTGAACCAGTCCGATATCGATCTGACCGTCAAGAAGCTGGCTTTGAATGTCGCTGCTCTTTCCTTGGGATAAACGAATTCGGACATCCGGATACCGGCTGTGATACTCATCCAATGCCGGCAGAAGAAGATGTTTGATCATCGGTCCGCTGGCGCCGACGCGAAGCTCGCCGCTTGATAAATTTTTAAGGTTGGCAATTTTCTCTTCCCCTGCTTTGAGCAGCGCGAAGGATTGCTCGACATACTCAAGCAAGGCGCTGCCCTCCGGTGTCAGCTGTACGCCTTTGGAGAGCCGGTCGAACAATTTGACTTCGAGGCGTGATTCCAGCTGCTTGATGGCGTAGCTGACCGAAGGCTGCGTAATATGCAGCTGCTGGGCAGCTTTGGTCAAGTTGCCGAGGCGCGCGGTATGCAGGAAAATGCGATACAGCTCGATGTTGACTTGATTCATTGGAGCCATTGGATCCATTTGCGCTTCTCCTTCTAGATCTATTTTGTTCATACCGTTCAAATCGTTCAAATTGATCAGACATAGATATAGTCTATGCCAAATGATTAGTTTTTGAATTTCATTTATATCAATGAACAAATTATAATGAGAGGTATAAGAAGATGTCAACATTGAGCGAATGAGGGAGAGATCGATATGGCAGGCAATACATTTGGAGAAGTATTCAAGATTACGACGTTTGGCGAATCGCACGGGGCGGCCGTTGGGGTTATCGTGGATGGGGTCACGCCGGGAGTGGAGCTGACCGAAGCTTATATCCAGGCGCAGATGGACCGCCGCAAACCGGGCCAATCTTCGGTGACTACGCCGCGCAAAGAGTATGACATCATAAGCATTAAATCCGGCATGTTTGAAGGGAAGACGACGGGTACGCCGCTATTTATCATGCTCGAAAATAAAGATATGCGACCAGAGGCTTACAGTGACATCCAGAACGCTTTCCGCCCCGGGCATGCTGACTTCACATATTTGCAAAAATACGGCATTCGCGATCACCGCGGCAGCGGCCGGGCTTCGGGCAGAGAGACGGCGGGCCGAGTAGCCGCCGGAGCGGTAGCGCGCAAGCTGCTGGAGCATCGCGGCGTGCAAGTGGTGGCTTATACGAAGGAGCTTGGCGGAATCCGCTGTGAGACCTACAACGAGGAAATCATTGAGCAAAATGCGGTACGGGCTTGCGATCCCGAAGCTGCCGTGCGGATGATTGAACGGGTGGAGCAGCTGGCAGCCGTGGGAGACAGCTGCGGCGGCATCGTCGAATGCCGGATTCGCGGCGTGAAGGCCGGGCTGGGCGAGCCTGTATTCGATAAGCTGGATGCCGAATTGGCCAAGGCGATGCTCTCGATCGGCGCCGTGAAAGGCATCGAGTTCGGCGCGGGCTTTGCTGCAGCGGACATGCTGGGCAGCGAGCATAACGATGAGATGAATGCTTCCGGATTTTTGAGCAATAATGCCGGCGGGATTCTCGGCGGAATCAGCACGGGCAGCGAAATCGTGTTCCGTATCGTCGTTAAGCCGACCTCATCGATTTCTGTTCCGCAGCAAACGATGAATGTTCGGGGCGAAGAGCAGCAAATTATTACGGAGGGCAGACATGACCCAAGCATCTGCCCGCGGATTATTCCGGTAGTTGAAGCGATGGCTTGCCTTGTCCTGGAGGATCATTACAAACGGCAGGCCGCGATGCTTGGATAAGCAGAACCGGCAGCCCTTTAAGGCCTTAAGGCGCTATGTAGCCTCCGTTGATGATGCGTGCAAAGCAAGCTCCAGGAAAGCCTGGGCTTGCGGAGGCAGAGGGTCGCCCGCGCGCACGCAGCATGAAATAACGTTGCTGGCCTTGAGCTCGCCCGCCTCGATGCGTACTAACGCTCCGCTGTTGACGTATGAGCGGGCCTCGATGGCCGAAATGAAGGTAATACCAAGACCGGCCAGCGCAGCGCGCAGCGCCTCCTGGGGCCCATTTACCCGAACCGCGGGCAGCGGTTCGGGTATTTCTGCTGCCCGGCAGAGCGACATCAGCGCCTGAAGCGTATAGCTCCCCGGTTCCCTTAATATAAAAGGGGAGACGAACAACTCGACAGGAGAAATGCTTCGTCCGGCAAGGGGATGATCGCGATGCGCTACGAACCATAATTCGTCTTCATGAACCGGGATGAAGTCGATGTTCGCCGGAAGCTGCTGATGCGAACCGCCAATCCAGGCCATATCGGTCTCATAACGAAGCAGCCTGTCTAGTGCAAACTGCACATTTCCAGACACCATGCTGATTTCAACCGCGGCGTGCGATCGCTGATACTGCGCGAGCCAATCAGGCAGCAAATAATTTGCCGGCAAATAAGTGGCTGATATTTTCAAACTGCCAATGCTTCCTCGCTGATAGGCAATGCACTGCTTGTCGATTTCGGCTTCGAGGGCAAACAGCCGGTCCGCCTGAGCCGCCAGCCATTTCCCCGCATCGGTCAATACTACATTTCTTCCCTCCAGGCGCGTTAAGCGCATTTGCAATTCCTTTTCCAGCTTGCGAAGCTGCATCGTCACTGCCGGCTGGCTGATATTAAGCTGCTCGGCCGCCTTGCTGACCCCTCCGGCTCGTGAAATTTCATAAAAAATGCGTAAAGCATGGATATTCATGGGACAAGCCCTCTCTTATATATAAATAATATTTATTCATTCCTAAATTATATATATTTTATTTATTTCTTGCTATCCATTATTGTAGTCTTATTAAATCAAATTCGTGGGGAAGCGAGGAGAGGTTTGAATGGGGAACGGAAATGGCAGGGAATACACGCTGCGATGCTTGGAGTGCGGGGGAGAGTTCGGTGGACAATGGCGGATCCGCTGTCATTGCGGTGGAATTTTGGAAATATGGCGGGATTTAAGCGGCTTGGACGGCGAATGGTTAAGGCGGCTTTTTGAACAGAGGCTCTTTATGGAGCGGGGTACAATCTATGCCAGCGGGGTGTGGAGATATAAGGAGCTAATTGCCCCGGAATTGCCGGAGAAGGTGTTGGCGACAAGGGGAGAGGGGAACACGGGACTGTATCTCTCACAGGCCTGTGCAGCTTATGCCGGCATCAGAGAGTTGAAGCTGAAGGCGCAGAGCGAGAATCCGAGCGGCTCCTTCAAGGACAACGGCATGGCTGCAGCCGTTTCGCATGGTTTATCTGTAGGGAGTAGTGTTTTTGCCTGTTCATCGACTGGAAATACCTCGGCATCCCTGGCAATGTATGCAGCCTGGACCGGGAGCTTCTCCCTAGTCTTTGCGCCAGCCAGCAATATCTCTCCGGCAAAAATCAGTCAGTCTACCGCCTACGGGGCACAGATTATACGGTTTGATGGCACTTACGACGACGGGGTAGCCTTCTTGGAAACATGGGGCGACGATCTTGGATTGTATGTGTGCAACTCGCTGAATCCCTATCGGATTGAAGGACAGAAGAGCATCGTCTACGAGCTGGCGCAGCAGCTGCAATGGAAAATGCCCGAATGGATTGCGATTCCCGGAGGCGCTCTCAGCAATGTGTCCGCGCTAGGCAAAGGCTTGGACGATTTATGGAGCCTGGGCATGATTGATAAGCTGCCCCGAATAGCGCTTGTACAGGCAGAGGGAGCTAGTCCCTTTCATCGGATGGTAGAGCAAAAAGGGAAGACACTTGTGCCGGAGCCTAATCCTTTCACCCGAGCCAGTGCCATGAATATCGGCAATCCGCCCAGCTGGCGGAAAGCCTTGGCTGCGCTGGAACTAACGCAAGGGGTGACGGTAGCAGTCAGCGATGAAGAAATCATGCTGGCCAAGCGGGTCATTGATCGCAGCGGAATCGGCTGCGAGCCAGCCTCTGCTGCCACGCTGGCTGGGTTAAAGAAGCTTAGAGCGAATGGGACTATTGATAAAGAAGAGACGGCCGTGGCCATACTAACCGGTCACATGCTAAAGGATGTCGCAGCGCTGGAGGAACTGTATAGCGAGGAAATCACGCATATGCCCGGGGGAGAGCTTTTATCGCCAGAAGCCGTCAGAATCGCTCTCCATGTATTTAAATCGGTTTGATATTACTCTAAAATTATATAATTTTGGGAAATATAGTGAAAGTTCCAGTGTGCATCCTAGTCTAATTATATAAGTTGAACCAGGAGGTGGTAAAATACGAGCTTGTCCAATTTTCAGTATTAAACATGATAGGAGGAGAGGAGTAATTTAGAAGCATGAACTTAGATAGTTCAGCACGTTAAGAATTCTAGCCAATACGGAGATTCATTTGTAGTGCAACTTCAGCGAGCATCAATCATTTAAAAAGACAGCAGGCGTTCTACTTAATTCAAATATTCTATTCAAGGATGGAGGATACGTCATTTTTGCCACGGATGCCGAGACGAATGAAGTTGTATTCATTAAAAATACAGCCTCAAACGAGACGGAGCTGTATCTCCCGCTTTCCTTTAAAGGAGAAGTGAAATCCCTTGAGGAAGCAGCGGATGGCGGTTATCTGCTAGGTACGACAGAAGGCATTTAAAAGACGGAATAAAACGGAAATGTGCAATGGCAGCGAACGCTGAGCGGATTAAGCAAGATGGCTCCTACAACGGACGGAGGAGCTGTCGTAATCGCGGATCAAAAGCTGCTGAAATTCAAAGGGGCGAATGAGGAAGCTCCTTTGGAAGCTGGCCGAGCTTTGACTCTAACGCTTACTCGCTAGTCGAGGGGCAAAGGCTGGATACGGTAGTGACAGCTGTGTATGGCGGAGTGAAGAGCAATGTCACCGGACAAGCTGCTAATACCTCGGAAGATGAATCTATTGTTTCTTGATGAGGAAGGCAATCTGACGGGACATCGTCTCGGACAAACGAAGATTCGGGCGGTATTTAACAACATGTCGGCAGAAGCAACCGGTCTTTGTCGTGAGGACGTACACGGCTGTTCTGTTGGACTCTGCAGAATATAGTGTTAACATCGGCGAACCGCTGGATTTAATTGTATATTATCAGGAAGGCAACAAGCTCGCAGATGTTACTGGCGAAAGCCATTTTGAGGTTAGCGACTCCGCAATCGCTCGGATAGAGGATGGTCACATCATTGGATTGAAGGTAGGTCGAACTTCTTTGAAGGTAACTTATAACGGTTATGAAACAACGGCCATTGTTGACGTATATTAATTACCTGCGTGAGAATTTGATACGGCACAAGACGCCATAAGCCTAATGCAAAAGAAAAAGAACCGGGAAAACCCGGTTCTTCTTTTATTGCGGCTTGAATACGTACTTTTTACTATGGTTATCATATAGGCTGCGGTTCTCGAATTGCAGACCGCCATCCCCGGTCTCACCCAAAAAGACAAGATTATCCCCATGATACGGGACATCGTTCATTTCGGCATATTCAAGTTCTTCACCGCTCAGGAACTGCTGATACAATAAGGTTGCCGAGTTATCCTTCAAGTTGATCAATGTCAGATGCCCGCTTAGATTCGGGCGGATTAGCAAATAGGATGAGCTTACAGCTAGAACGGAGTGGTTCTCGTCTTTGCCGGTAAGCTGAGGCAGATCATATTCCCGGATGACCTGGCCATCGGCGTCAATGATTGATAGCAGCTTGCCATCGGTGAGAACCGCATTCCCATCTTGATCCACTACGGCATTTTTCTCATAACGCTGGAAATAATAAGCTTTGCTCTGGCTGATGACCTGATTGTCTTTGATGAAGGCCGTGTACACATTCGTATGGACATGTGGTTCACCATAATTGTCTTCAACCGTAATGATATAGCTCTGATGGGCGCTTGGCATGCTGTAGGCGCTGATCGTCGTGAATTCTTGAATATCGACATTCAATTGGCCCACGTGTTCCGGCTTTGCTTCAAACGGGTAAGCAAAATATAAATCGCCTGTGTTCTTATTCAGCCATATGCTTGTATTCACGCCAATTCCCTGAACATAGGGCGATTTCTGGGTTAACAATACTGTTTTCTTGGCGGCATTCCACTCTACGCCAGCTCCTATCGCTTCCGAGAAGAAGCGGATGGGCACGAAGGTACGGCCGCTGCGCACGATAACCGGGGAATTCAGCTTCACCGTTGTACCGTTAACGGTTGCAATGGAAGCATTTAGTTTCATGGACACCATGCGATTGGGATAGGTCATCGTCACGCTGTGATCCTGTGCGTTCCAGAATACGACGCTGCCCAGCAGTTCGCCGATATCCCTAAGCGGCAAATAGACAGAGTCTTTGTAAAATAGTGGCGCAGATGAAGGTGAGTATTCCTGGCCGTTAATTAACAGTTTGATACTCGATTTCGAATTGCTGCTGCTTGCCGCTGCGGCAGTTGGTGAGGCCGAGGAAAAGGCGACCGGAGCGATGGACAACATGGCCGCCAGTCCGATCATTACAATTTTGGATGAAGCTTTTTTTGTGATATTCATGGAGTTCTCCTTCCATCGGAATTTGGAATTATTGCTCGAATATTTGGACGATTTGTTTGGAAAAAAGTTGCACGCATACAAGCAAGACTTGATTGCCCAGTCTTAACCGTATTTACGCTGAAGGTGGTTATTGACAAAAAGTTTAATTGTAACTATACTGATTACAACATTTGTAACTGATGTGATTACAAGTTTTTTTGCATTTTATATATTGACGGAAGGGGCCCTACATATGGCACAAATTATTCATCCGCAGGCGGAGATTGGCCTGGTTCGTTTGAAGGTACAAAACTTAGAACGCTCAATCGCTTTCTATGAAGAGGTGATTGGGCTGAAGCTATTGAAGCAAGAGGGCAATGTGGCCGAGCTTGCTGCCGATGGGCGCCATGCGCTCGTAGTTCTGGAAGCAAACGACAGCTATCGCATATCGGCAAGCCGCTCTTCCGGTCTTTATCATTTTGCAATATTGCTGCCCGACAGAGTGTCGCTTGGCTTGGCGCTGCGCAACTTGGCCAAGCATAATGTTTCAGTCGGTCAGGGGGATCACCTTGTAAGCGAAGCTCTATATCTGAATGATCCGGACAATAACGGGATAGAAATTTATGCGGATCGGCCGCGGGAAACCTGGCAGCGCAGCGCCGACGGGGAGTATGTGATGACGACCGATCCTGTGGATATTGAGGGGCTGCTGCATATATCCGAACAGGCGCAGTGGCAGGGACTCCCTGCTGATACGGTAATTGGCCATGTTCATTTTCATGTAGGCGATCTCCGGCAGGCCAAGCATTTCTACTGCGATGTGCTCGGCTTCGAGGTTTCGGCTCATTACGGCTCGGCTGCATTGTTCATTTCCGCGGGCGGTTACCATCACCATATTGGGCTTAACACCTGGGCAGGAGTGGGTGCGCCGCCTGCAGCTGCTGATGCAACCGGCTTGGCGTATTACACCGTAACACTGCCTCATCAGCAGGCGCTGGCCGAGGTGGAGGCCCGGATTATAGAAGCAGGCTTAGCATTCGAACGCGTAGAAAATGCTATTACAGTAAATGATCCTTTCGGGATCCAAACACAATTAATTGTAAAAGGATAATAACTCACCGAAGAAAAGCACTGAGGCACTAGGAGCTGTAAGTTCCTGAGCTTCGGTGTTTTATTAATGAGGAGCTGAACTTTGGACTTTATCCGGCCCCATCATTCAATATGCAGGAATTATGTTTTTAGCCAATGTTGAGAAAACTTTTCGATTTCACTAAAAATAGGTTCAAATGCTAAACCTTTATCCGTTAAGGAATATTCAATCCGTACAGGAGTTTCCGGATAAATTTCTCTTTTGATTATTCCTTCATTCTCTAAATCCTTCAATCTCTCTGAAAGCACTTTGCCGCTTATTCCGATTGCCGTTTCAATATTACAAAAGCGCTGCGGGCCAGATAATAACTGATAAATTATCAATCCCGTCCATCTTTGGCTTAGTAAACCCATAGCTTGTTCAAACCCCGGACAAATTGATTTATCCAATCGAATCCCCTCCTTATATCCTTAGTATATCACTTTCCACAAGTTCTATCATTACTTTTACATAATTACACACTTGACGTTTGTTAGTTATATAAATATAATAACTTACATAAAGTAACCAAATGATAAATTGAGGCTTTGTTTTTCCGGTTTATACGGTTGGCATCATAATGGAGGAGTGTTTAGTCAATGGTAAGAAAAGATGAGTTGGGTTTGACTTTGTTGAGGTTGAGTTTAGGTATCACATTCTTGATACACGGGTTGGACAAATTCCAAAGTGGAATTGCTGGTACTGCGACCTTTTTCGAAAGCTTGGGGCTGCCTGGTTTTGCTGCCTATGTTGTAGCGCTAGTTGAATTGTTAGGCGGCATTGCAATGATATTAGGGCTTGGAACAAGGGTTGTCGCCGGTTTATTCGCGATTATCATGGCGGTTGCGATTTTTAAAGTAAAACTTGCCATAGGCTTCCTTGGCAATGGACAAATGGCTGGATATGAGCTGGATTTGATTTTACTTGTCATTTCCGTTTATCTCGCCTTGAAGAATAAAACTTCCTGGGCATTAGACAATATTTTGTTCCAGACGAAAAAAGCTTAAAAGGGGTGTGTATGATGAGCTTTCACCGTGAACCCAATATTTATGTCGGGCAAGTAAATCTAAAGGTTCAACATTTAGAACGTGCGCTGAAATTTTATAAGGAGATCATCGGGTTTAAGGTCCTGGACCAAACAGAAAAAACAGCGAACTTGACCGCAGATGGAAAGACGGTTTTGCTGTCCATTGAACAACCTGATAACGTCGTGCCGATGCAAGGAAAGACCACGGGCTTGTACCATTTTGCTTTGCTCCTGCCTAGCCGCTCTGATTTGGCGCGCATCGTTCAGCATTTCGCTCATCTTGGGCTAAGAATCGGTTCTTCCGATCATCTTGTCAGTGAAGCTCTTTACTTATCGGATCCGGATGGAAACGGGATTGAAATTTACAGAGACCGTGATCCTTCGGAATGGGTATGGAATAAAGGTGAAGTGGAAATGGCTGTGGATCCATTGAATTTTAGTGACCTTCTATCGGGAGCAGATCAGAACAAAGCATGGGAAGGGTTGCCTGCCGAAACAGTGATGGGGCATATCCATTTGCACGTATCTGATTTGCATCGGGCGGAAGAATTTTATGTTAAGGGACTTGGATTCGAGATCGTCAACCGATATGGGGCGCAGGCGATGTTCATTTCTACGGGTAAATACCATCACCATATTGGATTAAATACATGGAATGGTGTGGGTGCCCCCCGTCCAGCTGAGAACAGTGCCGGTCTCAAGGCGTTTACATTAATGTATCCCAATGCTGCAGCACGAGAGCAAGTCATCGCAAATTTGAAAAATATAGGTGCATCTGTTACAGAGGAAAATGGGGCATTCGCTGCAGCCGACCCGTCAGGGAATCGTATTCTAATGCTGGTCTGATCCTAAAAAGCTTTACAGGAGGAGTGTCATGAAAGAGGGAGAACGGTCTTTAAATTCAGGTATCGAAATTGGACTTTATACGCTTGCAGATCTAGGTCCCGACCCCCTTACCGGAACAAAGGTTAGTGCACAGCAAAGGATTAAGGATATCATCGCAGCGGCAAAACTTGCGGATGAGGCGGGTTTTGATGTTTTTGGAGTTGGTGAACATCATCGGCTGGACTATGCCGTGTCCGCTCCTCCGGTGATTTTGGCCGCCATTGCTCAAGTCACGAAGCGAATCAAACTGACAAGCGCAACCACAGTGCTTAGCACGGCAGATCCCGTTCGTCTGTTTGAAGACTTTGCGACGTTAGATCTAGTGTCGGACGGCCGGGCAGAGATTGTTGCTGGTCGAGGGGCATTTGTGGAGTCTTTCCCTCTTTTCGGTTATGGCACCAGCGATTATGATGAATTGTTTTCAGAGCATCTGGATTTATTTTTAAAACTTAACAAGAATGACAAAATAACTTGGAGCGGACAATTTCGCCCCCCGCTAAGGAATGCCGAAATTTCCCCTCGGCCTGTACAAAAGCAGCTGCCCATCTGGGTGGGTGTCGGGGGGACGCTGGCTAGCGCTGCTCGCGCAGGCCGGTTAGGGGTCCCAATGGCTATAGCGATGCTTGGCGGTGAACCGGAACGATTTATGCCTCTTGTCGCAGCATACCGTAGCGCGGGGATAGAGGCTGGACATGATTTTGAAGCTCTTAAGCTGGGCGTGACGGGGCACGGGTACGTCTCGAATACTACCCAGCAAGCCAAGGATGAATTTTATCCTTATTACTCGAATTATTGGTCGTATGTGAACCGCCAGCGAGGAATGGCGTTCAGAATGACGCGAGCTGATTATGAACAGATGACAGGTCCGAATACGGCCCTGTTTGTGGGCAGCCCACAGCAGATTGCAGAGAAAATTCTGCGTCAGTACGAGCTTTTTGGACATCAACGTTTCATCGCACAGATTGACATCGGCGGCATACCATTTCATAAAGTTGCTTCAGGCATTGAACTCCTCGCTGCAGAAGTAATTCCAGTTGTCCGCAGAGCAACGAGTAAATAAGCGGTTTACGGTAGTCTCCGAAGAACAATAATAAGATCGGGAATTATGCAACCCGGCTTGCCTCCTTGTTAGCCTCTATATTGGCTGACAAGGGGCTTTTTTTGTATAACAAGGTATTTCGAACAAATAATGCTCATATTTGACTATTTGTGATTACATTTTCTCGAATTCGTGCCATTAATTTAGTTGTAAACGCTTTACAAAATTAAAACGATCATATATAATCATAAACAACAGCAAACGATCACGTATGAGCGTAATCTTCTAAGTTTATGATATATATTATAAAGATAGAAACCGCACTAGAAATGAGGTTAGAACAATGACAACCCTTTTTGAAGAAGAACGCAAACGAGAGATCGCGCAATATGTACAAAGCCGAGGCCGGGCATTGGTTCCGGAGCTGGCTGTACAGTTCAATGTATCCGAATCGACCGTACGCCGGGATTTAAGAGACTTGGAAGAAGCGAGACAGCTGCGCAGAACGCATGGAGGTGCGGTCGCCATTGAGCAGGATAGTGTGGAACCGACCTTTATCGAGAAAGAAGACCGCTATCGGTCACAAAAGGAAGAGATCGCCCGCAGCGCATTAGCCTTCATCGAGGAGGGGGATACGATCTTTCTCGATTCGGGTACGACAACATATTATTTGGCTCAGCATCTGAAAGACTTCCAGGAGCTGACCGTGGTCACGAACTCGAATATGGTCGCAGAGGTGCTAAAGCAGGCCAAGCATATTCAGATCCTGCTTACCGGAGGTACGCTGCGTCATGAAACCCAAGCGATGGTTGGTCCGCTAGCGAATCGTTCCATTGGAGCCATTCGCGTAAATAAATTGTTTCTGGCGATGAATGGCGTAGATACGGACGCCGGCCTGACCACGCCGAATTTGACTGAAGCGGAAACGAAGCGCTGCATGATTCAGGCGGCTAAGCAAATTATTTTAGTGGCTGACCATAGCAAATTCGGTCAAGTTTCATTTGCGAAGGTTGCAGATTTGTCGGAAATTCATCACTGTATCGTCGATGAAGCGGTATCAGAGCAGGCAATCGGCGAGATGGAAGCGGAAGGGATCAAAGTCACGATAGCGGGGAGAACATCAAGATGAAGACAATTCATACGGTAACTTTAAATCCGGCAGTAGACAAGACTGTAACAGTGGAACACTTCGCGCCGGGCGAATTGAACCGGATCAAGACGATGCGCACAGATGCCGGGGGCAAGGGCATCAATGTCGCCAAAGTTTTACATAGCTTCTCGGTTCCTGTCATCGCATGGGGGATCCAGGGAGGGCATCAAGGAAAAATCATCTTAGATAAGCTGAGTGAACAGGGAATTCCGTCTCGGTTCATCGAGGCTGAAGGAGAGACTCGCACGAATCTGAAGGTCGTCGATGAACATACAAAGCAAACGACCGAACTTAACGAAGCAGGCTGCGTACCTAGCCGAGAGCATTTGGAACAGTTCCTTGCCTGTTATGAAGCCGGACTGGACGAAGCGGCTATCGTCGTCCTCGGAGGAAGCTTGCCTCCGGGAACGCCTGCAGATTACTATCGTCGTCTGATCGAAATTGCAAATCGCAAGGGGGTGCGAACGATTTTGGATGCTGACGGAGAGGCTCTGGCCCGCGGAATCGAAGCCGTGCCTTTTGCCCTTAAGCCCAACATTCATGAGTTGGAGACGCTATTTGGAACGAAATTCACGAGCGAGGAACAAATTGTATCAGCAGCAAGAGGTTTGGTTAGCAAAGGCATGTCTTATGTCTTGGTATCCATGGGAGGCGAGGGCTCGATTCTGGTTACGAAAGAGGAAGCGTATCGCGCAAGGCCATTCCCGATTACACCGCTTAGCACGGTTGGGGCGGGGGATTCGATGGTCGCTGCGATGGCATACTGTCTGCTTGACTGCAAGACAACCGCGGAGATGGCACGTTGGACCTCAGCGGCGGGTACGGTCACCGCATCCAAATCAGGAACCGATGTCTGTACGATGGATCAAGTGGAGGAATCGCTTGACCGGATCGAAATCGAACCGATGATGTAACCGGGCGGGAAGTTCATCATGATGAGGAGGAGAATGAACAATGAGTAAAATCATAGCTGTAACGGCATGTCCCACGGGAGTAGCTCATACGTATATGGCTGCGGAGTCGCTCATCAAGGCGGCGAAAGCGAAGAACATCGAGCTCAAGGTGGAGACGCGCGGTGCAATTGGAGTCGAGAACGAACTGACGGAGCAGGATATTGCCGAGGCTCATGCGGTGATTCTCGCTGCGGATACCGATGTCCTTGAATCCCGGTTTGCGGGTAAGCCTGTGGTGAAGGTGGGTGTGGCCCAAGCGTTGAAAGACCCTGCCGGATTGCTCGACCAGGCCTTGGCGATGAAGGCGGCATCTGCTGATGATTACTTGAAGCAGATCAATCAAGCGAAATCTGAGCGTGGTGCTTCACGCAAAGGGCCATACAAACATCTGATGACAGGGGTATCGGCGATGCTTCCGCTCGTCGTTGCTGGCGGATTGTTGATAGCGATTTCATTTATTTTTGGTATTGAAGCATTTAATGAGAAGGGTACACTGGCCGCAGCGCTTATGGATATTGGCGGAGGAGCAGCCTTCGCTCTGATGGTGCCCATCCTTGCCGGGTTCATCGCTTTCTCGATCGCCGAGAAGCCGGGACTGGCCCCAGGCCTTGTCGGTGGGATGCTGGCTTCGCAAATCGGCGCGGGATTCATCGGCGGGATTGCTGCCGGTTTTCTGGCAGGTTACTTGGCCAAATGGCTTAAAGATTGGATCAAGCTGCCGCGCAACCTGGAAGGCCTTAAGCCGATCCTGATTATTCCGCTTCTGGCAACAGGCATTACCGGATTGCTCATGATCTACGTCATCGGAGAGCCGGTCAAATTCACGATGGACGGACTGACGAACTGGCTAAATACGATCGGCTCTACCAATGCGGTGCTGCTCGGGCTGCTGCTCGGCGCTATGATGGCTTTCGATATGGGCGGTCCGGTGAATAAAGCTGCTTACACCTTTGCGGTTGGCCTTTTGGCCAGCAGTGTCTATGGTCCGATGGCCGCGGTGATGGCCGCGGGGATGACCCCGCCGCTCGGATTGTGGCTGGCTACCATCATCGCGCCGAAGAAATTTACGCTTGATGAGAGAAATGCGGGCAAGTCAGCCGCCGTACTGGGCATTTCATTCATTACCGAGGGTGCGATTCCGTTTGCGGCCGGCGATCCATTCCGCGTAATTCCTTCCATTATGGCAGGTTCGGCGGTAACCGGAGCCTTGTCCATGCTGTTTGGGGCTACGCTGCAAGCACCCCATGGCGGAATCTTCGTCTTGGCGATTCCCAATGCCGTAACGCAAGTAGGTCTGTATGCACTGGCGATTGCGATCGGAACCATCGTAACAGCCTTAATACTATCCGTTTTGAAAAAACCTGTAATTAACAACTAGGTGGGTGAACAACTTGAAAATTATTGAACTCCTGAACGAACATGCTATTTTGATGCCATTAAATGCAGCAAGCAGGGAGGAATGCATCCACGCGATGATTGACGCCCTCGAACAATCCGGAGCGGTTGCCGATAAATCTGCTTATTTAGAAGCGGTAATGAACCGTGAGAAAATGAGCTCTACGGGAATCGGTTTTAAGGTAGCCATTCCCCATGGCAAATCGTCCGGCGTGAAAGAACCGGCTCTAGCCTTCGCTAAGCTCGCGAATCCGCTGGATTGGAGCTCAATCGACGGTCAGCCCGTCTCGATTGTCTTCATGATTGCCGTACCGGAGGAAGCGAAAGGGAACGAGCATTTGCAAATTCTTGTCGCGCTGTCCCGGAAACTGATGGACGATGATTTCAGAAGCCAGCTTTTGTCCGTTTCCGACCGTGGGCAGCTGCTCAAGCTTTTAGAAACGATTTAAGGATCAATCATTTCTTGAACGGCCGCTTGAACCGTTATACGGTAAGCGGCCGTTTTATATTGTGAAATAAACGGCATCCGTTGTAAAATGAGTTATCAGACATTTGACCTTGTATCGTGGGGGGATGACATGAAAAAAGAGACGCACATATACAAGCAGGTGAAAGGCTGTACAATCCAAGCGGATATATACAGCAATGGCAAGCATTCGCCCGTCCTCATGTATATCCACGGCGGAGCCTTGATGTTCGGCTCACGAAGCTGGCTGCCGCTCCAACACATCGAACTGTATTATGAAGCGGGATTCACGATCGTCAGCATCGATTACCGGCTGGCTCCGCAGACAAAGCTCTATGACATCGTCCAGGATATAAGAGATGCCATTAGGTGGATTAAATCAAATGCTTCGCAGCGGTATGGGTTTGATGCGGACAAGCTAGTACTGATGGGCGGCTCGGCGGGCGGCTACTTGAGCTTGTTGATGGGAACGATGGAGTTGAAACCAAAGGCGATTGTGTCCTTCTATGGTTATGGAGATATCCTTGGCGACTGGGTAATGAAACCAAGCGAGCATTATTGCCAAAGACCGATGGTGAGCCGGGAGGAAGCTCTGCGCTCAGTAGCTGCAATAACGGTATCCGAAGGTGAGTGGGATCGGTTCAATTATTATTTATATTGCCGCCAGCAGGGCGTATGGCTGACGGAAATGTCGGGTCTTGATCCTGTCAGAGACCGAAACCTGCTGGAAATGTATAATCCGCTCAGCAACGTACGGGAGGATTTTCCGCCGACTCTACTGCTTCACGGAGACAAGGATACGGACGTTCCTTACGAGCAGTCCGTCCTGATGTATGAACAGCTGTGCAAGTTCGGGGTGCCGGCGGAGCTGATCACGATCCCTGGAGCGGACCATGTTTTCGACCAGCATTTTGCGGAGGTTGAGGTGCAGGACGCTTTTCGGCGAACGATTGACTTTATGAACGAAGTTATCTGATATATATTATAAAGACTGCCGACAGGTGCCGGCAGTCCATTTGTTAACTGATTCGAAGTAGAGATACGATTTCACCGTCTATTACTTCTTCACTAACTCTATTAAAACCCAAAGATTCATACAACTTACCCGCAATTTGATTGTCTGGTCGATGTCCAATCATTATTCTTGTACAATTCGATGCACTCATGAACTGAATTAAGGCTTCCATTGCTGCTCTGCCATAACCTTTACCTTGATGCTTATCGTCAATCATTACTGCAGGAATCCAATAGTTACCATCCTTATCTGGATTCGTACAAAATACGAGAAATCCGACTAGAATCTCTTCTGAGTAAATAGCACGCAATTCAAAATCATCAACATATTTAGATTCTGCAATCCAAAAAACCACAGGAGCTGGAAAGACATTAAGCTGTTCCGGATTAACTTGAAGCTTGGTGCATTCATACCAATTTTCAATAGAGACTGGCTTTAATTCAACGGCCATACGGAATTCCTCCCAAATTTTACTTCGTAGAGGAATTTTACCTCTACGATGAGGTCGTAACCTTCCTTAAAACAATGGCAACATGGATATTTTTCATACCACATCACTCCTCTCAGAATTAAAAATTCTAATGTAGGATATTCGTTTGCTGATTTAATATATCCTTCTTTTATTATGGTAATTACTATTCAGAAAATGTCCCGAGCAAAAAGGACGATTCCCGCCCGCGAGGGCGGAGGGCATCGTCCTTTTTGTTCATATAGAGCCTACTAAGACGGTCTGTTGCTGGCTGCGAACTGCTCCTCAGGAGCTTTCGTCCGCTTCGTGAATAGCGATAGCACTAAAGCGATAATCGCGAATACCAAGCCGATTACAAAAGCTCTATGAATGCCTGACAGCAAACCCTCCGCGATTTGCGCAGGCGTCGGCTCCGCCGTCAACGACATGAAATAAGACTGCTGTCCTGAAGTCATAATACTGATGAACAACGCCACGCCGATAGCTCCGGCAATTTGCTGCAAAGTGTTCAATACTGCCGTCCCGTGCGGATACATCCGCTGCGGCAGCTGGTTTAGTCCATTGGTTTGCATCGGCATCATAATCATCGCGATGGCCACCATCAGCAGAACATGCAGCAGGACCAGAATCCCTGTCGTCGTCTGCAAATCAATTCGCGTAAACAGCCACATGATGATGACCAGAAGCGTGCTGCCCGGAATAACGAGGGCGCGGGGGCCGAATTTATCGAACAGCTTGCCGGTAACCGGCGAAATTAGTCCGTTGAGCAATCCTCCGGGAAGGAGGACCAGCCCGGCCGCGAAGGTCGTCATCAGGAACACCCCTTGCATCAGGAAGGGGAGCAGCAGCATCGTCGAAAACATCGTCATCATCGCGATGATGAGCATGATCGTCGTGAGCGTAAACATCGAGAATTTAAAAACGCGGAAATCGAGCATAGGTTCCTTCGACCTTAGCTGCCGGATGACGAATAGAAGCAATGACACGCCGCCTACGATTAACGGGACGTATACTTCCGTGCTGGCCCAGGTCGTATCCGCTTTACCCGCACTGCTGAAGCCGAATACGATGCCGCCGAACCCAAGCGTAGACAGCATAATCGACAGCACGTCGACTTTAGGTTTGGTGACAGTGGTGACATTTTTCAAGAAAATGAACGATACCACAATGGAGATGATTGCAAAAGGCAGCACCAGGAAAAACAGCCAGCGCCATTCGGCAACCTGAAGAATCAAACCCGAAAGGGTAGGGCCGATCGCCGGAGCGAACATAATGACAAGTCCGATCGTGCCCATGGCCGCCCCGCGCGTCTCCGGCGGATACAGCACGAGAATCGTGTTCATCATGACGGGCAGCATAAGACCAGCTCCACTCGCCTGCAGCAAGCGGCCGATCAGCAATAATTCAAAATTCGGGGCGATTCCGCAAAGAAGCGTCCCCACCGTAAACAGCACCATAGCGCCCAGGAACATCTGCCTCGTCGTAAACCACTGCACGAGCAGCGCCGATACGGGAATCAGCACGCCAACGACAAGCATGTAGCCGGTAGCCAGCCATTGCAGGCTAGATGCGGATACCTCCAGCGCCACTTCCAGCTTCGGCAATGCGATATTAAGCAGAGTTTCATTCAAAATGGAAAAAAATGCGCCGATAATGAGTGATATCAATATGGGCAGCTTCTTGATGTTATAAAGATCTTGTTGCTGAGTAGTCGCAGAAGATTTCAATTCTCATCCCTATCCTTATTTTATATTTTTGAGGTTGAGCCGCTTGTCCGCGGCAATTGCTATTGTAACAGAAAAACGTAAAATTATAGCTATTTAAAATTAAATTTTTTTATAGGATTGAATTTACATAAGAAAGAAGCCGCAGGACTGTAGCTAATCATTCGCTATCGTCCTGCGGCTTCTGGTCTGTCATTGGATCAATCTATGATTGCGCTCGTTCTTTAAGCTTCGCATATTCATCGGCAATTTGGGTATGCAGCGCGTGATCCTGCGGCAGCTCCGTGTATTTCTCAATGGCCGCATGAACCCCGTGCTCGCGCACATAGGCCTGCAGCTCGGCGGATTCCGGATCGCTGCTCTCGTCGAATAGCAGAGCCGCGGCAACCGCTTTTGTCAGATGGGGGACAGGGATCCCCAGTTCATGAGCGAGGCGTGCCGGTCTTACGAGCCGATCGTTCGGAGAAATTTTCCGAATCGGGGAACGGCCTACGCGCGCAATCTCATCGGTTAAATAAGGATTGATGAAGCGTTCGAGAATTTGCTCGATATACTGCTTGTGAGAGGCCTCGTCGAACGAATACGTCTTCACAAGCATCGCGCCCGATTCCTGCAAGGCTCCTCTAACTTCGTCGACGACTGCGGGATCTTTCATCGCTTCCTGGATGGTCTCGTAACCGTTCAGATAACCATGATAGGCAGCGATACAGTGCCCGGTATTCACGGTGAAGAGCTTGCGCTCGATATAAGGCAGCAATCGGTCTACATAATGGACGCCGGCGATTTCCTGGAATTCCCCTCGCATGGCCGACCGATCCACCGTCCATTCGTAAAAAGGCTCGACCGTGACGAGCAGCGGATCCTCATGCTGCTGCAGCGGTACGATTCGATCCACGGCGGCATCGGGGAAGTCGATCGACTGATCGGCCTGCTCTTTTGCGGCTGCGGACAGATGGTCGTAGACATGGTTTTTAAGCTGCGTACTGCCCCCGATGGCATTTTCGCAGGCAATGACATGAAGAGGGCGGGTGCTGCGCGACAATCTCAGTTCAATGCCCTGAGCAATTGCGGCAGCGATATGCTTCAGTACGGAGACGCCTACGGCGGTCGTTACGATATCTGCTTCCGCGACCGCTTCGGCGACAAGGGCTTGATTGTTGCCGTTAATCGCGGTTACGTTCTCGACGATGATCGAATCGGCTTGCTCATTGGCCAAGGTGACCGTATATTGCCGCTTGCTCTGCAGCAGGTTGACCAGTGTATCGTTTACATCGACAAACGTCACCTCGTATCCCGACTTCGAGAGCAATAAGCCGATAAAGCCCCGACCGATGTTGCCTGCGCCAAAA
The DNA here is from genome assembly GCF_030122845.1 of Paenibacillus woosongensis. Taxonomy (NCBI): domain Bacteria; kingdom Bacillati; phylum Bacillota; class Bacilli; order Caryophanales; family Paenibacillaceae; genus Paenibacillus; species Paenibacillus woosongensis. The sequence goes on from NZ_CP126084.1 coordinate 2,623,856, forward strand.
TGTACGGCCTTCATTCGCTCAGCCCCTCTTCGAAAATCGAAATCAGCTCTTCTTCCGAAGTCGCGTTTACGATTCGTTCCATTTCATCATCATCCGAGACGAGGACGGCTACGTTCGTTAGAATCCCCATGTGATCATCGCGGATGGCTGCAAGGCCGATGACTAGCCGTGCAGGCTCATCGCCGCCGAAATCAATACCGTCCGGGGCGGTAATAATAGCCATCCCCGTGGATTTGATCATGGATTTGGCTTCATTCGTGCCATGCGGCATGGCGAGTCCGCCGCCAAGATAGGTTGACAGGGAGTCTTCGCGTTCGATCATTTTCTCGATATATTCCTGCGGGGCATGGCCAGCGTCCACCAGCATTTGTCCCACCATGCGGATAGCTTCGTATTTGTCTTGAACCTTCACGTTGAGTTTCACTTTGTCTGTAGATAGAATAGCCATGGTTTAATCTCTCCAATCCAATTTTCTTATCATATATTTCTCCAGTTGCCCGGAGATGAAACCTGTGATCTCTTCCTTGCTTCCTTCCTCGAGCAGTGCAACCATGTCGGTGAGGAGCAGCATTCCGCTGATTTCGCTCAGTACTTCGAGACTCGCCTTGTCCAGCTTCATGGGACCCAGCATCAACAGGACCTGCTTAACATCACCGGCTTCATGGTTTAGCTTAATCGGCATATCGTAGCGAAACAGGGAAATGAGCGGCTGCTGTACCCATTCGCTTCGCGTGTGGATTAAGGCGATCTCCGTGTCGGGCATGACCAGGCTGCCTTGCTCTTCCCGATGCAGCAGCTGCTCCACGATCTTCTCTTTGTTCAGCAATACGCTGGGCTGTTCAATCGTGGAGATCATATGCAGCAGCTGGCTCTGCAGGTCAGGCCCTCCGGAACTTCGGTTCATCCTGTGAACTCTGAAGTTCTCCAGCAGCTGCAGCACAATATCTGAGTAGATATGCAGCTGTCTCAGCCGATCGAGCGGGCCATGATCCGGGTCAGCAGCGGCAGCGGGGGAGGGCTCTTTGTTTTTTAAAGTAATGTCATGAATAAAAGCTCTTAGCTTTGTGGCCTCATCCTCCGTGAGCAGCGGGCTGATTTTAATATACCTGTCGGAGGCCAGCGGCAAATTCACGGTTGAAATAATCAAATCATAATCGTCCGCTGGCAGCCGTACAGCTTCATACCAGGACAAATGGCCGATCAGCTCGATTTGCGGCAGCTCCTTGTGAATACGAACCGCCAATAGCTTTGACGAGCCGATGCCGCTCGTGCAGACGAGCACGGCCCGAACTTTCCACGGAAATTGCTTGGAACGTTCGATGGCGGCTCCGAAATGCATCACGATATAACCGATTTCCTCGTCCGGGACGTGGAGGGTTTGCACGAACTGATCGACGCCCTGCCTGACGAGAGTGAACAGTTCGTCATAATCTTTTTTGATCTGTGTCAGAATCGGGTTGCGAATGGCAATGCCGCTGGCAATCCTTTGAAAGGCAGGGTGCATATGCTGGATCAAGCCCTCGACGAGCGAGCGGTCATTCATAAATGAAATCTGCGTCTTGATCTCGATATAGCGGATCAACTCGGTTACCGTTTCGATGAGCGACATGTCGTTATGGTTGACGAGCAATCCCAGCTCATGTTGTGCTTCGCCCCTGAGCAAGCTGCCTAGATATGCCTCCTCGGCCTGAGGGAGCTCTAATTCGAGCAGTTGGAGGAGACGGGCAAGCTGGCCGTTGTCCTTGACGGATGAAGTGGCCGGTTGGGCAGCAAGCTCCTGATCCTGACGAATAAGACAGCCGTGCTCGATTCGGGTCAGAGCCACGGATAGCCGGATCAGCAAACGGGTATAAGCCGCCTCTGACAAACGAATCGGGTATTGCTTGTTGATTTGCCAGAGTGCCCGCTCTAGTTTGAAAAACTGCGCTTTGCCGACCATGCTCAGAAGCTGGTTGGTCAGCGGGTGTACAACGGCATGATCGCTAGGATCATTTTGGTGTCCAAATAAATCGGAATCATCTAAGTATTTGATAGCGAGCAAGCTGATCATTTGCCGCTTCGCTTGTTCCCTGCCCGTTAATTCAACCCCGTAGCCGCGTTTGCGGACGAGTGTCAGCTGCTGTTCGTTGATCTGATCCTCCAGCTGGTCCAAATCACTGCTAATCGTAGGCATTGTCACATTTAGTTCATGAGCGAGGGTGAACAGCTTCATCGGCTCATCATACTGCAGGAGCTTGCACAGAATCAGGATTTTCCGTTCCTCGGGAGAATATTCGGCAGGCACGGATAGATTCAGCTCTTGTTTGAACAATTCGATCTGCTCGCTGTCCGCTTCGATTTTGATGCCGATTCCCGACTTCTTGTGAAGTGTAATGCCATGAGCCGCAAGGGCAGGTTCAATATCAATTAGCTCCCTGTGAATGGTTCGCGTACTGGTTCCAATCTCGGTAGCGATATCTGCAGCTGTAATTTCATTCTGTTGATTGAACAGCAGCTCTACAATCCGACGTTGTCTAGTTGACATTATGATATGGCATCATCCTTCACGAGAGAAATGAGCTTAACGCCGACAGAAACTCTGTCAGCGCCAAGCTTGGGATTACTTGCTCAATCTTTCGACGAGCGCGTCATATTCAGGACTTTTCAAGAAGTTTTCGATGGATATATGCTCTGCGTTAGGATTTTTCAGACGTGCCCGGTCTGTCAGTGTCTTATGAGTAAAGATAATATCCGCGTCAGCCGGAATGTCGTTAATCGCTGTATTGGTAACCGTAATCGGCAAGCCGGCAGCGTTGACCTTCTTCCGCAAGATTGATGCGCCCATCGCACTGGATCCCATACCGGCATCACAGGAGAAGACGATTTTCTTCACATCTTCTTTGGATTTAACCTCATTGTTGGCTGCAGAAGCGTTAGGCGTGCTGGTGCCTTTAGCGTCAGCTTTCATTTGTTTCATCTTAGCTTGTGCTTCTTCCAGGTCCCCGCCTTCTTCTCCGCTGTCTTTCGCAGTCTTCAGCAGCAGGGAAGCGATCAGGAACGATACGACGGTTGCGACCAGAACACCTGCGAACATGGCTAGGTATCCACCTTTTGGCGTCATCGCCATGTAGGCGATAATACTTCCTGGCGAAGGAGCAGCTACGAGACCCGCGCCCAGAATCGAGAAGGTAAACGTACCAGCCATGCCGCCGCCGATCACCGCAAGGATCAAACGCGGATTCATCAGGATGTACGGGAAGTAGATTTCATGAATACCGCCCAAGAAGTGAATGATAACCGCACCAGGGGCAGAGTTCTTTACCATTCCTCTGCCGAATACCCAGTAAGCTAGCAGAATACCAAGACCAGGCCCCGGGTTTGACTCCAGCATAAAGATAATGGATTGTCCTGCCTTGGACACCTGCTCCAATGCCAGCGGGCCAAGAATTCCGTGGTTGATGGCATTGTTCAGGAACAATACTTTTGCAGGCTCGATCAGCAGGTTAGCGAGCGGCAGCAGGCCCGTATTAATCAGAAACTCAACACCCGCAGCCAGAACGTTGCTGAACGCTTGAACGACTGGGCCAACGCCTTTAAATGCTCCTAGGGCGAGCGCACCGCCGATGATACCAGAGGAGAAGTTGTTGACCAGCATCTCGAAACCGGCAGGGATTTTACCTTCAACCGATTTATCGAACATTTTCAAGACCCAAGCTCCAAGTGGACCCATGATCATGGCTCCGAGGAACATCGGGATGTCCGCACCTACAACTACACCCATCGTTACGACGGCACCGATAACGCCACCGCGTACGCCGTGAATCATGTGTCCGCCCGTGTAACCGATAAGGAGCGGGAGCAGGTAAGTGATCATTGGTCCGACAAGCGAAGCCATACCTTCATTCGGGATCCAGCCTGTCGGAATGAACAGGGCTGTAATCAGACCCCAGGCAATGAATGCACCGATGTTCGGCATAACCATTCCGCTTAGGAAACGGCCGAACCGCTGCACTAGAACTTTAAAGCCAGATGATTGTGCAGTACCCATATTTTTTGACCTCCACATAATAATTTGTTGAATCTGAAGTTGATGAGTAGTTCATATATCCTATAACTATCGTAGCTGTTAGCGGTTTCAGTAGCAATGAAATCAAAAGCAGGTTGCTTCATGATGGCTGTTGACATGATTTTATTGTCTGAAGAAAGCATGCGCCTTATACCTTAGTAAGTCATGCTTTGCCTGCTTTCAACCGTGGTATAATGGAATATTAGGCATGAACAACAAATTCAAAGGAGTACGTTATAATGATCGATCTTAATCAAATGAGGCAGAAGATCTTGACAGCGGATCAGGACCAGATGCTTACATTTGTGGTGGCGTTTAGACCGATTGATTTGGCAGAAAGTCTGGAGAAATTAAAGGCGGAGGAGCAGCTTAGACTGATGGAGCTTCTTCCCCCGGCCGTGGCGGCGGAAATTTTGGAGTTTCTGGAACCGCTCATGCAATATAAGATTTTGCACAATCTGGATGTGAATCTGACTTCGCAAATTCTCAATGAGCTGCCCAGTGATGTGGTAGCGGATATGATGCTGGCGATTCATCGCTATCAGGCGGACAAGCTGCTGGATTTGCTGCCGGACGATTACCGCAAGCGCCTGCAGACTTTGATGACGTTTCCGGAGGAAACGGCAGGGAGCCTGGCAACAATTGATTATATCGCCGCACCTGGCCAATGGACGATGGATACTACGCTGGAGCACATACGCAAGGTCGGGCGCGAGGCAGAAATTACGGCTTATATTTATGTAACTGGAATGAAAGGGGAGCTGTTAGGGGTCGTTTCGCTGAAAAAAATCATTATGGCTGATCCCGCTACCCTGTTGCAGGAAATCGCGGATGAACCTATCTCCGTCCCAGCTACGATGGGCCAAGAGGAAACGGCTGAGCTGCTGTCGCGTTACGATTGGGTTGCGCTGCCGGTCGTGGACGCCCAGCAGCGTCTGATTGGCGTCGTTACCGTCGATGACTTGATCGACGTCATGCAGGAGGAGGCGACGGAGGATATTCAGATGCTCGGCGGAAGCCAGCCGCTACAGGGTACTTATTTCAAGAGCTCTGTATTTCATCTCTATCGAAAAAGGATCATCTGGCTTCTGATTTTGTTTGTCGCCGAGGCGTATACCGGGACGGTGTTAAGGCATTTTGAGGATACGTTGACCGAAGTCATATCGCTTGCATTCTTTATACCGCTCCTCATTGGCACCGGAGGCAATACCGGGACCCAAACCGTGTCCACGCTTGTCCGGGCGCTTGCCGTCGGTGAAGTGCACTTTAGAGATCTGTTTCGCGTAATCCGGAAGGAACTGGTCACTGGAATCATGACCGGCTCAACGATTTTTATTATCGCCTACCTTCGTGCCTGGATGCTCGGCGTTGAGATGAACGTAGGCTTAGTCGTGGGCTTAACGGCGATGATCATCGTGCTGTGGGCTTCCTTCGTGGCCGCCATCCTGCCTCTCGTTCTGCATAAGCTGAAGGCGGACCCGGCCGTGATCTCCGGGCCATTCATTACGACGCTCGTGGACGGCACCGGCTTAATCATCTATTTCACTGTGGCCAGAATTTTACTCAATCTATAGTCCTAAAGGAATGGCTGTCCTTAGCAGATGCAGGTTTTTTTCTTGATGCCCAGCTTGCCGCGCTGCTCTACCTTGCGAATGTAATCGGCAGCTAACGGAACCTTGCAAGCGGTTTGGCCGACATCGACGTGAACCTTGCCGATGCTTTCCGCGACGCCAATGGCTTCATCATATAGAGCAGTCACATAACTTCCTGCAATGATGACAAACATATTCATCGTATACCGAACCCGGTTCTGCTCCTCATGAATCGTGGATTCGATCAGCCGCAGCAAGGCGCGGATTTCCTCCAGGTCAAGCTGGTCATCGGGAGTAATGGACACGTAATTGGCATAGGTGCTCCAGCCGCAGGTCGCGACCATTTCGTCACCAGAACGCATCCATTCCCGTGCCAGCTTCAGCGCGTAAGGGCTCTCTGCCGCTACGCCTGCGACCGTATATTCGGCCAGCATGTACCAGTTAGCCTGTTTGACCCAGTGCTCCAGCTGGGGCAATGTCATCATTTGCGGGTTGATGGACAGTCCGGCCAAATACTTGGCGTCAGAATGGCCTGTGTCATAAAGAGCCAGAGCTAATTCCTGATCCTTGGACACCTGCTTCACCAGCTTCTTCAGATCTCCGACCTTGACGCCGAAGAGGGGCTCCTTAGCTCCATGGCGCATAAAGGTTTTCTTCGTTTGCTCAGTGCCCAGTTCCTCGAGCTTCGTCATCACTTCTGCTAGTGTCATTAGGCTTACTCTCCTTAGAATGAATTGATCATATGGTAACACAATATTCTGTAGAAGGGGATGAAGACAGGAAAGGAAATTCAATATTCTTAACACGGGAAGAAATTTTCAACAATTATATTCTGGAGAAAATAATTTACAAAATCGAAAATTCATGATATCTTGAATATAGAAGGAGCCAAAATTAAATACTAACAACCCAAAGTTGTGTAAGGGCTTCCAGATTCATGTCGCATTAGTATCATCGAACGGGGGAGGTCATCGGATCTAACACGAACACGAACACCTTGTCATGATTTCTGGCGGAAATATTTTTCATATATTAGATAAAAGCGAAAATAATTTACGAAACCAGAGCTCATGACCATTCGAGGACAAAGACAATGCAGACAACCAAGGAGGAAAGAAAATGGCTTCATTAGAAAAGTTTCATGGCATCTTACCGGCCTTCTATGCATGCTATGACGAAGAAGGCAATATTTCGGAAGCGCGGACGAAGGATCTGTGCGATTACTTGTTAGACAAAGGAGTGCAAGGTGTCTACGTTGGCGGAAGCTCCGGGGAGTGCATCTATCACAGCCTCGATGAACGCAAAGCCGTGCTAACGTATGTTGCGAACCAGCTGAAAGGCAAAATGACCTTGATTGCCCATGTGGGAGCTCCGTCGACGAGAGACAGCATCGAATTGGCGAAGCATGCGGCGGAACGGGGTTATGATGCGCTATCGGCTATCCCGCCGATTTACTTTAAGCTCCCAGATCATGCCGTTTATAAATACTGGAGCGACATTATTGAGGCAACGGAACTTCCTTTCATTATTTATAACATTCCGCAAACGACGGGATATACGCTTAGTCCGGTATTGTTTGCCAAAATGCTGGAGAATAAAAAAGTCATCGGCGTTAAAAATTCTTCGATGCCGACCATGGACATTGAGCGGTTCAAAAAAGTCGGCGGTGCAGACGTCATCGTATTTAACGGCCCTGACGAGCAGTTCGTATCCGGAAGAATCATGGGGGCCGACGCTGGAATCGGCGGAACGTACGCCTCAATGCCAGAGCTGTTCCTGCAAGCGAATGAATGGGTTAAGGCCGGCAAATTTGCCGAAGCGACAGCGATTCAGAGTGACATTAACGACATTATTATCGCCCTATGCTCTCAGGATGGCTCCATGTATGCCGTCATCAAGGAAGTACTGAAAAGAAGAGGCATAGATATCGGCGGAGTAAGAGCTCCAATGCATAACATCAGCGAAGAAGATGCGGCCCGAATTGATGGGATCGTTCAGATGATCGATCAGGCGGTTGAACGTCACTGCAAGTAATCCAGAATCTTAATCTATTCACGATGGATCTTTATTACTTAAGGAGGCTTACAAATGTTTAAAAAGCGTCTGTTAATGACAACGGTGGCACTTATGGTTATTGTTTCGATGATTGCGGGATGCTCTGGAAACAATACAGCCGGCAATGGTGCGGCATCATCCAACGCAGGCAAGGGCGGCAAAGAAAAAGTCGAAATTACGGCATGGCTGACGCCGCAATGGAAGGGCGTCCTGGATGCATCGGAGCAAGGCGCTGACTATGACAGCTTCTTGAAATATGCGGCTAAGAAATTCGCAACGCAATACGATAAATACGACGCCAGCGTTAAAGTGGAAGTGATTGCGGGAGATCAGCGCGACCAGCTTCTCAACGTTAACCTCAGCAGCAACACGCCTCCGGATGTGTTTTTTGAAAGCGTCTTCCCAATGGGCGACTATGTTCACCGCGGCGCGCTTGTTCCGCTAACAGACATCGTTGACGATGAGGCTAAAAAGGACATCGACCAGAGCTTCTGGGATGCAGTTACTTTCGGAAAAGATGTATATTTCTATCCATTCCAGCATAATCCCGGCACGCTTGTCTACAATGCCGATATGTTCAGAGCAGCCGGCTTAGAGAAATTCGTTGGCGATGAGAACGAAATCAAAACCTGGACCATGGACGAGTACCAACAAATCCTGGACGGATTGAAGAATAACCTGCCTAAAGACAAATATGCGAATGCTTATCCAATGGCACTGTATGCCGTGAATAACCAAGGCGATACTTGGAATCTGGCTTACCTGAGAATGTTCGGCAACAAGTTCTTCAGCAGCGAAGGCAACATTGTATTGGATGATGCGAACGGCGCTAAGGCTGCGGCTTGGCTCAAAAAGCTTTATGACAGCGGTTACACAAACCCTGGGGCTGAATCTGTATCTTCAAACGATGCCAATGCCATGTTCCAAAATCAGCAGCTGGGCATTAGCTTTACCAACCCGATCCTCTTTAGCAACATGAAGACGAATATGGAGAATGGCACATCGCCGAAATTTGACGTACGCCTAGCCAATATTCCGTCTGAAAGCGGAGATCCGCTGTCCTTTACGTATGTTGTTGGCGCCAGTGTGTTCCAATCCGGCAATGCGAAGAAAGTAGAAGTAGCCAAGGATTTCGTTAAATTCTTCTCTACAGATCCTGAATTGGTGAAGTCCTCGAAGAACGGCATTCCTGTAAGAAGCTCCGTTGCCGAGGAACTGAAAGGCGAGAATCCGCTCTTCGCGGCATATGATGCCAACTCCAAATACCTGTTCAATTTTACGGGCAACGTTCCCGGTTACAGCCAGCTGAG